>NZ_JACFUD010000010.1:0-67657 GCF_020295385.1 Enterococcus sp. S22(2020)
TGAGGATTCTCAAAAACGCAGTTTTTGGCAAAATAAAAAAGCTGCCCCAAAACTAGGGCAACTTCCAGTGATATCAATATTCTATATTCGTTAAAATATGAATTAATCAAATTATCGAAAACGCTCGTTTTTGGTATAAAAGCCTCTTTCCTTACATTTAATGTTAAAGGAATGAAGCAGCATTGTCAATTTGAAAAAAGGATCAGAAAGGATGAACTGGAATGTATGTTATTCAAATGACGGATGAGTTCGGCATTACCAGTATTTTTTCTTCGACATACAGATGGGGAGGAGAAGTGAAAGCTCTAATAGCTATTGAAGGTGTTAATAAACCAAAAATATATTCAAGTGAAAAAAGGGCTAAACAAGGTTTAAAAAGTTTAGAACTTAGATTAGCAGCAGCAGATAAAATGGAAATCATTCCGTATGGAGGGAGTATCAAAAAGAATCAACAACTGAAGGAGTGAAAAATAAATGTACCTAACAAAAAAAGAACTGCTTTTTTTGACGTTCTTACTTGATGGTTGGGGTGAGGCAGGGTTTAATGATTCCGAAATGTGGAATGCTTTAACGCCTGATCAATTAGATAATATCCAATGGCTTTTTGATGGCAAGGATAGTTTTGAACTAAAGCTAAAAGAAGCTGGCTACACTCTGCAGAAAGTTATAGATGAAATGGACTTGCCGGAAGAGATAAAAGACTATCTTCGATAAGTTCCCAAAAAGGATCGGAAATGAAGGAAGAAAAAATGGAAAAATCAAAGGACGAAAATATTAAAATTAAGAAAATATAATAATAGAGGAGAGATATTTATGGCTTATGATAAAGCAAAATGGCATTTTGATGCTGAAGATTTTCCAGAAGGCATTGAAATTGAACAAGGTGGAGTACATATTGCTTTTTTCTATAGATGGATGATAGAAAATAATTTTTCTGGACAAGATATGTTAGAGGAAGTATCTAACGAAATACAACTAATAAAAGAAGGAAAGTATAGTGCTCTTGATTTGCTATTTGATTTTTGTGATGGTGTTTTTATGGGAGAAGACTTTGAAGGGAAAGGAGTAGAATTTGCAGACCAATATTACGAAACTGGAACTCCCTTTTCAGAAAAGTATAGTTCTTACTTAGAAGATTATATAAATTTGAAGTTAGAACATATGAATGATTTAGAGAATTCAGATTATGGTGTGACATTCACCAATAGAAATTATGAGATAGTAAAAGCTATCATAGATAAAAGATACAGTGAATACTTAAATTTTATTGAAAAATAATCGTAGTAAGGGATGTATCAAAAAGGATCAGAAGAGGAGAGTTTGAATTTATGAAGGAATATATCAAAAGTCTTTCTGAGTTAAGAATTGAGGAGATACCATGGCAATGCTTATCAACGCCCTATGGTACAGGTGAAATGATTCCAGAAATGATTAAAAACAAAGAGATTAAAAAGATTGGAAATCTAATAGAACACCAAAGTACTTTATGGCAAGTAACTCCTTGGACAATATGGTTTCTATTAAAACTACCTAGTGCTACATATACAACTGAGGAGCAAGAGCAACTAAATGATTTGATTGATACTATTTTATTTTGCTGTGAAGAGTACGATGTAGCTAATCTTACCAAAGATAGTATCCACAATAATCCACTGCATTTACTGCATTCAGAATATTTATGGGATGATCAGATTGATAGTGATTTAGAATGGGAAAAGACTGAGCCGAGGGGCTATGATCAAAAAACATTTGCTAGTTATTATTGGTACAGTAGGAAGTTCATTTTAGACTATCAAAATAAATAGGATTCTCAAAACGGATCAATAGAGGTGAAAACATAAAAGAACATGGTATAGGAGACTATCTTCAGAAAGATGGCGATGTGTATAAGATAGAGCCGTTTCAGGTACACAACGAAGAACTGGCTGAGTATGGGCTGTTATCCACTTTTTTGAAAGTTACTACTAACGAAATGTTTTGTACACCGTTTCTAATTGCTAAAGATGATATGAGTTTTGCTCATGCTACAAAACAACAAAAAGAAAATTTTGATAAGATAGCACAGCTGTACAAATAGTTCTCAAAAAGGATCGGTAGCAGCATGAATGAGATTCAAAAAGGATCAGAAAGTAGGCGAATAATATGAAAGTATTGTTATCTATTAAACCTGAATTTGTGGAGAAAATAATTGCTGGAACAAAAAGGTTTGAATACAGATCCAGGATGTTTAAAAATAAAGATGTTTCGTCTGTCATTATTTATTCCACTATGCCTGTAGGTAAAGTTATAGGTGAATTCACCATTGAAAATATTATTGAAGACACACCTGAAAAACTTTGGCAGAGAACGAAAGAGTATTCAGGAATAACTGAAGCATTCTTCAATGGATATTTTAGTGGCAAAGAGAAAGGTTACGCAATTCAAATAAAGAAATTTCTTGAATATGAAAGACCTTTAGACTTGAAAGAAATAGATGTAAGTGCAGCACCACAATCATTTAAGTATATCGAAAAATGATTATCAAAAAACGATCAGAAAGGATGACAAAATGAATGTAAATGATTTTGCGTTGATGGCTAGTCTGATAATGATAATTCTACCAGCTGCAATATGGTTAGCTTTCAATCTGTTACCTAGAATTATAGCTACTGGATTCAAAACGAGCCTCTATCTTAAAACATTAGGAAATAAAAGCTACAAAGAGTGGCGAACTTTCATGAAGAGTCCGTTACCACCCGTTTATGGAGGGGCAACTTTTATTCATAAAAATTCGATAAGAAATATGGACGGCAATTTGCCGAAAAAGGATAATTAGGAGGAAAAAATGATTGAAGTGTTAGGAGTTTTAGCAGTTATTTTGGTGTTTTCATTTGTGTGGAACATGCTCTTATGTAAATATAAACAGGCTTTATTAAGTATAGCAGGAGCTGTTTTCTTTGTTGATATTGTTTCATTCCTTAACAAGTCAGATCATGGCAGTGCATATTTTATTTTGTTAAGCATTGTTAATGCACATTTAATTGTGTTTTTTTACCTGTATTTGACAGGTAGACTGGAAAATACAAATTGATTACCAAAAGGGATCAATATCAGTATGCATGAGATCCACTAAGTAAAATTGCGTAGAAGCGAACGATCGATAATACCAGAACATGGCCTGGACCCTAATGTTTTATCATAAGCAAATTTAGGAGAGAAACGAAAATGAGACACCTCCTTTTGACACTTTGGTATACTTTATGGTAAACTAAATCTGCGAAACGTAAGAAGTTCGACAGAGCAGCACGAAAGCCCTCCTACAGCGAATAGGAGAGCTTTTTTTGTACACTGGATGCGACGGCCAGCGCGTGGGTTATTAGGCAACTGCTTTAATTATCGTCCCGATCAGATAACCAATGATCGACTAGTGTTGTCACTAGAGCCACAAAAAGTGGTGCGATAATCAACGTAAGAATTTCGTACATGAGAGCAGTCACCCCATTTCTGGGCAGTTGCCATTTATAATTGTACCATTATTCAAATTTTAATCCTATATCACATTAAAAATTAGATTGAATATCCTAAACGAATAATTCAGACACAAAACAGATAAGACGAAGCATGAGTAATACTAAACTGTGTGTCTTTTTTGTATTAGCCTAAATAAACGGTTTACTGAGTTTCTTTTCTTCAAACAATAAATATTGTATAATAATATATAACAATATTTATTGTTTGAAGGAGTAGAGGAACATTATGATCAATTTAGCAGAATTAAAAATAATGACGTTTCCTGAAGCAAGTGAACGTTGGAATCGAGAGCGGACGTTTGTTTTCCAAAAATATTTTAGTTCACCGGATAAATTTCTACCAGGATCAGTTGATGTCATTGGAAATGGTAAAGGAACTTGGATTATTACGAAAGAAGGAATGGAACATTTAACGGGTCAAACAGAAAAAGAAGCAAATGCAGGCCTATGGCGTGTAATCGTAGAGTTTGATTTCAGAATATTAGAGGAACACAGCTGCGATTCTGAAGGAGAAGCAAGAAGTCTTCTTGAAACGCTGGCCAGAAAGGAACTAATCAAACGATCACCGGAGCTGCTTGATCAAGTAAAGTTCTCCTATTTAGATAAGCAAAAGCGGAACTATGGTGTTAGAATTGCTGGTAACACAGTAATCTATGCTAAAAAGATTAGCAAGAAGTAAAAAATGGAGGTCTAAAAAGTGGCAAGAAAAGTATATGATCAATGGAAAATAGAACATACCCAATTTAATCGATCAGAAGTGTTCTATGTAGAATGCGATTGTGGTGAATTAGCTCGAACTGCATTTCCAAAGAACTATTTTGAATGTTCAGAATGTGGGAAAAGATACGCACTGCATTATGGCGATTATGTTGAAATTGAGTCAAAAAAATGAGAGCCACTGAACTACTAACTATTTTGTCAGTTGATTTTCAGCATGATGTTGTCCAGGACATCAAGGTGGAACTTCAGAACAAAATATCACCAATTGGCAAAGTAGAGCGGCAAGAAGGTTGCCTGGTATTAATAGCCACTGACGGGAACATGAAACCATTGGAAACCAAAGAGATAGTGACTACGCTGATGTTAAATAAGCCATTAAAGTTAGTCAAGATCGGTGAAAATATACAACCGATATATGGTTGTAGGGTCGTAGGTAATTCATTGATTTTGTAATGGAGTTGTCGATTCCGGAAGAATGAGTTAAACTAAATTTAGCGGATCTTTCCGCCACATCGTTAATCTGTCTGATTCTTTATTGGAGAAATTAGGCAGATTTTTTCTATATTTAAAATGTAATCCTGTTATTAATGGAAAAAATACCCCTCTTTTTGTGTTAAACTAGTGGTAACTAGACAAAAAGGAGAAAATTATGGGGATCAATAGTAGTTTATCGATCGCTGGTGGTGTATCTGCACAAATGAGTAAAGCAGCAAGTGGATTGTCTTCAGTCAATGCAACAACTTCTTTGGCAGAGCGCACGTCGGTCAGTGGCAACACGAACGCAAAGAATAGCTTAACAAGCGTACATAGTAGAGGGCAACGGTTATCGAATGCAATTGCTCGTGATGGAAATAATATTCATTCCGTGGCCAAAGAGTTTGCGGCAATCGATCAAAAGATAAATGCCAGTATGACGAACCTTTTTAATGGAGTGACGTTCAAATGAAACAGGTAGATAGAGAAGCGATGATCCAGCTGGAACTCACACAACTGGATTTAGAGCAAGAAAGCAATCAAAGAGAACTGAGAAAGCTGGCTGAAGCTGAATATGACTATGGTGAGATCCAAAACTTGGAACAGCGATTTTACCAGGAATTGATGGAAGCGAATCAAGGGGCAGAAAAGCAACATTACTTTGTCGAGTTAGAAGCTGAAGCACGCTCACTACAACAAAAACAACGTCTGCGAGTCGAGGAACGATCAGAAGTACTTTTAACAGAACAGAAGAATCTCGCTGATAAAGAAGATCAACTATTTTTGGAAAGAAAGCAGCTGCTTGATCAGGAAGTGGGTGCGGACGAATGGGAGTAGATTTTTTTGTTGGCGAAGTCAACAGTCAAAGTGCTGCTGCGAAACAGATGGCCGCTCAGTATGTCCAGTTCAGCGGTGTTCTAAAAGATAGTGTCAGTCATTTTATGAGTGCGCCTTTATCCGGTAAAACGTATGATTCTGCGAAGCAGTATTTTTCTGCAGTTTATCCAACGTTAGCCAGTGGATTTATCCTGGTATGTGAAGCATTGATTGAAGCACACAGTAAGTTTCCTGAAGAGTTTCAATCACAAGTCGATACCTGCGATGTGATCGAGGAGCAACTGAAGGCAGTGATCGCACAAGGCAATTTGACCTTACAAAGCATGGCTCAACGAATGGATAAAGAGAAAGAACCCAATCAAGGACTAGAACAACGTTACATGCATGTACAGGCAGCTATTAGAGAAAGTGAAGAAAAGCTTCAGAAGCTCTATGCTTTTCATGCCAGTTCTCCAGGTCTTTTCGCTGATTTTGAAGCACAGTTGGCCAACTTTGATGCTGGACTAGCTGAAGTCGAAAAAGGTGCTGCATGGAATGCTTCTTCCGGAACATTTGATTTAGGAAGAATGAATATGTCTTGGGCAAAGCCGATCAGCCGTGCTTGGGACAAGAGACAGAAAAAGATCGATGCAAAAGTAGAAACTCACCGATTAGAAAATCAAGAGATTACTTATACTTTTGATGAATTTGGAAACGTAACAGGTGTCTATGTGGATGGTACATTCAATCCTAAAATGACTATAGCAGTCCAGGAAGCAATCGCAACAAATAATTGGAATGCATTAAAGGATTTTGGTGTAGGGATTGCAGATAAAATTTATGAAAACTTCGGACTGAGTGCCTTAATGGGAGAACGTACACTTGATACTGATTCTGTAGGAACTAAGCCGTATGCCGTTGCACAGTTTGTGGGAGACCTTCTTTCAGTCGCAGGTGGTGCAGCTGAATTTATTGGTGGTTTTTCTTGGCTAGTAGGTGGTAATGCTGCTTCACTTGCAGGTACGCCGTTTACAGGTGGAGCTACTGCAACATTAAGTCCTGCAGTAACGGCTAGTGGTGCAGCTGCAATGACTCATGGAGTTGGAACGATTTGGAATGCATTTAGCAGTTTCGGAGAGGGGTATGATCTTGATACAGGTGATGTTACTCCAGGTGGCCGATCAATGTCGAAACATGGCGCGGAAAGAGCGAATGAGAGAGGGTTTTCTCCGGAAAGAATCGATGCTATTATCGATAACAATATGAAAAGCAGAAAATCAAAAGTTGATTCGCTTGGACGGAAAACCTGGGAATACAAAGATCCAAGAGGAAATAAAGTAGTAACCAATGAAAGGGGAGGGATTGTCTCTGTACATTCCCCTGATCCGGATGGAATATATATACCAAAACCAAAGTAGAAAGTTGGAGTAAAATGACAGACTTTTTTAAAAAGATAGCAGAAGAAATAAATCACGAACATGAAACAGGAATTGAATCTGAGATCAATTCATTTATAGAATATCAAGGAGAAGATATTAAAAAATTCTCTTTAGGTTTTGATAAAGATAGAGAATTCTTTATTTTAAAAATTGAAACAAACAATATGGAACTACTGGAGAAAAAGCAGTTGTTTAGAAAATTGGTCCGTTTTATTGAATTTCCTCACACTACATTCTACACAGTAGAACAAAATGGTGAGTCTCTTCACTATCAACTAATTTCATATTCTAAGAAAAATATAGGTTTTGTTTTGGATGCGCAGTTTATTTAACAAATCAATATCTTAGCAAATCTCCCCTTCTGCTTGTAGAATGATGATAAGTTATTCAACAGACAGGAGGGTTTTCGTATGTGCGGAAGGTTTTTGTTAGATCCAACAGATTCTAAAGAGATCGAGGAAATTATCTGGAAAATAGAAGCAAAGAACCAGGAAATCAAGACTGGAGAAATATTTCCAACGAACACAGTCCCTTTACTAGTCGGCACGTCTGATCACGATATCGATGTTGAAGCAATGGCTTGGGGTTTCCACGGGTTTAAAAAGTCTCAATCGATCATAAATGCACGGTCAGAGACAGTCACTGAAAAGAAAATGTTTGCTAAAGCATTCAGCAGCACTCGTTGTGTCTTCCCCACTTCCGGATTTTATGAGTGGGACCAGGAGAAAAGAAAATTCCTCTTCAGAGAAAAAGGTGCTAAAATTCTTTATTTAGCTGGGTTTTATAAGAAGTTTGAGGATGGAAACAGAAGTATTATTTTGACAACAGCAGCCAATAAGTCAATCGAAGCGATACATAATCGTATGCCGGTTATTCTAGAAAAAGAAACGATCGATCGCTGGTTGTTTGATGATCAGTTTGCTACAGACTATCTAAAACAACCGATGCCGGACTTGATCAGCAGTGCAGTTTGACCTGAAAATAAGAAATGTAATGGACTTATGCCGTATGCATAAGTCTTTTTTTCTCTTGGTAGAGTTTCTGAGGCTACTAGAATTGTCTAATTAAATGCAACACTTTTATTCACTTTCTATTTTTGTTAGTATTAATATAGAAGGTTTTTTATTCTGGAGAACTGAAATATGCACATTTACAAAAAGGATGGAGTAGATTAACATTGAAAAATAAAGTAGTATTTTTACATGGGCTAGGTCAAGATTCAACTAGTTGGAATGAAGTTGAATCAAATTTACATAGCAATATAGAAAGTATCTATATTGATTTTCAAAAGATACTGAAGAACAAACAAATCACATATCAAAATTTGTATGAAGAGATTTGTAAAATATTAGATAATATAGAAACCCCGTTTAGCATTTGCGGATTATCACTAGGCGGAATGTTAGGGCTAGAATATGCAATTGAACACCCTGAAAATATTTCAAATCTTATTTTAATAGGTACTCAATATAAGATTCCTAAAATATTATTCTCACTTCAAAACTTAGTATTTCGTGTCTTACCTAACAAATTTTTTAAAAAAATGCATTTTTCTAAAAAGGATATACTTTCGATTACTACTTCAATGAAAAATATAGATTTCTCAAAGGATTTGGAAAACTTAACTGCCCGAACACTCATTATTTATGGAGAAAAGGATAATGCAAATAAGAAAGCTTCTGAGGGTTTAGCTAAATCTATACCAAATTCAAGATTATTGATCCTTAAAAACGCTAGACATGAAGTTAATTTGGATACACCCAAAAATTTATCCGATGCTCTGTGTGAATATGTAAGCCTATAACGAAGCCGATGCTTGCCAACTATATTTTCAAAAAGCAATTAGTATATTAAACTAAGCTTGAAGATATATTATAAAATATCTCATATGGTGTTTTCCAACTTAGACATTTTCTAGGTCGATTATTTAGTTTATGAATGACGGATTCAATATATTCTTCTGAAACTGGAGTCATATCAGTACGTTTCGGTAAATATTCACGAATTAGCCCATTTGTATTTTCATTTGTTCCGCGCTGCCATGGAGACCACGGATCTGCAAAGTAACAATCAATATCACATACTCTACTGAAATACTTGTACTTTGCAAATTCCGGTCCTCTATCTGGTGTAATCGTTTTGCGGTGCTTTTTGTTTAGAGGAGACAATAGTTTTACAATCATATCCCTTACACAGATTGAATCATTTTTAGGAATTCTGCCCGCTAGTAAAAATCGTGATCTCCGATCAACGAGTGTGACAAGACATGATTTTCCTCTGTGTCCTAATACAGTATCAGCTTCCCAGTGACCAAGTTCTTCTCTAGTCTCAGCTTTTGTTGGGCGCTCATGAATCGTTCTCACATCGGTAAATCGTCCACGACGATCACCGATTCTTTTATTCACCGATTTCCTTCCTTTTCGTCTTAACATTTTTCGTGCCCCAGGACTACCTACAGGAAATCCGTCATCAAATAGACCATCGTAAATAGAGCGATAAATAGTAGGGTAACTGAAAATATATTTATTACTCTCTAAGTTGATTCTATTTGCAATCTGTTCTGGAGACCATTGGTCTTCAAAAAGTAGTTTACGAATGGTTTCTTTATATGGTGATTGATCCAATATTTTCTTTCGCCCACATTTCTGCTTATTCTTATGATACGATTTTTGCGCTTGAGAAGGCGAATAAGCTCTAAACTTTGTAGTATTCCTCTTAAGCTCTCTCATAACAGTTGAAGGACTTCTTTTGATTAAACGTCCAATTCTACGAATAGTAAAACCAAAACCATGATAAAGAAAAATCATTTCACGCTCACGTATCGTAAGGTGTGTGTATGAAGTCATAGCTGAATACCTCCTAGTCGATATAATTCGTCAACACCATTATAACAGGCTTTTTTACCTTTAATTTTTAGTGTTGCACTTAAATTATACATTCGAGTAGACAAAAAGAACAAACGTTCGTATAATTATAGAACAATGTCAGTATAAAAAAGGTGAGGTAAATGAAATTTGACTACAGCAAAGAACCTAGTAGAGATATCCTATGTATCGACTGTAAGAGTTTTTATGCAAGTGTAGAATGTGTGGAACGTGGCTTACACCCTCTTAAAACGATGTTGATTGTGATGAGTGGTGCAGAGAATTCAGGTGGTCTAGTGTTAGCTGCTTCTCCCCTTGCCAAAAAGGTATTAGGAATTTCCAATGTAACTCGATCGAATGAAGTTCCTTATCACAAGGATTTATTGATTGTTCCTCCCCGTATGTCCTATTACATGGCCAAAAATGTAGAGATCAATCAGATTTATAAATCGTTTGTGGCAGATGAAGATCATGCCGTTTTTAGCGTCGATGAGTCGTTTCTTGATGTGACCAATTCCCTTAAATTGTTTGGCTGTAAAAATGCATATGAAATGGCTCAACTGATTCAGCGCAAAGTCAAGGATCAAACAGGTATATATGTGACCATAGGAATAGGCGATCAGCCCTTACTTGCCAAATTAGCATTGGACTTAGAATCCAAATGTAGCAAGGATTTTATTGCCGAATGGCGATATGAGGACGTGCAAGAAAAAGTTTGGAATATCCACCCTATGACAGAGTTCTGTGGTATTGGGAATCGAACAGCGAAAAGACTTAACCTGATGGGAATTAGAACAATCAAGGAAATTGCAGAAGCTGACCCTTATCGGTTAAAAAGAGAATTTGGTGTCATGGGTTTGCAGCTGTATGCACACGCTTGGGGGATCGATCGTAGTTTTCTGGGCCAACGAAAACCAGCTGCTAAAGTTGATAAGTCCATAGGCAATAGCCAGGTACTCCCAAGAGATTACACTCGACAAGATCAGCTGGAACTTGTGTTAAAAGAAATCGCAGATCAAGTTGCTACCAGGTTACGCAGCAGCCACTTAAAAACGGGCTGTGTTGCTGTATCAGTGGGCTACTCTAAAGGATATATTGATAAACAAGGAAGATCAGGATGGCGAAAACAAATGAAAATACAGCTCTCTAACAACACTAAGACCCTCTCAGACTATGTGCTTCAACTTTTTAGATCAGAATACAACGGCCAAGATGTAAGACACGTTGGTATCTCGTACTCAAAATTAGAAAAAACGGATTCCCTTCAGTTGGATTTGTTTTCTGATCCTGAGGAAGAATTTAGTGAGCAGCGCTTAGACTTTTTAATCGATGCTATCCGGAAGAAATATGGCTTTAAATCATTAATACATGCCTCTTCCCTGCTTGATGGCGCGACTGCTGTATCACGATCAGGTTTAGTTGCCGGACACGCTGGCGGAAATGTTGGGGTACAATGATGAAACGTACAAAAAAAGAGTTTTTTGACTATAACGAATATCGTGATCGTGGCATGGCTTATAAATGGGATACGGCTTTTGCTATAGGTGAGCTGCAAGAAGGAATCAAGGAGTCTTCAGTTGAGTCTAGTAGAGATTTGGAACGTCTCCCCCAGCAAAATAGGAAATACATTGAATACTGCCTAGAACGCTCGATAAAACACAATAAGATACTTGAGATACAGTTAAACAGCTTAGATGAATTAGGGCGTGTAAAGGAGCCTATATGGGGAAATTTTAGAGGATTCTGTGATCTGGATGTTCTTTTGATTGGTGATCACTACTTAGATTATACAGATATCCGTTTTATTACGATCCATGACTTTAGAAAATGGTCGGAAGATCCTCAAAGTGATCTCCCCTCCCCTTTTTCCTTAAGTGATCTATCAGTTACGAGTGAATTTCAAGAAGAGCTAGATCTAATCTACTCAGACTATTTTGATGATGATAACTGGATCGAATAAATATGGTATACTAATTGATGTAGAAAAGTTATGACGGTGGCGCTCTTTAGGAGGTGGTGCATATGATTGTGTGTACTGAATCTATTGAAAGGAGAAGCCTTTTGTCCGCATTAGAAACAATTCAATTGATCCTAAGCTTCGGTATGTTTACCATTGCTTTGATTAAATTGATTGTAGATATGCTTAAAAATGACAAAAAAAATGACCGCTCATTAACTTTGGCAAGTTAGCGATCATTTTTACATGATTTAAAATTATGCTGCCGTCTTAAACGGTTCTACTGGAGAAAGATATGTTAGCGCATGTCTTTCTCTTTTTTTCATTATAGCATAAAAGTTTTTTCATTGCCACAAGCTGCATACATTAGGAGTTTCAGGCTTGTTCTCCCCTGGCATGTAGTGCTATAATTTAAGTAAGTCATATTATTGCAAACGCAATAATATGACTAATTAAAGGAGCCTCCCACCATGAAAACTAATACCTATGTATATCCGCACCCTATCAATACATTCATTATCAAGCAACTAGGGGTTACTGTAGAACAATTCTGTGAACTACACGGCTATCCTCAATCTACAGTGGCTACATGGATCACTCGCAATCGATCTGTAGAGAACCTACCTGCTTCTTTTATCTATTCTCTCTCATTAGCCGCAAGTAGATCTATGGATGTAGTCTATTCTGATCTATTACTGCTGCAAGATGATTATAAGCAACACCTTCATGATCACAGACGTACAAAAAAACATATCGATGGATAAAAAACAACAGATTGATGCATATTATTTCATATCTATAAACTATCCCACTTAATTGCAGGGTAGTTTTTTTATTTATCTTATAAGTTATAAATTATATTTTTAAACTTATAACTTATAAGATAAAACGAATTGTCTAGGGTTATTGATTCATAAAACAGCTCGTCCATACATTTGTGTCTATTGCAACAATTCATTTGGCATATCTGAAGGTGATCATAGATACTATTTAAATCCATACGAAAACTTCCCTACTAAATTTATTGAAATAGATAGCCATATATTTCGAGGAAGTTGTTGCTCTAGCACTTGTCTGAAAAATGCAGCATTGAATGTCGCTATTGAAAGTATAAAGCCAGAGTATGCAAAATATTTTGATGCTAGTCTTATCAAAATTGATATCTATAATTACACTGACAATTTAGAGATCAAATAATATATAAGTTATAACTTATATATTATTTGTTAACCTTATCCCCTATATGACAATGTTTCATATTTTTCTTATAACTTATAATTAAAATAAGTTATAAGTTTATTGACTTTCAATATTTAATAACTTATAATATAAATAAGTTATTAAATATTGAAAGAAGGTAGCTATATGACAGCAACGACTTATGTAGTAGGAAACTTTAAAGGTGGCGTTGGTAAAACCAAAATTGTTACAATGCTAGGTTATGATAATGCAGTAATCAAAAAAAGAAAAACTCTTGTAGTAGATCTTGATCCACAAGCAAATGCTTCTCAAGTGTTAGCTAGAACAGGTAATATCCAATCCATTGATAAGACAATCACAACTGGTCTTCAACAAATGGATCTTACTGATTGTGTGACTCCTATTATAGAAAATTTGGATTTAATCGCATGTGATACAAGCTTTAGATCTTTTACAAAGTTTGTTATCAAAAATTTTGATGATGAAGTAGATCAAATATCAGTATTAGCAAAACTTTTGCAACCACTTAAAGAAAACTATGACGATATTTTTATTGATGTCCCCCCTACTATTAGTGAATTCTCAGATAACGCTATGGTTGCTGCAGATTATAGTATCATTGCTTTTCAAACTCAAGAAGAATCATTAGATGGTGTTAAAAAATATGTAGGGTATCAGAATTTCATGGTTGAGCGATACGGAATTGATTTACAAGTAATCGGAATACTCGCATGTATGCTAAAAAGAGATAGTGACTTCGATGAATCAAAAATGATCGAAGCAAAAGAACTTTATGGCTCTTCAGTCTTTGATACAGTAATTCACTTTCAAGAACGTCTTAAAACCTATTCTCGTGATGGCATTCATTTAAATGTAAACAAAAATGGTAATTACGAACAGTGGGATTATCGTGCACATAAAGTCTTTATTGATATTTTGAATCAAGTTGAAGCTCGTAAACAATATCTAAATTCATAAGAAAGGATGGTCCGTAACCATGACTGAAGATAGATCAACATTTGGTAGTGAAAATATTGTACCGCAGCAATTTGATACACTATTAAAGAAACCAAAAAAGGGGAAAACTATTGATATAAATGGTGAATTTGATTTCAGTAGTGATGTTTTGACTAAGACAGTAGCAACAAGCACAGCTGCTGGACCAAATACTAATGAAAGTTCGTCTAAACGAGGTCGTCCTGTCACTATAAAAGACCCTCGATACAAAGTAAATCGTCCTAAAATGATATCTTCTGCTTTGGAAAGTAAGTTATCAGTACTACAAGATTATGTAGAGGAATTTCAAGATATCACTGGAAGAATCACTTTTGAGAAATATATAGATACACTGGCTGAGTTTTACATAAAACAGAAGCTTGGAATAGCAAAAGAAGAACATTTACGCTTTGAAATTAATGAAGCATTTGAACAATTAGAAAAGAAATAATTAGTCCTTTTTAAGTTATAAGTTATAAAATAAATCTTATTATCAATATATAAGATATAACTTATAATTTTACTTTCAACAATAACTTATAAGTAAATTAAAAAATCAAGGGTTCTAACTTTATATAATCGTTGATACATGGCTATTTAATTAAAATATAAGTTATAAGATATTGTTTTCTTTTGAAATATAAGTTATAAGATAAATAGTTATAAGTTATAAGTTAAACCTTCATATTTAGGTTATAACTTATAACTTATATTTTTTTATGCTTGTTCATTTTTTTTTAACATGCTATATTTACTGCAAATAAGAAATAATTTCAAGTGATCATACACTCTTAAAATACAGAAAACGGAGACCAACTATGGCTAAAAAAATCACCTCAACAAACAATGATATGTTACAAGATAAATTAGAGATCGAAGGCGTAAACTCAAATGGATACGGCATAATGCCTAAGATAGTCATGCAAGACAATAGACTAACAATTGAATCAAAAGCGATTTATGCTTATATCGTTAGCTATGCAGGAGCAGGAAGTTCTGCATTTCCAAGTGTAAGGAAAATTTTATCAGACCTACAGATCAGTGAGAAACGCTTTTATAAGCACAGAAAGTTATTGATTGAATGTAATTATATTACAGTTAGAGCTATTCGAAATGAGAAAAATGAAATAGTCAAGAACCTCTACACTCTTATTTCTAACCCTAAAATTGAACCAGTAGAGGGTACCCGTCAAAATGACGGATACCCTACCAGTCAAAACGACGGGTACCCTACCAGTCAAAACGACCGATATAAAAGTAACAGTATTAAAATTAACAATACTAAAATTAACACTGAAAAAGAAAGTACACTACGTTCCCTTCCTTTTTCAACCGACGATGATGATAAATTAAATAAAAAGACGTCCCCAAAATACACGGAAAAACTCTCTGATCAAAACACTAAAGACATTGAACCAAAAGTATTACTTGCTGCATACCTCAAAGACAAAGAACACTTAAAACCATTAGCTATGTCTTTGCTCATTGCAGGATTATCAGAAATAGATTGTCTAGAAATTATAGAGTTTTTAGCATTGTTGCCAGTGATTGATCAACAAGTTTCGGACATAGTAAATGCACAAATTAGAGCCAATGAAAAAGAAGCTCTTTCTAACGGTCTAACAGACTATAAAGCTTATTTCTTAAAAGGGTTGGAAATGAAACTTGCTAATGGAGGTTTACGTGTTCGTGAAGCAGATATAACTGATCCTGACACGATTGAATCGATCCCTCAAGTAACCCTGCATAACTGGGTAGATCCAGAGTAAACGTGATTCTTTGATTTGTTGATAAAATGAAATATAACGAACTGGCTATTTACAATACGTTTTCAGAGCTGTACTAGGCGTTTGCTACTTTTGACACAAAGAAGAATGAACGGTATGTTAAACAAGCTATAAATGGCTATATAACAACTGTTCTAGTTGCTTCACCTCTTTACAAAATTAGAAATTATGCTACGATTAACGAGCTATATTTATAAAGCGAGGTGAATAAATGTTTCAAATGTTTAAAAAAAGGAAGCCAACAAATGATGTTAAATTTTTGCGTGATCAAAAAGGTATTTCTCAAGAGGAATTAGCTAGAACAGTGGAAACTATATCAAAAAAGCAATTTGGAAAAGCTACCCCTTTGTCAGTCCAAACAGTAAAAGCAATTGAAGAATATCGCTATATGCCTACATTCGGGCTAGCTCAACTAATTGCTGAAGCATTGGATGAAGATTTAGAAACAGTTTTTAATAAAATTAAATGATCGGTAAAAAATACATAGAAAAAGCATACTCCCGTACTTTACTTCGGAAGTATGCTTATTTTTGTGTTTTTTATTGATTCGTTATCTGGTAAGGCAAGTGCAGATAGATTTATAGTTAAATCTTTGAAAGTGAAGATTGTTCCTTTTGTCTCAATGTAATAGTTTAGAGCATAAACTAAAAAGTCTGGATCAAGTTTAAACTGTTGGCTCATTTTTTCAATGGTCAAATTGTCTTTAGTGTAAGCAAACTGGAACGAGCTGATAGGGAATATCTTTTCGATCATATTTCTTATCAACGTAACGAAATCATTAGATTGTTCTTTACCTTCTGACAGATACATTGTAGTGTCAATTAGAAGCTGCTTTGTAACAGGATCTCGCACTTCATCGTAGGTTTCTAAATAACGCTGAATGTACTTCCCAAACTCTTTTAAGACAATGTTTTCACTGAACAACAAAGTAACTGCTTGTTGTTGTTGAGTAAACGCTGTTTCCCTTCGATTCTTACGATTATGACGGATTCTAAACTCGTACATGGTTCTTAGTAGCTCGTCTTGTTCTTCAGGATCAAGTACGTGAAAGATTTTTCGGGCTTCGATCCCGTAATCAGTAATGCCGTAGTAATTTTGGGCATTAAAATCCTTTGGATCACCATTAGCTAGCAAATCAAGAGATACATTGAAATAATCAGACAATGCTCGCATTTTAGATAATGGTGGTTCGATTTTGTTTGATTCCCACTTTGAAATATGAGTATCATAAACTCCGATCAATTCAGCTAATTCTACTTGTTTAAGCTTATTTTTTTTTCTTAAATACTTTATGTTAGCACCGATAGACACATTCATTGCTCCTTTCTGCATGTTTTTTTATATAATTCATTTTATCACATAATTAGACCAAAAAATATTACAAGTACATTATATTATCGTTAACTTACAAAATAAAGCAAATAAATATTGATATTTGAAAAGAAAAGGATTATAATATACACATAGATTATTAATGATAACGAACATAGAAGTATTTTATATTTCAGAAAGGAGAAATACTTTGGATAAAAGAATGCTTGGTAAACTTGTCAAACAGCTAAGACAAGATACAGGACTAACTCAAGCTGCTGCGAGAGAAAACGTCTTAGATAAAGCCTCTTATTCTAAATTTGAAAATGGGCATAAACCAATAGACTTTAATAGTTTGCTGCAAATACTATCAAATTTGAAAGTATCATTTCGAGACTTTACAGCAATGTATCTTGAACCGAACTGGGAAAAAACGATAAGACGACAGTATGAGAATTTAAGAGCAGAGCTTCCGTCAAAGAAAGCTCAAAAAGAGATATTTGAAATATACGATTCACTATCTGCTCGTTTTCCAAATCTAGAAATAGGCGAATTAACTGTCTATTTTGATATAAAAGCGAATTTTCATAAAAATAATCCAACTAAAATAGCTCCGATCACACCAAAAGAACAGCGGTTTATTTTGGAAAGATTTTACAGAATGAATCAAAAAGCTATTTTTGAAGAGGATTATAAACTTATTTCTCAAGTAGTTAATGATCTTTCGCCAGACGATATCATGAAAGTGGCAGCAGTGGTTTTCCCGATTGATTCTCACAGAATATTATCTTCAGAGATCAAACGACACCTGTGCAATATCTTGCTAAATTCAATCACTCCACTTTTTTTCAACAAAGAATACAAGAAAGTCAAAGCGTTGTTAAAAATTGCTGAAAAGCACAAATTTTTGTATTCAGATAGCTATTATTATTTAGCCCAATTTACTTATTTACACAATCTTTATTTATATATAGTGAAGAATGATACTGACGGATTTAAAAAAGTTACAGCTGTGATCAACGCTATCGATTTGATAGGCGATAAAGGTTCGGCAGCTTTGATGGATAAAGAGGTGCAGAACCTTGTTGATGGCAAAAAAAATCAAGGATTTTCTCAATATGATATTTTAATAGGCAAAAACTAGTTGTCATTTCAGATAACCAAATTTGAATATTTCTTACATTTTTGGGGGTATTTGAAAAATAAATGCCGAAAAGGTTGTCAAATCCGCCAACCTTGTAAAAAATTTCTGTTTTTCTTATTGAAAGTTATATATAATTACTTTATAAGCAAGAAAGGAGGACAAAATAATGAAAAAACATAAGAATATTTTAGGTACGGTAATCATTTGTGTTCTAACTATGGCGCCAGTTTTTCAAAACCTTTTAGGTTAATTTGAAAAACCTGTTTTACAAAATGACTTGTATTATCAATTTGTCTGTGGTATCTTCTAAGCGTAATACAAAATGAATTATGACAATAAGATCAAATAGACATTGAAATAAAAAATCGCCAACTGACTTGTTCCTAATATCTAATGTGATCTAGGAGTGAGAGGTTAGCGGAAAACAAAAAAAGAACCGTCTCCATAAGGCTACCAACCTTAGAGGGAGATACGACAATTCACACAAGCTTGGCGGCTTGAACTGTCTCGGCTCTTTTGTTGTAGCTATTGCTACAACGTTTGTATTATATCAATTATCAATGAAAAAATACAGTGTTAATTAAATACTCATGATATTATCAACTCCCCCAGAGCTTTGATAAAATCCTTTTTTCTTGCTGAATTGGTAAATACAATACGTGGTATATGGCTATTACAAAGGGAGAGTGTATGCAGTTTAAGCATATACTCTCCCTTTTTTTGTTTTCCGCTAACCTGTCAAATTTATTAAGAATCCATTCAAGAAAGGAGAAACAGATATGACAACAACGAATATGACACCAGAAGAAGTGTTGAAATACGGAAAAAGAGTGGTTCTATTTCAAAAAGGGAAAGGACGGCACAAACAAGAGTATGTGATTGAAGACTATCGACTATATCAACGGTCTTACTTATTTATTGATAAACGAAAGCATATTATTACTACGAATCCAGTGGAGATTATGGATATTTATGATCAGATTGAACGTGTTTATTCTCGACAGACTAAGGGAGTTTTAATAGCCCGTAGATCAGGGAACTATGAAAGCAATCGTAAACGATTGTTGCCGTTGAAAAAAACTGGAAAAGGAATGGGTGAAGTGATTCAAGGCGCACAACTAGCTAAAAGAGTCTCTCCATACTTAGATGTTGATAATCAGTGTGATGTAGTGAAAAAAAGAGCGCAGCAGCGTTTACAAAAGGGAGCATGTTGAACATGAAAAAACTGAAATACTTTGGATTTTTGATTATTGTTATTGCTACTATAGCAGGCTGTAGTGAATCTACGGTGGTATCAAGCAATTTGAGTGAAGATGCGGATAATTTTAAAGTGCTTCGCAAGATTACATTTATGAATACTGTCACAGATGAAGTGCTTTACACGGTAGAAGGCAATTTTTCGATTACTGCAGATACCGAAGATAATCAACTGGAAATTACAGCAAAAACAGGATCTGACGAATACCAAAAACACTTTTTGGGCTTATCACCTACTACTGTTTATATTGTGGAACAAATGGAATGGCAAGAGACAAATAAGTATAATTTCAAAATTACCGTAAAACCAAGTGCAATGATTCCTGATATAGACGTGAAGTAAAAATATAAAGCAATTAGCCTTTTCTTATTTGCTAATTTAAAACGAACGAATTAGCAACACATGTTTCAGACGATTTCAGACTTTTTTAGAGCAAATTCGAAAGCCTATGAACTTAGGATGAGAGCTTAACTAGATCAAGCCACGATGAGATATTATTGTTTGTTTTCTAGTTAACTGAGGTAGAGGAAGCAGGACAATGCCTATTTTGAACTGATAGGATGGAAAACTGAGGAAGAACGAAAGAAGACGAGACCTATATGTCGGTGTGCAATGACCGCCCTGTTTATCAGCGTGACTACTAAGGGACAGGGGTTAGAACTACAACAGTAAAAATGTCACATACATGGAGAGAATGATCGATGATCATTAGCTTGCTCAGGCGTACGAGAGGTTCGTATGTCGTTTCCTAGAGTTTGGGGTTACGGTTGCTATAAACCCTGCGACAGCAACACTATTGCGTAACAAAGACAAAAATTAGTAAATAAGAGAAGGCTAATGAATTTTAGGTGCTGTACCCAAATGAAATGGGTACAGCACCCGAAGGAGTGAACACCATGACTTCAAAAAATCGAAAGTCTATAACATTCACCAATCAAATGGATCAAGATTTGGCATTTCTACTTGCTAAAAAACGAGAGGAACGTAAGAAAGCAGGAAACAATCGTCAGTATCATGAAAAGGATCTGATTGCTGAAGTGTTGCACCAGGCACGAGAAGTAAAAGAAGCTTTTGGATAGGAGGGAGTGCATGAATGAATGATAATAAAAACGAATGGAAAAAGTCGTTGATCGAGTTTCTATTTTTATTTGTTATTTATGAGATAGTGTTGCTTTTTGGCATATTTCTACTCATAAAAGTGACTTTTTTACAGTCGATCAATCTTCCAATTATTGGATACATGTTTGAGAATGTAAAAGAAAGTATTCGACAACTGAATTTCATAGATTTTTTGCATAAAGATAAAGGTCTATCCATGCTGCTTACTTTCTTTGCTTCAATACTAGCTTTTGAATCAATGGAGTAAAAGCTAGCTGTCCTTTAAAAAGCGATTATTTAAGGAGAGAGCATATGAAAATAGAGTTTCGTTTGTTTGATAACACTACGAGTAGTGTTAAAATAGTCTATTTTAAAGAATGGAAAATAGATAAAAGACAACCTCTGTTTACCAGTAATTCCTAAAAAAGCTAAAGAATATTGGCATGATGGTTTGGCTGAAGAGGATGTCAACTTGTTAAAAAGAGCAGAATCACGTACAGCTGTTACGTGATCAATAAAATTGGTAACGTAACTTAATGAAAAAAGAATCTGATTGCTGAACTGTTACATAGTGCAAGAGAAATCAAAGAAGCGTGGGAGTGAGAAATGTGAATGTTGAACAAGATGACAACGAGAATTACATTCTGTTAAATCCAAGAAATACTCAGCAAGTTGTTTCTGAGCCAGTGTTTGGAAAAGAGATAAAAAACGAAGAACAGGGGCAATTTTTTGGAGTACCAATTGCTGTTCTAATTGTAAGTACTGTTATTATATTTTTTCTGCTTACTTTATTGAAACCAGTTGGAAAAAGAAAAAAACAAAAAGTTCTTACTCTAATTAATTGTTCAGCAGATCGTATCCTTGTTTATGAAGAGCATATTTTCTCTAAGGCGATAGATATTTTCGCTTATGGTTCGACAGGATTAATCAGAGAGCACTGGAGATTTCCACTAAGATACAAAAAGTGTATTAAAAGAATTACTGAAGAGAACAATTGTAAATTAATTTCTAGTGAGGAGTACTGTAAAACTAACTATAGAACAGAGACTGCAGGTGACAGCAATATGACCCAAGGAGAGGTTTTATCGATCTATCTAACTAGTGGAGAAAGTTTTGATCATAATATGGATGAGGTACAAACAGACAGAGAATATATAAAAAATGTGATAATGACTTTTCAAGTAGATCATTTTACGATCGAAGATGCGGATGGAATAAGCAGTTATAAAACTTGTAATGTTGAAGCAATGACAATGGAAGGGGTATAAAAATGAAAAAATTTAGAATTAGACGTTTTATTCGTCAACTTTTTAAAGAAAACAGAGACAAAGAAATGTTAATTATCGACACAACAAAATTTTCTGAACACCAAAATAGAGTGATCGTGAATGAACTTTGGAAGAAAAACCTACTTGCAAGTAGTCGTAAAAAAAATCAAGTTATATCAATTAATACACACAAGAGTTAGGAGTGGAAAAATGGCTGAATCAGTAAAAGAATCAATAGATTATGCAGAGTGTAAGCTAAAAAAGAAAAAACTCTTAAAGCTCCTTGATAGAAAAACAAAAAAGGTTCTTTATCTAGAAAAAAGAGCAAACCTCCTAAAGAAGTTACCATTTTTAGGGTGTTTTGATCGAAGCAAACTTGTTTTGAGAACAAAATGGTACTTGATTCCACTTCTAGCTGTAGTTCCATTATTCGCCCTTTTCGGGAAAACGATTTACGATTCTGGGTTTGAACAACCAGATATTGTACATATGATGGTGCCTGCTACATATCTTTCTTTGTTTGGAAATGTAATTTTTACTTTAATTGTACTCTTCTTGTGGTTGTTGATTTTAGGAATCATTAGCCTAGCGATAGTTGAAGTAATTGTTGAGGTAGTAAAGTTTACTTCTTACGTATTTTCAGATCGTTATTTAGTCATTGAGCTAAAGGAGTTAGTAGAACGAATTGAAAAAGATAAACGAGCGATAAAAAAAGCACAGGAAGAATTGAATTTACTAAATGAGGAGTTGGAACTTTATGCCGAAGAAAAAGAATAGCAGCTTTGAGTCCAGTATCCACGTGTGGAGAGCAAGAAAACGTATGACTCAACAAGAATTAGCCGATAAAATAGGAGTTGCGAGAGTAACAATTGTTCAATTAGAACGAAACCGTTATAATCCGTCACTTTTATTGGCGCATGACATTGCTGAGGTTTTTGAAGTGCCAATTGAGCAAGTATTTACCTTCAAAAAGATCAATGAGGAGGAACATGAAAGTGATCATTAGCAACTGTGTTTTATCAAACATTGGCGCAACTCTTATCATAGTAGGATTCTTTACATTTAATGAAAAGTTGCAATATTTTGGTTGGGGAATGATATTGGTGTCAACTGTTAATGCAATTGGATGGATCATTGGCAAGGAAAAAGAGAATAGGAAAAAAGATGAGTTATAACTTTTACTATTTTGACTTTCCTTACAAAGCATGGGTCATTGCCACTGAACCTGATGAAGCAGTTGTTGCCTATCAAACAACGGTTTCAGATATTCAAGACGGTGTTTCATTTGAAGTAATGAGTGATTCGGAATTTTTAGAATCCTTTGCAGGCACAACGACAGAAGAAATGCCTACGATAGAGCGCGGGTTGACAAATGCAGCACTCACTATGAAAGATTGTTTGTTTGATTTAGCTCAAAACAATAAAACCGCAAAAATATTAGCTGCGGACCAGGCATTGATCTAGAAAACGCTTGATAAAATGTGAGTAATAACTTACTCTTGAGTCATAAGGAAAATGCTTCGTGCCTACTGACTCTCTTGTTATTTAGTTAAGAATAGAAAAGTGGTGGGAAAATGGCGTTTCAAGCACAGAAAAACCTTAAATGGAACGAATTGCTTCGTTTACTGGATTTAGATCCAGATTGGTATAAGAAACCTGAAACTGAACGGTATAGGAAAATCACAACATTAGGAAGAGAAATTTTTCAACAAGGAATGAAAAATAATCCTGATAAAATCGATGAACAAAAATATTTGGTGTTAGTCGGGTATGGCTACACACTCAATGAAATAGCCAAAGAGTTTGACGTTACAAAAAATACCTTACTTGATTGGCGAAAAAATAAAGGGTATACAAAAAAACGTGTGATGGAGGAAGTACAATGAAAAAAGTAACCAAAAAACAAATGGGACTCATTGCAGCCGTTGTTTTATTAGGAGTAGGTGGAACCTATGCCTATGTACAAAATCAATCAAGTGTGAAGGCTGCTGAAGCAAAAAAAGAAGTGAAAGCAACAACTGACAAATTGGATGGCTTGAATACAGAAATCAATGCTTTGTATGATAAGAAAGATCCTGATTTTTTAGTAAAAGGAATCAAAACCAAACAAATCACTGATTTACAGAAAAAAGTAACAAAAGAAACAACGATCAAAAAAGAAAAGAATCTCTCAAAAAAAGACTATACTGATCTTGACCAAAAAGTTGAACTGGTCAATACGAATATAAAAAAAGCTAAAAAGGCGATGGAAGCACTTATTGCTATCAATGGATTGTACCAACAAACACAAACAAGCGTTGCAATCAATGGTTCTGTGGTGAAAAAAGATTTAGCTATTGTGGATGATCTAAAAAAAGAGACTGTTGAAAATGTCAATAAAGCCTTCTTTAAAGAAGGGGCTACAAAAACATATGACAAAACAATCAATGAATTGATTTCCAATGCTGAAAAGCAATTAAATCAAATAGATACGTCGAAAGCAGCTGTTGCAAAAGTTTTTAAAGAAGGAAAAATAATCTCTATAGATAATAAACTGTATGATGTGGCTAAATCTGAGACAGATAAAATTAAAAACGAAAAAGCTAAAAAAGCTTTGCTAGATCAGTTAGCGAAAGTAAAATCAGATATTGACAAGAAAGCAGAAGAGGAAGCTGAGAAGGTTGCTGCTGATCAAACAGCACAACAACAAGCCCAGGCTCAAAGCCAAGTGAAACAAGAAGAACAAGCAGTTGTAGATCCAACGACCCAGCAAGCAACGAATGAACAAAATCAAGGTTCCCAATCACCTACCTATGCTGGTGGAAACACAGAGTATCAAGCACCAGCTTCTACAGGAGAAGGTACAGGTGCTGGGTATCAACCACCAGCGACTAACGGCGGTGGTGCAGGTGTAACACAACCACCAGCAACAGCTGGAAATGGCCAAGGAGTAATGACACAAGCAGAAGGTGATAAAGCTGCTGAAGATGCTTCAACGAGTGATTGGTCACAGTTTTTCCCAAATAAATAGTTGAGTGAAAGAAGCGATTTAGAGATAATTCTAAATCGCTTCTTTTTTGTCGAAAGGAAATTATTATGATACGTATACGTTCACCGTAATATCAGTTGAGAATAAAATAAAAAAATAGACAGGAGAAAAAATATGAAGAATAAAATTTATACAATATTAAAGAAAAAATGGCTATTCATTGGTAGTGTTTTTTTTGCTTTAGTAGGTGGAGTTGTGAGTACACAAGCTGTGACGTTACCAAGTGGTGCAACACAAGTTGGTACAATAAATGGCGCACCAGTAATCAAATCACCGACTGATAATATGGCAAGTAAAACATTTCAAGATATTATCTCAGGATTACTAGAAGATGTGGGAGACCCACCATATATTATTAATCAAGCTTCTTGGGGGTCTTCAACAAGTTTAGCCGGTGGTAAACCTGTATCAGAAATTAGCTCTGCTGCGTCAGCAGTTTTTGGTTTGGATGGATTTCTTCCTGCTGATCATGCTGTTGAAATTCCAGTGGGACAAAAAGCAATGATATACAACGTAGGAACTGCTGTTGAAACTGCTACAGGGAAAAAGATTCCAGTCTCACTTGGTATTACAGTAAATAGTGCTACTGATCCTGACGGGGTTCCATATGACACTGTAATTATGGGCGCAAAATCCCAAAGTAGTGTTATTACGTTAGCATGGGGATCTGTGGTGCGCGGTGGTTCAAATACTGGTGGCGGTCAGGGAGAAGGTGGTGGAATAGGCGGTGGCTCTTCAGATGGTACTTTAATGGGATACATTGAGTCTATTGCTTACACTCTAACATTTGTCAATAGTGATACTGGTCAGCCAATAACCAACGAAACACTAATGCCAATTAAAAACTCTGATATTGATGGGAATCAGCTAGCTGAAATGGATGGAAATGGAGCTTTGGGCTACATTTTATCTCCGGACACAGCCTTGAAACAAGAAGGCAATGGTTTTAGATCTACTTCAGATGGAACAATTGAAGACGATTCTTCAGATCTAACAGCCAACAGCTACGTAGTAATTAAAAAATACAACAGTAACTGGGTACAATATCAATATAAAGATGGCGCGCATGATCACCTAGACATTGTTACGGCACACTTTGGAGACACACCATTTAAGCTTAACGAATTAGTTGGCGGTTATCTTGAAATTGATAAGTCTACAATTCAATATGGAAAAGACAACTGGAATGATCTTTATTCTTTTGATACATTGCAATTTGAGGTAGTGGATAAGTCAGGAAAAGTTGTTGACACGCTTAAAATTGATAAAAATGGGAACTCTTCTAGATCTAAAATTCTTCCGCCAGGGGATTATGTTTTACATGAAAAATCAACAAACTGGTCAAGCAGCGGTCAAACGGTGAGAGCAGATACAACTGTTAAGGTTGAGTCAGGAAAAACTAACACTGTAACGCTAAAAAATACAGCTGTTACAGGTCAAATTACAATCAAGAAAACTGGTGTAGAATCAGGAAAAGATTTATGGAATGAACGATATGATCTAAAAGGAAATAAATTTGAGCTGAAATCTGTTACAGATGGGAAAACATATACCATTACAACAGACGAAACAGGAACAGCAATCAAAAAGGACCTTCCTTTAGGAGAATATACGATTACAGAAATTAGTTCTTCGGCTGGTTTTGCAAATACATTTAAACCACAAACAGTGAAATTGACCTACAAAGACCAAAATACAGAGGTTGTTTTTGGTGAAACAAGTGGTACTAACCAGGAGATCAAAGGTCAAAATTTACTGCAAAAAGAAGATGTGGACACTGGCTTAGATCAAAATGGGAAATCAATTTTGAAAACTGCTAAGTTCCAATTATTTTATGATGATGACTCAACAGGATCTAGCAAGCACAAACAAGGTGATCCGGTAAAATGGACAGATACACCGAATCCTGAATTACTAGCTGGTGAAAAAGTAACTAGTGCTGTAATTGGCGGTAACAAAGTAGATTTTGGTGAACAAGTAGTTGTTGATGTTGATGATGAGAAATTGATTGCTTCAATAGGAAATCTTTCTCTTGGAAAATATTACTGGTATGAAGTTGATGCAGGTGAAGGGTATGTAACAGATGGTACGAAACATACCTTTGAAATTACTAAAAAAGATGATCAAACAGTTACTTCAGTAACAACTGATACAAATAGTAAAAACCGTGCGATTGAAGCAGCAATCAAAATCAATAAAATGTTTACATTGCCGGAGAATGAAGGTGCTTCAGGATTTAATGACATTGAGTTCGTAGCAAATCCATTAGAAGGCACCATTGCTGAACCCGTTACTATGATCACAGGAGTTGATCCAGTCACAGGTGACGATGGTTATGCATTAGGTAATCTAGTATACGGAGACTGGGTTTTAGAAGAGAAAAGTGAACCAGAAGGCCGTAAAAAAATCAGACCTATCTATATTCATATGGAAACAGATGCAGAAACAGATATTCTAACAATTAGTGCAAGCTACTACGAAGATTTTTCTAAACCATTCTCTCAACGGAAATTCGCATTGCAAGATAGCAGTGAAGAAAAGAATCCTAACAGTCAAGGGACGGTCGGTAGTGTAACTACTGAAAAACCAACAATTAGCTTATCAACATTACACTTTAACAACAATCCTGACACTCCTGAAGTTCCAACGCCACCAACGCCACCAACAAAGGATGTCACGAAAACTGACGGTGGAGAATCTATCAATGAAGGAAATGTAGCGTTAAACTCAGATTTCTTCTATGAATTAAATTCAAGTATTCTGCAGCCAAACCGTCAAGACACTAACAGCTGGACAATCAATGATGATTATGACGAAAATTTTGATCGTTACAATGGGACATTCAAATTATATGCTACCAAAGACTTTGATTCTTACAAAGCAGGAGACGAATTGCCACAAGATTTCGTCAAAGCTGAAGATAAGAAAGGCAAGGTCTTATTTACTGCTCAAAAGGCGTTCTTAGACGTTGTTAACAAGCATAAGGATAAAGAAGTAGGATTTACTATTCATGCTTCATTCTACCGTTTCAAAGACTCTGACAAGGTCGTAAATACATTTGTAGAAACGATCAATGATGTGAAGCAGGATTCTAACGAAGTTTATACCAAAACACCGAAACCTGAACCACATAAATTCGATTTATCAAAAGAAAAGTTTGATTTAACAGGAGACAAGCTTTTAGACGATGACAGCGAAATGAAGGATCGTTATGAAGAGTCAAACAAAGATCCTTACAATGATAAAACAGATAATAACGAAAAAGAAAACATTAATACTACTGAAGTGAAACCTGGTCAAACAATTGTATATCAATTATGGCTAGATACAACACCATTTGATGAAACTAGCAAATTGACTTATCTTCGTATGGTCGATAAATATGATGCTGCGTCAGTAACAGTAAATAAAGACAAATTGAAAATCTACGATGCTGAAGGAAACGATGCAACAAAGAACTTCAAATTTGAAGACGATGGAAAAGGGACATTAACGATTTCCGCGAATGTTTTCAAGAAATCTAAGAACTCTAAAGGAGAAGAGGTATCTATTGTGGATACTGAAAAAGTACCTTTAGGACAAATTTATAAGATCGATGCACCAATGACTGTTAAAAACGATGTAAAAACTGGTACGGATATTATCAATACAGCAAGTCAAGAGTGGGCCGATTCTGACGGGACGGAAGATAGTCATATCACTGAAAAACGGGTAAATAAAGTACCTGAAGGAAAAGAAACGAAAAAAGATGATTCAAAAAATCCGGTAGAGAAAGTTGCTGAAAAGGTACTTCCGCATACGGGTGACAGTCCAACAAGTATTTTTATTAAATTAATAGGTTGGGCGATTGTCTTAGGTACTATTATCTTTTTTACAGTTCGATCAAAAAGAAACCAACAAATCGTAAATGATGAAGAGCCGTTCTAATGAACGGTTCTTCTTTTTTTAGGCGAGGAGGTGAATGTATGGGAGTTACTATTTTTAAGGAAAAGAAAAAGAGACACAGTTTATCAGTTAGAAAAGATGATGTTTATTTGCAGTTTAATGAAAAAGGGACTCGATTGAAGTTCATTCAATTGAATGCAAATAAAGTGATTGAAATGCGCCAAAATCACTTATTAGATCAGCATAAATTACAAGAATACAATGGTATTTGTTTGATTCATGCGAAAAAACAATTATGTATTCCTATTGTGCAGGGAAGTTGGCGCTATTGTGGCCATAATAACGGTGGATTACGTTTCTCTGTTCCTAATAACATTAGAATTGCTAAAGCAGAAATGCATAATTGGCACTTAAGATAAGTTGAAAAGGTGGTTAAAAAATGTATCAAGAATATTTAAGTGAAATAGATAATGTTCCTTTATTTCCAATCTGGCTAATTGCGACTCTTGCTGTGATGATCATTGTGTTTATTTGTTTGATTGTATGGATTTTAATTTGTGTGCCGCATTTCTTATTGGATGATGCACTAACATTTTTTAGCATATTTTTGTTCTTAAGTGTTGGTTCAATTGGCTTTTCTTTTTACAAGCAATCAACAGCCAAAGACTTTATAGATTATCGATATGTCATAAAAACAGAGAATGGTTACCAACTAAGAACTTTATCTAAACAGTATCCAGGTTTATCTGAAGGCGAAATTTACATTCAAGAAAAAGCTGAAACTGTTTCACCCAAAATTATTCTTGAACAACGCCAATATAAGGAAAAAGAATTCAATAAAGTTTTTGGTTCAGGAGAAAAAAGAGTGATTTTTATCGTTCCTGAAGGGACGGTTCAGACAAAATTTGAAGAAGGAGTGATCAAATGAGTAATCTGAGTGTATTAGAAAGAGTTGAAGCCAAGTGAGTTCTTTAGAGCAACTTTTAATTTTTGGAGCGATCGTTGCAATTGGGTATTTGTTAATGCAGCATTTTACTGATTCGAATAATGAAGAAACAAGGCTATTAGATCCTAAAAATAGAGAAGCTATTTTGAAAACGAGTTTTTATAATCGGTTTGAAAGAAGGATTTATAGCCAAAAATTACGAAAACTAGAAGAGAAACTTGAGTTGATGCAGCATTCGAAAGACATATCAAGTATAAAGCATTGCGAGTTGGAGCAAAAAGCAATGAAGGCAAAAGAGTTAAGACAAGCAATAGAAACTGACGAATATGTAATCAAATTAAGTGCAATGAATAAAGCTGATCGTAGATTGGACAATTGGGATGATTTCTAGTGTTTAGATAGAAGGAGAGGAAAATTATGAAGTACCAAAGACCTATGGAAAGAACAACTGGACCAAAAGAATTTGTAGCAGGAACGTATGCAGCAACCATAAGAAAAATTATTAATAAACCTTCAGGTTCAGGGAATAAAATGTTCACTCTTTTTTTAGAAGGGAAAAATAAAGAACAAGGGCGCTCATTTTTAGTGTTTGGCAATGACTTTACCCAACAAACACTGAGTTTTATCCTTGCAAGCATTGAAGATAACGGTGTTGAAATACCTGATATCGAGTTTGGATGGAATAAAGACACGTATAACTTCTTACTAAACAAAGATGTCTATATTCGTGTAGAAGATGGTTTTTACAAAGGACAACCACAAACACAAATTACCGAGTATTTGACTTTGGAAGAGTTTGAAGGCAGTGAAGAAGATTCTGGATTTGATGAATTTGGGCAATCTGATCACACTCAAGATCCAGGTTGGGAATAAATAATTTAGAAAAGAGGAAAATTTAATGGATATCGTATCAAAAATCGTTACAGCGATAGGGGCAATTATCACAGTAGTGTCACTGGTAGGAGTCTTGCTTGGTGTAAAAGATGTTCGTTCAGGAATGGCGAATGATGATCCAAGGAAAACAGATAAAGGAATTGAAGCGATAGTTGTAGGCGGAGCAATTACACTTATTGCAACTGGTGTTGCAGCAGCTATTCTTGTTCAATTAGGAACAATTAAATTTTAAGGAGGGAACGACATGAATGTTCCAGAGTCTACCCTCAATCAATTATTTCAAAGTTTAGGAGAGTATAATCCAACAACGAATGAAATTATGGAAAAGATTGCTAAGGTTCTTATTCCATTAGGAATAGCAATCTTAGGCATTCTTTTCATGGTGGAACTGTCAAATACGGCCAAAAAATTTAAAATGGAAGAAGACCGTTTAGGCGTTGAAGTTTTGGCAGATCTAGCGATGAAATATATCGTAGCATTCATTTTGATTATGATGTCAGGATATATTGTGGACAGTATTGTATGGTTCGGAATTCAGATCGCCAAATGGATCAATTCGATTGTTACTATCGCCGGAACAAGTGATGCTATACCTCAAATGGGCAAAGTTTCTTGGTGGGCCAAACCGATCGTATTTTTATTTCAAATCTTTGCGTATATTGCGTTGTGGTTATCAGGTGTTATTGCGAATATCCTCATTTTCTTACGAGGAATTCAGCTGTATATCGTCAAAGCAATGGCACCAATACTTATTGCATTCTTTGTCAATGATGAACTTCGATCGATTGCTGTGGGGTATATCAAACAAATCATGGCGCTTGTGTTACAAGGAGCTTTATTAGTGTTGATCATTGGTTTGATACCAATTCTAACAGCGAACGATTACTTGTCTTTCGCTTCATTCGAAGGTGGTGTCTGGTCAAGTGCAGGCGCATTGATCATTAATATAATGATCTATATTTCACTTGTTTTGAAATATGTAGCGATCATTATCATTTTGATAGGATCACAAGGAATGGCCAAACGATTTATGGGGGCGATGTAAGATGGCAATAGGATCACAGTTTTATAAAGATGTGTCCAAAATAGAGCGTAAAGTTTGGGGAATCAGTATAAGGCAGTTCAAGGCATATGTCATATTCATTGGTATAGCTATTGTATTAGGAATAGAAATCTTTTTTCTTCCTGATTGGGCTTTCTTGATTCTCTGTGTGCCAACAGCGCTTATTTTAGGCGCATATCCAGTACTTTTATTATTAGATGCGTGGAGAGAGAAGAAACGAAAGATTGAACTCTACTTTTATTATGAAGATCGTCCTTATAGAACAGGGCAGATAAGGAGATATGAGAAACATGAATTTACTCAAAAAGAGACCGTCAAAGAAACAGATGAGATCTAAGCAAACAGAAAAGCAGATAAAGCAACGTGTGATGGAAAAGGCAAATCCTACAGCTCAGGACAGTATCAAGTATACAAGTCAATTTCAAGAAGGATTAATGCATATTGTTGAAGGGGAATACTCAAAGACCTTTCATTTAGGTGAAGTAGATTATGAAGTTTCTATGGAGCAGGAGCAGGAAGATATTGTTGTTGGGTATGCAGACGGATTGAATACGCTAGATAAAAATTCCCGATATCAATTACTAGTTTTAAATAAGCGGATTAAAGACTCTTTATTAGAGTCTATTTTAGTACCTTATGCAGCTGATAACTTAGATAATTACCGTCAAGAAATGAATGAGATCATAGATAAACAGTTCCAGCATGATCAACGGAATTTTACAATTGAAAAATATGCGACATTTACAACGAAAAGTTCGTCTAGAAAGCAGGCAAATAAAAATCTAGATACAATCGCTAAAAACTTCAAGAATCGTTTTGAAGCAAATGATGTTGATCTATCAGTTACGCCGCTTAATGGTGTAGAGCGATTATCTGTAATGAATGAATTATTGCGACCAGGTTCTTATTTTGGAACAACCTATCAGGATATTGCAGTATCCGGATTGAATAGTAAAGCCTTCATTGTTCCAAATAAAATTCGTTTTGTTAAAGAAAAAAGATACATGAAATTAGGCGAATATTACGCGGCAGCAATGTATGTACGACAATATCCAAAGTATTTAGAAGACCGTCTGATTCGTGAATTGTGTGCAATCGGAATTGAACTGGCAATCAGTATCCATGCAACACCGTATGACATGATTCAAGCAAAGAAAAATATTCAAACAATGCAAACATTGAATAATGTGGCTATCAGTAAGCAGCAAAAAGATAATTTTCGTTCGGGTGTTAGTGAGGATATGATTGCCGGTGATCTAAAAGATACAAAAGAATCGACTGAAGCATTGATGGAAGAAATCAAAGAAAACGGACAGAAAATGTTTTCTGGAATCTTCACTACATTTGTCATTGCTAAAACAGAAGCTGAATTAGAAGAATCGATCAAGGCCGTTGAAGATGTAGGATATACCTGGCAAGTGGATTTTGAAGTGATAGAAGACTACAAAGAAGAAGCACTAAATACGATTCTTCCAATTGGCAAGCCTTATCTTGATGTGGAAATGAATTATATGCGTGATATGACAAGTACTAACGTTGCTTCTCAAGTACCATTCACAAATATTGAATTACAAAGTCCGACAGGTCAATACTATGGGCGAAATCAAATGACTAATAATGTGATCACGGTGGATCGTAAGAAAGACTTACCAACTCCGAGCGGTTTGATTTTTGGTACGTCCGGTTCGGGTAAAGGGATGGCTACGAAATGGGAAATGATCAGTGCTTTATTACGGTACCCGAAAGATTTATTTCGAATTGTCGATCCGGAAAGTGAGTATATTCCAATTGCACGTGCATTTGGAGCTGAAATACTTGATATTTCAACGGGAACACAACACCACTTAAATATTTTAGATATGGTAGATAGTCGTTTGTTAGATTCGGAAGATCGAAATGTAGATTTAATTAAAGAGAAAGCAAATTTATTATCCAACTTATTTGAATCCCTATTAAAGTCATATACAGATGAAGATGCCTCGATTGTTGACCGTGTTACAAGACAAACGTATGCAGCATTTGAAGGAAGTAATGAAGTACCTACCTTAGTTGAATGGTACGATATCCTACTGGAACAGCCAGAGCCTGAAGCTAAGTCGTTAGCAACTAAAGTAGAAACGTACTGTATTGGTTCGCAGGATATTTTCGCGCACAAAACGAATATTGATTTAAATGCAAAATTTGTCGTGTTCAATATCAAGAAATTGGATGAAAAAATGAAGCCTTTCGCAATGAAAGTTATTTTAGATCAAATTTGGAAGCAAGTCGTAGCAAATCAAGGAAAAGTAACTACTCGCTTGTATTTTGATGAATTGCAAGTGAATTTCGAAGAAGAAAGTTCAGCTAGCTGGTTCTTAAACCTATGGGTACGTATCCGGAAGTATGGGGCCGTTACAACAGGGATCACTCAAAACATTTCTACTATGCTTGATAGTCCAGCTGGAAGAAAAATGATATCAAACAGTGAATTTATGATACTTTTACGTCAAAAACCTGTAGATTTACAAAGACTAAAAGAAGCTGTTAATTTGAAACCGAAGCTACTGAAATATGTCGGTGAAAAAGTACCACAAGGAACAGGTTTGATATACGCCAATGGAACGATCGTTCCATTTGAAAACCCAATTCCAGCGAATACAGAACTCTTTGAAATCATGAATACGGATGCTGCTTAGGAAGTGAAGGTATGACAGACGAAAAGAAACCTTCTTGGAAAGAGCAGCAAAAAGTTTCTCCTAGGGTGAAGGATGGTGTGAGTAAGAATGCTCTTCTTCACTCTAGAGAAGCAACCAAAGTGTCAAAAAAGGCGTATAAACAAGCAAAGAAAGACTACAAGCTATCTCGAAAGACTTATAAAAATGAACTAAAGAAACACAAATTTAATGTTAAAAAAGGTGATCGACCATTATCGATCAACCATATCGTTGCAAAGAAAAAGTTTATTGAAGACAAAAAAGGAAAGAAAGTAGCTAAACGAGTTTATCAAAAAACGAAAGCCAAAGACAGTACTCGTATTTCGGTTCAGATTAAAGGAGAAGCACGAGTTTCTTTGAAACAAGATGTGAACCAACAGATTTCAAAAGTAATGTATCAAGATGATTTGTTGGGTGATGCAAAGGAATCATTCAACAAGGCACAAAGAGCGAAACAAAAAATACGTGTGGGATTTAGAATTGGTAAAAATACAGGTAGAGTTGCATTGAAGGCTGGTAAAAGCGCCTATGGTATTGGGAATCGTACATTTAATTTCTCTAGAGGTCGTGGATTTCACCGAACTCCTGAAAACTTAACAACAAGAAAACAGCTTATGTATAAATTCCGTAATCATAGGCAACGTATGAAGGCAGCAAAAGCAGCAAAGAAAGCTGAAAAAGGCATTGGATTGGTTCGTTCTGTTCTGACAGGTAAAAAGTCTGCTTTAAAAGCAATGTCTGTAGTAATTCAAAACCCAATCACATGGATTGTGCTGCTTATTATCATAGTTGTTTTCACGCTAGCAGGAGTAGCCGGTGGTACACAAAAACCAGCAATAGTACAAGATGATGTTGATTTGACAGATTCTTGGACCTATATGACAAAATTGGATGCCGAACATTCAGATGACTCTAATCAATTTTATAGTAATATCGATGATGTTATGTTCCATATGAATTATCGATTCGATGAATATAAACTACTCGACATGATGGATACAGGGACCAATAATTATGAAGGATTTCTAAAAGATTTGTGGGATGATTTAAATGGAAATCCACCTGATTATTCACTAAAAACTATGGATGAACTAGAAAAGGATAAAAAATCTGAGTATTACATTTCCGATGATGAATATGAGCATTATCAAGAAGTTAAAAAAGAATTAGGTTACACAACATTAGATGATCCGTTGGCCTTTCCTTTTGAAACAGATTCGCTTATCGTATCAAGACGTTATGGGTATGAAAAAAAGGAATCGAAAGAAACCTTGTTCAATGGAATTGAGATCTTAGCAGAAGCTGAGAAAGCATTTAATTCGCCAATGTCAGGCATGGTATCAAGTGTTCCTAGTTCAACAAGCTTGGTGATAGAGAAAGAAAATTCGGTACGATTAACGATCGAAGGTGTCAAAAGCAGTCGATTCAAAGGAAACGAAGAAGTACAAGAAGGGACATTTTTAGGAAACAGTCCAAGTGAGTCAGTCACACTAAAGTATGAAAAGTATGATCCAGAGGAAAAGGAGTGGTATTTTGTAAATCCAGCATTCTATTTTCCGAACGTCACTTATACTCAAACAACCATGCTGGGTTCTTCAGACTTTGATCCAGGACAGGACGTTGAAAGTCGTGCTAGAGCAGTGTATGACTATTTAACTAAATTAGGATATAAAAAAGAAGGTATAGCGGCTATATTGGGGAATTTTTCAGTTGAGAGTGGTATAAATCCCAAACGGGCTGAAGGAGATTATCTTAATCCGCCAGTAGGGGCCACTGCGAATTCTTGGGATAATCCTTCTTGGTTAGCAATGGGCGGTATGGATATTTATGGTAAATTTCCTAATATAGTACATAGAGGGCTAGGATTAGGGCAATGGACCGATACTGCCGATGGAAGCACAAGACATACATTACTACTAGACTATGCGAAAGGTAAGAATAAAAAGTGGTACGATTTACAGTTGCAACTAGATTTTATTTTCAATGGAGACTCTCCTGCGTACCAAACAATGGCTGCCAATACAGCCGGTAATAAAGTTTCGTCCAATGTCGCTGAACTAACAGTCTACTTTTTAAACAATTGGGAAGGTAATCCAGGAGATAAAACGAATGAGCGAATTCAAGCAGCCCAAAATTGGTTTAACTTCCTATCAAGTTCTGGAAATGAAGTAAACGGATCTAGTAGTGAAGTATTTGAAAAATACAAAGAAAAAATGAAGCCGTTACCTACTGATAAAGAAGTTAAAGAAGGTCAAGGCTGGCCTGGTAATAATTATGCACTTGGAAATTGTACGTGGTATGTGTACAACAGAATGGCGCAACTAGGAAAAACGATTCACCCAACAATGGGAAATGCGAATCAATGGGTAATAAATTATATATTAACGCCAGGTGCAAAATTAGTTTCAACACCTAGACGTGGGGATGCAGTTATCTTTACAAACGGTGTTGCTGGATCAAGTGCTATTTATGGGCATGTGGCTTTTGTCGAATATGTCAATAGTGATGGAACGTTTGTTATTTCAGAAATGAATGTGAGTGGTGAGTATTCAATGAGTTGGCGAGTTTTAAGAAAAGAAGCTGGGGAGTACTTCATGCGAGTAAACTAAAGGAGAGATTGAACTATTATGCAGCAAAAATTTGAGTCGATAGGTTTAATGAATTCTTTGTGTAAAAAACAGGGAATGTCCTGTACCGAGATTTACGGATCTGTTTTTTCATTGTCCGATCAAAAGGTACAAGTTATCGATCCTAAAATCGAAAGTGTATCACAGAAAAGGGGAATGAAAATCCATGTATAATCAAGCAAAAATACAAAAATTGAAAAAAGTGGGCTGGACATTCGGCCTGCTTTTTCTTGTTTTAATTTGTTTCTTTGTTGGTTTGAGTGTCGGGAAAAGTAAACAAAAGGCGGAACAAAAACCGATAAAACAAGAAGTTGTTGAAAAGAAAGAGGGATTGACTACAGATACGGTACAAAAATTCCTCATTGCCTACTATACAAGAAAAGACTTAGGAGAGAACCGCAATAGATATGAACCATTGGTTACTTCTTCTATGTACAATGAACTAACTACGGAAGAAGATCAGCCCGTCAACCAAGCATACAAAGGGTATGTGGTTAATCAAGTATTGGATTCTGCCGATATTTATATCAACGAAGAAAATGACACAGCAATTTGTGTTGTGACGTACAAGAATACACAACGTAGAAAAATTGGAAGTGATGAAGGGGCTTTAAAAAATCAGTCAAATCAGGAAGCAGTCCAAGTTACATTTACTCAGCAAGGAAAGAAATTTAAGGTAGATAAAATGGAACCTGTTACCCTGACTAATTTATTATCAACTGATAAAAATTCTTACAACACAAATGTCACAATTGGATCAGAGGAGTTAAACAGCACGCAAAGTGCTTCTATCAATCCAAGTGATGTTCAAACAACTACGAGATCCTTAGAGGGAACACAAACTACAAGTACGAGTGAAACTACAGTATCTACTACGGAGGAGTCAAACCATGAGTAAAAGTGAAGATTTAGAAAAAAAACAAATTAAAGTTCAAGATGAACTGAATAATGCAAAAGATCGACTTGAGAAACAAAAAAAAGCAGTATCAAAAAAAGAAGCTGAATTAAAACAGATTGAATCAGAATTAGTATCAGCTTTACTGGTAGAAAATGATCTTACCTTATCCGATTTAAAATCATTATTGTCAAATAAGCCTGAAGCTTCAGACTTTTTAGAAGAAGGGCTGCCGCATGAAGAATCAGAACAAGAAGAATTAGGTGGTGATGATAATGTTTAGTTTCTTTAAAAGTAATTTTCAATTTGAAGTGATTGTCTCTGACAGTATCGAATCAGAAACGATCACTTCCCCTGAAGGGTTGATAAATTATGTTATTGGAGTCAATAACCATTTGATAAAAGAAGAATCTAATGGCTGGATCTATGCTGAAAAATTCAAAGAATCGAAAAAAGGGAAGGAATTACTATATGCTTTGAAAGTGGACTTACCATTATATGAAGATAATCCTTATTTTGATCAGCTACTTTCTCCTTTCTATACTAAGAAAAAAATGCCTTTTGAAGAAGTGATTCTTCAGGAAAATAAACAAGAAAAGGTTAAGGAAACTAGTAGCCCAGCTCTTCCTCCTGAACTACAAGCTTTAGCAGACGAAGGGAAAGATCGCTTAGAAATAGAAACTAACTCTGAAAGTATGGAATCTAGTGAACAAATTATGCCAGTCAAGGAAGAAGAGCAGGCCGAGCAGCAGCAACTTATAGACAGACTAATGTATCAATTAGAAATGAAACAGGAAGAAATTGAACAGTTGAAGGAAGACAATGCTACAAACCAGCAGACAATTAATACTATTAGTTCGTCTGCTGGTAATGAGCAGGAAACAATTGAACAAGATAAGCAATCTAATTCAATTCCACCTAAAAAGTATTCTGGTCTTTCTTTAGATAAAAGTGAGCAAATAGAAGTTGAAAAAAAGGAAACAATTTCACCCGAATCTGAAACAACTGCCGATGTTAGTGGTGTATTAGATCTAGTAACGAAAGAATTTACTTCTCGACTTTCAAAATTTACGACAGAAGAAAAAAAGAAAATCAATCAAGAAATTCAGGTCTTAGATAAGCGGCATTTGATTGAGTCTGAAGTCACTAAGAAAATAGAAGAAGAGAAGCAGCGAGCAAAGGAACACCAATTTTCGACATTGGAAAACGAGCGTAAAGATCAACTTGCTGAAGAACGTCAAAGACATGAAGTTGCTTTAGCTGCAATTGAGCGATCGTTCGCTGAAAAGAAGACAACAACTGAAGCCGAAATAGAAACGCAGTATAGTAAACAGCTTGCTACTGAAATTTCTGCTGAGTATGAGACTCAAACAGAACAACTGTCCCGCATATTACAAGGGAAAATGGATGAGTTGAAGTTTAAACAAAAAGAGATGAATGAAGGGTTAGAAAAAAACTTTGCCCAGGTATTGGCAGCTTTTAACGCCACACATGAAAAAGTGATTGAACAAGTGGAGCAGCAAAAAGAGGCCAATCAACCAATTGATTTTCTAAAACATAAAAAAGTAGTTGGTTGATTATAGAAAGGAGGTGGGGGTATGAAGTCATATAATGGAGACTGGAAAGTGATTGAAGGAACGTGCCTAGCAAAAGTGATGATTAGGAGTGATCTTCCTGATTGCTTAGAAAAAGAACATTTGCTACAAATTAGTACTATGTTAAGGCATGAAGGATTTATGCCGATTGATTTTCATGTATATGAATATCCAATAGATGGATGTTATTACATTAGAGATCAAGAAAAGAAAAATATTTTTTGTATTGCATTTGATGAAAATGAAAAGACTTTGAAACCAACATACACAACCGTGGATGTTGATGAGAAAGGAAATAATACCTTTTGGTGTCAAACAATTAAAGAGTCAATTGAACTAATGGAATGCTAGCGAAAAGTAGAGGGATAGCATATGGAACAACGAGAAATTGTCCACCGTTATTATTTAATGGGAACAAATACCTTAGATAAGACACTTAGAGCATTGTCACACCTATCGATGGACGGATTAGTAAAAATAAAAGACAGCCGATTTCCAATGAAGGGAGAAACAGATTTATATAAACTAATGAATCGAAGTGATCCGTTAACTTCAGCTTTTTTGAAGGAAAAAGTAAACCTAACAAAACTGAAGGAACACTTAGAAGAACAAGGCCTTCCCTTTGCCTTTAAGGAGACCTCAGAAGGCACCAACCTATACTTTAGAGTAAAAGATAAGGAGTTAGCTAAAAAAGCCTTAGAACGTGTGATAACGGATATAAAAAAAGATCCAAAAATTATATTAAAGAAACCAGGTTCAATGACGTTTGAAGAAAAAATTGCTTATGCTAAATCTCAAACAGTCTATAAAGGCTCTGTACAACCCACAAAACAAGAAACGAAAGGACGTGGTGTGTAGTGCAAACCTATAAAAAAGAATTGAAACCCTATCTGATTCTTGCAGGTATTTTGTTTGTAGTAGGTTTTGCAATAGGAAATTTCTTTTGGCTTCTACCAGGGTATGACTATTTTTCAAAAGTAAATTTTTTACTAACCAAAGAACTCCTACCGTATGTAGAGAGTTCTTTTTTTTCATTTTTTATTACGCCAAGCCTTTTAGCACTAGGTATTGGAACTCTAGGTTTTTTAACGGGACTGCTAATGTATGTGTATGATAACGATCGAGGAGTTTATCGTACTGGTGAAGAACACGGTTCTGCTAGATTTGCGACTAAGGAAGAGATTAGCAGATTTGCAGATGAAATTCCTGAAAATAATCTAATTTACACGAGGAGTGCACGAATGGGCCTTTTCAATAGAAGACTTGCTTACGAATATCAAAAAAATAAAAATGGTGTGGTCGTAGGTGGTCCTGGAACTGGTAAAACCTTCACGTTTGTCAAACCTAATTTGATGCAAATGAATGCTTCGTATATTGTTACCGATCCTAAAAAGTTACTAGTCCATGAAACAGGTGGCATGTTTAAGAAGAACAATTATAAGATTAAAATATTTGATTTAGCAACACTTGCCAATAGTGATAGTTTCAACGTTTTTCAGTATATTAACACAGAATTAGACATTGACCGTGTACTAGAGGCAATTACTGAAGGAACAAAGAAAAATGATCAACAAGGAGGGGATGATTTTTGGAGACAAGCAGAAGCACTATTGATTCGATCGTTTATTGCTTACTTGTGGTTTGACGGAAAGGATAATGACTATCTTCCGCATTTGGGCATGATCGCAGATATGCTGCGCTTTACGGAGCGTAAAGACCCTAAAGTTCCAAGTCCTGTGGAAGAATGGTTTGAAGAGCAGAATGAACGACACCCGAATAATTATGCTTATAAACAATGGTCTTTGTTCAATGATCTTTATAAATCAGAAACTCGTATGAGTGTTCTTGCAATAGCAGCTGGCCGTTATTCAATTTTTGATCATGAACAAGTTGTTGATATGGTTCGTACTGACACAATGGATATTGAATCATGGAATGAGGAAAAAACAGTAGTGTTTATTGCTATTCCTGAAACGTCTGATACGTACAATTTCTTGTCAGCTATTTTTCTAGCGACCGCAATGGAAGTTTTAAGAAATAAAGCGGACCAATTATTAACGGGTGCACGTGTATTAAGTGGGCTAAAACGATTATTGCATGTCCGATTTATCATTGATGAATTTGCGAACATTGGTCGTATCCCAAATATAGACAAAGCGTTAGCTACATTTAGAAGCAGAGAGATGTCGATCGTGATAATTTTACAAGCTTTAGACCAACTAAAAACAATGTATAAATACGGTTGGGCAACATTAATCAATAGTTGCGATACATTCCTCTTTTTAGGAGGAGATGAAAAAGAAACAACTGAATACCTGTCTAAACGAGCAGGAAAGCAAACAATTTCTGTTAGAAAACATAGTATTTCTAAGGGAAGACAAGGAGGCGGTTCTGAAAATCGAGATACAATTGGCCGTGACTTGCTAACACCAGATGAAATTGGGCGATTAAAAGGAGCAGACGCATTATTATATATTGCTGGACAATATGTTTTTAAGGACAAAAAATATACTGTGAGTGATCATGTAAATGCTTCGGAGCTTGCCAATGATCCAGGTGACAAAAACTGGTACACATACAAGCGTTATCGTAACGAAGAAGAAGAATTACTGGATAAAGTAAGAAAAGAAGATATCGTGGACCACGGCACGATTATGGATGATGCTGCATAACTTAAAAGTAGAACGGTCACGTCTTGATCGTTCTACTTTTATTTAGAAGGGGGGATTTAATGTGGCAAGAACGCATGAAGAGCGCGAAAAGGCGTTAAAAGTAGCAGAAAGTAAAAATGTAGTTGATGTTGCGCAAAGCTTAGGAATGGATCTAGTTAAATCCGGTAGAAATTATACTTGGTCTGAACACGATAGTTTTGTATTTAATACTAGAAAAAACTTATTCTATTGGAACTCTCGGCAAAAAGGCGGAGGAGCGATTCAATTAGTTCAGATTATTAAAGGATGCAACTATGGTGAAGCAGTAAAATACTTGAATAATGTGGATGTTGGAACATTTGAAGAAGTAGAAATCGAGAAAAAAGAACCGTTTAAGTATTTTATGAAAGAACACACAAAAATGAGTGCAACAATGGATTATCTGATAGGAGAAAGAAAACTTTCTAAAGATACCGTTGATTTTTTTATTTCTAAAGGAATTCTTGCACAAAGTACCTGGAAAGATAAAGAGTCCGGAAAAACTGAACCTGTCATTGTATTCAAACATACAGATTTAGAAGGAAATATCAGAGGGGTTTCTTTACAAGGGATTTGGGAAAACAAAGAAATGCATGGAAGTAGAGGAAGGCTGAAGAAAACATTTGGTGATGGATTTTACGGTATGAATGTTCGAATTGGAAATCCTCCTAGTGTAAGAGAAGCAACAAGTGAGAAGCCAATTAAGATTATTGCGTTTGAATCTCCTATTGATCTTATGAGCTATTACGAGCTGCATAAAAGTTCTATTGGTGATGCTATTTTACTATCAATGAATGGCCTTAGAAAAGGGACGATCTCAACTTATGTTGTGAATGAATTAGGGCTAAAAGTTGATGAAAACAAGAAAAGTACAATGTTGGATGTAATGAACAACTTGTATCAACCAATAGATATTATTCAAATCGTGTTAGCTGTAGATAATGATGAATTTAACCCCAAGTTAGGATTCAAACCAGGACAAAATTTCGTTGACACATTTGATGTGGATTTTATACCAGTGAAAAGTGGTATTCCGGAACTGCTGCCTGGTAAAAAGAAAACAGATTGGAATGATCATGTTAAAGATCAAAAGGCTAAACAAATGGGAAAAAGAGGAGAGAAACAACTAATGGATAAACGACTAAATAAGGAACATGTGCATGTAAATTCTTACGATGTTACTTCTGAAAAAGCAGATAATGATTTTGTTGAACAAACAAATTCATTATCTGCTTTTGATTTTTCAGACTTCGAGGATGAGGGCTTGGAACTGACAGAAGATTTAAATAAAGCTATATACATTTTTGAAGATGGGTCGTTGTGGAGTGGTTTTTCAGAAGGTGGCGGAAATATACGTGATATTGATCATGGAATTGTCGAAGCTTTTATGACTGACCAATCAATGACCCGAACTAATCCGGAATTTTGGTCTCACGTTCTAAACGAGCTTATCCAAATTGTTCCTGAGTCAAAGACAGTACTTTGTTTAGAAGGAGTTGAATATTCAAAAGAACAAGAAGTTCGCTTAGAAGAGTATGTTTCAAATGGTTATGAGGTTCAATTATTAGAGAATATGATTACGAAAAAAGAGCGAACCGAAGAAGTCGTCATTGAAAAAGAAAAATCAGAATCAGTAGATATTGCTGATAAGAAGGAGGAAGGAAAATTGAAGAAAGTGGTATCGGACAATACTAAAACAATTGTCGTTTCAAACAATTATTTACAAGGGTTGATAGATGTTTTAGAAGATTCGGTGGACACGATGGAAGCAAAAGACAATCCAAAACATTATCTTACTGAAGAACAAATTCAACAAATTTTGAATGATCATTTTGTAAAAGTAGAACAATTAGTAGCAAATTTTCAAACGTCTTATGATTTGCTAAAAGAACCTACAAAAGTTGAGGCAGCACAACTGAAAAATGGATTAATTGAAACTGTGGAGTCTGCTAATGATGATGTGAAACGTTCACTAAGCGATGCTTTAGCTGAAACAAAGCAGCTTGCAATTACAAATGTTAAAGAAAAAGCGAGTGAGCTTCGCCGGTTCGTTAAAAATAGTTTTAACAAACCGATTCTCGCTCTTAATAGCAAGATCCGAGGATTTGTTGAAACGATTGATCGAAAGTTTGCACTGGAAACAGCTGAAGGGAAAGTTGAATTGGGTTCTGAAGAAACAGAGATTGTTCCTGAACAAATAGAGAATGAACCGCAACAGCAATCTTCTGTGCTGATTAAAGAGGTACAAGAATATATTGCATTAAATGCTGCTAAAGAATCACTGTTAGCTCAAATACAAAAAGAAATTCAAGACAATCCGTTGGCTAAAATCGATACGCTACAACGAACTCTTGAAGAGAATCAGCGTGCTATAAAAAATGTAGAACAACGAATTGAAGCAGTCACTCCTTCAATGATAAATCAACAGGACCAAGAAGCTAAAGGGGAGACATTAAACGAATTAAGTAATCTCGTAAAAGAAAAAGAACGACTAGAAGCAGAACGAAATCAAATCGTACAAGAACCCGATTTTCTACGTAAAGAAGGCTCTCTAGATTCCTTTAAGCAAGTTGATCAACAACTGAATGACGTGAACGAAAGGCTTATGAAAATGGAAGAAGCAACGCAAAAGAGTCAAGAAAAAGAATCTAAAATAGAGCCACTGGTTGTTGGAGCTGCAGTAGCTGATCAAGTGGTCAAAAATAAAGAAAATCAGAATGATACGTTGAAATCAGCTCTTACTTCACAAGATACAGCTGCGATCAATAGCCAATTAAAATCGAATATGGCAGAGTATTTTGATCCAAAGAATGTGAAAACATACCTAGATTCTGCTAGTAAGTTTCATAACTACTCGCCCAAAAATGTTCAGTTGATTATGGAACAAGATCCAAAAGCTACTCAAGTGGCTAATGAAAATAAATGGAACCAGTTGGGATATGAACTACGTGAAGATGCGAAACCGATTCAAATCTATCAACCTGTCTTTGTCCCAATTCGTGATGAAGAAGGTCGGGTTAAGTTCAAAGAAAACAATCAACCAGAAACGGAAGTTGAGTTCCAACTAAAACCTGTATTTGATGTGAGCCAAACAACAGCTGGTCATTTGAAAGCACCAACTCAATATGATTTAACCAAAGACGATCAGTTTATGACTGTTTATAAAACAATAGAGGACATGTCCGATACCAAAGTTGAGCTTCAGCCACTTGGTAATTTAAATAGTCACTATGATTCAAAAAATAGAACAGTAATTGTAAATGAAGGACTAGGTAAAAAAGAAACTATTCAAGCGCTGCTTAATGAAGTATTGCCTTTGTATAACGCTGAAAATGAAAAGGTAAAAAATGAGAATACATTAAATGTATTTGAGCAAGAAGCAGCAGCGTATATGATTGCCAGCCACGTAGGTTTAGATACAAGCGGTTTTACTTTTGCTTCATTGTCTCAGTTAAAAGAAGAAGGGTATTCGCTAGAAGACTTTACTCGATCATTGACTGATAGTTCTAAAAATGCCACTGAAATAATCAATAGTATTGATAAGAATTATGAAAAGAGTAAGAAGACAAGTAAGACAAAAAATAAATTTGACGAACGACTTTCACAAGCTAATACAAAGAATAAAGAAACAATGGAGCAGTTCCAACTAAAAGATCAATCGGTTGAAAAGTCAGCTTCATTAAGAAGATAAAATTCAGCACGAAAAAGAAAAGGAGAGAAGTTTCTTATGCTGGAAAAATCATTTGTACAGGAAAAAAAGACCCCCAATCCTTCAGTGGAAGAGATCATAAAAAAGAAAGATTACAAAGAATTATCTAAACATTTAGAAGAAGGGATCAAAGAATATTTGAATGGTGATACATTTAAAAATTTCTTAGATTTTGTATCGAAGTTTCATAAATACTCTTCAAAGAATGTTCGGTTAATTTTAGATCAGAACCCAAATGCAACACATGTTGCTGGGTTCAAATCATGGAAGAAAATGGGAAGATATGTAAATAAAGGATCAAAGGCACTTTACGTTTACGCTCCAAGTATTAAAGATAAAGTTGACAAAGATGGAAACAAAGTAACAAATGAAAATGGAGAAATTGAAAAAGAAATTAGTTATTTTCTTACTCCTGTTTTTGATGTAAGTCAAACTTCCGGTGAACAGGAGTTACCAAAGCAGGTTTATAACTTAACTGAAGACATGGATGATCCCAAAGTGTTCACTCAAACCTACAAAGCACTCGTTGAGATCTCTCCTGCACCTGTGACAATTGAATCGTTTGATGATTCTGCTGAAGGTTATTATAGACCGTCCACGAATGATATTGTTATTCAAGAAGGATTAGGAGAAGTTATGACCTTGAAAGTGTTGCTACATGAAATGACTCATGCAATGCTTCACAGTAACTCAGAAGCTCAATATGGGGATCAGGTATACAGCAAACAAGAATTTGAAGCGGAATCAGTTGCCTACATTGTTTCAAGTCACTTAGGAATTGATACAAGTGATTATTCCTTCGGATACCTTGCTTCATGGACAGAACAGGGACGTAAGTTAGAAGAGTTGTCCAACTCATTGGAAGTCATTACTTCGCAAGCAAAAGAATTGATTGATCGTATTGATCAATCATTAAACAAAGTTTATACAATGGATGCACCCAAAAATAAATTTGAAGAAAGAGTAGCGATTGCAAGAACAAAGGGGCCAGTCGAACCTCGTAAGCCAGCGAAAGAATATGAGGTAGCAGACCCAAAAGTAAACCGTCCCACCAAGACTCTGTGAGCCAGCGGTTTGGGACGGCTACCAAAGAAATGAGTAAAGGAGCAATGACAAATGGAAGTAACAAATGATGAAGTGAATTATATTCTTGTCCAATTATTTCTCGATGATCCAACAAGTGAAACTCCTCGTATCCATGTAAAGAAAAGAGAAAAAAGACAAGGAGCATTGATCAAAGAATTAGATACATTGATCAATGATTATGAAGAATTGGAAACGGATATTGATATTTCACCTTATAAGGAAGCTGTAAAAATACTACGAAAAATTAAAGGGAAAGATGCATTTAATCAATTTGTTGATGATTTGCTTCGCCCTTATGAATTTTGATTCTACTATCTAAGATAAATAAAGGTTAATAAAGGTCAAAGTATCTAAAAGGGGATTGGGGAACCCCCAAACATTTAAGAGGAATCCACCTGAACTTCGGGTGGGTTCCTCTTAAAATTTCGTAACATGGGACCATGTTACTATGCTCGCAAAAGAACAAGTCTAATTTGGGATGGTTCACAGTGTCAAGCGCTTTTTTTGGTAAGGAGAGGTTTAAATATATGAAGAAAGAGTACAAGTTGAAACGTCCAATTCCAAAGAAGGTTCGTTTCAACAAACAAGAATGGTCTTATATAGAAAGTAAAATTGAGAAAAGCCCGTTCAATAATTTTCAGAATTTCGCTCGTGTGTTACTGATCACTGGTGAAATAAGAATGATTGACTATTCAGAACTAGAAAAACTGAACAGAGAAGTAAACAGAATTGGAAATAATATTAATCAGATCACAAAATTGGCGCATAAGTTTGATGAAATTTCTAATGCCGATATTCAAAACCTACAAAAAACAATTGAGGATTTGAAACACCTGGTATCAAGAAAGTTAGATGAAGAGTTACAACAGGAAAGGACAATCTAATGGTTTACACAAAACATTTTGTGATCCATACAGTAAAACATTTGAACCAAGCTGAGGAATATGTGGAGAATGCAAGTAAAACACTTATTGAGAAGCAAGAAGCGGATGAGTCCCACTTAGATAATATATTTCCCTATGTCATGAATGATGATAAGACATTAAGCAAGCAACTAGTATCAGGGCATGGAATAATTGATGTGAACAATGCTGCTAACGAATTTATAGCAACGAAAGAGAGAGCAGAAATCGCCAAAGGGACAAATCTAATTTTTGATCCTAAAACAAAAAAAATGATTTTTGATAGAAAAAGTATTGAAGCAGGAAACGGAAGAGGGAAGGCTGTATTGGCGCACCACCTAATACAATCATTTTCTCCGGATGATAACTTAACGCCGGAACAAATCCATGAGATTGGTAGGCAAACAGTTCTTGAATTTACTGGTGGTGAGTATGAATTTGTTATAGCAACTCATGTTGATAAAGCACATATTCATAATCACATTGTTTTAAATTCAACGAATATTATGACGGGAAAAGCGATGGAATGGAAAATTGTGAAACTGAAAAATGGACAAAATAAAGATAAGCAAAAAGAAGCATTTGAAAAAATATCCGATAAGATTGCTTCAAAATATGGGGCAAAAATTATTGAGAAGTCGCCCAAAAATTCTCACAAGAAATACACCATGTGGCAAACGGAATCTATTTTTAAACAAAAAATAAAATCAAGATTGGATTTCCTTCTAGATCATAGTTCAACGATTGACGATTTTTTGCTGAAAGCTGAAGCACTTGATTTATCGGTTGATTTTTCTAAAAAGTGGGCAACCTTCAGACTATTAGATGAACCACAATTTAAAAATACTCGTGGCAGAAATTTAATGAAGAATGATCCTACTAGATATAATTATGATCGAATAATTGAACGATTATCGGAAAATGAAGAGTATTTCTCATTGGAAGATGTGGTTGCTCGGTATGAGGAAAAGACAACTCGGCAGTCAAATGATTTTGATTACCAGCTAACAATAGAACCGTGGCAAGTTTCTCACAAAACAGAGAAGGGATATTATCTTAATGTGGATTTTGGCTATGAGAATCATGGGAAATTATTTATCGGTGCATACAAAGTAGATGCATTAGAAGATGGGAATTTTAATATCTATGTTAAGCGAAATGATTTTTTCTATTTTATGGATGATAGAAAAGCGGGGCGTAATCGATATATGACAGGAGAAACGTTGATAAAGCAGTTGCGACTGTATAATGGATCAACACCTTTGAAGAAAGAACCAGTCATGCGAACAATTGACGAGTTAGTTGATGCAATAAATTTCCTTGCTGAGAATGAAGTAACGGAAGGTAGACAACTAGAAGCCTTAGAGGAAAAGCTAGAAAATGCCTTTCATGAAGCGCATGAAACATTAGCGATTCTAGAAAATAAGATGATCGAATTGAACAATTTAGGAAAGCTTTTATTGGACAATGAGACAGATGGAAGTCACGAAATTATACAAGGAAAACTAAAGGAAATTATAACGGATGCGACTTTAACAGAAATGTCATTTGAAGATATTCAGGATGAAATAGCGTCTATCTCTGCTAGTCGTCAGATACTAGAAAGTAAATTAGATCAGACTGTAAAAGAGATGAATCAATTGCACGAAATTCAAGCGGTGGCGAAAAATGAACAAGAAAAAAGGCCAACGATTTAACAAAGGTTGGAGTGGATAATAGGAGAAATAAAAAATAAGAACTCACAAAAGTGGGTTCTTATTTTTTATTGATTTGCTTTTTATTTTTTGCGTATTCTTCCACTTGCGAACGTAAGTAAAGCTTCACTTTGGCTGGACCTTTACCGTCTGATTCAAAAATAGGTTGTAGTTGACGAGTAGCTACAGATTGATTAAATGATCTGCCCGTCTGATTGGTAATTAACATGGCTTCGTTCTTTGTTAGCAAATTTTCTTCTAAAAATGTTTTGAATTCTTCGAGTTCTTGATCATTGGATAAATTGATATTCATAATCATTCTCCTTAGTTGTTTATGGTTAATAGTATAAACAAAAAAATAAAAAATAGCAATAACATGGTTGTACTTACATGTAAGTAATGGTATAATAAGTATAAGGAATTAGGAAAGAGGAGGAACAAAGATGTTTACCAAAGAAAGAAAACGAGAGCTAAAAAAATTATACAAAGCAACACAGGAAGCTTCAAAAATTCAAAAGGAGTTAGCAGAGTTTGCGTTCTACTTGATTGGTTGGATTCAATCATTTCCTGAATATAGTGAGAAAGATGTGAAGCTACTGGAAAGTATTAATTATGTTATTGAACAACAAGAAATTTCATTCGTAGTTTCAACAACTCTCACTAATAAATATACCGTAAAAGAAATTAAAAAGCGATTAACTCAACAGCATTTAGAACTTGCTAAGGTGTTATCTGTTTTGACGGAATGCGGATTTGCAGATTTACCTTCGTGGCATTCTGATACATGGACAGTTGCTCCAATCATTAACCTGTTTACTGATATTGAATATGTACTTACTGAAAATGAATTAGAAATCATTCCATTATAAGGAGGAACAACGAATGAACAAATTACAAAGTTTTTGGACAGGCAAAAAGAAACTAGAAAGTAATCACGCTCTTACAATAGAAGAGCGTGATGCACTCCTAAGTGTACTCGCTGAAGCTGAAACAGTCTTAGTTCCTTCTGAGAGAGAATTTGAAGTTTATATGGAAGCTAAAGAAACCTTGGCACATTTTGACAGTAGAGAGTCACAAGAATCCTTGTACAGCTTTTTTGAACCTAAAGTCCAACAATTCGAAAATAAATACGGAAAAATTATCGGAGTAGCGTGAGCTACTCTGATAGTAAAGGAGAGATTTAGATGATTAATAATGTTGTATTGGTTGGACGATTAACTAAAGATCCTGATCTGCGTTATACGCATAGTGGAAGTGCTGTAGCAACGTTCACTCTTGCTGTAAACCGAAATTTTACTAATCAAAGTGGGAACCGAGAAGCGGACTTTATCAATTGTGTTATTTGGAGAAAGCCTGCTGAAAATTTAGCAACATACGCACGTAAAGGAACTCTGATCGGTGTAACGGGTCGTATTCAGACTAGAAATTATGAGAATCAACAAGGACAACGTGTTTATGTAACGGAAGTCATTTGTGAGAATTTCCAATTATTAGAGTCACGTTCAATGGTAGATGAACGAAATAAAAATAATGCTGACTATAATACTGCGCAATCCAATCATGAACCTAATAACAATACAAATCAGCAACAACAAGGAAACAATTCGATGCCGAACTTTAACAGTAATAACAAACATTTTGATGGAAAAGGTTCTACTATTGATATCTCTGACGATGACTTGCCCTTTTGAAGAAACATTCAAAGGGGAAGTCAATCCTCAAGCAATAATGGATGCTGCAAGGAACTTGAAAGAAAAAAATAGTTTTCAACCGTCTATCGATGGCCTAAACGAAAGAGGGTTCAATACGAATTAAAAGGAGAAGTCTATGACTAAAAAACGTTTTTTCTCAATAAGAAAGCTACATGTACTTGTTGTTCTTATCGCAAGTCTTTGCTTATCTTTTCAACACAAAAATTCTACTTTAAAGAATGATACCGACTATGCTAGATCAGATGTTTCTGCAACCTTAAGCCGATCAATAGACGGTGATACTTCTGAATTTATTGTTGATGGTGATAAAAAGAAAGTTCGCTATCTGCTTATCGATACACCTGAAACCGTAAAAAGCGGAACACCAGTCCAACCATTTGGAACGGAAGCAAGTAACCGAACAAAAGAGCTGCTTATGCAAGCGAAAGAAATCAAGCTTAGTTATGAAAATAATAATCGAACAGATAAGTACGGGCGTGAATTAGCTTATGTGTATGTTGATGGGGAACTATTACAACTGAAGCTTGTTCAGGAAGGATTGGCTCGTGTTGCGTATTTTGACAAAGCTGAAGACAAGACAACGCTAAACACTTTGTTGGAAGCCCAACAGAAAGCTAAAGATCATAAAGTTGGCATATGGAGTATAGAGGGGTATGTATCAGAAAAAGGGTTTGATCAGTAAAAGAAGGAGGAATAAAAAATGATGGATGAGAGCTTACTTATTTTTATGTTGTTCATGTTTTTTTCACTATTATTCTTTGTGATAAAAATGTGTTTTAAATGTCTAAGTCTCCTGGTTAAGGGTAGTTGGTTATTAGCAAAATTAGTTTTTAAAAGAAAAGTAGTGCTATGAATTTTAAAAAGAAGGATGTCCAGTAAATGAAGAAAAGAAGAGAGATTGTAGTAGATAACTTTGCCGGTGGTGGCGGAGCTTCCACAGGAATTGAAATGGCAATTGGCCGATCGGTCGATATTGCTATCAACCATGATCCAGATGCGATTGCTATGCATACAGCGAATCACCCTAACACGAAGCATTATTGTGAGAATGTTTTTGATGTAGATCCAGTTAAAGCTGCGGCCGGTAGACCAGTAGCATTAGCTTGGTTTTCTCCTGATTGTAAACATTTTAGTAAGGCTAAAGGTGGAACGCCAGTAAATAAAGAAATCAGAGGACTAGCATGGGTTGCGCTTAGGTGGGCTTCTAAAGTTAGACCAAGAGTGATCATGTTAGAAAACGTTGAAGAGTTCCAAACGTGGGGACCATTGGAAGCAGTAAGGGATGATAAAACAGGTCGAATAGTGACAACGGATTTGGTGCGTTTCTACAATAAAAAGACAGGAAAATGGACCACAAAGAATCGAATCGCTGAACCTGGTGAAGTCACACCGAATGAAAAACAACTATTTGCACCAATTAAAGAAAAAAAGGGACAGATCTTCAAGAAATTTATCAAACACTTAGAAGCTTTGGGATATACCGTTGAGTATGACATTTTAAAGGCTTGTGATTTTGGTGCACCTACTACAAGGAAGAGATTGTTTCTAATTGCAAGATGTGACAAACGGCCAATTGTATGGCCACAACCGACTCATGGACATAAAGATAGTGAGGAAGTAGAAAAAGGCTATTTAAAACCATATCGTGCTGCTAGCGAAATCATTGATTTTTCCAAAAAGGGTAAATCGATTTTTAACAGGAAAAAACCACTATCGCCAGCGACAATGAAGAGGATTGCACGTGGGTTATTCAAATTTGTTCTTAATGAACCTGATCCGTTTATTGTGAGGATCGGTCAAACTGGATTTGGAAAAGATGGTTTACAATACCCAATTGATGAACCACTGACCACTATTACAACTAAAGCCGAACATTGTCTAGTCACCCCTACGGTTCTAGTGAATACAACAGGGCATAAAGGCAGCAAGGTTGATGAACCATTGAAAACAGTCACAACAGGCGGACACCATGCACTGATAAGTCCTACGTTAATACAAATGGGCTATGGTGATCCTGAAGGAAAAAGAGTTTTAAATATGGATCAGCCGATTGGAACAGTGACAAGCGGTGGCAATAAGTTCGCTTTTGCTTCAGCTTGGATCAAAGAAGACTATGGAAATAGCACAGGGACAACAGTCAATAATCCCCTGGGAACAATTACTTCTCAAAGTAACCACCACTCATTGATGACAGCCTTTCTTTCTAAACATTACGGTGGAAATTACAAAGGTGCCGGTATTGATCCTAGAAATCCTACGGATACGATTACACAAGTAGATCACCATAGTTTAGTAACAGCATTTATTTCTAAAAGTTATGGCGGTCAAACAAGATCAGTAGCGAGTGATATTAAAGATCCGATGCACACTATTACAGCAAGAAATGTTCATTCTCTTTGTGAAATCGAACTAAATGGCAATATAGACAATAGCTTGCAGGTTAAAAAATTCTTGTCAGAGTATAGTGATGATGTTTCCTTTGGATACAGTCAGTCAGCATTTTTAACAAAATACTATGGAAATGATGTAGGTCAATCATTGGACGAACCAATCCACACCATACCGACAAAAGATAGATTTGGATTAGTAACGATCAAAGGTGTTGATTATCAAATTACAGATATCACGCTCCGAATGTTAGATCCTCGCGAGCTATTTAATGCTATGGGCTTTCCTGAGAATTATGTGATCGATCGGGACCATGAGAACAAAGTAGTACCTAAAAGTGTACAAGTGGGTAGATGTGGTAATGCGGTAAGTCCGAATATACCTGTTCATTTGGTAAGAAGCAATCTTCCTGAATTATGCAGCATGGCACCATTTGAAGAACAAGTGGAATTATTGAATGCTGACTTTGGGTTCTAAAGACAATAATAGAGAGGTGAATAAACTTTGATGTTACTATTTGCATTTTCTGGTATGGGAAAAACTACACTAGCTCAGGACGATCCTAACATAATTGACTTAGAAACACTAAAATACGAATGGATTTATGATGATATAGCAAAGAATTGGCATGATGAAGCTTTAAAAGGAAGAGATGATATTCGGAAAAGAAATCCGGACTTTCCTAAAAATTATGTTGATTTTTTAGAGAAACAGACTGAACAAGAAACGATCTTTCTTTGTCCAACTAACGAGTTAGTGATAGATGAATTGATTGCTCGTGGATACAGCTACACTGCTATCTATCCAACTAAAGAAGCGTTCAACAAGTATTATATTGACCGATTTAAGCTAAGGGGAAACTCAGAAGCTTTTACGGATATATTGAGTACTAACTTTGATGATTATATTAGAACGATTCGAAAAGGAAGTAACATGAATATTGAAATCAATAATAATATATACCTAAAAGACGTACTACGAGTATTAGGAGTATTAGCAATTTGATAATGGAATATGAACAAATTCAGACAAAAAGAAAGGGCTAGGGACGCTTCCCTAGCCTATCTTCAAAGCCACTATAAGACCAAAGGCCTCACAACAGCTTTCTTATTATACCATAAGGAAGTGATGAATGGTGAGGCTTTTTGATGTCGAAAAATATGAAATTCCTGCGATCGATAAGATCAACTGGAAAGAAACAAAAATGAATGTGGGAATCTTTTTGTCTGCATATAAAACAGCACGGGAACGTGTGGGGCTTCCTATGCTGCCAAAGTTAACAACTGTCTATCATTTGACTAATGAAGAAAATCAATGGATACAGTCAAATGAAGGGCTGAACGCTTATGAAGAATATCGTTCTGATTTTCTCCGGTTAAATAAGTTATTTATACTAGGCTATTCCTCAATAATGCACCCGTATAAACCTGAAGTAACTGATCGTAGGAGAAAAGTCTTCATGTTACGTTATGTGTATGGATTGTCTGTTCCGCTGATCAGTGAACGTATCAATTATCAAAAAAATATTATCGTTGAAGATTCCAAAGACTCAATGCTGCAGTTTTCCCGTCCGTTAGATCTATTGATCCAAAAAACAAACATTCCGTAAACCTTTATACAGCAATGATCCTACACTTTCCCAACGGGCTAACCGTTAAACTATGTATATCAAGCGCTTGAAATACTTGATACACATGTGGGAAAGAAAAACTATGAATACTGTAAAAGAACAACAAAAAAATGAAACCAATTTACCAGTGATCAATGCAACGATCAAAAAGAAAAAATCGTTAACGTTTTTGGATCTGTTTGCTGGTGTAGGTGGTTTTAGATTTGGAATGGAAAAAGCCGGTCATAGATGTATCGGATTTTGTGAAATTGATAAGTTTGCAAGACAAAGCTATAAAGCAATACACAACACAACAGGAGAGGTGGAAATGCATGATATCACAACAGTTACAGATGAATTTATTAGAGGAATTGGACCCGTCGACGTTTTGTGCGGAGGATTTCCATGCCAAGCTTTCAGCATTGCTGGAAAACGGAGAGGATTTGAAGATACAAGAGGAACTTTATTCTTTGAAATCGCACGGTTTGCTAAACTACTCAAACCTAAGTACTTATTGCTTGAGAACGTCAAAGGATTGCTCAACCACGAGAAAGGAGCTACCTTTGAGACGATCCTCAGAACGCTGGATGAATTGGGGTATGACTGCTCATGGCAATTGTTTAACTCTAAAGTATACGTACCGCAAAATCGAGAACGGGTCTATATTGTCGGATGTCTTAGAGGAGCAGATACCCGAACAATTTTTCCTCTCGCCGGAGAAGACAGCGCAGCTGATTGTCAATCAAGCAAAATAAACTTGGCCGGTACAACACATAAAGATAATGATTGCTCTAAAAACACGAGAGAACGCACTTTTTACACAGATGGATTGATGGGAGCCTTAACTGCGACTGATTACAAAGCCCCAAAACAGATTGTCGTTGGGAATGTCAATCCGTCAAACCATGGAATGAATGGCAATGTATATCATTCTGAAGGACTTTCACCAACGATCACCACCAATAAAGGTGAAGGTAGTAAGATAGCCGTGCCGGTCTTAACGCCGGACCGACTAAACAAGCGACAGAATGGCCGTAGATTTAAAAATGATGGGGATGACATGTTTACTATTACAGCACAGGATCGTCATGGAATTATGGTCGTTGGCCAACTACCAGGTACCTATAGACAAAGTGGTAGTGTTGTAAGTCCTGAAGGCGTATCACCCACTTTAATGACTATGCAAGGAGGAGGACAAGAACCAAAGATAGCAATAAAAGAAGCGACTATAAAAGGCTACGCTGAAGCAACACCAGGTGACAGTATAAATCTCTCATTTCCCGACTCAGCTTATAGACGAGGACGTGTCGGAAAAAATGTATCAAATACAATTTTGACAGGTGATCAACAAGGAGTCCTGACAGAAGAACTTAGAATCAGAAAATTGACACCTTTAGAATGTTGGCGACTTCAAGCATTTCCTGATTGGGCATTTCTTGCTGCTAAGTTTAACAGTAAAGAAATTGCATTTGATATCCTTAAAAACGGACTGGATCACTACGATTGTAAATATGATCAAAAGCAGTCAAATAGCCAATTATATAAGCAAGCAGGAAATAGTGTAACAGTATCAGTTGTCTATGAGATTGCTTGCCGCCTCTAAAAAAATAGCTAAAAAGTAGCGATAAAAATGTCGCTACTTTTTCTTTTTATAGTTGTAATCACATGGTAGTAATAGTATAATTAGTTGTAAGGAATTAGTCATTAAACAAAAAATAATACATAAGAACAGGAGACTTCAGAATGAAGATACTAAGTGCAGGAATATTTATGGAACCAGCGGGAATTACACATTATTCTGAGAAAGAAATAGAAGTGGAATACTTAGTTGCTGATGAAATTCGTTATAGAAACGTCGCAATTAGAACTGTTGAAGATATCAAAAAGGTAACAATGGAAACACTAAATATATACAAAGAACTTTTATGCGAAAAAGATGCCGATTCTTTAGGCTATATCTTATATTCCGAGGATGTAAGTAAGATTGAAAAATATTTATCAAAAATCAATTTAGAAAGTAGGGATAAGGTAGTTGATACTTTGTTTGACTCAAGGGGAACAAAGATAATTACCAAATAGTGTTTTTACTATTTTCATAAAGAGGAGAGAATAAAGATGGCAACAAAAAATGAAATTCAAATTAATGCATGTAAAAAAAGAATAGAAAAAATAGAAAAAAGAATCAATGGAGACTTATCTAGGCTTAATAAAAAATATTTGTTCTTAGTAAAAAAAGGTATTTTTGAAGAGAATCAATTTGATTTAGGCGATGATATTAAAAATAAGAAGTTTACTAGTAAAAAGAGCGAACAATTTTATTCTGCTGCAGGTAAAGAGATCGAAAAAATTAGAGTTGCAAACTTGGTTCGTCCTCAAGATAGGGAACAAAAAGTATGGGATGCCCTGTTTGATGCAAGAAGTTATGCTAATGATTTTCGCATTGACTCCTGGTCATTAGAATGTGAAAAAGAAACATTGTTGTCATTAGAGAAGAATCAAATAAAGAAAAGTAAGTAAAAATCAAAGTTTTCGAGAAAGGAAATGGAATATGACTATAGAAATGAAGTTTATTGGAATTGATGATAATGGTAGACCAGTTTATGAAGATAATCATGGAAAACTATACAAAGATGTAGATTATGATGAAAATAGTGAGCCTAAAATATATTCGGTGAATGAAAACTTCTTTGAAGGTGAACCGGATATTCCTATAAAAAAAATAGTTTCCTTTATTCCTGAAAGAATTACGAATAAGAATAAAGGAAAATTTGATAATTATGTATGATTGCGTGTTCAGCTGGTATTATCACTAGCTGAACATAAATGGCGTTTTTTTAGGAAAGGAGAGTCAAATTGAAAACAGGTATTTATGCACTCTATCTGAAAGAATACAGAGGTTACTTTGTAAATGTCTATTTTGCAGGTGATGAAGATGCAAGCTTTATCGGAACGGTAGAAAGAAGTGAAGCCAAAAGTCGAAAAATAAGACCAAAAACATATAAGACATTAAAGGGGGCAGAGAGAGGGATCTCGGCAATAACTAGAAAACATTTCTACACCCAAAAAGAAGATGTAGAAATTGTAGAATTAACAACCGCTGATATTGATGTTATGGGTTTGTATGATCTAATTGTTTAATCACGGTATTTGGAACAAAAAAAGAAAGGGGCAATTATAATGGGTTGCGATATTCATATTCACACAGAAATTTTGAAAAATGTTAATGGAACAGAAACATGGGTAAATGGAGATTTTTATAAAAGAAATCCAGACTACTCACATTCTGAAGGTGAAGAAAGATATGAAAAAGTATCAGTATTTAGAGGTCGTGACTACAGGTTTTTTTCAATCTTAGCGGATGTTAGAAGCGATGGCAACAATCCATACATTTCTCAACCTAAGGGGTTGCCTAAGGATGTAACAGCGAGTGTAGAAGAAGAATCTGAGTTTTGGGGACTTGATGGTCATTCTCATAGTTACTTGAACTTAGATGAATTAAAACAATATATTGAAAAGTACCCTACTGTAGAATGTGAAGGATTTATTTCTCAGGATCAAGCAGATAAACTTGATCAAGGAATAAGCCCAAATTCTTGGTGTGGTTGGACTTCTGATAAGAGTTACGTTAGGAGAAAATGGAATACTCCAAACAATTCTTTAGAAAATATTATATCTGCTTTAGAAGATAGAGGTCATGAAATGTATGTTTATGATCCTAAAAAAATACGGATAGTATTTTGGTTCGATAATTAAATTTAAAAATGACGGTATTTGGAAAGGAGAAAAAAATGTTAGAAGTAATGAAAAATGAATTAAATAAGATGGAAGTGCTTGATAGTTCTGCAGGAGGTGGAGAGCTAGAATGTGTATTGATTAAAGACACTGCAGATAATCGAAAGAAAATCAATATGCTGCTATGTTTAGTTAATAATTGGGCTATAGTTCCTGAACACTATGCTCCTGCAACGTATGAATTTGTTAATGTATGCAAAAGGGAATGCGAAGGATATCTCGATTTAGCTTATCTCGTTTACAATTTTTTCAAAAACGTTCACGCAGATTGTTTAGGGTTTGATCAAGAGAGTAAAAAATGGATAGTATTAACAGATTAGACGGTTTTTGGGAGAGGTGAAAAATGAAAGAGAAAGATTTATATGAACCAGTGAAAGAATGGCTGCTAACCGAAGTTGGCTGTGAAAATGTGTACCCTGAAATTTCAGATGCTGATGTTCTCGGAATTTCAGGAAGCACTAATATAATTGTAGAATTAAAAACTAGATTTTCTTTTAAGCTACTAGAGCAGGCAGAGGAACGCTTGCAGTATGCACAGTATGTCTATATAGCTGTTCCTTATCCAAAAAGTAATGGGTTCAGCAAGCCACGTCCAACAAAGTTTATTGATACATGGGCAAATGAAAAAGGGATAGGAATTTTATATGTAGATTTAGATAGTAAACGCAGATCCATTTATCGGTCAAATGTCGCAAAGTTTAATCGATTATATGTTGAACGCAAGCGATCAGGTGTTGGATATGATATCAGGAAAAACATAACTGAATGGTCACACAGGAATGTTGGAGGATCTAAAGGTGGGGAAACAATCACTGAATACAAAGTTATGATCGAAAATATAAAAAGATATTTAAAGTCTGCAAAATTAGGTGACAAAAATGCAGAGAAAAACAGTGAAGGATTAATAGAAGTCAGAAGTGAACAATTCATTGATGGCGATAGACCTATAATTGAAAAAATAGAAAAAGAAGGAGATCGAACAATAGATCAAATTTTGGATCATTGTGAAACATATTACTCTAATCCAAAGCCTAGTCTAATTACTACTTTAAAACAGGAATGGAATAATGACTGGTGTGAGATAACTCGGTATAATGGTAAATTGTATTTTCGTTTAAAGGAAAAAAACTTCTAAAATGACGGTTTTTAGGACAAACAGAAAAGGAGAATGTATCTAATGGAATCCATTTTTGATGAAGATACAAGAAAGTGTGTTGAATGTGGCTGTACACAGAATAATGCTTGTGTAGGAGGTTGCTACTGGATAACTGACAATCTTTGTAGTTCCTGTCTAGAGAACAAAGCTGATCACGATTTAAAGATTGGGCCAGAATATTTTAAAGATGTTCTTCAAGGCTTGAAAAATTTTGAAATTAGGAGAAATGATAGGAATTTCAAAGTCGATGATATCGTAAATTTGAGAGAATTTGAAAATGGAAGATACACAGGAAGAATATTAACTGTAGAAATCATTTACATTACTGACTTTGAACAAAAAGAAGATTATGTAGTATTTGGATTTGTTGCAATACTTCCGGATCTAAACTAAATTTGTAAAATTTGAGTATAGCCTAAAGTGATCATGCGCAGCTGCGTAGTGATCACTCTTTTTGTGTAAACAATAGATATAAATTAATTTCAACGGTGTTTTATTACATAGATCAGCAAATTATAAGAAAAAAGTTAAATATATTTACCATATAAATGTTGTGTACACAACGTTTATATGGTATAATAAGTTTAACAAGAAGAGAGTAGGGGGATATATGGGAATAGCTGATAAAAAGAAAATTGTAGAGTTGCTTGAGTCTAACATTTATTCGTCTTATAAGCTTGCGCAGCTTATTGACAATAAGGTTAGTGAGACAATGCTTAATCGATACAAGAATGGTTTAGATCCAACCTACAGCGGAAAAGATACTAACAAGGCTGACGTTGGGAATATTAGTTTAGACAATGGGATCATTTTAACAGAGATTGCCACTGAACTTTTAGGAAGCAGCATGAAGAGTCAGAAGCAAATTGAAGATGAGATATCTCAGTTGAAAATTGAGCTTGAAACAACAGATGGAACCGAGAGAATTATTGAAATAAAATCAAGAATAGAAGCACTTGAATGGGTGCTAAATGGCAATTTACCGCTACTAATTTTTTAAAAGGAGAGATAAAAATAATGACTACGAAAAGAAAAAAGATTACTTTTGCGAACATTGATAAAATGGTAGAAAGTATCCTAAAGAACAGAGTTTTGGAAGTTGAAAACCTACGAAATAATGCAAAGATAGCTCCGCTATCAAATCATGAGTTAAAATCAACAGTAGTCTATTTGCTTGCTGAAAGTTTGAGCAACGAACTAATCGAAGTCAATTTCAACTTGTCTGGAAATATCATGCATGTAATTCCGTCATTTAACACCATTAGCAACGCTGCTGATCAGCAAAGCTATAAATGTGTATGGGAAATGACAAATGAAGAAACGATTGATCAAGTAGTTAATGAAATAAATCAATTATTTTTAGCAGATGATGAAGAACCAACAACGTCACTCGATGAACCAAAGCAGCAAGGAGAATCGAAAGATCCGTTTGCTAATTTCTTCCCACCGACTAGAGTGTTGTCAAATCAACTGAAGGAAGAGATGCAGCGATCACTTCAGAAACTTTTCTTTGAATCAGTTTCCGTTAAATTAACTGGTGATAGCAGTTGGGATTTTCCTGATAGTGAGTTTGGTGAGGAATGGATGGACAGATCAATTGCTACTGTATATGCATATTTGGACGCGCCACTTAACGAATCAGATCTATATGATGCGGAACTAGAAAATAGATTTTTATTCTGTTAGTAAGGTGAATTAAGTATGTATATTGCAAAACTGAAAAACAAGATTATTGTCAGTTGCCCATACAATAAAAAGTTTGTTGATCAAGCTCATAAGTTAAAAGGGAAATGGCTGCCGGTTAGTAAGACATGGGCTTTTCCCTTTTATCAAGAAAAGGAACTCTTATTTACTATTGAAAGCGTCTACGGAAAAATTCCCGATCGATCCATTGTCGGTTGGGGATCAATGAGTAAAGTAGAGATTGTTAGGTGCCTTCAGGCTACTATCGAGTCCAGTCCTCGGCCACTAAATTTTAGAATGGACAAGCAGAGTATCAGAGTTTACCAAATTGCTAATGAACTAGGAAAAAGTAATTCCATATATTTTGATTTATCGGATGATCGATATTTGTCAATCACTATTGAATTTGTGGAACTTAGTTCTGCTGTTGTAGTAGAGGATTTGGTAACTACATTCGAAAAATCAGAAGTAAACGAGAACTATTTTGTTGGTATGATGATTTTTGAAAAAGTTACACCTTCATTTTTACGAGTCTTGATCAGTATTATTGATGGCAGTATTTATCCTCATAATCCACATACCAGGTTATCTCCGTATGAACAAGGATTGTTGAGTGAATTCCTCCGGTGGAACAAGGATAAAGACAGTTTTATGTTCCGTGGAATCATGAATAAACGAGTGAGATTAAAGGATCAGTATAATAATGAGCTTTATGATTGGACGATCGATGAAGTAAAGCAATTGCTGGAGTTTAATGGATATCATGTTAAAGCAGTACAAATGATCAATCATGATAATAAAGAAACAGAGGTAGTAGTTTGTGAAGGATTTGCTGTTACAGCCAATGGAGTCGCATTTGCGTTTGAGCAAGAGATTACCAAATAACAGGAGGAATATGAGTGAAAGACATTCAGAAAATAAAAGTTGATGTGTTAGCAATAATGGAAAAATATGGATTATTTGATATCGAGATATCTAATCCAATGGTTAAAAATTACACTAAAGAAGAAATTGAAGAGATAGATACGTACGCTGATATGAACAATGCAGTTAGGCAGTTACTTAGCAGTAGCGCGCCATTGTTCCGTAAAAAATACGGTAGGAACAGAAAAAATGATGGTCAAGAAATGATGAGTCATTTAAATAGATTTAAACAGGAGATACTCCCTATTGTTGATGAGGTAACTCAAATTCTATTTGATCAACGAGATTAAGGAGGACATAGTGGCTTTTCATTCAAAGAGATATAAATATAGATGGGTACCTGGAGTTGTGGCAAACAATATTAAAGAGGTCAGAGAAGGGCAAGGAATAGGTAGAAGTAAATTAGCTGAAGAAGTTGGAATTTCTTATCATACTCTGTATAGGTTAGAAAAGCATGAATATATTCCAACTCTTTTGGCCGCTTTTGATATAGCAACTGCATTGAATAAGACCATAGACGAATTATTCATTTTTGATGAATAGAAGTTTTAAACACTACCTATGCCAAAAACATTCGTTTTTGAAATAGAATAAAATTGGAATTGCACAATCATTGTTGAATTCGTAAAGTTAGTGTTTTTAAATTTACTTTTTGGTATTTTTATACAGATCAAATGTATGGTTAATATTGCAAAATTTGCTAATGTACGATATATTGTATGTAGTAGTAAAAAATTAGGAGGTATTTAAGATGAAAAAAGTATTAAAGTTCTCATTAAGTTTGTTTGTATTTGGCGCAACATTTTTTCTATTTGGAACTCAGAGTGAAGCAGCTTCGTTAGAACAGATGAAAAATTCTATTGAAGCAGGAGAAGGAATGGTCTACAACCCAGTTTCCAATGGAATATTAACAGAGGAAAGTTCAATAAAATTTGTAAGCGTTTTAGAGGAGGCTTTAGCGGAAGGTGATACAGAAACGGTTACTGAGGATATGCTTAGCCAAGCATTCCAAGAGACAAGTTCTTCAAGTGATTTAGAAGTTGAAGAAGCTAAAGAACCGCAGACACCAACAATAGCTCCTATGGTTGCAACGATTCCAGGTATATACAATATAAATTATTTAACTAAGGAATATCCATCAAATCCCTTTACTGGAACTGGTTGGCAATATAGTGGAATGCGTTTTGCATTTAAGGATACTGTAGCAAATCCATTTTTTGGTCTCAGAGCAGAAAAGGATTCTTTCAATTTCGTGTATCAGTCACTCGGTGGGACTTATCCACATGCAACAGTTTATGTTCCAGCAAATGGTAAATGGATATATTCTCCATCGGTTAGTAAACCTCAATTTGGAAGCTTGACATACGTTGGCTATTTTTCTACGTATAATCCTGTTTATGGCTGTCGCTATTTTATCTACTAAAAGTATAAGTTATTAATTATTAATAGAAAGAAATCTAGTGTTCAATCTAGATTTCTTTTTTTATTTCTAATAAAAGGCAGTGAATGCTTCTCTAAGAGAAAATTTACATAGAAGAATACGAGAACTAAGGTGTGAGAGGGATATGAAAGATTTATGATAGTTTTTGTTTCCTTTTTTGTTTTATGATAATTGTATAGGATATCCTGTTTATTAAAAAATGAAATTTGGCAATAGTATGTACAAAAAAGTGGATACTATTTTCAGGTTTCTAGATCTATTACTAAAAGCAAAAAGACGTTTTTGCTTTTAGTAATTGTTAAATACAAGAAAAGATAATTAAGGAGGAGATTTAATGAGTGATCCATTAGTATTAAAAGCCCAGAAATGGGTAAATGAAACATATAAGGGGAAACAAGGATTTTTTACTGTAGAGTTAACAGGTAAAACTGGTTGGGACACAGTGAATGCCTTGACAAGAGCTCTACAAATTGAACTTGGAATTAGTGCATTATCTAACAATTTTGGACCAACCACAGAAAGACTTTTTGATATGATTGCGCCAACATTGAAAGTTAACGGAAGTTACTCTGAAAATGTGGTTAAGATATTACAATGTGCATTATGGTGTAAGGGGTACGATATGTATGATCAAACCTATTTTGGAGAGTTTACAACCTATACAGAAGGAGCAATAAAGCAAATTCGAGTAGATTGTGGTCTTGCTGAAAGCTTAGACGATCCTGGGGCAGTAGGTAATTTGAGCTCAATGATCATGAAAGCAATTTTAAATATGCAGTCATTTGTCCGTGTTTCATGGGGAGATCATCGTGTAAGAGATATTCAAAGAAAACTAAACAAGAATTATTACCCATATTTTGGATTGTTACCTTGTGACGGTGTGTATCAAAGAGATACTAATCAAGCTTTGATTTATGGTCTACAATGTGAAATGGGAATGCCTGTAGGTACAGCAAATGGATTCTTTGGAGTTGGTACGACAGCAAATTGTCCAACTTTAAGTAAGACACAAGGAACGGTTGCGAACATTAAATTATTACAATATTCTTTGTATGTAAATGGGGAATATACAGGATTGTTTGATGGAAGATACTCTAATGATGTAGAAACTGCCGTAATCAAATTTAGAAAGTTTATGAAGATTGGCAATCAGAATTCAGGAATAGCTGATATGCCAGTGATTAAGGCACTTTTATCTACAACTGGGGATACAGAGCGATCAGCTAAGGGGTTCGATGCTTCAACTATTATGGATCAGGCTATGATTAATACAGTCAAATCTATGGGAATGTCTTATGCTGGTCGATATTTGACGGGAACCGTTGGTGTTGGAAGTAATAGAAGACCTAAGAACTTGACAATAAAGGAAGCAACGTTGTTATTGGAGAACGGTATTTCTATTATCCCTATTTATCAAGATAATAGTGCTCAATTATCAGATTATTCGTTAGCTGCAGGGAAAATTGATGGGAAATTGGCGTTTCAACGTGCTTTCGAGTTGGGAATACCAGCTGATCAGATAATTTATTTTGCAGTAGATGTAGACACAACTTTAGATCAAATCGAGAGTCACATAATTCCTTACTTTCAAGGGATTAATGAGGCACATGAAGAATTTTCAAGAAGTTGGGATTATTTCTATATGTATCAAGTAGGGATTTATGCACCTAGGAATGTATGTAAAATCTTGGCAGATAAACAACTAGCAAGTCCAAATTGTTATGTCTCTAATATGTCTTCAGGATTTTCGGCAAATTTAGGATATCCGCAGCCAAAAGAATGGGCCTTTGATCAATTTTATGAACCTCCATATGGCGTAGGAACTGGTGCAGGGCATATTTATATTGACAAAGTTGCAGTTTCTGAACGGAACACAGGTACAAACGTGATTAGACCAGAAATAAATCAAATTAAAGAAGTTGTTCGAGACTTTGAATTTCCGGCATTAACTAATTTATTGAACAGCGGTACTGTTTCATTCGGTGAAGAAGTCACTATTCTTCATGTTCCTTTCGTTTCAAAAGTAACGTATAGACAGAATTTAGGAATATCACCAACACAAGGAGATCAAATTTTTAGGATTGTCGATGGTAAAATAGATGCTGCGTTTACAGAAGCGATTAACTCAAATACGGATGTTATTTTTGCTAAAAATCTATTGTCAGGTATGGAATCAATTACTGCAAGAGTTAAAAATGGAAATATTTCTTGTTCTGCTAGCCTGAATGATAAAGGTGATTTGACCTATGCGATTACAGTTAATGTAATTGATAAGGATATTGGGGCAGGTAAAGTTTCATTTTCATTTACAATCAAGATAACGTTAGAAAAGAATTTCTTCACTGACTATGGGCTTGATCATGTACTGGAGACAGTAGCTATTGGAGTAACAGTTTCTGTGTGTGCTATTCTATTGGGATCAGTTGCACTTTCCTCTGGAGCATTAGCTACAGCTGCAACAATTGCTTCATATTTTCTTCAGTTTGCCTTTTAATAAATAGAGAACAGTCTAAAAATCAGCCAATTGGTTGATCTTTAGACTGTCTTATTACATAAGAAAAATAGATAGTCAATCTTCTTTAGCTGTTCAATAAAAGTCTTCATTTTTATAATTTATAATCAAGGAGCTAGTATAAGGATATCAAGTTTTCAAAAGTAACGCTCATAATATTAAGTAACTCAAGTTAGAATGCATACAAATAAGTGCCGCTATTCTATTAATAATGCAATCCCCTAAAAATTCGTTTTTGAACTAATTTAAATGAGTAAAAATTTTTTACTCATTTTTTCATCAACTTAAACTATCAAAACTTAAAAGTATCGATCGGACAAAAATGATCAATCAGAATCAGGTTATCCGAAAGTCAAAAATTATGATCATAAGAAAGAAGTAATATCAAAAAAAAGCTCGCTATAAATCTGACACAAACGGATTGTGTCAGATTTATAAAAATCAACAAAACTAGACAGCTCTAAGGCTCAACTCACGTTCGAGGGAAGCCTTTCATTTATACCTTCTTTAAATCTGACTTAAACAATGGTATAATGGTGTTAAGTCAGATTTAGAAAAAGAGGGATTTTTTTGAAAATTGTTGAACCATTTCGAGACAAAAAACAGATCGATGCCATGAAAGCTATTTTATCTTCCGGAAAAATGGGCCAACGAAACGTGCTGCTATTTTCGATTGGAATAAATACTGCTTATCGAATTTCAGATCTGCGCAGATTAAAACTGTCGGACGTTCTAACAATTTCTCGTGATCGAGTGATTGCCAAAGATCGATTAGAAATGAAAGAACAAAAAACAGGAAAGCATAATTCGATTATTATATCGAATAAGCTGAGAAAATTGATCATGGAATACTGCCTAGAAGTTTTTTCCTATGAGGTAGCAAATCGAGACT
>NZ_JACFUD010000011.1:0-11528 GCF_020295385.1 Enterococcus sp. S22(2020)
TGGTTACCAATGGTTCGATGTTGTATTTACGGCATTCTTTGAAGAGATCTTCATAATATTTCAAGCCTTCTTCATTCGGTTCAGTCTCATCACCTAAAGGGAAAATCCGGCTCCAGGCAATCGATAAACGATAGGTTTTAAAGCCCATTTCTGCAAACAAAGCAATATCTTCTTTGTAGCGGTGGTACATATCGATCGCGTTTTGTGCAGGATAAAAATGCTCATCATCAAACTCAAACATTTTCTTTTCACCAGTGATCACTGGAAAACGGTCGGGTCCGACTGGGGCTAGATCCACATTGGCTAAGCCTCGTCCGCCTTCATTATAGCCGCCTTCACATTGATTGGCCGCTGTAGCGCCGCCCCACAAAAAATCTTTTCTAAATGACATATCTTTTTCCTCCAATAAATAATAATAAATGATATTCGTTATCGTATGACTTTCATTACCTGCTCGCCTGGATCAGATAATGGACTTGTCAACGTAATAACATCCCCAAAATCAACTGTATTTGTTACAACAACAGGTGTAATGATATTATACCCTTTTTCTTTGATTTTCTCTAAGTCAAATTCCAATAGTTTATCTCCTGTTGTCACTTTCTGATCTTTTTCAACAAAATATTTGTAGCCTTCACCGTCTAGTTGTACAGTATCGATTCCTACATGGATCAAGAGCTCCACGCCAGAATCACTCGTCAAACCAATTGCATGCTTAGAGTCAAAAACAGCTGTGACAGTTCCTGAAAAAGGTGCGTAAACTACACCTTCTATCGGTTTTACTGCAAATCCTTTACCTAAAATTTCTTCTGAAAACATACCATCTTCTACGGCTGAGAGTTGAGTGATTTCACCTTTGATCGGATTGACAACATTTGTCGTTGAATCCGTTTGAACTTCATTGACAACATTTTTTTCACTTTGCTCTTCTACCTTAGGTTCTTTGTATAAAATGTACGATACAACAAAAGAAATACCAATACTGATCGCTGCGCCGATACATGCCATATACAAATGTTTTAGTGTATCATCACCAATATAACTTGGCAAAGTTAGTAAACCTGGTGATCCGCCAGTAAAGTTTTTCACTCTCATGATCCCCATAAATAATCCGCCGATCCCGCCACCGATCATTGCCGCATACAAAGGCGTTTTATAACGTAGATTCACTCCATATAAAGCCGGCTCTGTAATTCCAAATAAACCTGTCAAACCAGCAGAAGAGGCTAATTGTTTTACAGACGACTCTTTACTTTTAAATCCAACCGCCAATGCAGCTGCTCCTTGCCCTAAGTTAGACGCTAACATTCCTGGATAAATCACTGTGTCATAGCCTGTCGTCATTCGATTATTGATACCGATCGGAACAAGCCCATAATGAGTCCCCGTTGCAACAAACAATGGTGTGAAGGCGCCGATGATCGTTGGGACCAACCAAGGACTAAACTCTTCCAAAGCTTTAATTCCATTTGAAATAGCATCACTGATCAAATAACCGATAGGTCCTATTACAACAAGAGAAATTGTTCCAACGATAGCAATCGTAATCAATGGTTTGCTAAAGAATTTGATCACTTTTGGCGATATTTTATCAGCAAAAGGTTCAACATACGACATAAACCAAACAGATAAAATGATCGGGATCACAGAAGAACCATAAGAAACTGCTGAGACCGGCAAGCCAAACAAATGAATACTCCCTTCACCAGCTTCCTTGATCGCATTCACCATACCTGTAAAATTAGGATGCAGCAAAATTCCTCCGACCATCATTGCTAAATACATATTTGTTTTAAACTTCTGTGCAGAAGAAGCAGCTAGAAGAATCGGTAGAAAATAAAAGGCCGAATCTGCCATAAAATCAATAATGATATACGTTTGTCCAGTTTTATCTATTGCATTAAAAACAACTAATAAGGACAATACTGCTTTTAGCATCCCAGCTGCAGTGATTGCTGGTAAAATCGGGGTAAAAATTCCTGTGATCGTATCGATGACTTTAGCTGCCGCTCCCCGATCATCTTTTTCTGCTGATGTACCTTGCTGACCATCCAAAGTTGGTACTTTTTTCAAAATCTCTTTATATACACTACCGACATCACTACCGATGATCACTTGATACTGACCACCTTTTGAAACAACGCCCATTACGCCCGCCATATTTTTCAGTGTTTCTGTCTCAGCCTTTTTTTCCTCTTTCAAATTAAATCGTAATCTAGTGGCACAATGAGTCAGTCCACTAATATTTTTTTCTCCACCGACATTATCGATAATTTTATCTGCTAATTCCTGATAATTCATAAATAATTCCTCCTAAAAATAAAAATACCTAAGAACGTTCTTTTAAAAAGAACTTTTCTTAGGTATAGCCTGTGCTCTTCACAGTAACAATCCTTTAATTGTTTGTAATTCTTCTAATATGGATCGTGAGATAGATCATCTCATCCTCCTTTAAATCTCGACCGAATTCTTTGCCTATATACTCACGAATCTTCAAAGCACAGAGATATTCTTCCTGATACTTTTCTTTTAACATAAATAAGAAACCTTCATCTTTATCCTTGTCCAGTTCTATTCCACTAAATAAACGCTGAACAAAAAACTTCAAATGTGTAATGAATCGCTCATAATTTAACGTATATTCATCTAAATCCGTCTTATAATGATACTTAACAATATTGATGATTTTTTGAATCACTTTTGTCATCTCAGATACTTGACTAACTTGTGATAAATCAAGTTCAGCATTGACGATATGCAAGGCGATGAATCCAGCTTCATCTTCCGGTAACGTGATATCCAAGCGATTGGAGATGATATTCAACGCTTCTTTTCCGATCAAATATTCGTGATTATAAAAACGCTTGATTTCCCACAAAAGTGCATTTCTTACCGGTAAACCGCTATTATGTCGTTCGATCGCATAGTCGATATGATCTGTCAATGTCAGATAAATATTCTCATTCAATTTTTTTCCTAAAGAAACTTTGGCAAAACCAATAATCTCATTCGCTACTTGTAAATGCTCCAAGCGGACATTCGAAAGCAGCTGAGTTAACTTATTAGTTGTTAAATCGGCATTACTTGTATAAACTTTTTCAATCAAACGGTCATCGATCACATCGCCGACTGTTTTCTTAAAGCCGATACCTTTCCCCATCACAAGAACTTCTTGGCCATCCAGATTGAGTGACTTGACGATATTATTATTGATTACTTTTTTTACTTCCATAGTGTCTCCTCAATGAGATTCGATCAGCTAGCTAATATAACGTTATGAAAGAAATAAAGTATAGCCTGAAAAATCAGTAACAATCTTCATTTCTCTTGTTATTAAAACATGAAAGTAAAGCGTTGTCAATACAAGAAAAACAGCCATTCATTTTAATATAAATACTTTTCTCTCAAAAGATCCAGCTGCTTATCAGTTATACCTAAGCTAAGTTTCAAATACTTTTCCATCGTTCCAAATGTTTTTTCAACTGCATTGAAGGCACCATCAAGATATTCTTTTTTAGTTAATTGCAAGGAGGATAAAAATGCAAGAACATCTTCATTATCTGTATATTTTTTGTAAATAGCCATTCGCTTAGCATTTCTAGGTGCATTCATCTTATCTGTAAGTAAATAATCTTGATAAACTTGGTCTTTATCGACACCTAACGCACTTAAATAAATCGCAGCTGCCCAACCTGTTCTGTCTTTTCCGCCCTGACAATGAAAAATCAGTGGTGTAGAATCTGCTTCTAATAATGTCGAGAAAAATCGTTGATAGGCATTGACTGCTTTTTCACCTAATACCAATTGTTCCATTTGTTTACTCATCACATTGCGATTCTTTACTAACTGTTCTCTTCCTGCATCTGTACTTACCATTTTTTCGAGCTGAGCAATTTTTTCTTCATCTTTTTTTGAAACAGTTTGGGTACTAGCTTGCTGAGCCACATCCGCATGAGGATTAAAATTGACTGTTTCACTCAATAAAATCGACTTGTTAGGGTCTTTCGCTATTTCTTGCGGCGAACGAAAATCAATGATTCGCTTGACTCCAAGCCGTTCAATATACTTTTGCTCCTCCTCATCGATTTGATGCAAAGCATCCGAGCGAAAGACTAGACCCCACCGAGTCATCTGACCACGTGCTGTATAGTAGCCACCTAGATCGCGACAGTTATACAAATGATCTAATGGTAAACGCCGTTCAGCGCCAATAAAGACATCAGAACCCGAAAATAATTTAAAATAAAGACGTGTTTTTGGGTCAGGATCCTTAAACATCTGCCAACCTGCCTCTCTAAATTCTAGAAATGAAGTTGTTGATTCAGTCATAGAATCTTCACGACTATAATATACTTTAGCAGGAAGTCTCACTGAATCTGGTAGATTGATTTTTAAATGATCTGCTTCTCTTTCAACTTGCAGCATCTGCATATTCTCACACTCCTATTGATTTTCAAGCGTTGCAGCTTCTTCAATGACTCCTTGTTTATCTAATTTTTTTATGAATGGTAGATATAACAATAGTACCACAACAAACTGGATCAGCTGTACCACTAATCCTTGCCAGCCAGCTGCCATAAATCCAGATAAAAATGTCGGAAGATTTTTCGGCACATTCACGCTGATTACCGGTAAAAATCCAATGATTGTTGCAATATAGGCAATGCCTACACAAACTGCCGCTGAAAGTGTCAGAGGAATAAAGATGACTGCATTCATGATCATCGGAATCCCAAATTTCATCGGTTCTGTGATCCCAAAAATACTTGGAATGAATGAGATTTTTCCAATCGATTTGAATTTTTCGCTTTTGCTCATCCAGACTAAGATCACTGCTAAAGCCAAAGCTCTTGGTCCTTTAAATGCATCTAAGAAAAATGAATTGATGATATTCGTAGCAGCTTCTCCAGCAGCAACAGCTTCCATATTAGCATAAGCTTGTGACGTAAATAAAACAGCGATCACTGATCCAACGACCATACTGCCATGAATCCCAAAAAACCAAAGTAACTCAGATAAAAACATAATGAACAATGCTGACCAAATCGAACCACCCAATGATTCAAGAGGAGTTTGTAAATTAGTATAAATAAAATCATGGACATTCCCAAATCTTGTTTCTGCAAACAATGTACTGATTATAATAACAACGATAAATATAATAGCTGCCGGTACGATTGCTTCAAATGTCTTTGCAATCGCTGTTGGTACACTTTCCGGCATACGGAATGTAATTCTTTTTTCGACCATTTTAGCAAATAGCCATGTCACAACTAACGCTACGATCATTCCTACAAAAATCCCTTTAGAACCTAAATAAGTCAGCTCATACGCCATTGCAGGCTTTTCTCCGCCAATATCAAAAGCGGTGATCGGTGTTAAAACAAAGAAAGAAGCCAATGACAAAATAATTGACGCAATCGTGTCCCCTTTCTTCTCTCTTGCCATCGCGCAAGAAATCCCAATAATAATATAGATCGTGATCAAATTACTTGAAATCGAAGTACCTAACGAACATGCTTTTGTCACGATTTCCGGTAAGCCTGGAATCATACCAATGATCGTCGTCAAACTCCCAACGATCGTGATCGGCAGAGTCATCATCATCCCGTTAGCAATACTTTTTACAAATGTATTATTTGAAAATTTATTGACAAACACATTCAACCCATTGATAAATGAACTTTTTTTCACTTCTGACATTTGTCATTCTCCTTTTTCTATTTTGATTTAGCTGCAATAACTTCTTGTGCCTTCTTAAATACTTTCTCTCCGTTCATCATTCCATAATCCATCATCTCGATCACTAAAACAGGAATCTCAGGATACTCTTTTTTCACGTCCTCCTGCTGATACCCAACTTGCGGACCGAGTAATATAATATCCGATCCTGTCACTCTTTCTTCTAATTCACTTAGACCACATGCTGAAATATCAGCATCGATTCCTTGTGAAGAAGCATATTCTTCCATTTTTTTGACTAACATTCCTGTAGACATTCCACCTGCACATGCTAACGTAATTTTCATTCTGATCACCTTTTCTATTATTTTTAAGCACTCTTTTTAATTAAGTTACGCAATTCCCGCATTTCTTCATGCAAATCAATAAATTCTTTTGTAAAATCCGTAGCCGTTATAGCTGCCATCATGTGATCTTGCGCATGGGTCAAAAACATCGTCGCAGGTTCATCCGGATTACTGGCAAAATTCTGTAAAATAGTTGTATGCTGCTGGTGAGCAATTTTTAAGTTGTCCTTGCTTTCCTCTAAAAGTTTTTTAGCAGACCCAACATCCCCTTTTTTAGCTTCTTTGATTGCATTCATTGCTAGAGATTTTGCATTTCCTGCATAAACAATGATCTGCATCACATCTGTTTCTGAAATCATCTGACCTTCTCCTCTCAAATATATCCTAGTCATCTCTCTATAAAGCAATTTTCATGCCAAACACTCAACCAACACTCCATATAGTGAATTATGCCTATGTGTTTCTTTCACATTAAAAATAAAACACTTTATCAAACACTTTTTTTGTAAAACGAAACACATGACTTTGACTATTCAGTTTGCGAACATTATACTTAAATGGAAAGATTATTGATGAAAGACTGGGGAAGAATTATGAAACGAATCGATAAAGTTGCTGAAATCCTTGCAACTTACACAAAAAGCCAACCGGCAACTGCAATGGAGATTGCTGAAAAATTGGGGATCACTAGAGCAAATGTCAGCAGTGATCTAAACCAGCTTGTTAAGCTCAATAAAGCAAAAAAGACCGGAACAAAACCGATCTACTTTTTTTCAACCACACCAAACATTCAAAGTAAGGAAAACATTTTAGATACATTTACTAAGAAAAGTCCTAGCCTATTTCATTGCAGTGAACAAGCAAAGGCAGCGGTCTTGTATCCGCCAAAAGGCATGCATATCCTTCTAACAGGTGAAACAGGTGTTGGGAAAAGTATGTTTGCAGAATTGATCTTTACTTATGCAAAATCACAAAATAAATTGAAAGCGGATTCTAAATTTGTCACATTTAATTGTGCCGACTATGCGAATAATCCTCAATTACTTGTAGGTTCGATTTTTGGTATATCTAAAGGGGCATATACAGGAGCGGACAGCGATCGTGCTGGCTTGTTAGAGGAAGCGGATGGCGGTATTTTGTTTCTTGATGAAATACATCGGCTGCCTCCAGAAGGTCAGGAGATGCTTTTCACTTTTATAGATAAGGAAATCTACCGAAGATTAGGAGAAACAACGAGCGAAAGAAAGGCTCAAGTGCTATTGATTTGTGCTACAACTGAAGATATTTCTTCAAACCTACTTCAAACATTCATTCGTAGAATCCCAATGAGGATCAATATTCCTAATTTGGAGGAACGTGGATTAGAAGAACGGTTGACGTTGATCTCAACTTTTTTTCAAGAAGAAACTAAAAAGCTGAAATCACCGATCGAAGTATCTACAAATACGATTCGCGCCTTATTAGGCTATCATTGTGCGAATAATGTCGGTCAGTTAAAAGCAGATATCCAGCTTTTATGCGCTAAGGCCTACTCTCAATTTATTGCTCGACAAGAAGAAGCACTAAAAATCAGCAGTTATGAATTGCCTCACTATATTCGGGAAGGTCTTTATAATGTTGAAGAAAGGCAGAAAATCTGGCTTCTACTGCCAAATATGAACAGTCGTTTTTTTCTTTTTGATGATGATACTACGACACTTTTTGTTCCAAAAGATAACAAGGGTGACGATATTTATCAAATCATTGAACAGAAAATGAATGACATGGAACGAATTGGATTAGATAGTACGCAAACTTCTGAAATCATAGACACAACGATCACTAATTATTATCGCTCCTATGCGAGTGATTCATCAGCTGATCTTCAAAATTTAGAGCAGATCGTCGGCTCTGAAATTCTTGCTACTTCCAGTAAAGTCTGTGAAAAAGCTGCTCGTTTATTAAATTGCTATCTATCTGATAATGTTCGCTATGGAATCGCTCTTCACTTATATAATACGATCCAACGAATCAAACGTGGGCAAACGATCAAAAATCCGAGGATCGATGAAATAAAAAATAACCATCCGCAACTCTTTGAAACAGCCCAGCACTGCTTGTCTGTGATTGAAACAGATTTTAGCGTAAAATTGCCTGAAGATGAAGCTGGCTTTTTAGCACTATTTTTTACAGCAGATGAAACTAAACAAAAAAAACGAATCAAAGTAGAAGTCATTGTTGTTGCTCATGGGGAGTCGACAGCGACTAGTATGGCTAATGTCGTCAATAAGCTGCTGGGCGAAAATATTGCGTTTGGATTTGATATGCCTCTCGAAGAAAAACCAAGGGTGATATTGGCTCGAATTCAAGAATATCTTAAACAAAAAAAAGAACAGAAAGATGTTTTATTACTTGTTGATATGGGATCACTCATCAATTTTAGTGACGAACTTAAAGAATACACCGTTACGGATATCCGTTGTATCGAGTTAGTGAGTACACTACACGTTTTAGAAGCTAGCAGAAAAGCAGCTTTGGGTGCTACCTTAAATGAAGTATATGAATCAACCGTAAATATCAGAGGTCTTTCTACCTACCAGCAAAAGTCAGCTATTACGCTAGAACAACGTACATTCTATTTGCTAACATTATGTTCAACTGGCGAAGGCTCTGCGCAGCTCATAAAAAAAATGCTCCGTTCACGCTTAAACTTAAGAGGTGGTTCATGTGAAATCGTTTCTTTGCAGGTAGCTGATACTGATTTAGTGACAAAAACGGTCAATAGCTTAAATAAAACTGGTAAAATCATCTGTACTATCGGAACTTTTCAAATAGGTTTGAGTACACCGCATTTCTCTATCAATGATGCTTTGAATGAAACCAATACTGCAAAGATTCAGGCGTTAATTGACTATGAGCTTGCTTTTGAAGGTATGCGCCTCAATATCACAGACATGTTGGATTACCCTCACGGTGAAAAACTGATTTCAACAACTAGAGATTGGGTCGAAACACTAGCTGAAGAAATAACGCCACTTCTTTCATATGAAATCAAAGTCGGTTTAGCTTGCCACGTGATCTGCATGATCGACCGCCTACTTCAAGGAAAGAATGTGAGTAGTTTTCCTAAAACAGAATCTTTTAAAGAAAAATATCAAACAGAAATCTACAAAGTAGACCAAAATATAAAGCTACTGGAAACTTATTACGGGATCGATATTCCGAAAGATGAGGTTTTCTATATCACAGCCTTTTTTATGAACGAATCTTTTCTTTAAAAATTAATAACTGTCTCCTAAGTATTTAAATGGATAATATCTGTGCTATTTTAATTTACTTATAGATTAAAAGCCAACGTATGCTATACGTTGGCTTTTATAATAGCTCTCAAAATTAAGGCAGTAGATCCTTTTTAAATGTATTCATCATTTAATCTAGTCAGCAAGATACAGAAGCACTATTATACTACAATTGTTGTTTGTATTTCAGTCGTTCCAAATATGCCATTGATGGCTTGTTCAACTTCACTTTTTATTGCCTGCAGTCCAGAGGGTGACTCATCAAAACTATAGACCACGAGCATGGCTTTTTTCGTTTCAAGCGAAATCATCGCTCTAGTTGAATCAGAAATTGGACTACCAAAAGGACCAAGTGAATCACTCAACACAGGAAAATTGCTGATTCTGATCATGCCTTTTCCGATCCCTTCATATTCTTCACCTTTACTTGCTACCAAATAAGAAAGATCATCATTCAATTTTGATAGATCATAACTGCCAATCGGTAAATGCAGTTTTAAAGAAAGATAGTTATTCAAATCTACAAGCGCATTGATTTGATATAATCCTTGCCCCTTAACTATTCTTCTTAATAAGCTATCTGACGAAGGCCGATGACGAGAAGGATCGAGCCCAAGACCTTTATAAAATAATTTAGTTTGCTTAATTCTTTTATTATCAAGTATATCTTCTAATGTTGTTGTACTTTCTATTTCAGCAATCATTGGTGTTAAAAAATTTTCCCAAAGATTTTTATCATACTTTCTATTACATAAATCAACTGTAGATACTACAAGTTGGGCTTTCTTTAATTTAGATGTTTCTTTTACTATATTCATAATCAATAGTCCTCCGTTATATCAAAAATATTTTTTAACGGAAATCAGGCACATCGCACTCGCAAAGAGGAGCAAAAATCATAATTTCACCTCCAAAAAATGAATCAATCCAATATTATATTATTTTAGTTATGATTTCAAGCTGTTATGCTAGCTTATAGTATTTATAAACAACAACTATTTACTAAACAAAAAAACTGTTAAATCATTGATTTAACAGTTTTTATACCGGCGGCCGGGGTCGAACCGGCACGCCCTCGCGGGCACTGGATTTTGAGTCCAGCGCGTCTGCCAATTCCGCCACGCCGGCATGAAATAATTTTGCAAGGCGGTAACCGGATTTGAACCGGTGATGAAGGTTTTGCAGACCTCTGCCTTACCACTTGGCTATACCGCCATATTGCAATGTAAATTTCTCTAATAGAGAAAAACTGGGGTAGCTGGATTCGAACCAACGCATGACAGAGTCAAAGTCTGTTGCCTTACCGCTTGGCGATACCCCAAAAATTTAAAGTTAAGGGCGACTGATGGGAATCGAACCCACGAGTGGCGGAACCACAATCCGCTGTGTTAACCACTTCACCACAATCGCCATAAAACACTTGGCAAAAATTTAAAACTAAGGGCGACTGATGGGAATCGAACCCACGAATGGCGGAACCACAATCCGCTGTGTTAACCACTTCACCACAATCGCCATAAATTTTAACAGGGATAGTAGGAATCGAACCCACAATGACGGTTTTGGAGACCGTAGTTATACCGTTTAACTATATCCCTACTTTTAAATGGAGGAAAGTGGATTCGAACCACTGAACCCTAAGGAACGGATTTACAGTCCGTCGCGTTTAGCCACTTCGCTATTCCTCCAAAATGGCGCAAGACAGAATCGAACTGCCGACACACGGAGCTTCAATCCGTTGCTCTACCAACTGAGCTACTGCGCCAAAAATATAAAACGGTCTGGACGGGACTCGAACCCGCGACCTCCTGCGTGACAGGCAGGCATTCTAACCAGCTGAACTACCAAACCGTGATTTAATGGAGGTTAACGGGATCGAACCGCTGACCCCCTGCTTGTAAGGCAGGTGCTCTCCCAGCTGAGCTAAACCTCCAATAACTATAAATGACCCGTACGGGAATCGAACCCGTGATACCGCCGTGAAAGGGCGGTGTCTTAACCGCTTGACCAACGGGCCAATAAAAACTTAATACGGAGAGTAAGGGATTCGAACCCTTGAGACAGTGTTCACCGCCTACATGATTTCCAATCATGCTCCTTCGGCCTCTCGGACAACTCTCCAGAGTTAAAAGAAGCAACTATTACTCATAAATCCTATATTAAGGAACTCCGGCAGTAGGACTCGAACCTACGACATCATGATTAACAGTCATGCGCTACT
>NZ_JACFUD010000001.1:0-647617 GCF_020295385.1 Enterococcus sp. S22(2020)
ATCTTGAGTAAACTGACTAACAGCCGCTTGTAATGCCTGAAATCCGGCCTGATAGTTTTCGCTTAATGCGCTGGCACTACTTCCTTGTGCTTTCGAAGGACCTAAGTACATATCAATACTCATCGCTGTTCTCCTTGTCTGCTAGTACTCTCTTTTTTTCGTAAAATAGTTCATCTTGACGATCTTCTATTTTTCTCTGTTCTTTATGTAATTGCTCTTTTTGATCCTCTAAATGATACAATATCCCTTGCTGCTTCTGCTTACTTTGCCACTGCAGCTCTTCTATTTCATCCCTATCTTCTCCAATAAAATGATCCAAACGATCCATCAGCTGATTGCCTTGAAAGAAAAGTTCGTGATAATTTTCTTCGATCCTTTGTGTATCTCGTTGGACTTGGATCATTTCGTCTAATTCATGTTCAATTTTCCGTTCCTCTACTAATAAATCATCCCATCTTGACTGGTGTTCATTCATACATTCACCTCGATCCGCGCATCATTTTACGAATCGTTGCATCCGCTTCATCAAATTCTGCTGCCACGCTCTTTATATTATTGGCATCTGTTGCAATGGCTGCGCTGATCGTCTGTACCATAGACTGCACCTCTTTCATGGCATTTTTTGCCGCTGTATTTCCTGAAACGGTTGACTGTTCGTCTGTTACAACAGACTGCTGGCTGTTCAGGTCGTCCATCGCAGAAAAGATCCCTCTTGCGAGTTCTCCAGCAACTGCACTATTGCTACTAATCGGTTCCATCAAATCAACCCACTTTCTAAATTAATTATCATTATGATAATTATAGATTACCATAAGAGTTGTCTAAACTTTTTTCAGAAATTTCGCGATAGATAATCATTTCGTTTATATAGTAATTTTTAACGGACTCAGTAGCATTTATTCCATCTTTTCATCTGTTGAACTTCTCGAATAAAAGTGGATTTTGTTGCTTGTTCGCCTTGATTCTCGCTGTCGATTTATTTATACTTAGTGTATAGAATGGAAATAAAAAAGCTGAGTAAGTCCTGATTCAGAACATCACTCAACTTTATGACAATTTAATCTTTGGCACCTTTTTGTTTGGCTGGAACCGAACGAAAATGGTCTTGAAAACAGCAACCACTGTCCGTGCAAGTTTGCCAATAGTAAATGAATCACTAGCTTTTTTGTTGTGTCTCTTTTTGAGCGACAACTAGAAAAGAATGCTAGGTTTCTTTGAGATACTATTGACTTATTCAGGTATTGGACATTGCGCCAATGCCTTTTTTGTTTCTATTCTATGGTTGATTTTTTTCTAAAGTAACAATGTACGGAGTTAAAAATAGAAAAATAAAAAACGGCACCTTACAACCTGACTGGAATCACGTTGCAAGGCCCCGAATAAACAGCAACCACTGCTTATCCGAGTTGCCGATAGCGCGTACTGAAGTACTCGCATGTTTTATTGTACTGAATTTTGATTGATTTGACTAGGGATATTAGCAGATTCTTTCATTTTTCTGGCGATTTCATGCGTTCTTTGACGAACTATTGCACACGATGAGGCACAGATAGGTCTGATCGTTTTTTATTTTCCTGTTGGTTTTTACAAAAAAAGGAATGGATGTGTAGTGATGAGTAAAGAACAGAATTTGAAAGCAGTACCTTATCAGGATATTTTGGATGTGCGGAGTGAGTTGATCAAGCTTCGGTCTTGGCAGAAGTCGTTGGTTTATTTGGATGAGTTTTTTGATGGGAAGGTTACGAGGAATAAGAAGGATATACAGATGCGGTATTATTCTTGTCAGCAGTTGTATCAGGTATTTTCTGGGGATTTTGAGGAGGTTTTGAAGGAGAGTGAGGAGATTGTGGGGAGGATGATGCAGAGGAGAAAAACTTGAACCAGAACTCATAAAATACAAAAAAGCTGAACTTTTTCAGCTTTTTTTACTATATTTAGAAAATCTTATTTACCAAAAAAATTACATACATTCTAAAATAATTTAGACTGACAATCTTGCATTTAACATATTTATTAAACCATCTTTTATATCCATATATCTATCTAAAAGACCATAAGATTCTAAAACGCATTTATCAAAATCAATTCTTTCTTCCAATTCTAACATTGAAATTGTATCACCTATTTCGTATTTTTTTACAAAACTGAACTTATACAATATTTTTTTTACTTCATCTTCATTCAGCTTATATGGATTTAGCATCTGCATCTTTTGAATATTGTTTTTAGATAAATCTAAAGCACCTAATCCTCTACCGAAACCAGAAGCTTCAATTAAAAACAAACCAATAACTGAGTTTAAAAGTGCATGTAATAATTCTACATTATCATTTGCTTTTTTTCTATTTAATCCAATTAATCGCTGATTGATAAAGGATGGATTTTCTAACTTTGCCCAAAATAATCTTTCCCCAGGATTTAGTGAAGTTACGAACTCAGCGACAGCACCTGTTGTTCTCATTTCATACCACATCAAGTCATTAGTTTCTAAAACCTCTTTTAACGGTCTACCAACTTTATTTACTCCAAATTCAAAACGCTTAATCCAATTTATAGCTCCAAAATGCCCCAATAATTTTAATTCATTCAAAGTTTTTGAACAACAAAAAGCCATACCATCGGTGTTTGTTTCATAAGAATTAATACTTCTAGAACTTTTAAGGATTGGTTTTAAATAACAATTTTCTATTTCTGATTCATTATCGGGGTAAAATAATTCATCCCATCCTCTTCTCATTCCTCTAATAACTGAAAATACATTAGATATAGAAATTAATTGCCCTTCAAGTTCATCAATCCATGAAACATTATAGAATAATGAATTTAAAGATAAATTCATTCCCATATACTGCTCAATTTTATCTGTTGCATACTCTGTTATTTGTAGAATCTCATTTGAGGATGATATCAACAAATTATTTGATATTTTTCTGATGTCCTCGTCAGTTAGATTATCTAAATTTTCACATAATAAAGCAAATTGTACCTTATCAGTTTGTAACTCACGTTGTGTTTCCTTTTTCTCTAAAATCAGTATCGATGACATTACTTCTGCATTTGGGAACCATCTTCCTCTACCTGAAATTATAATTGCTTTTATATTATAGTATAAAGATAAAGCCTTATAAAATTTTTTTCCTGACTGAGTACCTAACCATGAATTAGAAGTTACTACACCAACTCTTCCGTTATTTGCTAATATTTTATTTAAATATAAGACTATATAAAAATAGAAATCAGATCTTCTATCTAAAATTAATTCTTTGTTAGAAAATTCATAAACTTCATTATTTATCTCATTTATGTAACTATTTTCTGATTCATCAATTATTTCAAATGGAACAAATGGAAGATTTGATACTATATTTTTGTATTTAGGTAACTCATATTCTATTTCATTTCCAGTTTCAGGAGAAACTATTTTAATTTTAGTATTTTCTGAAAGAGAAAAAACATTTTTTTGAAAAACTTTATTGATAAGATTCATAGATGTCTGAGTAGTTAGAGTCATATTGGCAACTTGTAGTGGAAAAAGCATTTTATCTGATGCCCATATTTTATCGTGTGCTTCTCGTTCTGTCATATTTGAATTAATCATTAATTCCATTAATACCTTAGGGATGATTCCAGTTCCACAACAAGGATCAATCGAATGATCTTCAATATTAAGGACTGTAGAATAAACTAATAGTTTAGCTAGTTTTTCTGGTGTCGTATATTGACCTATTATTTCTCTTTTAAATTGAGCAATAGAAGTCTCAAGTAACTTTTGTAACATTTCATGTGGTAAGTACTTACCATTCAAAAATGTATTAAATTCAATAAACCTATGCCACACATGTCTAGGTAAATATTCATTATATTTCTGCGGTTCAAAAATAGTGTAAAAATCACTTGTCTTAGTTATTCTCTTAAAAATATTATTAACTTCATCTGGATGTGTATCGAATGAAATATTTTCAAGTTCTCTAGCAATATTATGAGTTTCCATAATAATATGACCAAATATAAATCTTGTAAGCCAATTTAGAATAACATTTTTAGAATAAGCTACATATCCATCATACTCATCCATTAAATACTCATTTTTTGAATCCAACCACCAGTTTGAAATCTCTATATCAATTAACCTATTTTTTTGCGATTCACTTTTTAAATATGCAGCTACATCATTCTTAAAATCAGAAATTAGATAAGATATGACGTTTTGAGATATTTCGCTCAGTTCCCTCTCAACTATCTCACCAGAAATGTAAAAATTATTTATTTCAACTAGAAATTGTTTCAAAAAATTTTTCCATATACTTTCTTTAGTTTTAACTTCTATACGGCTAGTTATAGAATTTAGATTATTCCATTGTTTTTTCACAACCCAATTACCATTATCTTTCACATAAAGTACTACATCATGAAAATTCCATAATACTGTACTATTCAACCCTAACTTATCAGCTTTAAATTGCGCATCTTCAATATAAGCTGTATCGAATACTGAAACGTCTGGCATTTTTAATTCCCATCCCTGTAGGATTAGATTTTTGTTATCATCAGCGTATAACAAAACATCTGGAAACATAATTTTTCTAGCATCAGCACTCTGCGAATTATTTATAGTAGTTTCACCACCAGCTCTTTTTATAACTATGCTCACCGTTGAAACATATTGATTTATATTAGATATTAAATCAATAGCAGCACTTCTTTCATTTTCATTCATATTCGCAACCATTAATATTTATTCCTCCTTAAATAAATTTGCTTTAATTATACTGTCCTTTTTATCACTTGAATCTTCCAATAAATAATATGCTTCCAAAACTCTATTTTTTGCAATTTCTACATAACTTGTATTATCGTCCTTAAATCTATTACTTTCACTATCCTTATCTATTCCAATAAAATTTCGTCCTTCTTTAACAGCACTTACCAAAAAAGACCCACTTCCACACGTGTTATCTAATATTGTATCACCAATATTAGTATAGGTATTAATCAAATATCTACCTAAATCAACTGGTTTTTGAGTCGGATGATAGACATTTCCTTCCGACTCTGCCGTTTTAAAATATATAATATCTGTAGGATATCTTTGACCATCACTTTTTACTTCTGATGGAGAAAAATCCCCATAACTTCCCGTTAACTGGTTTTTTCTTGTCCCTTTATTGTAAGGGGTTCCGTTCCCCATTTGTGGATTGTATGTGGGTTGCTTCTTATAAAAAACACATATATCCTCATATTTTCTTAATGGTTGCTTTTTTGCATTTAGAAAATTTGTTGCTTTTGATTTTTCCCAAACTAGTTTGTATTTAAACATTTTAGGATTACTAAGCATCAATTCTGCGGTGAACATCCCACTAGATGTCAATACAATTGCCCCATTTTTCTTAATAATTCGGTTATATTCTTTCCATAATAAATCCAAAGAAATTACACTATCCCAATTATTTTGAGTATGACCATATGGTAAATCACATAAAACCATATCAATTGACTCGTCATCAATCTTTTTCATAACTTCTATGCTATCGCCTACTATAACGTTATTTATAAAATTTTTATTTTTCATATAAAACCTCACTATATCAATTTTTAGTTTCAAACTTAAAAAAATAAAATTTTCTATCTTGGTTTGAATCTTTTTAAAGTACTTCAAACTAAAATATACAGTTCATTCTGAATATTTACAAGTATTTTTAAAATATGATTACAAATAAAAAAAGACTTATCATTAAAATGACAATGGTATAAAAATAGCAGACTTATTTATAATAATTTCAAACAAAAAAACTCTAGCTAGCATCTTACCCTTTTTTCCAAACAATTCATATTAAACAAAATGGTTTATTCAACATTGGCAAACACCATATACTTGTTTGTGCCAAGTCCATACTACACACAATACAGTCATTCAAATTTTATTTTTAGTTTAAGCTATTTAAATTAATCTTTCATTGTTTAACATAATTTTTTATCTTGATAGGATCAGCAAAAGTGAATAGATCCTCTTCATATAGATTAGTGCCTTGAAAAATCCAAATTATGCTATGCAAATGATTAAAAAAAGGAATCAGATACTCAATTTAAATCTCTTTTCTTAAGTAATATTTCTTCGACTTTTTATTATATTTATCTAAGTCACTCTTGGCTAACTTATCAGAGATATCCATCTTGATTGAAAGAGAATATCTTTTTAAAACTGTACTTTTCTGATCACAAAATTTTAAATGACTTTCAATTATCTGCTTTATTTTAAATAATTCAGAAATATAACATGCCGAAAGTACCCGTAAGTAGATAATCTTGTTATGCATTATCGTTTTTCAATATATATAACTAGATTATTTTTTAAACTTCACTTTTTGGAAGTAACATAAAACTTTTTTCATATGAAATAAAGTTAAAGTATAAGCTTTATTATTAATCCCTGAACCTACACTTTTGGATATCTAAAAAAAGCTTAAGCTTATTAGTAGACTCTTTAGCAATACTTCAAATAGCACTAAATATATTAAAAATGAATTTGTCCATAATCTTCCAAATAAAATTATTTTAGCTTAAATCAATTCAGACAAAATAAAAAGCTAGAAACACTGTTATATCAGCATTCCTAGCCCATATTATAGGTCTAGCCAACAGACCCTTCCATCTCATAACTAATCAATCGATTCAACTCAACCGCATACTCCATCGGCAATTCCTTCGTAAACGGCTCTACAAATCCCATAACGATCATCTCAGTCGCTTCTTGCTCTGACAAACCACGGCTCATAAGATAATAAAGCTGTTCTTCTGAAATTTTCGAAACCTTCGCTTCATGCTCCAACGCCACTTGACTGTTATGGATCTCATTAAACGGAATCGTATCTGATTTCGATTTATCATCCATGATGATCGTGTCACACTCAATGTGTGAAATCGAACCAGCACTATCTTTGGCGAAGGTTACTTGTCCACGGTAGTTCACTTCTCCGCCATCTTTGGCGATCGATTTTGAAACGATCGAGCTTGATGTGTTTGGTGCGTTATGAATCATTTTTGCCCCTGTATCTTGGATTTGGTTTTCGCCGGCGAATGCGATTGATAGCATCGTGCCGCGTGCGCCTTTTCCATCTAGATAGACACTTGGGTATTTCATCGTTGCTTTTGCTCCTAGGTTTCCATCGATCCACTCAACGGTTGCACCTTCGTAAGCTTTGGCACGTTTGGTTACTAGGTTGTATACGTTATCTGACCAGTTTTGGATCGTTGTGTAACGTGTATAGGCATCTTTATGGGTAAAGATCTCAACGATCGCTGCGTGTAAGCTATTGCTTGTGTACGTAGGTGCGGTACAGCCTTCTACGTAGTGAACACTTGCGCCTTCATCCACAATGATCAACGTACGTTCAAATTGTCCTGTGTTTTCCGCATTGATCCGGAAGTAGGTTTGTAATGGGACATCTACGCGAACGCCTTTCGGTACATAGATAAAGGTTCCACCAGACCAAACAGCAGAGTTTAGTGCTGCTAATTTGTTATCTGTTGGTGGCACTAATTTTGAGAAGTATTTCTTGAATAAATCAGGGTATTCTTTCAACGCTGAATCTGTATCGGTAAAGATGATCCCTAATTTTTGGAATTCTTCTTTCATATTGTGGTAAACCACTTCTGATTCGTACTGCGCTGAAGCTCCAGCTAGGTAAGCACGTTCAGCTTCTGGTATCCCGATTTTTTCAAAGGTTTCTTTGATTTTATCTGGTACATCGTCCCAGTCACGAGCAGGTTTATCGCTGGCTCTTTGGAAATATTTGATCTTATCAAAATCGATATCTGATAAATCCGGTCCCCATTCCTGCATTTTCATTTTATTGAATTGTTCTAATGATTTTAAACGGAATTCTAGCATCCATTCTGGTTCTTCTTTTTTACGTGAAATTTCTCTAACGACTTCCTCTGTTAGTCCATCTCCCGTACTGAAGATTGGTTTCACATCATCGTGGAAACCAAATTTATATTCTTCTAACTCTGGTACGTTGCTCATTATTTCACCTTCCCTTAAATATAAGTTCGAACTAAAAGGAAACAACGTTCCTCTTGATTTGTATTTTTATTCTTCGCAGTGTAATTGTCCTGCAGTTCCTTGTCCGTCATTTTCCACTGCTTGCTCTAATGCTTTCCACGCTAATGTGGCGCATTTGATCCGTGCTGGGAATTTCGCTACGCCGCCAAGCATCGCTGCATCACCGAGTTTTTCTTCATCTGATACCTCATTGCCTTGCACCAATTGGGAGAAATCTTCCGCAAGCTGCTCTGCTTCAGTTAAGCTTTTTCCGATGACTGCATCGGTCATCATGCTGGCACTTGCGGTGCTGATCGAACAGCCGCTGCCGTTAAAGGCGATATCTTTGATGATATTATCCTGGATATCCAGCTGTAATTCGATCACATCACCGCACGTCGGATTGTTCATTTCGATTGTCTGACTTGACGCATCCAAGCTTCCATGATGATGGGGATGGCTAGAATGATCTAAGATCACTTGACGGTATAAATTATCTAATTTAGAGAGAGCCATGTTGGAAAAACTCCTTTGTCGCTAAAATTGCTTCGATCAATCGATCCGCGTCTGCTTTTGTATTATAGAGATAAAAGCTTGCTCTAGCTGTTGCTGCTACGTCTAAATATTTCAGTAATGGCTGGGCACAATGATGTCCTGCCCGAACTGCCACACCTTCCATATCTAAAGCTGTCGCTGTATCATGAGGATGCAGTCCATCTAAATTAAACGCGATCACACCTGTATGATGCGCAGGATCTTGTGGTCCATACACCGTTAAACCATCGATCGCTAACAATTTTGGCAATACATACTCTACTAATTCTGCTTCATGTTGATGGACATTATCTAAACCGATCTCGTTGAGAAAATCGATTGCGGCACCCAAAGCGATCGCGCCGCCAATATTTGGCGTTCCTGCTTCGAACTTCCATGGCAATTCTTTCCATGTACTATCATACAAATTCACAAAATCGATCATTTCTCCGCCAAATTCGATGGGCTCCATTTTCTCCAGCAATTCGCGTTTTCCATATAATACACCAATTCCAGTTGGGGCGCACATTTTATGTCCGCTAAAAGCATAAAAATCCGCATCGATGGCTTGAACATCCACCGACATATGAGGAACAGCTTGCGCACCATCGACAACTAAGACAGCACCATGACTGTGCGCTAATTCAGCTAGTTCTTTAACTGGATTGATCACACCTAAGACGTTAGAGACATGAGCGATAGAAACGATCTTGGTTTTGTCTGTGATTTGTTGTTTCGCACTTTCCATATCTAAAAAGCCGTCTGCTGTAATCTCGATATATTTCAAGGTTGCGCCTTTGCGTTCTGCTAGTTGTTGCCAAGGGATAATATTAGAGTGATGTTCCATGTAAGAAATCACGATTTCATCACCGGCTACTACTGCTAAATCACCATAGCTTTTTGCGACCCAGTTCAAGCTAGTCGTTGTGCCTCGCGTGAATAATGTTTCAGCTGTTTCTTTAGCATTGATAAAAGCTCTAACTTTTTCACGAGCCGCTTCATAATCTTTTGTTGCCCGTTCAGCTAAAGTATGCACACCACGATGGACATTGGCGTTATCATGTTCGTAATAATAAGTCAGTCTATCTAAAACTGCTTTCGGTTTTTGAGTTGTTGCTGCATTATCCAGATAAACAAGCGGCTCGTCATTTACTTCTTGAAACAAGATGGGAAACTGTTGCCGAATCTTATCTGCGTTTATCATGCATTCAACTTCCCTTCAATAACATCTACAAATTCTTTTTGGACTTCTTTGACTGGGATCGCTGTGATCACTGAGCCTAAGAAACCACGAATGACCAAACGTTCTGCTTCTTCTTTGCGTAGACCACGACTCATTAAATAGTACATTTCTTCTGGATCGACACGACCAACACTGGCCGCATGTCCTGCAGTTACTTCATTTTCATCGATCAATAAAATTGGGTTCGCATCACCACGGGCTTTGTCAGAAAGCATCAAGACACGGCTTTCTTGTTGCGCATCTGCTCCTTTAGCCCCTTTTAAGATATGACCGATTCCGTTGAAGGTCAATGTTCCTTTTTCACGAATAACTCCGTGTTGTAAAATGTGCCCTACAGAATGAGAGGCTTTATTGGTTACACGCGTATCGATTCCTTGTGTTTGTTTGCCGGCACTGATTGCCACAACTTTGACTTCTGAGTGAGAGCCTTCGCCTACTAAGTCAGAATCAAAATCAGCAACCACATCGCCATCATTCATGACACCGATCGCCCAGTCAACTGAGGCATCGCGCATGATATGACCACGACGGTTCATATAAGTCGAAAGGTTTTCACCTAATTGATCGACTGCTGAATACTTCACTTTTGAGCCAGCTTTGGCAATCACTTCAACAATGATGTTTGCCGAAACTTTTGCTTTACGTTCGCCGATCGTTTGGAATCGTTCTAAATAACTAAATTCACTATGCTCATCTGCAATGATCAAGACATGTTTGAAGAAGGGTTGTTCACTATCTGAATCTTGGATAAAGATCGATTCGATCGGTTCTTCGATCACGACATTTTTGGGTACATATAAGAACACACCGCTATTCATGAACGCTGTATGAAAAGCTGTCAGCTTGTCTTCGTCCATCTCCACAGCTTTTGTCATATAGTATTCTTTGACTAGATCACCATGTTCCTGCATCGCAGTGAACAGATCAGTGAAGATCACGCCTTGGTCAGCTAATTTTGCTGAAAGCTGTTCAAATGCTGTGATCGATCCTTGCTGTACGATGACTGGATTGTCTTTCATTGCATCAAAACTAGGGATATTCATCGCTTGTGGTGTATATTCATCTGTATTTACGTTAAACAAAGGCCAACGGTGAAATTTCACCCGTTCGATCTTTGGTAATTCTAAGTGTTCAGCTTTTTCTAAAGCCGCTGCGCGCAAGTCCGTCATCCATGAGGGTTCTTCGTTACGTGCTGAAAAAGCTTTGATGTCGTCAAGATAATTTGCTGTTGTGATATCTTTCATTTATCTTGTCCTCCTTACGCTTCTTCTTTGTATTCGATACCTAATTCTTCACTGATTCCAGCATAGCCTTCTGCTTCTAAACGTTTTGCAAGATCAGCGCCGCCTGTTTTTACGACACGGCCTTCCATCATGATATGCACCACATCAGGTGTGATGTAATTCAATAGACGTTGGTAGTGAGTGATGATCAATGCGCCAAAGTTTTCGCCGCGCATTTCGTTTACGCCTTTTGAGACAACTTTTAGCGCATCGATATCTAGACCAGAATCGATTTCATCTAAAATAGCAAATGTTGGTTCCAACATTAATAATTGTAAAATTTCATTACGTTTCTTTTCTCCGCCTGAGAAGCCTTCATTCAAATAACGTTCAGCCATTTCTTCCGGCATATTTAGTAGTTCCATTTTTTTATCTAATTTTTTGATGAACTGCATCACAGAAATTTTGTCGTCTTCATCACGTTTGGCATTGATCGCCGCACGCATGAATTCAGCATTTGTGATACCAGGAATTTCACTTGGGTATTGCATCGCTAAAAATAGACCTAAACGCGCACGTTCATCTACTTCAAGTTCTAAGACATTTTCGCCATCAAAAAGAATTTCACCTTCTGTGACTTCGTAATTTGGATTTCCCATGATCGCAGCAGATAATGTCGATTTACCTGTTCCGTTTGGTCCCATGATCGCGTGGATCTCTCCTGTTTTCATGGTCAGGTTCACACCTTTTAAAATCTTCTTATCTTCGATTGATACGTGTAAATTTTTAATCTCTAAAACGGACATGTATAATTCCCTCCAACTTAAAAATAATTATTTTATCGTTCTCATTCATTTTATCCTAATTGAGAATGATAAGCAATCTCTTTACTAGAATAATTCTTAATTACTAGAGGTTTTCTTTGTGAAAAAATGGACTTATTTAGAATCTTTCTAAAGTGAATCTCTTCTTATCGTCTATAAAACAGCTAACCCAAATCATTTTTGACAAACAAAAAAAGAAAGTTCTTCTACATTAAGCAGAAGCCCTTCCTTTTTCTTCTAAATTATTGAGGAATAATTGAGATGTATGTTCCAGTGATCTGAACTTTAGACATACTATCTATATTCGGTAACGCTGCCCAGTTAGGCACTGGTGCACGGTCAGCTTTTACATGTAAAACTGTTCCGCCAGGTAATCCTTCTGTCACGGCCATTGTCGTTTTATAAACAGGTGTTAAGCCATTCACTCTTTGAATGTTGAATGCCCAAATTTTAGTATTACCATTAAAGTAAGATTCTCTTGGTGAATAGGTTCCTTCAAAATCAAAAATCCGATCCTTCACAACATAGGCTGCTTGGATTTTTTGTGTATTTGCCGTTACATGCGCATACTGGATCTCTCCAGAATAATCAGCATAGCTAAAACCAGTTGCACTCGTTCCAGAAAATACACCAGAATAGATTCTTTTCCACTCACCCTCTGAATTAAACGTGAAGGTCGCTCCTTGATTCAAATCATATTCACTTGCCTCCGCACTTGAACTAGTTCCAACAACAGCAAAACAAATTGCCATCATCGAAACAAAAAATAAAACAATGTTGCTTTTTTTCATGTTAACCTCTCCTTTTTTATAAATGTGCACTAGATGAGACTATCATAAAAAAACATTCAAATCAACTTAAAGAACAAAATTATTATTTTAAAATAATAAATAAATTACAATAAACATGTCTTTTTTATAGAGTATTCTGAGTAGACAAAAAAAGCTGAACTACAACTTGACAGAGCGTAGTTCAGCTGTTTCTATTTTGTTTACTTATCTACAGGTTTCACTGAGCCATCCCATTTTTCAAGAATCCAGTCTTGGATTTCTTTACTATGCAAGGCGTCGACCAATTTTTTGATTTTATCACTATCTTTATCTTCTGAACGAACTGCAACGATATTCACATATGGCGAGTTATCTTTTTCAAGCAAGACAGAATCTTTCAATGGATTCAAGCCTGCACTGTATGCAAAGTTGGCATTGATCGCAACAAGGTCAGCTTCATCATTGTTATACGTTGTTGTTAAGACTTCAGGGTTGATGTTATGAATAAACTTCAAGTTTTTAGGATTTTTGTCGATATCTTCAAATGTTGCTGTTTCTAGATCAACACCATCTTTGACCGTTACTAAATCCGCATCTTGTAAAATCGTGATGATTCGGCCCCAGTCTGATTCTGAGTTAGAGGTGATGATCGTCGCGCCATCTTTCAAATCCTTGATATCTTTGATACGTTTTGAGTATAAGCCCATTGGCTCGATATGGATACCGCCCGCATTGGCGAAATCATATTTGTTTTCTTTTACTTGTAGATTGAAGTATGGAATATGTTGGAAGTAGTTTGCATCGATATCGCCTTCTGCCAAGTTTTTGTTTGGTAAAATGTAATCATCGAATTGAACGATTTCCAAATCAACGCCTTCTTTTTTAAGGATTGGTTTTACTTGCTCCAAAATTTCTGCGTGTGGAGAAGCAGATGCGCCGACTTTTAAAACAGAAGATTCTTTGTCTGATCCCGCAGTTTTACTATCATCTGTTTTACTATTTCCGCCACCACATGCTGCTAAACTAACTGCAACGACTGCCAATGCTGCTAAACCGAATAATTTCTTTTTCATCTTTATTTCCTCCAATTATTTTCTATATTAATTGCTTATCGTTTGTCTGAACGTTTTACCAATTGATCACCGACAAATTGAATGATAAACACAATCATCAAAATTAAGATCGTTGCTACAAGTGTTACTGTATTATTGTTCCGGCTAAACCCTTCTTGGTAAGCTAACCCGCCAAGGCCACCACCACCGATGATTCCGGCCATTGCCGTAAATCCGATCATCGTGATCGTTGTTAACGTGATTCCTGATAGTAATGCTGGTTTGCTTTCCGGGATCAAGACTTTAAAAATCTTTTGAAGTTTAGAAGCCCCCATCGCATCAGCAGCTTCTAATACACCACTATCCACTTCACGAAAGGCAATTTCAACTAATCTAGCATAAAAGGGTGCTGCAGATACGATCAATGATGGGATAGCCGCTTTTGCACCGATCCCTGTTCCCACTAATTTCCGAGAGAAATCCATCAACAAGATGATCAATACAATATAAGGAATCGAGCGGAAAACATTACTAACAACGGATAACACACTATAGCTGATTTTCGCTAGAGGAGACTTGTTGCGGCTCAAACTATATAACAGCAATCCTAACAAGAATCCGATAATAATGACAAAAATCATTGCAACGACTGTCATAAACAATGTATCGACCGCCGCTTGTTTCATTGACTCTGGGTTCACCCGGCTAAAATTCAAGTACTTTTCAACAAATGTTTCATTCGCCACGGTGAATCACCTCCAACCCAACTTCTTTTTCTGTGAAGAAAGCGAGTGTCTTTTCGACTTCACTTTGTTCTCCTAAAACCATGACCGTCAAGGTTCCAAAGGCGCCTTCTTTCGCTTGCTGTACTTGACCTTGAACGACATTGATGTCAACGTTGAACTGACGAATCGCTTGAGAAATCACTGGTTCATTGGCATTGTCTCCGCTAAACTGAAGCGTAACGACTAAACCTGCTGGATTTTCTTTGATCAACTCACCAAGTAGCTCTTCTGTGTCTTCTTTTGGCTCAAGTTCTTGTTGAACAAAACGTTTTGTGACAGCTTGTTGGGGATTTCTGAAGACTTCTAATACGTCTCCTTCTTCCACGATTTGTCCAAGCTCCATTACAGCTACCTTATTACAAATTTTACGGATCACATGCATTTCGTGTGTGATCAGTACGATGGTTAGATTCAATGTTTTATTGATTTCAAGTAGTAGATCCAATACTTCGTCTGTTGTTTGCGGATCTAAGGCGCTGGTTGCTTCATCACAAAGTAAGATCTCTGGATTATTTGCCAATGCTCTGGCGATCCCCACCCGTTGTTTTTGGCCACCGGACAACTGACTTGGATAGGCATCTCCTCTGCCTTCTAAACCGACTAAAGTCAAAAGCTCCTGTGCTCGCTCTTTTCTACTGCTTTTAGGCACTCCGGCTAATTCTAACGGCAACATGATATTTTCTAAAATCGTTCTTGACCATAGCAGATTGAAGTGTTGGAAAATCATGCCGATCTTCTTGCGGAACTGACGAAGTTCACGATTCGCCATTTGCGCGACATTGTGTCCTTGGATGTTTACTTCTCCTTCTGTTGGCAGTTCCAAGCCATTTAACAGACGAACCAAGGTACTCTTTCCTGCTCCAGAGTAACCTACGATACCATAAATGTCGCCCTGCTCAACAGATAAAGACACATCATTGACGGCCGTTACTTGCCCGTTTTTACCGGAAAATTGTTTTTTTACGTGTTGTAATTCAATTAGAGGCATTTTTCCCCCTCGACTTTCTTTTGTTTTGCTTGTTTAAGTATACTATATGTTTGGCTGTATGGTTAGACTTATCTTGGTGATCGAGCGTGTGTTTTAAACTATGGATACTTTGATTTTTTGATTCTAGTACCTTCAATGAAAGATTGGCTTGTTTCACTAGTAACGTAACTTCGCTCACTTTGTTCGCCAAGTATTGTTCAACATCTGCTCTGACCTAAACTGTTCTTTGTTTCACTAGTAATGTAACTTCGCTCACTTTGTTCGCCAAGTACTGTTCAACATCAGGTTACTAAGTAACCTGTGTTGAACATGCAAAAAGCTTCCGCCCTTGTGTCTTATTCGACAAAAGGACGAAAGCTTGTCTTTCGTGTTACCACCTTGATTTACTATCATTTCACAATAATAGCCTTATACAGTACTTGAATTCGTATACTGTGGTGCTGTAACGGGCACACCCGTAATAAGTTTACTCATGCTCACTTATTCTGCTCAAAGACCATCTTCCATATCAATCACGTTGCCTATTTTCAGCAAACAAGGCTCTCTTTAAAACACTTTTGACATGTACTCTTCTTTTCAAAGCTTTCAATTTATATTGATGAAATTATAGCAACAACCAAAACACTTGTCAAACATTTTTATGCTTATACTAGCTCTTCTTCGTTAACGTTAGTTAAAACAGCGATCCATGCATTCGTTTGATTAGGGTCATCAAGGACACTTGGCTCATTTTCAGCAGCTTCATTGATAGAAGCAACCGTTCCAGTTACCGGTGAACTAAATTCACTCACTGCTTTTTCTGCTTCCACTTCAATCAAGGAATCACCTTTTTTTAATTCTTGACCCACTTTTGGTAATGTTGCAAAAGTGATATTGCCTAATTCTTCTTGCGCTTCATTTGTCAGGCCTACCTTGTATCCTTCAGCGGTTTTCAAGACCCATAAGTTATCAATGATTTTTACTTCTTCAGCCATTATTGAATAGCTCCTTCGTAATCAGATTCTTTAAATCCGTTCGCTAAAAATTGATCTCCTTTAACAAAAATCGGACGTTTGATCAACATACCGTCTGTCGCTAAAAGCTCGCTGGCTTCTTTGATCGAAAAGTCATTGACTTTGTCTTTCAAGCCTTGTTCTCTATAACGAACACCGCTTGTATTGAAGAAACGACGAACAGGCAGATCACTTTGCTCCATCCAACTTGCTAACTGTTTCGCTGTTGGCGGATTTTCGATCATATCGATCGTTTCATAGTTGACCTTTTTTTCATCTAACCAAGCCTTTGCTTTTTTACATGTTGAACACTTTGGATACCAGAAAAATGTATACATTCTAACGCCCTCTTTCGTTTAATATTCTTCGATCACTGCTTCTTTTTGATATTTCATGGACATGATCAAACCTACGCCCAGCATATTTCCTAAAATAGATGAACCACCCTGACTAATAAATGGCAACGGAATCCCTGTCAATGGCAGAAGTCCAATGTTTGCACCGATATTTTCAAATACGTGGAATAAGATCATCATGATGATCCCTGTCGCAATATAGGCATAAAATTCATTATTCGTCTCAAAACAAACTTTGATCATGCGGTAAATCAAGATAAAGTATAGCAAAATAATAAAACATCCGCCAATGAAACCAAAGTTTTCTCCCACAACCGTGAAAATCATATCTGATTCTCTGACCGGCACATACACATCGCTATTATTGAAACCTTTACCAAATAATCCGCCTGAACCAATAGCAGTCAACGCAAGCGCTGGTTGCTGCGAACGATTTGGATCATGATGAAACGGCTTCATCCATAAGTCGATCCGTTCAAACTGATAAGACTTAAATCCAACCGAATAAAGAAACTCACGCCCTGCTGTCGTTGTCACAAGGTAAATCGTTCCAGCCCCAATCAAGATAGCTACTAAAAACGTCGGTAAAATAATTTTCCAAGAAATCCCTGACATCAAGAAAACGCCACTGAAAATGGCTAAGAAAACCAACATCGTTCCAAAGTCATCTTGTAGTAAAATCAAAATCAGAACAGGCAGCGTCACCAACAGCATCTTACCGATCAACCAAAAATCAGATTTCAATGTCCGATCAACGTTCTTCACATTATGCATTGTGACAATATAAGCTAGCATCAAAATAAAAGCAATTTTCATCAATTCAGATGGCTGAAATGTTGTACCACCAAAAGAAATCCAGTTTTTAGACCCTGTTTGAGACTCTAAATAAGGATCATAAAACTTGAGCAATAGACCCATCATCACAAGACCAATGGCGTAAAAAATCGGTGTCAATCGCCAAAGTAACTTCGAGTTAAAATGCATCACCACAACGATACTGATGCCGCCAACAAGGTACCATAGTCCTTGTTTCATCAACATATTCCCTATCTCAGGCCGTAACGGATCATTGCTCAATGCTACATATAATGAAAGTATTCCTATGATCGACAGAAGAAAAACAGGTAAGATCACTCCGTAGTCGATTCGATTATCTAAGTTATTTAGTAATTTATTTTTATTCATTCGTCATCCCTTTTCCTTGAATCATACGCTTTTTATTATAACTTTCTATGGATAGAAAAGAAAGTGTAGACTTGAGGATTTTGGAAAAACTTTAGAGAATCAGCTTTAAAAAAGAGCATGCGAAACAGAAGTAACTACTACACTATGCTTCGATCCTATCAGTTCAGGGATACAATTTCACTATTGTTCAAGGAACAAAATGAAGCTAGTAAAATTAATTCTACATGCTAAAGCATCACAAGTTGAAAGCTTCAAAAATAAGCTGAAATCCACAAAAATTTGTAAAACAATTTTCGTGAATTCCAGCTTATTTCTCAGAGTTGAACACTTCTGTCCCACACTCTCTCATTTTTACAAATATTTAATTAGACAAAATCTTAGATTGCCTGCAGCACCTTTCTATCCATCTCACTTAAGATGCCGTCCAGCGCATTTTCCAAATGTTCGTCCAAAAGAAGCTCTACCTGTTTCTCATTTTTTGTTTTCATATAATAGTAAAGTTTCACATGGTCTTCGATCGCATTCGCTCTTCGATCATTCGAATGCACAGATAGCTCTCTAAAATAACTTAAATAGTTCTGGATGTTTTCCCTTGTATCTCTAAGTCGAAACAACTGACTCTTAGAGTAAATAAATTCGTTGAATTCAGTGAATATTGAAGCCAACTCCTCACCGTTTTCTCCCTGCTTTTGCATGAGCGACACGATTTGTTCGAACTCTTCAAAATCACGATCATTCATTTCGTGCATTGCAGTGATCGTTGCTAATCGATCCAACGATTTTCTAATGGTGAAAATTTCATACGCATCTTTGCTCGTGATTCCTTTGACGATCATCCCGCTCCCCGGCACATATTCTAAGAGGTTTTCATCATGAAGACGTTGCAGGGCGGAACGTAAGGGTGTTCTACTGATACTCACTTTGTTGCAAAGAAATAATTCATTGATCCTCGTCCCTGCTGGAATCTCTCCATTTAAGATCGTTTTTTTCAATGCTGAATACACCACTGTTTTCAATGATTTTGTGCTACTGAAGTCTAAGTTTTCTGCAACAATTTCAGCTACATCTATCATATGTGTCATTTAGTTTGCTCCTATTTGTTTTTTAGCTTAGTTTGTTTCTTAGTACCATTGGTAGAATCCCTTGATTTCGGTAATAATCGATCTCTGTTTCTGACTCAAATCTTGCACGTACTTTAAATCCAGTCACATCGCCATTTGGGCTTGTCGCGCTAACACTAATGATGTCATTTGGTTTGATCGAGTCATCGATAATGAAGTCAAAGCTTTCCTCGCCAGTCAATCCTAAACTATCTGCATCCTGTCCCTCAATAAATTGAAGTGGTAAAACGCCCATCATCAATAGATTCGAACGATGGATTCGTTCAAAACTTTTAGCGATCACTGTATTCACACCAAGCAGCCGAACACCTTTCGCTGCCCAATCTCTAGAAGAACCCATGCCATAGTCTTCTCCAGCTAAGATAAGCAAACCAACATCCTCTTTAAGATATTTTTCACTTGCATCAAATATCGTCAAGATCTCTCCAGTTGGAAAATGTTTTGTATATCCGCCTTCTTTCCCATCGGCTAATTCATTACGTAATCGAATGTTATTCAGTGTTCCGCGTACCATCACTTCGTGATTGCCGCGTCGACTGCCGTAAGAGTTAAAAGCTTGAGGTCGCACACCGTGTTCTGTCAAATATTTACCCGCAGGTGACTGTAACGGAATCGAGCCCACTGGAGAAAGGTGATCCGTCGTGATCGAATCGCCCAATTTAGCCAATACTCGTTGATTTTTTAAAGCTTGAATCGGCTGAGCTTGAGATTCCAGAGCTTCAAAATAAGGCGGATTGGCAATATAAGTCGATTTTTCATCCCATTCATAGGTCATCGATGGTGTTGTTTCAATATTGTTCCAGTGTTGATTTGAGTTGAACACAGAACCATATTCTTCTTTGTATAGGTCTGTTTTGACATAACGATTGATCAACTGTTCCACTTCTTCATTGCTCGGCATGATGTCTTTTAGATAGACTGGCGCACCTTCTGAATCAAAGCCTAATGGTTCTGTTGTCAGATCAACATTGACATTTCCGGCTAGAGCATAGGCAATCACTAAGTGCGGTGCTGCTAGATAGCCTGCTTTTACATCGGCATGGATACGTCCTTCAAAATTACGATTGCCGCTGAGGACAGCTGAAACAAGTAAATTTTCATCTTGGATCACTTGGCTGATCGTTTCATCCAGTGGTCCAGAGTTTCCAACACAGGTCATACAGCCATAACCAATCACATCAAACCCTAGTTTTTCTAAGTACGGAAGTAATCCAGCATCTTCAAAGTAACGTGTTGCTACTTTTGAACCAGGCGACAATGATGTCTTCACGTATCGTTTCACTGATAACCCTTTTTCAACTGCTTTTTTTGCAAGTAGTCCTGCACTAAGCATGATGAACGGATTACTTGTATTTGTACAACTTGTGATCGAAGCAATAACGACTGCTCCTGTTTCGATCGTCTCTTGTGTACCATCTTCATAGTTGATCGTTGCTTGTTTCTTTTCTTCTCCTGCTGCTAAACCATACCCGCTGTTCCCATTAGGCTTCGTAAGCGAATCGATGAATCCTTGTTTGACTTTTGATAGCGGCACTAAATCTTGCGGACGTTTGGGCCCTGCTAAGCTTGGTTCGATGTCGCTTAGGTTCAATTCGATGATTTCTGTATAGTCTGCTTCTTTCGCAGCGTCATAAAATAGCTGATTTTCTTTTACATAGGCTTCAATGATCGCTCGTTGTTCAGGATCTCTTCCGCTGAAATCTAAATAGTTGAGTGTTTCTTGATCGATCGGGAAAAATCCGCAAGTTGCTCCATATTCAGGTGCCATATTTGCTACAACAGAACGATCCGATACAGTCAAATGAGCGAGACCTTCACCAAAGTATTCAATAAATTTTCCAACAACATTTTTTTCTCGTAATAGCTGCGTAAGCGTCAAAGCTAAATCTGTAGCAGTCGCGCCATTTTTAAGTGACCCAGTTAAACGAACACCAATAACATCAGGTGTCGTTAAGTAGCATGGCTGTCCTAACATTCCTGCCTCTGCTTCGATGCCGCCAACTCCCCAGCCTAGAACACCGAGTGCATTGATCATTGTTGTATGTGAATCTGTCCCCACTAAAGTATCTGGGAAAAGAAGGTTTTCGTTTTTAGTGTCTCTTTCCGTTACGACATCCACCAGATATTCTAAATTGACTTGGTGAACGATCCCGGTTGCCGGTGGAACCACTCTAAACGAATCAAAGGATTGCTCTGCCCATTTAAAGAAACTATAGCGTTCCATATTTCGCGCAAATTCCAGCTCTTCATTTTTCTGAAATGCTGTTTTTGAACCTGCAAAATCAACTTGAACTGAATGATCGATCACTAAATCAACAGGAATTTCTGGATTGATGATATTGGGATCCTGGCCAAAATCCTTCACCGCTTTTCTCAAAGAAGCTAAGTCTACGATCGCAGCTCCTCCAGTCAAATCTTGTAAAATAACTCGACCTGGTTTAAAAGGAATTTCGGTTTTTTGACTATTCGGTAAGTTCCAATCCACTAATTGATGAACGACTTTATCACCTTCCGCTGTTTCCTGACGTAAAATATTTTCCAGTAAAATTCTGATGGAATATGGCAGACGGGAAATATCGGCCCCCGTTTTTTCAGCCAATGCCTTTAAACTAAAAAAAGTGTACTCCTTGTTTTGAATTATTATTGTTCTTTTCATCGAGTGACCTCCAAAAAATGTTGTTTTAATATGAAAATACTTTATGATTGATAGTAAAGAAACAGATGAAAGGGGTATCTATTTCATGGAAATAAAAGATTTTGAGTATATTCGTGCAATTTTAGAATTTGAAAATTTGACCAAAGCAGCTGAATCTCTGTACATTACGCAGCCTTCTTTAAGCATGTATTTAAAAAATATGGAAGAGCGTCTAGGTTTTCAAGTGTTTCAGGTCATCGGTAAAAAATTTTCTTTGACCCTATTAGGTGAAGAATATCTAGCAGCCGGATTAAGCATCCTTGAAATCAAAGATAATTTCCAAAGTAAGCTGGAAACAATGTTGGAACAACGCTATGGTAAAATCCGATTAGCGATTCCTTTATTACGCAGTTCCTATTTGCTGCCTGAAATATTGCCTAAATTCAATACGCTTTACCCAAATGTTCAAATTGAATTGAGTGAGGATGCTTCTGTTGTTCTTGAGAAGAAAATACAAGATGGGCGTGCAGATATTATTATCATGAATAAACCTGACCGTTTCTTAAATATGGACTACGAAATCGTCCGTAGAGAAAAAATATTGCTGGCTGTTCCAAGATCATTTCTTACAGCAGATCTTCTTCCAGAAAAATCTCAACCCAAATATCCCTATTTTGATTTACGACAGCTTAAAGATGAGCGGTTTATTTTGCATTTTCCCAACCAAAGGACAGGTCAAATGGCCGAAAAAATTTTCCGCTATTATCAAATCAAACCCAAGAATGTATTTTACACAAAAAATATCGAAACAGCGCTCAATCTAACAGTTGCTGGATATGGAGTATCCTTCGTTTACGAAAACCATGTAGAACACCTGAATCTAAAAGAACGCCCCTATTTCTTTTCGATCAGCCAGCCAGATGAACATTTATTTTCTACAGAAGTGCTGATCGGTTATCGTAAAAATCGGATACTCCCACCCTATACACGTGAATTTATTGACCTTTGTAAAACATTAATTTAAAAATGGCAAAGGAATAGCCCCGGTCAAGATCGCGATCGCTAATTGAATGAAGTAGCTGGGGATTCCCCATTTTAAGTATTCTTTTTGGTAATCTCCAAAGCTGACTTCTGTACGATCAACTAATACGTAAAGGAACGCCACTAAAGGACTGGCAAAACGCACAGCTTGCCCGATCAGTGAAGCTACCCCAATATTTACTGGACTCGCGCCAAATGTGTACGCAATCGGTGCGATCACAGGCAAAATACCAAAGTAAAACGCATCATTCGGTAAGAAAAACAGCCCCGGTAAAGAAATCAACGCCAGTAAAAGAGGAATATAGCCGCCCATACTTTCAGGCAGTAAGGAAACGATATGCTGCGCAATTCCTTCACTCATTCCACTACCATTCAGCACACCCATAATAACACCTGCACCAAAAACTAAACTCACAGGTCCTAAAGCTTCTGAACCATTTGCCGTCAATCTTTGCGCTTGAAGCACAGGATTTTTGTAGTTAACGATCAATGCGATACTCGTTCCAACTAAGAAGAGTATTCCACCGTTGACAGTATCCAATATCAGTAACGCCATGATGAAAATCGTCAAAATAAAGTTGAACAGTAATAGTTTGGGCCGTTTCAAGCTCTCTGGATCTTCATCTAGAGAAGACATGATAGCCGTTAAATCTTCATCCGTGACAATACTTTTCTCTGCCGTATAGCCTAATCTTACACGCTCTTTTTTTCCGTAACTATAAGCCATATACGCTGTAAGGAACATCGCTCCGATCATTCCAGGAATCAAAGGTAAGAAAAATTCTTTAGGCCCAATATTCAGCACCGGCATGGCCCTAGCCATCGGTCCACTCCACGGCACTAAATTCATGATCGAATTAGGTATGGCAATCAATACTGCCAAGTAGAGCTGCCGCATCTTCATTTTTTTGAATAGAGATAAAACTGCTGCAGTAACGATCAATACAGTTGTTGTTCCGTCACCGTCTAAAGAAACGATCATCGAAATAACTGCTGTAGCTACACAAAGTCTAAGAGGATCTCCTTTTGCCCACTTGATCAAGACTTTACTTAACGGATCAAAAAGACCAACATCTAACATGATCGAGAAGTATAAAATAGCAAATAACAATAAAGTGATCGTCGGTGCGACACCTGATTTCACTTTGCCTCCGGCAAGTTGATAATATAACCCTTCATATATCCACTCAAATACATTTAAGAATGATTGCCCTGTATATCCCGCTGCAATAAACCCGAATGCCAATGGTACAAGAATCAGCCCTGCAAAAGGGGAGATTTTTTTCGAAAGTAATAGTGCCATAAATACAATAATCATCAAATATCCCAATAAAGCCAACATACTCTTTTCATCTCCTTTTTAATCTAAAAAAATACCGTACCCGTTAAAATCTTTCTTGCTGTTCTATAAGATGATATAGAACGAATGATTGCGTCACCTTCTTTTGGTTCTTCATAATCGATAGTAGTTTCGATCAAGCCATCGCCATGACCAAAGCATAATTTCGTTTGATGGTTCGACTGATTCTCTTTTTTAAGAAGCAGATTTGGAATCGTACCAGCTATCACACAAGCTGCTGCAGTACAAAGTGCGCCTGTCAAAGCAATCGTTTTGTGCGCTTTTTGCATACTCATCATTCGAACAGCTAAGTCGTAGCTATCTGATGGAATCGTTTCACCACTGACAGTTGTGTAGGTTCCAGCTTTACCCACTAAAGTCAGTTTAGGTACTCCCGGCGATTCTTTTGCGCTTTGATCTGCCGCTTTGACGAACCCTAGTTTTTCTGCTGCTGCTCCTCTGATTTTTTCCAGTAAAGCTAATCGGTCGTCACTACTATCTATTTCCGAAGCGCTTTCTTTTCCAGTCAAACCAACCCGATCTGCTTCTACAAAAACGAGAGGATTTGCTGCATCAATGATCGATACCTCTATTTCACCTAATCCTTCGATCGTTAATGTATCTACTACATTGCCCGTTGGTAATAGTTTTCCAGTCATTGAACCAGCAGGATCAATAAATTCCAACTCGATTTTTAATCCGCTCCCAGGTACTCCAGATATTTTGAAGTCGCCTTCATAACTTAATTTTCCGTCGGGCGTAGGAATATGCTCATAGATCACTTTCTTTGTATTCGTGTTATATACTTTAACGGTCGTTATCGGATCAGTCGTTTTTACTAAACCGCTTTCAATTGCGAATACACCAACAGCTGAAGAAATATTTCCGCAATTCCCAGCGTAAGAGACGATCGGCTTATCGATCGCTACTTGAGCGAATGTATAATTTACATCCCACGCTTCTTTTTCTTCAGGTGAGATGATGGCAACCTTACTTGTAGTAGAAACAGCTCCACCTAAGCCATCAATTTGTCTTACATCCGGACTGCCCATTATCTTAAGAAGAACATCATCATAGTTTTCACCAAATTCAGCTAAGTCCTTTTCAAATAAAAAGACACCTTTACTCGTCCCTCCTCTATAAATACTACAATCGATTTTTTTCAATACTATCACTCCTATCTGACATCATTATATGTTTGAAAGAATCCGAAGTACAATCAATGTTTTTGATAATAACCATCAGTGATACTTATTATCAGTTACCGATAGATCAGCGATCAAAAAACAGGCAAGTTTCATTTAATTAAGAAACCTGCCTGTCGTTATTTACAATAAATCATCTATTTACGCTTCTACTATCTCTTTTGCTTTAGCTTTTTTCATTTGACTATAGCAAATGTTCAAAACTAGTCCGATACAAGCAACAACAATTGCAACATAAAACGCATTGGTAAAGCTACCGCCGCTAGCTGAAGCCATACTAACTGCTACTCTCGGTGCAAAAAAAGCAGCTGTAGAGTAACCAATAAATACTATACCGTAATTGACTCCTTGATTGACGGGACCATAATTTTCCATAACAATCGGCGGAAAAACACCCATCACACCGCCAAAACATAATCCTAATGCAATAATTCCAATAGCAAATCCTAGCTGACTCGATAAGACAGTCAATACGATCAACGCCGCAATGATCACACTTAAAATAATATTCAATGTCTTATTTCGACCTAATTTATCAGAGACAGTTCCCCACAAAACGCGGCCAGCACAATTGCTCAATGAATATAAGCTTACATAAAAGGCGGCAGTTCCTGCACTCAAGCCAAACATCTGCTGCCCGATCACAGAAGCATTTGAAGCGATCATTAAACCAGAAAACGCTCCAGTGCATAACATAAAGAAAATCAAATAAAAATAAGGAGAGCGCAGCATTTGTTTCCAATTTTTATTGATCATTTTCCCACCACGCATCATTTCAGATGGTGTAAAGCCTTCAGGTACATAATTTGCGGGAGCCGTCTTAATGAAAAAACTGGCGATCACGATAACGATGATATAGGCAATCCCTAATGATCGAAATGCATAAAATACATCGTTGTTTTCGATAAAATAGTTACCTATCGGAGCAGCTATGATCGCTACTCCACCCATTCCCGCCGTAATAATCCCTGAAGCTAAACCTTTTTTATCCGGAAATAGCTTGATCGTATTACTAAGACAACCAGAATAGGCTAAGCCTTGACCAAAGCCGCCAATAAGTCCGTAAGTCAAATACAGCATTCCTGTACTTGTCACAAAACCAGTCAATAAGAAACCTAATCCAAATAATACGCCGCCAATAACGATCGCCCACTTGGCTAATCCTTTATCTGTAAGAAATCCGCCAAAAATCATAGGAATCGGACCTATCGCTGCATTTATCGTAAAAGCAAGCATGATCTCAGTCATCGTCCAGCCTTTTTCAACGCTTAACGGACCTGCAAAAACACTAAATGCATAGACTGCACCTGTACATAATAATACAGCTGTGGAAGCAATCAGCACTTGCCATCGATTTACTTTAGCATTCATTTTTACTCCTCCATATCTCTCATTAGGTTAGTCTGTCTGTGTATCTTTTAATGCTGTTTTTCCTGCAATTCGGCCAAATGTAAAGATATCTGTCAATGAATTTCCGCCCAATCGGTTGCCTGCGTGAATTCCTCCCGCTACTTCTCCAGCAGCATAAAGTCCCGGAATGATCTTTCCTGATTTATCTAAAACATGTGTTTCAGTGTCGATTTTTAGCCCGCCCATCGTATGATGCACTGCTGGTTTTCTTGGTGTAGCATAAAATGGCGCAACTGCTACTTTTAGATCAAATACATCTTTTCCAAATTCTGGATCGTTTCCTTGATCGACATAACGATTATAGTTATCAATAGTTTCTACAAATACAGCAGGGTCCATGCCAAGTTGTTCAGCTAATCCTTCTAATGTGTCAGAACAGAACAAGGTTCCTGCCTCTACCTGACGATCGATTTTTTCTTGTGTCGTGTTGTATGCAGTCTTTTTGATTTCATCATCTGCGATCAAGTAAAACAGTCCGCCATTGTCGATCGCTGCTTGAGTCAAGGCATCTCGGCTGCCATATTCGTTCACAAAACGTTTTCCTTTTTGATTGACCATTACAAAGTTTTGCGGCGGTACCTGCAATCCACTAAACAAAGCTCCGGTTTCCGGATCAGAGACTGGCATCATCTGAGAAAAACCCATTCCAACAAGATCTGCACCAGCACTTTGGCCTAAAAGAATACCATCTCCTGTAATGGCTGGGGAATTGGATGTTTTGATGTCATCATCGATTTCGGTCCAGTAAGTATTGTACTCTTTCAGCATTTTCGTGTTTGCCCCAAATCCTCCAGAAGCCAGCACAACAGCATCGGCATGAACTGTTACGCTTTGACCGCCAGCTCCTGAACCAATGATTCCAGTAATCTTACCATTCTCAATAATCAGTTCATCTACAGCTGTATCTGTAATAATTGTTCCACCATTCGTTTCAACAAACGATTGAAGGGCTGAAACAAATGCATAGCCTTCGTTTTTCAACGGCTTATGTCCACGGCGCCACAATGCACCAACTGGCATAGTCACATCCTCTGCATCAAATTCAACACCGATCTCTTCTAACCATTTAACGGAATCAAGGGCTTGATCTGTAAGGATTTTTACTAGATCATACTGGCCATAGATCACATTTCCTTCTTGGTCTGTTCGTTTTCCTCCAAGATAGGTCTGCATCCGATGGAAAATTGCAGAATCGAATAAATAACCTGTTTTTCCTTTATTTTCATTTAGATAGGCGTCGATTTGTTGTTTCAGTAATCGGAAATCTTCTATATATTCTGGATCGATCGACTCTTCATCGATCTCAGCCATTTCTCTCAGCGTATGGCTTTCTCCTGAAATCGCCTCAAATGTATTTTGCCATTCTGGATCAGCAGCATTCATCGGACCACCTGTACGAACGGTATTTCCACCAACTGCTGGAAATTTTTCGACAACGATGACTTTCTTTCCTTCCTGAAGAACACTTGCTGCTGCAGCTAATCCAGCTCCACCAGCACCCACGACCACTACATCAGTTGTATATTCAGCATCTTCTGCTACAGTACTTGGTGCCTTTGGACGTTTTCTAAGAACATCTGGGTTTGCTCCAGCCATTTTGACCGCTTTTGCCACACCATCGATCACACCATTACTCGTTACAGAAGCACCAGAAAGTACATCGACATTCAATGTCTGTCCTTCCAAAATCTGTGTCGGAATCCTTGTAAACACGACATCTGCAATGCCTTCTGATTCTCCAGTCGTATCAATATCGATCGACTCGATTCGATCAGTCGTCAACGTAACGACCATCGGCAGATCACCATTATGTCCCGGCGCAGTAACCGTATAGTCTCCTGGTTCAAAAGTCACATCTTCTGGAACATTCAATAAATTAGCAATTTCTGTAAAGCGCATAAAACGCCAGAAACAGCTTTCCAAGAAATCGATCGTACGCTCCTCTTTGATATTTCCTTCCACATCAAACGCTTGATGCGCACGCCCCAGCAAGAATTCAGAGCCAGGCATGACAGTCGCATTGACTCCTGGAGCATCTAAAATTTGACGTAAATGAAGCTGTGCGCGAGAAGAACCTTGCACGTCATACGATGCTCCAACGATCATCACCGGCTTCCCGTCAAATGGATGAAGATTGAAAGATAACCACTCAAGGATGCTTTTAAGGGCTGAAGGAATGGAATGGTTATGTTCTGGAGTAGCAATGATGACACCATCTGCTTCGGTAATTTTACGGTTGAATTCCTGAATGATCTCACTATTTGATTGGTCATTTGTCTCATTAAACATTGGCACGTTTGTCAATTCTAAAATTTCAATCTCTGCTTTATTACTGAAATGCTTCTGCATAAACTGTAAAAGTAGACGATTATATGATTCTTGTGCATTTGTCCCTACGATCCCGATAAATTTCATGCTTTTTCTCCCCCATCAGCAAGTTGTTCCCATGTAAATTTTCTATTTTGTTCCGTTTTAAAGCGATGATCTTTGACAAGTTGATTGGTAATTGAGACGAATAAACAAAATTCTTCAAAACATTCGTCTAATTCTTTCACTTTTTCTGAATAAATCAACTCTCCATTTTCATCAAAAGCTTGTAGAGAATGTCCTAGTAAGAACTCTGAACCAGGCATGATTCTAGCTTTCAGCTCTGGTGCATCTAAAATTTGACGTAAATGAGCTTGAGCTCTTGAAGAACCGAGTGACCCATGTGAGGCACCGACCACCATCACAGGTTTATCGATCAAGGGTCTTGTTGTATACGAAAGCCATTCGATCAAACTTTTTAATACAGCAGGAATCGAATGATCATATTCTGGCGTACTGATGATCACCCCATCTGCCTCGTTGATTTTTTCTGATAATACTCTAATTCCTTCTGGAGCAACCTTATCCTTTGGTTCATTAAACGCTGGAAAATCACCGATTTCACAAATTTCGATCTCAGCAGTTTCTGAAAAATGATTACGCATAAATTGTAGTAATTTACGGTTTGTTGATTGAGCGGAATTTGTTCCTACGATCCCAATAAATTTCATAATATACCTTCTTCCTTATTGTGAAACATTGCACATAAAAACTCAAAAAAATAAATAGTAAAAGTCAGTCATTTCAAAATGAAATAAAAATCGGTATAAAACCAAGAGAATTCCGTAAGTAAACTGTTTTTATGTGTATTTCTGTTTCTATAAGCAGTGTAAATCAGAAAAAAACATTTGTGAAATATTTATTTAATTATCAAACTATAAGTATTTTGTTATAATAAAAAGAAAAAGATCTAGGAGTAAAAAATGACCTCTATTTATTCATCGAACATGCTGCAGTATCTCGATATGCTCTTAAAACATGGAAACTATACAAAAGCAGCCAAAGATCTGTATATTTCTCAGCCTTATCTTACGCAAACGATCAAAAAGGTCGAACTAGAATTAGAGATCGATATTATTAATCGACAAGCTTCACCGTTACAGTTGACCGAAGCCGGAAAAGTTTATTATCACTATTTGCAATCGCTAGAAACAGAGCAGGACCGCTTTCGAAAAAAAATTTCAGCTTATGCTCCACAAGAACAGACCGTTATTCGAATTGGGGTTTTATCCAGTTTAGGGACCTATCTATTGCCTTTGTTTCTCCCCGACTTCTTAAAAAAGCATCCTGAAATCAGCATTCAGATCATCGAGTCTGTACCCGAACAAACTGAAGAAAAAATTATTGCTAAGGAGCTTGATTTTTTTATAGGGCAAAATCCAGAGTCGATTTCACCAAAGCTTACTGTTTATAGTAAAGGACCACACGGGTATTATGCAGTCATTCCTAAAACATCGAAGCTATATCAAAAAAATCAGACCGTACTTAAACCAAATACACTTTCGATCAAACAATTACTCCAAGAACCGCTGATTTTAACGACACGCGGCTCAGCAATCAGACGTCAAATAGATTATTTATTACAAAAATTCAAAATCAAGCCGGCGATTCTCTTAGAAAGCAATAATATTTTTACTATTTTAGAGCTAGCTAAACAAAGTGTGGGTTTGACTTTCATTCCTGAAAGTGTTCGTATTTCTAAATTAGATGGCCCTTATAACATTTATTCTATGCCTTTAGAACTCTTGTCACTAGACTATTTCATCGCTCATTCCGCTGATAAAACGATGCGTCCGATCGAAAAAGAACTAGTCGATTGCTTTTTAGATCAGTTAGCTATCGATTTAAAGACAAAATAAAAAGACCAGAACATAACTAGATATTGACAGTTAAATGCTAAAACGAAAGCTTTAACATTTGATTGTCAATATACTTAACGAGTGATGATCTGGTCTTTTGAATGACAGATCAACGATCCATCCTCTAAGATATTACGTGTTCGAGTACTCCAGTTAATCCTTGTGTATGTGCCATACGGCCATCCGTCGTGATGACTAAGCCTTCTATTTCTTTTTGCCGCGAAAGAAAAGCAATCACTTCTGCTGCTCTTTTTCCATATAAACGCGTTGTCCAAATTTCGCCATCCAGTGATAGCTTTGAAACGATCGTTAAACTAGCAAGATCCGTTTCAATGGGATAGCCTGTCTCACTGCTAAAGATATGATGATAATTTTTTCCTTGCCATTCAAATTTCCGTTCATAAATTCCTGAAGTCACGACTGACTGATCTTTGATTTTGAGCACTGCCGCATGATTTCCTCGCGGTAAAAATGGATTTTGAAGCCCAATTCGCCAATATCCATCCTCATGATGAGGTGATTCTCCAAATGTCAGAACATTGCCTCCTAGATCAATAAAAGCTGCTTTTGCCCCTTCATTTTTAAAATGATGAATGATTTGATCCGCAAAATAGCCTTTAGCTAGAGCACCAAGGTCGATCGCCATACCGGAATTTTTAAGAAAGACAGTTGTTTCAGCTTCATTCAATTCGATATTTTTGGGATCGATCAAAGAGAGTAATGCCTCAATTCTTTTATCCGATGGATGAGCAGCATTGGAAAAACCGATCCGCCATTCCTGAACCATTGGACCAATAGCAATATTTAAAAAGCTATTTTCTGCTAAGCTGTGTTGTTTTCCGATTTTTATCAGCTCAAATAAGTCTAAATCTGTTCTTACTGGAGCAATCCCTGCTTGCTGATTGATCTTCATTAAATTAGAACTTGAATCATTTGCGCTAAACCGTTTTTCATAATCCATCAATCTTTTCTGTGCCTCTTTTAAGAGCACCTCAGGATTTTCATGCTGTACCCATATTTGGATCACAGTGCCCATTAAATGGATCGTACATTTCTCTTCCCTCACCCAATCCCTCTCTTCTTATGGTCAACTCACTAAATAGCAAAATAGTGAAAACAACTTCATTTTAGACTTCACCTTTTTAACTAGTAAAAGTATACTCTTTACATAAAAGTAGAGCAATAAATACTTATATCTATCAATTTCATAAAAATTATATGTTTAGTATATCTCTTATTAAATAAACTTCAGGAAAATAATCAAAAAACAGGATTTTTTTTATTAAAAATGACTTTCCCAGCGTCTTTTCTCATGATATATTAATATTGTAAATATGTTGTTCTATCGTTTCGTATAAAAAAGGAGGAAATTATGAAAAAGAAGATGTTAGGGATTTTCTTTGGTTTTGTGATGATCGTCAGTACAGTCTGCTCAATCGATACTGTAAGCGCTACACCTATTGACAACGTAACTTATACTGTCCATGGACAGGACTATGGTTGGCAAAAACAAGTATCTAACGGAACTATGGCTGGCTCAACTGGTAAAAACAAGCGGTTGGAAGCTATGAAACTCAATGTTACTGGTGACGGCGGCATCACATACCAATTACATGGACAAGACTATGGCTGGCAAAGCTGGAAAAAAGATGGCGAGCTAGGTGGAAGTACAGGTACTGGAAAAAGAGTCGAAGCTCTTAAAATTCAATTAACTGGTAATCTTAAAAATAAATATGATATTTATTATCGAGTTCATGGACAAGATTATGGCTGGCAGGAATGGAAACGAAATGGCGAGCTTGCTGGCACAACGGGCAAAAAGAAAAAGGTAGAAGCAATAGAAATTCGTCTAGTTGCTAAGACTCCACAGGTTTACTACTCTGCTCATGGTCAAGACTACGGTTGGCAAAGTCAAGTGGGTGATGGTATCACTGCTGGTACAACTGGAAAAAATAAACGTGTGGAAGCATTAAAAATCAATACAACTGGTGATGGTGGTATCAGCTATCAAGTCCACGGACAGGACTATGGTTGGCAGACTTGGAAAAGCGATGGTGCCCTTGGCGGTACTTCCGGACAAAAAAAGCGCGTAGAAGCCATTAAGATTGAATTAACCGGGAATTTAAAGCAAACACATGATGTCTACTATCGAGTCCACGGACAAGATTATGGCTGGCAAGGTTGGAAGAAAAATGCTGAACTAGCCGGCAGTATTGGACAAAAGAAAAAGTTAGAAGCCATTGAGATCAAACTTGTTGAAAAAGAAACGATTCCTGTTACTGAAATCGACATGAGCGTCACGAAAGCAAACTTGATCGTTGGTGAAAAAACAACCGCACCTGCTTTTGTCTACCCTAGAAATGCGACAGATAAGTCTATCACATACAGCAGCAGTAACCCTGCTATCGCGACGATCGATCAGCTAGGCAACATCACAGCTGTTGGGGTAGGTTCTACAACGATCACAGCAACGTCTCACAACGGGATCAAAAAAAGTCAAACCGTAACGGTGAGCGCAAAATCAACACTCACATTTAATTACAAAGATACAGATAACAACGTTCTTCAATCTACAACTAGCGACACACAAGCAGTCGGCACAACCAAAACATATAATGCACCATCGATCAAAGGTTATACGGCGCAAGAGCCAAGTTCCCAAACAATAACTTTTACAGAAAATGATCAGCAAGCAACATTTATCTATAAGAAAAACGAAGTAGTTATGCATACGCTTACGATCAATTATGTTTACAATAACAATACCATGATTCGATTACCTGAGATCATTGAAATTCCAGAAGGCGAAACGTATACTGCTATTGCCCCTGAATTTGATGAATGTACACTCAAAGGGGATACGTCTCAAACAATTACGAATATGAGTGCCGACCAAAGCATCACTTTCACCTATCAGATGACTTTGAAAACTGCGGGTGAACAAAATATCGAACTGGTTCTAGCCTACTTGATCAATCAATATCGATTAGAGAACGGAAAAGCTGAAATGACTCATGATGCTCTTTATCAATTAGGCAACAGAAATCGAGCAAGAGAGTTATCAACGTCGTTTACTCCCCTTCGTCCAGATGGCAGATCGTTTAAGACGGTGATTCAGGAAACTGGGATCGATATGGCGAAACATAACCCAACAGTCCAAGCTATTGGAAACATGACTGATGTAGGTAAGCCTGTTGCCTCAGGACATGCCGAAGATATGGCGAAAGAGATCCTTGATTTTTGGAAGAATGATCCAACAGATAATGCTGCCCTTCTTGCAGAAGAGCTCAATGAATTTTCAGTGGGTGTCTATCTTTTACCGACAAATGATTTAGGGGCTCATTCAATGTACTTTGTGTTTATAGGTGGAGTTGGAGAATAAATTTCCATATTTTTATTTAACTGGAAAATGGAATGAAATCTTTTAATTTTACAGATAAAAAGAATCATTTCGTAATTTTTTAAATACGTACAGGTGGATCACTTTAGTAAAGTTGCTTATCTTTAAGATAACTTAATTACAGTGGTCCATTAATGTCTAACAAAATATATATTAACGATAGTTTAAAATAATTTTTTTAATATTCAAGTAGAAAAGTTTAGATAGTATGTGTAAGATTATTACGAGGAAAATACAACTTTACGATGATAATATTCGAATTTCTGTCGCTATAGTATCAACACACCAATGAAAATGAACACCTTAAAGTTAAAATTTAAATTCTTTATGTCAAACGATATGTTATAATTTATTCAATGGAATATTTCATATTAAGTATCATCATTATCTTTTTAGCTATTATTACGAATCTATAAAATATAAATTCAAATTTGAAATCGTGGAGGTTGTGCTATGGGTATTCTGGATTTTCTAAAGATAAATTCAATTAGACAGGAAAATGAAAATTTAAATAAGCAACTTGAATCGTTAAAAAATGAAAAAATGTCTTTCGAACAAATGAGTACTCTTGAATTACAAGAAAATATACTAAACAAAAAATCTACACTAAAGCTATTAGAAAACAGAATTCAAGAATTAAACACTGAACAATTAAAACTAGAACAATACATAAATGAGAAAAAAATTCAAATTGCTAATATTGAAAAAGAACTAATAAGTAGTTCTGAATATATTGAAATGGAAAGTTTTGGACTATATAAGCCTAGATATGATTTCGCGAGTTCTATTGGCTATAAAGAACGATTAGAAACTGTAAGACAATTACAAAAAATAATGATAAAAGAAAAAACTGCAGTACATTATTTTGAAGATTGGACAGTTGACGGGAGCAAAGCTAAAGGACGTAAAATGACTAATGACAATATTAAACTAATACTACGTTCTTTTAACAATGAATGTGAAGCATCAATTAATAAAATAAAGTACAATAATTTGACCAATGCAGAAAAAAGAATTTATAAATCATTTGAGCAATTAAATAAACTAAATCAATCAGTAAGAGTTTCACTGAGCGATCAGTATCTCGACCTTAAAATTCAAGAATTGCATTTAGCTTATGAATATGAACAAAAGAAGCAAGAAGAAAAAGAAGAGTTACGTGAACAGCGCGAACGTGAGCGTGAAGAAAAAGCTCTGCAAAAGGAAATACTTAACAAGAAAAAAGTAATTGACAAAGATATACAACACTATGAAAAGATGATTAAAGAACTGCAAACTAAAATATTAAGTAGCGAATTAGATGAAGAAAAACACAGTATAAATCTACAGATTGCGGATCTTGAACTACAGATATCAGAAAAAGACAAAGAAAAATCTGAATTAGATTATCGTAATGCACATGCTTCAGCAGGTTATGTTTATATTATAAGCAATATAGGTGCATTTGGTAAAGATGTAGTGAAAATTGGCGTAACACGTCGACTCGAACCTTTAGAGCGGATCAGTGAACTTAGTAGTGCATCTGTTCCTTTCAAATTTGATGTTCATGCACTTATTTTTAGTTACGAAGCTTATCAATTAGAAGCTGAGCTACATGCTTATTTTCAAGACTATAGAATAAATAAAGTCAACAGTCGAAAAGAATTTTTTAAAGTATCCATTGATATGATAGAAAACAAACTTTCTGAGTTTAAAAATTTGACTATTGACTTCCAAAAAGTAGCAGACGCAGAAGAATATCGCCAATCTCAAGCTTTCAATAAATAATTGCTAAGTTTGTTTCTTGAAGGCGAAGCATATAAAAACTTTTTTTACTTATCCTTCAAGGATCCTACTAAAAATAGTAAAAGCGAAGAAAAATAAGTTAGGTACATTCTATATATAAAAAAAGACGGATAAACCAGAGCTTTACAGCATCGATTTATCCGTCTTTTAATTAGTGCCAGCTGCAGGGATCGAACCTGTGACCTATGCGTTACGAGTGCATTGCTCTACCAACTGAGCTAAGCTGGCGACACAAACAAAATTATAAAACGAATCTGTTTTTTTGTAAAGTCTTTGGATGTATTTTCTTCAAAAATCAGACTTGTGAATTTTTTCTTCAAATGTGGTATAATAGAAGTAGTTAAGAAAGGAAGTTTTTTATAAATGTCTAATTTCGGTAACTTTAATCGCCCTGTCGTGCCTTCTTCTGAAGGGGAATTATTCACTGTTGATACTCAAGTCACTTTCTTGATGCATGGCCAACAACAAACTGGAATCATCACTAAGCAACTTAGTAATTCCGCTGTTGTAGAAATTGATGAAAACTCTGATAACACTGACTTGATGGTCAAAAGCAACGGAGTCATCGTCATCAATTACAAAAAATTACAAAAAGTCTAACTACTTCCATCCAAACAATCTTGGATGGATTTTTTTTCATAAAAAAAACCATAACAGATGTTGTAAATAAAACGAATCTGCTATGGTTTATTTTATTATTTAGTTCCGAATAAACGGTCACCGGCATCGCCCAAGCCTGGAACGATGTAGCCATTTTCATCTAATTTTTCGTCTAAAGCAGCTGTGTAGATATCAATATCTGGATGAGCTTCTTGTAACGCTTTGACCCCTTCCGGCGCTGCAACTAAGCAGACGAATTTGATGTTGCTGCCGCCGCGTTTTTTCAATGCATCGATTGCCATGATCGCTGAACCACCTGTCGCTAACATCGGATCAACAACGAATAATTGACGAACATCGATATCTTCCGGCATTTTTACGAAATACTCCACAGGTTCTAATGTATCGTGGTCGCGGTACAAACCGATATGTCCAACTTTAGCTGCTGGAATCAATTCCAAAATACCATCTACCATTCCAATACCTGCACGTAAAATCGGTACGATCGCTACCTTTTTACCAGTTAATGTTTTTTGTGTTGATTTACAGATAGGTGTCTCAATAACGACATCTTCTAACGGCATATCTCTTGATACTTCATAGGCCATCAACATCGCAATCTCATTCACGACTTCACGAAAAACCTTTGTTCCACAATCCTTATCTCTAATGATTGTTAATTTGTGTTGGATCAGCGGATGATCGATTACTTGGAATTTTCCCATGTTCATTCTCCTTCAATAATTTATTCCTTCCTATTGTAAAACAAAATCGAGCGATTGACTAGTCAATCACTCGAATCTTTTACTTATAAAGTGGATATTTTTTTGTCAGCTCACTCACAGATGCACGAACTTCTGATAGTGTCACTTCATTTTCATGATCTTTTAAGACTTTTACGATCAATTTAGCCACTTCTACACAATCATCTTCTTTGAAGCCGCGAGTTGTGATTGCAGGAGTACCGATTCGGATCCCGCTTGTTTTGAATGGGCTAAGTTGCTCAAATGGAATCGAGTTTTTGTTTGCAGTGATGTTCACACTATCCAAAATCGCTTCCGCTTCTTTTCCGTTCAAACCAAAACCAGAGACGTCGATCAATAATAAATGATTATCTGTCGAACCGCTCACTAAACGAGCTTCTGGTGCTTGATTGAAAACTTTTGTCATTGCTTTGGCATTCTCGATCACTTGTTCACTGTATTCTTTAAAGCTGATATCCAGCGCTTCTTTAAAGGCAACTGCTTTACCAGCGATGACATGTTCTAATGGTCCGCCCTGAATCCCAGGGAATATATTGCTATTGATTTTTTTAGCTAAGTCTTCATCGTTGGTCAAAATCAACCCGCCGCGAGGACCGCGTAATGTTTTATGTGTTGTTGAAGTCGTGATATCTGCATAAGGTACTGGATTTGGATGAAGGCCTGCTGCAACTAAGCCGGCAATATGAGCCATATCCACCATTAATTTTGCTCCAACTTCATCTGCGATTTCGCGGAATTTAGCAAAATCGATGATTCTAGAATAGGCACTTGCACCAGCAACGATCAATTTTGGTTGATGTTCACGTGCTAAAATTCGTACGACATTATAATCGATCACTTCTGTGGTCGGATCCACACCATAACTAACAAAGTTATAGGTTTTTCCACTGAAATTCACTGGTGATCCATGTGTTAAATGTCCTCCCGCAGACAAATCCATGCCCAACACCGTGTCCCCTGGCTCGATCAATGAAAGATAAGCTGCTGTATTCGCTTGTGAGCCTGAGTGCGGCTGTACATTCGCAAACTTAGCACCAAACAGCTCTTTTGCACGATCGATCGCTAAATCTTCAACGATATCGATAAACTCACAGCCGCCATAATATCGTTTGCCCGGATAACCTTCAGCATATTTGTTCGTTAAAATACTTCCTTGTGCCGCCATTACTCCTTTTGAAACAACATTCTCAGATGCGATCAGCTCCAAATTGTTTTCTTGACGGTCATTTTCTTTCGCGATTGCCTCCCATAAATCAGGATCAAATGTTTTATAATCCATTAAACAAGCCTCCATTTCATTCAGATGTCTCGATTGTATCATACTTAAATGCTCTCTACTCGAAAATAGAATCTTTTTTTAAAATTTTTTGGTTTGCAGCTTTTTTCAACCGGTTCATGTAAGCGATCCCTAGGCCAGTCTCCGGAAATCCCTGAGCAAAAATAACATCGATCTCTGTCTCATCCAGTGCTCTCAAACCAGCAAATAACCACTTTGTCGCTGACTCTACGGAAGGTTGCCCGAATGAAAAAGTCTCATTGACTTTTTTGGTCTCAACGATGATCTGATCATCTGCAAAAAGGCCAACTCTTTTATGGTTCTTGAATGCCCAATCGATTGCTTGATCAAACACCTCTAAACCGCCCTCAATGATCCAAACAGGTACATCTGGAGAATAATGCTTGTATTTCATTCCAGGAGCTTTAGGTGCTTCATTTTCGCTGATCAAGTGCTGATCGATCGCCACCTGTCCAATGACTGCTTCCAACTGTTCTTTCGTGACTGCCCCGGGTCGGAGTATCACTGGGACGCCGTCAGAAGAAGTCAAATCTAAAACAGTAGATTCTACCCCGATTTGAGTGGGTCCATCATCTAATATACCAGCAATTTTTCCTTCAAGATCATGATAAACATGATCGGCAGTTGTAGGACTTGGTTTTCCAGAAGTATTGGCACTTGGTCCAACAATAGGCACACCTGCTTTTTTGATCAAATTGACCGTCTGCTGATTATTCGGCATACGAAAAGCAACGGTCTGCAATCCGCCTGTAACTGTTTTTGAAAAGGCAGCTGGTTTTACATTGAAGATCATCGTTAGCGGTCCCGGCCAAAAAGCGTTTACTAATGCTGCCGTTTGCTTTGGAAAATCAGTGACGTACTCTTTGACCATCTCAAAATCACTGACATGGACGATCAGCGGATTATCACTGGGACGCCCCTTGACAGCATAAACCTGTTTGACTGCTGACTCATTCAAGGCATTGGCGCCAAGACCGTAAACGGTCTCAGTCGGAAAGGCAATGAGCTCCCCTTGGCGAAGCAAATTTGCCGCTTGCTCTATTTCATCAACTGTAAATAGTTTTGTTTCCACATTTTCACCCCGCTTTTTCATCTGGTGTGACTGCTACCATTCGATCATTACCAGATAAGTCTTTAAGTACTCGAACGACATGTCCAGGAAAAGCCTGCTGAAATAATTCTTTCACTGCTTTCCCTTGCTGGAATCCGATTTCTAAATATATTTTCCCTTTAGGTGCTAAAATCTTCGGTACTTCTTGTGCCAAACGCTGATAAATAGCCAAACCGTCCTGCTCTGCAAAAAGAGCTGTTTTAGGTTCAAACGTGCGGACACTTTCATCCATCAAGCGCCACTCATCATTACTGATATAAGGCGGGTTTGAGATCAAAAGATCAATTGCTTTTCCATCTAAAGGTTTTAGAAGATCCCCTTGTAGAAAATCCACTGCTGCATGTAATCTCTTGGCATTTCCTTCAGCAACTCTTAAAGCTTCAACAGAAATATCAACTGCTAGGATTTGCCAGCTTGGACGATTTGCCTTCAAACTGATTGCGATTGCTCCTGTACCTGTACCGATATCTACAACGGTCAGCGGCTCATCAGGGTTCTCTTTTAGACAAAGTTCAACGAGTTCTTCTGTTTCCGGTCTAGGAATAAGTGTATGTTCGTTTACAGAAAAACGCTGTTCATAAAAGTCAGCATAGCCTAATAAATATTGAGCTGGATAATGATCTGCTAACAAGGCTAGGTCTGTCTCAAGCTGCTGCTCTTCTTCTTCAGGCATTTCATCTTTTAAATGGATCAGCCAATCTGTCTTGCTCCAGTTTTTCCGCTCTAAAAAGACAAAAAGGATACTTTGACCTTCAATCCCTTGTTCTTCCAAAAAAGAAGAAGCCCGTTCAAGGACTTCAAAATAACGGTTACCCATTTTGCATCTCTTCTAGTTTTGAGGTTTGATCATACAGTACTAATGCATCCACGATTTCATCCAGCTTTCCAGCTAAAATTTGATCTAATTTTTGGATCGTCAAACCAATTCGGTGATCTGTTACACGGTTTTGCGGGAAATTATAGGTACGAATACGCTCTGAACGATCGCCTGTCCCCACAGCAGATTTCCGATTTGCATCGTACTCATTTTGTGCTTCTTGTTGAATTTGGTCATACACTCTGGCACGTAAAATTTTCATTGCCTTTTCACGGTTTTTGATTTGAGAACGTTCATCCTGCATTGCTACAGCAATTCCTGTTGGAATATGAGTCAAACGAACAGCAGATGCTGTTTTGTTGACGTGCTGACCACCTGCCCCAGAGGCATGGTAAATGTCCGTACGAATATCCTTGTCTTCCAGCTCAAGTTCGACTTCTTCTGCTTCTGGCAACACCACTACTGTCGCTGTAGATGTATGGATTCGTCCTTGTGATTCCGTTGAAGGGACACGTTGTACACGGTGTGCACCACTCTCATACTTTAATTTAGAGAAAACGTTCTCCCCAGAAATCATCATGATGACTTCTTTATAGCCGCCGATCCCAGTAATACTCGCTTCCATAACATCTGTTTTCCAGCCTTGGGATTCTGCATATTTTTGGTACATGCCGAATAGATCCCCCGCAAATAATGCGGCTTCATCTCCACCAGCTGCTCCGCGAATTTCCATGATAATATTTTTATCGTCATTTGGATCTGTTGGTAGTAGTAAAATCTTGATTCGTTCTTCAAGCACTTCTTTTTCTTTTTTGAGTTCTGAAAGCTCTTCTTTCGCCATTTCAGTCATTTCAGCATCCATTTTTTCACCTAATAACTCTTCGGTGTCACTGATTCCTTCGATGACTTGCTTATAACGGCGGTAGACTTCTACTGTTTCACGAGTATTCGCCTCTTCTTTTGATAGCTGCATAAAGCGTTTCGTATCACTAATGACTTCAGGGTCACTTAGTAATTCGCCCAGCTCTTCATAGCGATCTTCGATTGATTGTAACTGATCGTACATAGTCAACTGCTCCTTTTTTGTTTGATAACATTTTTATTCATTTATTTATCGTTTACTTTCCTTCTTGTTCCCCATCGATCGGCGGATGAAAGTAGTGATTACGGCAGACTGGATAATAGGCTTCATTGCCGCCAATTTGAACTTGTGTCCCTTCATAAACGGGCTTACCATCGATGTAATGCAAGTTCATCGTTGCTTTTTTGTGGCAGAACCAGCAAATCGTTTTTAGTTCTTCTAATTTGTCTGCATAAAGCATTAAATATTTAGATCCTTCAAAAAGCTCATTACGAAAATCATTTTTCAACCCGAACGCCATGACTGGAATATTCAGCTCATCAACTACACGGGCAAATTCGATCACGTGCTGTTTACCTAAAAATTGAGATTCGTCCACTAATATACAATATGGTCGATAGTCTAATTTTTGGATCAATTCATAAACATTGGTCTCTTTGAAAATCGGGATCGCTTCTCTTCTAAGGCCGATACGACTTGAAACGACACCAACGCCATCTCTAGTATCTAGTCCGCTTGTCATGATCACAACAGGTTTGTCCTGTTCTTCATAATTGTGAGCTACTTTTAAAATTTCAATGGTTTTGCCGCTGTTCATTGCGCCATATTTAAAAAATAATTGTGCCATTTATCCGTCGTCACCTTTCGTTTTGTTCCTCTCGTATTTTACTATAAAACTGGAGTTTTTTACAGTGGTAAATTTAAGGCATATCGAACAAGAGATTTTTTTCTGCAAATTTTCTCTTCCTTCTCTCCTTTGTCTCTTTTAATAATATTGGGAAATCTAAAAACTGTAGACCGATTTTACATAAAAATAGACAATAAAGAATCGATCTATCGAAATCAATTTCTTTATTGTCTATTGCATGCTGTCTTTTATTTTTCCTGTGTTCTTTTTCTAAATAATAAAATGATTGCTGTTACTGCCATTATTATCATACCAAGAATATTGAGTGTTAAGTGATCGGTTTCGCCTAATGCTGGCAGTGCATCTTTAGTCGTATCATTCTTTTCGTATCCTTGACCATTGTTCGAAGGACTTTGTGGTTTAGGTGTTGGGGAAGAAATATTCTCTTTATTTTTTGTATAGATATATGTCACTGTTTGAACCTGATTCGTGAATGTACCAGCTGTATTTCCTTGAGCTTCTTTAAATGTATAACCAGTGATTTCTTGTTTTTCTGTCGTATAGCCTTCTCCTATCTTACCTGATTTCACGATTTCATCCGCAATTGGATGGCCAGTCGTATCGACATACTTAACAATGACATCTCCAGCAGATTCAGTATTCTTTGTATAAACATATGTCACTGTTTGCAATTGATTCGTGAACTTACCGATCGCATTTCCCTGCACTTCTTTAAATGTGTAACCAGCGATCTCTTGTTTTTCTGTTGAATAATCTTCTCCTATACCGCCGGACATTATGATCTCATCCGCAATTGAGTTGCCTTCTGTATCAACGTACTTGACAATGACATCCCCACTGATCTCCGGCAAAATCGTTACAAAGACTTCAACCGGCTTAGCATTTGCTCTAGAGTCGATCGTTGAAGATAACTTTGTATCGAGCTGTACTGTATATTCTCCAGGTTGATTAAAATCAACGTTTTCTGAAAAGTTACTCGTTATTATTACATCCGATTCTACAGGTAGTTTTGCTGCATATTCGGCATGGATATCTGAAAGAAACGTTGCTTCAGAAATGGATGTATTCGCATGATATGAAATTTCCGAATCTGCTTCAATCACAAAATCACCATAAACTGGTACGTTAAAATTGACCATCGTAAAGTAATATTGTATTTTCCATTCATTATCTGCAAAGTAAAGTTCATCAATTAGGTTATTGCTAGGGACGACAATCGTTCCATCAGCGATTTCTGTAAAAAATATCCCATTCTCTTCGTCATAGAAAATATCTGATGAGGGTGCATCAATACTCAGTTCTTGGCTCTCAGCCCCTTCTCGATCGATAAACGGATTTGCAATTGCATATTTATATGATGGTATATAAGCAGTAACATCTAAATTCATAAAGTTGACGTTTAAAGGAAAGCCATTATCTAATAGTTCATTAAATTGAGTCAAATCAACACTTGATTTTTGGGATGTGCCATTCGGGACTAGTGTATGTTCATTCCCGCCACTACCATCATACGTTAGCGTTTCAAGCTGCTTCAAAGGCAGTAGATACTGAACATCGTTCTCAGGATGACCGATTCCAGTGAAAATGACTAATTCAGTAAGATTAGTCAAATATTGAAATCCTTCCCAACCACTGGCAGATGCTCTTAATGTTGTGATTGTATCTAATTGTTCTTTCGTGACTTCATCGGTTGGAAGAATACCTAAATTTCCACTGATATCAGCTACAGCCTCTGGGTTTTTAGGAATCAATTGTTCCAAAGTCCCTAAAGAGTCTGCTAAGCCTTGAATCACGTTTGACTCCTGGGCATCAGCTGCTTTTTCTATTTCGTTTTTATCATCAACTAACGTTTGAGTTGAGTCTGCTAAAGGATTTTCTGTTTCATTGACTTCATTCTGTGTTTCTTGGTTTGTCTGTTCTTCAACACGCTCTGATTCCATGATCGGCTGATCAGATAAGTCTTGCTTTGGATTTATCATCATTTCTTCACTATTTTCATTATATAACGTTGAAGTATTTGATTGATTCAATGTCCCTGCTTCCATAGAATATGAAATCATCGGTGCTAATTGAGTCGTGCATAATAATATTGTTCCAAGTAGTACTAAACTTTTTCTTTTCTTCACTATTCATCACCTTTACTTGATCTACTTAATTATTTGTACCTTTTCCGCCTTTTAAAGTCTCGTCGAAGAATTTGTCATTGCTGTCTGATATTCCTTCTTCTTTTTGAAATTTAGTTTCAGATACATTCATTCCAGAAGATGATTTGATCCTATTTCCCCCAGCAATCGGCAATTTTTCTAAAATAACAGGATTCATTCCAGCATCTTTCGCTTGTAATGCAGCTGTCATGCCTGCACCACCAGCGCCAACAATTACAACATCAAGTTGTCTTTCAATTCACTGATATCTGTATCACCATTTGCAGAGGCACCTGAGGTCACTTCTTCTGTACTTTCTTTCGACGTTTTATGGCTCATCTTTTTCTCTTGATCACTGCTGCAGCCAACTGCTAAGCCCGCAAACAGTCCTAAAGAAACGAAGCTCAAGACGATTTTTTTTATTGTTTCCTCCACCTCATCTTTTTTAGACAATAGATCGTTTTTTAGTGAAACGAATCACAATAGAAAGCAAATAGTAATCAATTAAAATAATATTTTAACGAATAAATTAAACAATCTAACTTTTTTCACAAATTAGAACGACTATAAATTGTCTTTTGATAAAATAACATGTCTTTTTTCATTTGTCTTGTTTTTCTATTTTTTTTTAATCAATTTTTTATCTATTCTAAGAAATTTTTCTTTATTTGCCCATCTTTCATTTTCTGATATACTTATCTTAATGACAGTTGGGAGGTTCGTTATGAATCGAAATCGGCTTATATGGCTGGCACAGCGAAAAGGGAAACACTTTTCAAACCATTTCTCTTCCATTCAAATTATTGTTTCATACTATATTATTATGACAGTCATCTCGTATATTCTTTTTTGCCTACCTTTTTTTAGAGAAAAGGGCTCGCAGGTTCATTTTATAGATATGCTGTTTATGGCGATCAGCACTGTTAGTGTGACAGGGTTATCTACCTTTGATATCAATTCTGTTTTTAACGACCGCGGAGTAGTATTATTGGAAATTCTTTTTCAAATCGGTGGACTCGGGATCATGATGATTTCGACAGCTTTTATCATCTTGTCAAAACGCAAGATTTCATTAAGACAGCGTCAGTTGATCATGACAGACATGAATCAACCTAAATTGAGTGGAATTGTCCGACTGATCCGCATCACGTTCTCTATTATTTTGTGGTTTCAAGTTATTTTCGGTACATTTTTTTCGATCTACTTTTATTATGCAGGGTATTATAAAACATGGTCGAAAGCGATTTTCTTTGGCTTTTATCAATCCATTTCGGCTGTAACAAACTCTGGATTCGATGTAACAGGGGATTCGATCATTCCTTTTGCGAATGATTATTTATTTTTGATGCTCATCATGTTTTTGATTTTTATCGGCGGGATCGGTTTTCCTGTATTGATGGAAGTTCGAGAATGGATATTTTTTAAAAAGAAAAAGCGGGGATTGCCGTTTCGATTCTCTCTTTTTAGTAAAATCGCTCTACTGGCCTTCGTGATTCTATTTGTCGGTGGAACATTACTGATTTATTTGCTGGAAAAAGATCATTTATTTATCGAGATGGACGAAGTGCAACGCTGGATCACCTCGATGTTTTATTCTATGACCACTCGAAATGCTGGTTTACAGATCAATGATTTAGGCGATTTTCAGGTGACAACGCTCATTGTTTTTTCTTTATTGATGTTTATCGGCTGTAGTCCCAGTTCTGTTGGCGGAGGGATTCGGACGACTACTGTAGCGATCATCGGCCTATACTTATACTCTTTCTTAAAAAGCGAAGATAAAATCAACGTTTTCGGACGAAGGATCGATGAGGATGATGTCAGAAAATCGATCGTTGTTTTTATGCTTTCATTAACGATGTGTTTCTTTGCCGTCTTATTTTTGACCGCAACAGAGGACCATCCGCTGATCGCAATCATCGTTGAAGTTGCTTCTGCCTTTGGAACGACTGGTCTTTCGTTGGGGATCACTTCTGATTTAACGACCGTTGGCAAACTAATGATCGCTTTATTGATGTTTATTGGACGAATCGGTATGTTGTATACATTGATGCTTTTCGTGCCAAAAGAAACACGTGATATCGGCTATGAATATCCTTCTGAAAAAATCATTATTGGATAAAAAAAGAGGGACTGGGACATAACTCTAGGAGTTACGACCCAGTCCCTCTTTAAAACGAATAAACAGTGATAAAAAAGCAACTACTACGCTTCCATCTCAACCTTTTTGTTTAAATCAAGATATTCACGATCAGATACACTAAAAACAACCCAGAGATCAGCCACATTGGTAATGACAGTTCGCTTTTCTTTCCAGCGATCCATTTTGTTAACGGATAAGCGACAAATCCAAAAGCCATTCCATCAGAAATGTTCATAGTAAAAGGAATCAAAACGATCATCAACATTGCGGGAAAGTAATCACTAAAATCACTAAAATTTAATGACTTGACTTGCTGGATCATTAAAAATCCTGTGATGATGATTGCTGGAGCTAACGCAGAATCAGGGATATAGGAAAGAAAGGGTAAAGCTAACAAGGCTAAAAAGAAACAGATTCCGCTCGTAATGGCAGTCCAGCCTGTTCTTCCACCTTCTTCGATCCCAGTCGCACTTTCTGCTGCTGCAATAGTCGGGCTCGTTCCAAATAGACTAGACAGCAGTGTAATCAAGCCTGTGACGCGATAAGCACGCAAATACTTATCCTCATCTGCTTCTGGCATCAAGCCTTTAAGAATCCCCATCGATTCAAAAATCAGGATCATCGATAAGGCAAATACACCGAGTAAGAAACTTTTTGACAGCATCGAACTGAAATCAAGTTCTAGAAAAATTTGAGAAACATTTTTTAAACTGCCTAAAGAGAAATGTTCTGTTGGATCCACTAATCCTAAAAGATTAGCAACTGCCGTCACAACAACGATCCCTATAAAGAAGCTGCCTTGTATCCCTTTGATAAAAAGAAATACAGTCAATAATAGTGAAAATAATGTCAAAATCGTCAAACTGTCATTCAGCGGCGCTAATTGTGTAAAGGTATGCTCCCCTCTTAAAATCAAATGTCCCTTTTCTAATCCAATCAGCACTAGAAAAAAACCGATACCAACTGTTATTCCAGCTTTCAACGTTTCAGGAACGACTTCTGCGAATAACTTACTCAACTTCGTAAAGGCAACGATCAAGTAGACGACCCCTGCACAAAAACTAACAGCTAATGCTTCCTGCCAGCTCAGCCCCAAAGAAAGAACTAACGTGTAGGTGAAAAATGAATTTACGCCCATCCCTGTCGTCAGTACAATTGGTGCATCTGCTATCAATCCCATCAAAATCGAACCAATGATCGAAATGAAGATCGTCCCAAAAATCGTCAGTTCCTTCGGCATTCCCGCTTCAGACAAAATGACTGTATTCACCATGATAATATATGAAATAGCAAAAAACGATGTTGTTCCCGCAACTATTTCACGTTTTAGCCCTTCTTTAGTCAGCTTTTTTATTCGAAACATATAACTCCTCCTCATAATCCATAAATCAAATCTCTATGTATCAATATAATTTGGTATTTTTTACTTAAATGATCGAACATAAGGATAACACAATGGAAACGTTTTTTTCAGGTTTCTGATAAATTTTTTATTTTTGGCAAGAAAAAAGGAAGAGATAAAAATCACTGAAGAATCTGACTCTTGGTCATTATTCATTAAAAATTAAAGTCCGGGCAAAACTATTTTCTAGTTTTGTCCCGGACTATTTGGTCTTCAGTTGTACGAAGCTTTATTTCTTGATCTGGCTCACTAATTTTACATAGTTTTCTGAGCGGTCTTCCGCGTCTTCCTTTGTTTTCGTCAAAAGATGCTCAACTACTTCTTGATTATCTTTGATCGTGTGTAACGCAGAGAAACGAGTTTGTTTTTCAAGGAAGTCTCTCATCTTACTGAAATCAGCTTTTTTGTAATCGATGATCATTGGATCTTTGCCCTTTTCGATCAGTTGAGGATTGTAGCGATACAATTGCCAATAACCAGATTCAACTGCTTCTTTGGCTAAAGATAACGTTTCGATCATTCCGCCTTTCACTCCATGATTGATACAAGGAGTGTAACCAATGATCAAAGATGGACCCGGATAACGTTCTGCTTCATCGATCGCTTTGATCGTTTGCATTGAATTTGCACCCAGTGCGATTTGCGCAACGTAAACATTGCCATAGGTCATTGCCATCATACCTAAATCTTTTTTAGAGGTTTGTTTTCCTCCAGCAGAGAACTTCGCAATTGCTGCAGCCGGCGTTGCTTTAGAGGTTTGTCCGCCAGTATTCGCATAAACTTCATTATCCATGACAAAAATATTGACATCCGCCCCGCTAGCTAATACATGGTCGATTCCGCTGAACCCAATATCATACGCCCAACCATCTCCACCGACGATCCATTGGCTTGTTTTGACGAACAAATCACTTTGCTTATAGATTTGTTCTAATAATGGATCTGATCGATATTCTTCACTCAACACAGCTGCAAGTTTCGTTGCGCGCTGCTGTGTTCCTTCACCTTCTAAGTAATGCTCATGCCAATCTTGAAGTAACGCTTGAAGATCTTCCGAGCCTACCTTCTTATCGATAGCCTCTTGAACTTGGTCAGCTAGATATTGACGCTTCGTGTTATTTGCCACATACATACCGTAACCATATTCTGCATTATCTTCAAATAATGAATTGCTCCATGCTGGTCCTTGCCCGCATTCATTTGTCGTATATGGTGTAACAGGCGAAGAACCACCCCAAATAGAAGAACAGCCTGTAGCATTGGCCATCATCATTCGATCACCGAACAGCTGAGTCAATAACTTGATATATGGTGTTTCACCACAGCCTTCACATGCCCCGGAAAATTCCATCAGCGGTTGATTGAACTGTGAACCTTTTACAGATAATTTGCGGACAGGATTTTCTTTTTGCTGTAACGTCATCGCAAAAGCCCAATTGATTGCTTGTTCTTTTTGTTCTTCGTATGGTTTCATCAGGATCGCTTTTTCTTTCACTGGGCATGCTTGAACACACAAGCCGCAGCCTGTACAGTCCTCTAAAGAAACTTGAATACGGTACATCAAGCCGTCAGCGCCGCGCATTTCTCTCGCTACGAAGCCTTCAGGTGCCTCCTGCATTTCTTCTTCATCTGCTAAAAACGGCCGGATCGCAGCATGTGGGCAGACAAAGGCGCACTCATTACACATCGTACATTTATCCATTTGCCACTCTGGAACTTCTAATGCAATGCCACGTTTTTCGTAGGCTGCTGTTCCCATTGGCATCTCTCCAGTTTTCATGCCGTTATCGATCAAATCTCCAACAGTCAAGTCATTTCCTTCTTGACGATTGATCGGTTGTAAAATATTCGTGATATATTTTGGCAGCGTTGGATCGACTTTTTCTGGTTCAACTTCGATCGTTGCCCATTCTGCCGGAACCTCTACTTTTTGTAAAGAATCAAACGTACCATCGATCGCTTGGTAGTTTTTCTCAACGATCTCCATTGATTTTTTACCATATGTTTTTTTAACTTCTGCTTTTAATAATGGTAGATATTCGTCGCGTGACATCAAATCTGTGACTTCAAAAAATGCGGTAGACATCACCGTATTGATGCGCCGTCCCAACCCAACTTCACGAGCTAGCTCCACCGCATTAATGATATAAAACTGAATATTGTGTTCTCCAATATATTTTTTCAGTTTAGCTGGTAATAAACGATAGACTTTTTCCTTATCCCAAATCGTGTTGAGTAAGAAAGTCCCGCCATCTTTTAATCCTTTAAGCAAATCATAGTTATGGATATAAGAGGCATTATGACAGGCGATAAAATCAGCCTGCTCTACTAAATAAGTGGATGTGATCGGTTCTTTACCAAACCGTAAATGAGACATGGTCAATCCGCCAGATTTTTTTGAATCATAACTAAAATAAGCTTGGGCATATAAATCGGTATTATCACCGATGATCTTGATTGCTTGTTTGTTCGCACCCACCGTTCCATCTGAACCAAAGCCCCAGAATTTAGCTTGGAAAGTTGTTGGAGCCGTTAAATCTAACGTTTCTCCCTGCGGTAATGAACGATATGTCACATCATCAACGATCCCGATTGTAAAACGTTGTTTTAAATCGGCAAATGGCAACAATAAATGATCATATACTGCCTTGATTTGATTTGGTGTAACGTCTTTCGAACCTAACCCATATCGTCCGCCAATTACGATTGGACGACTTTCATGTTGATAAAGCGCACTTTGAACATCTAAAAGCAATGGTTCGCCATCTGCACCAGCTTCTTTAGTTCGGTCTAGCACAGCTACCTTTTGAACGGTCTTCGGTAATTTTTCTAATAAGTTTTCTGTTGGGAATGGGCGGTATAAGTGAATATTGATAAAGCCGACTTTTCTGCCTTGCCCATTTAGATAATCAACTGTTTGCTGGATCACAGGTGAAGCCGACCCCATTGAAATAATAACTTCAGTCGCATCTTCTGCACCATAATAATCTGTCAAATCATAAGAAGTGCCTCTTATTTCGTTGATTTGCTTCATATATTTTTGAACGATCGCCGGCATCGCTTCATAATTTGCATTAACAGTTTCACGTTGTTGGAAATGGATGTCTGGATTTTGAGCCGTTCCTGAAACAGTCGGATGATTTGGATTCATCCCTCTGCGGCGGAAACGATCAACAGCATCTTGGTCCAGCATTCCTTTTAAGTCATCGTACTCAAGAACTTCGATTTTTTGTAGCTCATGACTCGTTCTAAAACCATCAAAAAAGTTAACGAACGGCAAGCTCCCTTCGATACTCGCTAAATGAGCCACGGCAGATAAATCCATTACTTCTTGGACACTTGATTCTGCCAGCATACAAAAACCAGTTTGACGAGTGGCCATAACATCCCCATGATCACCGAAAATACTCAATGCACTTGTGGTGATCGCTCTAGCTGCCACATGGAAAACAGAGGGTAAAAGTTCTCCTGCGATCTTATACATGTTAGGGATCATCAGCAGTAGCCCTTGTGAAGCTGTATAAGTCGTTGTCAATGCTCCTGTCTTCAATGATCCGTGAACCACACCGGCTGCACCAGCTTCTGACTGCATCTCGATGACCTGAACTTTTTGTCCATATATATTTTTCAACCCATTTTCAGCCCATTCATCTACTAATTCTGCCATTGTAGAACTGGGTGTGATTGGATAAATCGCTGCCACTTCCGTAAATGCATAGGAAATGTAAGCTGCTGCTGTATTCCCATCCATTGTTTTTGTTCTTTTCATGTCTTTTCACCTTTTATCTTTCCTCAGACTTTTGTTGTTGCGGGTATTTTCTTTTGTTCCTGGACATATTTATCCATTTGAACTGCGGCAACTTTTCCGGCGCCCATCGCCAAAATAACTGTTGCTGCTCCTGTCACGATATCTCCGCCGGCAAAGACGCCGGGAATCGATGTTTCTCCCGTTTTTGGATCCGCTTCAATATAACCCCATTTCGTCAACGCAAGTTCTGGGAAAGTGGATAACAACACTTTGTTGGATCCTTGACCGATTGCCTCGATCACTGTGTCAGCTTCGATAATAAATTCACTATTTTTGATTGGAACTGGTCTGCGTCGGCCTGATGAATCAGGTTCGCCTAATTCCATTTTGATACATTTGACCCCTATTAGGTTTCCATTGTCATCACTTAAATATTCGATTGGATTAGTAAGCCAGTGGTAATTGATTTCTTCTTCAACAGAATGGTGATATTCTTCGATACGTGCTGGCAGTTCTTCTAACGAACGACGATAAACGATACTGACATTCTCTGCACCCATCCGTTTAGCTGACCTTGCTGCATCCATCGCAACATTTCCCCCGCCGATAACAACAACATTTTTCGACTTTTTGATCGGTGTATCATATTTAGGAAATTCATAGCTATGCATCAAGTTGATTCTTGTTAGGTACTCACTAGAAGAATAGACGCCGTTTAAAGAGGTTCCAGGAATCCCCATAAAATTAGGAGCCCCAGCGCCTACCGAGATATAACACGCATCAAATTCTTCCATGATCTCATCCATCGTGATCGTTTTTCCAACGACAACATTTGTTTCGATTTTGACCCCTAATGCTTCAATACTTTCGATTTCTTTTTTTACGATTCTTTTTGGTAAACGAAATTCTGGAATGCCGTAGGTCAACACACCACCTGCATCATGGAGTGCTTCATAAATCGTAACCTCATAATTCAGTTTAGCTAAATCACCTGCTACAGTAAGCCCTGATGGTCCTGAACCAATCACCGCAATTTTTCCGATGATCGGTCTATCTTTCGATGTCTGCTTTGAAAAATCTTGATTTTCCAAAGCCCAATCAGCAACTAAACGTTCTAATTTTCCAATAGCCACAGGTTCAAAATTTTTCGCTTTGCCTAATTTACAAACTTCCTCACATTGTTTTTCTTGAGGACAAACACGACCGCAAATTGCTGGTAGGTTCGTATATTTTCCTAAAACGTCTGCAGCTTCCTGCATATCACCTTCTTTGATCGCTAGTATAAATCCTGGAATATCGATCATTACAGGGCAACTGGCAATACATGGAGCATTTTTACATTGAAGGCAACGCTCTGCCTCTGCTTGACCTTCTTCGATCGTATATCCTAAACAAACTTCCTCAAAATTCGTTTTGCGAATTTCCGGTGCTTGTTCTGAAATAGGTGTTTTTGTTCTGCTTTTTCTCGCCATTAGTTTGTCACCTGCGCTTTTTCATAATCCGCCAGACACGTTTCTTCTTCTGCTTTATATTGTTTCATGCGATTGATGAATTCATCCCAATTGACTTCTGTTCCTTTGAACTCTGGTCCATCGACACAAGCAAATTTGATGCTATTATCCACCGTAACACGGCAGCCTCCACACATCCCCGTTCCATCGATCATGATTGGATTCAGGGAAACATAGATAGGCAGGTCATGTTTTGATGCGGTTAGCGTACAAAATTTCATCATCAAACTTGGTCCAATCGCCCAGCTACAATGAACAGGCTCCCTTCTAATCACTTGCTCCATCGCTTCAGTGACTAGACCTTTCATACCTAAAGAGCCATCGTCTGTCGTAATGATCAACTCATCCGAAAACTGTTCGCACTCATCTTGTAAAATCACTAATTCTGCTGTTTTTGCGCCAAGAATCGTAATCACACGATTTCCAGCTTTTTTCAGCCCTTTAACGATTGGAAAAATCGCTGCAATCCCTACACCGCCGCCAACGATCATCACTGTCCCATAATTTTTGATCTCTGTAGGCATGCCTAGAGGACCCGTTAAGTCTAATAAACTATCACCAGCTTTTAATTTTGACAGCTCGGCAGTCGTCTTGCCAATGACTTGAAAAATCAGACGGATCAGTCCTTTTTCTGAGTCTGTATCTGCAATCGTTAAAGGAATTCTTTCACCGACTTCATTGATGCGTAAAATCACAAACTGACCAGGTTGCGCTTTTGAAGCGATTCGTGGCGCTTCGATCCAAAAATCAAATTCATTTGTTGAAAGTACTTCACTTTTGGTTATCTTATACATATGCTTTACCGTTAATGAATGAATTCATTCATTTTTCCTTCTTTCATATGATTTACAAGCTTTATAAACCTGCTGTCAATTCAGTGACAAACTTCTTCAATGCTTCGACATCTTCATCTTCAGCGTTATTTTCGATTTCGACTGTTTCTGCTACTTTTTTTGCGCCTGCTTTTTCCAACGCTTCAACGAAATCATGAGCGGATTTACAGAACAAGTCCCCATATTCCCGATCTCCCGAACCAACGACCCCAAAGATTTTTCCTGATAAGTCTTTATCTTCCAGTTCATCAAAGAAATCTTCAAACTCAAATGGTAATTCTCCATCTCCATAAGTATACGTCGCGATGACACATGCATCTGCGTCATCAAAGAAGTCTACATCTACCTCTGAGCACTCTTCTCTTTCAACCTCAAAGCCTGCGTCCTGAACAGTACTTTCCAAAATTTCTGAAATTTCCTCAGTGTTTCCTGTCATACTTGCATAAACGATTTTTACTAGTGCCATATTTGCTCATCCTCTCATCTTTTTTACAAAATATTTTAAAGTATAAAAGCTGAACGAAACCCCTTTCATTTCTCTCATACTTATTATCAAAAATATGAATTATTCTACTAGCTTTCAATCAAATTACCTTTTTCACATAATTAAAAATTCAAATAAAACGCTTTCTTTTTTGAAGACGGAAAGAATCAAAAACTTCACTTATACTATACCATAAACTCAACGTTTAAAACAATAATTTTTAGGTAAAAAAAATAATTTTTAGATAACAAGATCAATTCTTAAAAGTGATGTCAAAAAGAGCGTCTCTACAGCAACTCCTTTTGACGTCCTATCAACAGAATTGCATCTAAAACAGCGCCGCCTAATGCTCGTGCTTTATCTGAAATAGTATAGCAATCGACCTCTTCTGTCTCTCTCGGGTCGACATCTGCACATTTTAAACCTTTTTGACAAATTACTTGATCAGAAATCAAGCCTCTTAAAACACCTTTTAATGGTGAAAATACTGGCTGATCCCCAACATAAAATAAAAGTTCATCCTTTTGAACGTTGTCTCCAATTTTTTTTATATGCTTTACTTGACCAGAGGCTGGGGAATGAATCACTCGCTCAGCACTTTTTCCGCCAATTTCACCTGGAATGCCCGTATTTGCTAATGCACTTCCTTCAAAATAAAGTCTTCCTAAGTAATGACCTCTCATCGTCTCTACAACTACATCAACATCCTCTGATGCAGAAAAACCAGGACCTAATGCAATCGTGATCGGCGCCATCGATCGATTCGTTCCGATATTTCGTTTCGCTAAAATAGCATCAACTAAAATCAACGGTTTTAACTCGTTCAAAGATTCCGCTTTTGTATCCACTAATACAGGTAAATAGCCATTTTTCCAACACTCATGACATTCATTTTTTGATTCAACTAGCACGGCTTTCATATCTTCAACTTGCTGTTCTTTTTGAAAAACTGCATTACACAAAGCTACAGTTCGTCTAATTGCCAAGGGTTTTTCCGTTTCCAAGATAACGACCTTGAATCCTGCATGGTACAATTTTTGAATGACACCAGTAGCAAGATCGCCACCGCCACGCACAGCAACAAGGGTTTCAGCAAATTTGTCTGTCACTTTTCCCATAGTACGACTCCTTTTCCAGATTGAACATTACAGGCGATAACTTTAGTCAGCCGCTTCATCAACATGCACGGCAGCAAGGATAAAACTTTTTTCGCCTGATCTAACTGTTCTGAGGTTTCTACCTGATTGATACATAAAATACGATGACCGCGACTCTTTGCCCAGAGACCTTTGGGACTGGAAATAACCTCAGCTAATGTCTCCTCGCAAATCACCTCTCCTGTTTTAGTTCCAGTAGCTCTCAAAAATAAGGGCAAGCGATGGACAGTTGTCTCATCGATTTTTTGATTTAAAACAGAAATCGGAATCAGCCCGATCGTCACAGTGGTCTCAGGGATGACCACTGGCTCAAAGGTTTCCCAGCCTTTCAAAGGCAATTGTTTTGAGCCGTCTGCTTCTAGAAAAATTTTATCGAAGGACGGAAAGCTTTGCTGAACTATACTGGGCGGCGTACTTAATTTATGTGCACCCAGCATATGTGTTCCAGCTAAGGTGATCCCTGTACCATCAGTTCCTACTTTAGAGAAATCTTGACAATAGAAAAAGTCGTACAACTGATGAAGCGGATAGCCAATTTTCGTCGTCGTACTGACTAACACTTTTTCGTGACGATAGCAGTCCGCTAAATACCACATCAAGCTTGTTTTACCGCCGCTTCCAATCAGTGAGATCACTTGTTTCCCCTGAAATGCAAAGCAATCGCTCAATCGTTCCATTCCCTATAGCTCCTTTCGTTATTTTGCTCTTCAATGATAAAAATTTTTTCAATCGGTAAGTCAGCCTGTGATAAACACTGTCGTCCTTTTTCAACATAAGAAGCGTCTAGTCGTAAGCAGATCCCGCAAAAATCACCCAGACTTGTCGGCAACGCCATAACAGAAACTGGGATCTTATGTGTGTCCAACATTTTTTCACTATGGACAGCATAATGCGTATTTTGAAAAGTCAAAAGGTATTCCATCTTTACACCTCTTTTACTAAAAGTTGATCACTTTTTTTGCTTGAGCCATCACTTCTGTGATTCCATACATATTAGTGATTTCACCGATCGCTAAGCTTTCTTTGATTTGATAAAAGTCCAGACAAGCACCACACGTGCTGATCTGCGTTCCTTTCTCTTCCAGTCTATGCAGATCCTTCAAAGCATTTGACCCTTTATTTGTCAGATATGCTCCACTATTGAAAAACAGTAGATGTTCTGGTGGTGTCTCTAGTTCTGTCAGTGAGTAGATAAAATTTTTAAGTAAAATTTCGCCAAGATCAGGATCTCCTTCACCCATCGTTTTTTTTCCAAAAGCAATCACAAGCTCCTGGCCGGGCTGCTCTGAATCTGCTTGTATTTGTTTTTTAGGTACAGCAATTTGAACAGTCCATTCTGCTTCGTTCACCTGTTTGATCTTAGCCTTCAATTTTAGGCCGTGGACCATTTTTTCTATATTTTTAACTGCGACCTCGTTATCGACCAGTATTTCGATCGATCCACCTTCTGCTTGAATTTCCCGAATGGCCTTTTTGGCTTCAATGACTGGAATTGGGCAGGGTTTTCCTAAAGCATTGATTTTATTCATTTTGTATCCTTCTTTCTTATAAAATAAGCAACGGCTGCTCTGTGACTCTTTCACAGACTTCCCCAATAATGGCAGCAACTGGGTCTTCTTTTTGGATAGCAGCCAAGCAAGCCTCTGCTTGTTCTGGCGCTACGCTCAACAAAAGTCCTCCGGATGTTTGCGGATCAAATAATATCTCTTGAAAAGCTGGTGTAACAGCGGTTAGATCAATTTTACCAGCCATAAACTGGCGATTTCTTTGTCCAGCAGCTGTCGCTAAAAATTCTTCTGCATAATGATACGCTTCCGGCAATAACGGCAGTTGCTCTGTGTCTATGACGAGTGTTACATGTTTGTCTGCCATCTCTGCAGCATGAACTAATAGACCAAAACCAGTGACATCCGTGCAAGCGTGGACTACAAAATCCTGCATTTTTTCTGCAGCATATTTATTCAGCCGTTCCATCGAGTCAATAGCCGCTTGCTCTGCTTTCTTTGAAGCAACCTGTCCTCTTACAGCTGCTTGTATCAAGCCTACACCCAATGCTTTGGTCAAAATCAAGATATCTCCGGGTTCTGCTGTGTTGTTGCGGATGATTTTTTGTGGATCGATCCTTCCCGTTACAGCCAAACCATACTTCGGTTCATGATCATAAATCGAATGTCCTCCTGCCAAAGATGCTTGTGCTTCCTTCAGTTTTTCGGCTCCACCATATAGAATGTCTGAAAGCATCTGCTTGTCCATCTTTTCAGGAAAGCAAACCAAATTCAGAGCAAACAGCACCTCACCGCCCATCGCATACACATCACTCATAGCATTTGCTGCGGCGATCCGGCCAAAGGTTTTAGGATCATCGACCATTGGAGAGAAAAAATCAACTGTAGAAATCAGTGCCGTATCTTCCGAAATTTGATAAACTGCCGCGTCATCAGATGAGTCAAAGTCCACTAATATGCGTTTGTCCGTAAATGTTGGTAAATGATTCAAAAAGCCAGCTAATTCGTTTGGTCCGATTTTAGCTCCGCAGCCTCCTGATGTACATTGTGATAAAAATTCCATCGGTCTCTCCTTACTTTCTATCATTGAGATAAAATTTTTTCTAATGCTGATAATGCATAATCGACTTCTGCTAGCGTTGTCTCCCAGCCAAAGCTAAAGCGGACAGCTCCTGTCTCGAGTGACCCTGCTGTTTCATGAGCCAATGGTGCACAATGCAAGCCTGATCTCGTAACGATTTGAAACTCATCAGCTAATCGTTGAGCAAGCTCACCGCTATCTATTTGGGGACTAACGAGGGAAACAACAGGGACTGACCGTTCTGCATCTTGGCATCCCAAGATTTCAACCGGCATTTCTTTGACGCCATCTAAAAATTTTTTCGTCAACAGTCGTTCATGCATTAAAATTCGGTCTAAACCAAGCCGCTGTATTTCTGTGACAGCACTTTTCAAGCTAATGATCCCAAGCATATTCAAGGTGCCCGGCTCAAATTTATCTGGTAAAAATTCCGGCTGTGTCAATAAATGAGAAGCACTGCCCGTTCCCCCTGTCAGCCAAGGATCGATTTTCTTTTCTATGTCTTTTCCTAAAACAAAACCACCGATTCCAGACAGTCCCATCAGGCTTTTGTGTCCTGTAAACGTTAAAATATCTATTGACTGCTCTTTCATATCAAGCGGTAAAAAGCCGGCCGTCTGTGCACTATCCAAAACCGTGATGATCCCGTGCTTTTTGGCTTTTTCAAAACATTCTTTAATAGGAAGTATCGTTCCTAAAACATTTGAGGCATGGGTCATAACCAGCACCTTCGTTTCTCCTCGAATAGCCATTTCGATCTGCTCAGGATCAAAGCTACCATCTTTCGCACATACTAAATGTGTAACAGCAACATTTCGTTCCGTCTCAAGAAGATGCAGTGGTCTGGTTACTGCATTATGCTCCACCATTGTTGTCAATACATGATCCCCTGGTTTTAGTAAGCCATGCAATACCATATTCAATGCCATCGTCGCATTAGATGTAAAAATCACATGCGCTGGATCTGGGGCCTGAAAAAAATCAGCAAGTACTCGGCGCGCATCAAAAAGTGCACCAAGATCGCCTAAAGCATTGACGCTGCGGTTTGTATTTGTACTATTATTTTCTTTTAAATATGCACAAAGCTCATCGATCATTGTGTCAAATTTCTGGTTAGAGGTTGCCGCATAATTTAGATAGACAGGTAGTTTCATGATCGTGTCCTTTCATCTACTTTATTGGCGATCAGCTTTTGATAATCGCTATATGTATCAATGTCCGCTAACCGGTAAGGTTCGTCGACTGGCACCTGATGCCACGCATCAGGATACTTATTTCGGACCTCACGACCGCCAGTACTGCCTGAAACCTGTAATAAATCTGTCCGAAATCGCTTCCCGAAAAAGATTGGACTACTTGGTTTTCCTTCTAATGTAACTGGAAAAACAATGTTTTCTGTGGTATATGCTGCTAAAAGCGGTGCAAATAAGCTTTCATCCAACAAAGGCTGATCTACGGTCAGATAAAGGTAACCAGCTCCAGAAGCAAATTGTGTCCCTAAACGTACGCTGGTGCTTTGACCTTGGTCAGCATCGTGGTTCAATACAACTTTGACGCCTTCAGGTAAAGATATGCCTGCTAGATTTTCAGGTGAAATGACTAGAATTTGTTCAAAAAAGCCAAGCTTCTTCGATAACAAAAGAACGTGTTCCAAAAAAGTTTTCCCCTGATATTCAAGGAATAGTTTATTGGTGCCCATTCTTTTTGAAAAACCAGAGGCCATAATGATCGCACTGATCTTTAGCATCACTTTTGCTCCTTTACGTCTGTTTTACAAAAAAGAAAAAACGCATCCAACTCTTTCAAATAGATGCGTTTTTTCGCCTGTTATGAGCGATTTTCCCAGCACATCACAGTATTACTTTTTTACTTTTTCTTTTTTTGATAGAAGGTATCTTCCATTGGTAATGTCGGACGCAGCTTACCGTCCAGTGCATAATAAGCACCCGCTAATGCAGGAGCCGTCGGAATCGTTGCCAATTCTCCAACTCCTTTGATTCCGTAGGCCAAACCGTCATGAATATTATCAGCTTGAACTAAGATCGTTTCGATCGGCGGTACTTGTGCCGCGTTCAACAAACCTAATGTGGCATATTTTGCTTTTACGTACCCATCTTCCATCGCAAATTTTTCTGTCAGCGCATAGCCCATGCCCATGACGATTCCACCTTCGATTTGTCCTTCCGCAGCTTTAGGATTCACAACTTGTCCCATGTCATAAGCAGCAACAAATTTCTCGACTTTCCCTTTTTCATCTAAAATCGCCACTTCAGAAGCATAGCCATAGCCAGCATGACTAACAGGATTCGTCTTATCATTGATCAATGGATCTGTTTTAGCAGAATATTCACCATAAAATTCTTGCCCTTCTAAATCTGATAACGAACGTCCCATATCCAGCTCATAACGTAACTGCATGGCAGCTCTTCTTGTCGCTTCACCTGTAAATAAAGACTGACGAGAAGCAGTTGTTGTCCCGGAATCCGGTGTACGACGAGTATCTGGTGCTTCTGCTATGATCATTTCCGGTGGTAGATTCAGTGTCTCACAGGCCACTTGCGTGGTAACTGTCGCCATCCCTTGTCCGATACATGCTGCACTCGTTCTTACATGGACTTTACCGTCTTCTACTGAAACAATACAACGACCAACATCGGATAAGCCAACACCGATCCCGCTGTTTTTAAAGAAGCAGGAAATACCAGCAATTTCTGCATTTTCGTATGCTTCTTTGACTTCCAATAAGGTCTCTTTTAATGCAGCATTATTTGACACAAGCTGTCCATTTGGTAAGGAGTCTCCTGGTGCTACAGCATTTTTATAGCGGATATCCCATTGCGAAATCCCTACTTTTTCTGCCAATAGATTTAAATTACTCTCAATTGCAAAGGCCGTCTGACAAACACCAAAGCCGCGGAACGCTCCGGCTGGCGGATTATTCGTGTATACGGCAAAACCTTCAACATCGATATGTTGATATTTATAGGGACCTGCCGCATGAGTGCATGCTCTTTGCAAGACTGGACCACCCAACGAAGCATAGGCTCCAGTATCTGAATAGATAACAGCTTTCATTGCCGTTAGATTTCCTTCTTCGTCACAGCCAGTTGTAAAGTCCATCTCCATTCCATGACGCTTCGGATGAACCATCAAACTTTCTTGGCGACTAAGCAAGACTTTCACAGGTTTCTGTAAACACCAAGCTGCAAGTGACGCATGATGCTGGACGCTCATATCTTCTTTTCCGCCAAAGCCGCCGCCGACTAATTTTGCTTGGACATGAACTTTTTCTTTTTCTACTCCAAGCATTCTTGCAACTTCTCGTTGTTCATCATAAATACTTTGCCCAGCACTATAAAGTAAAATTCCGTCTTCACCTTCCGGCATTGCAATCGCACATTCCGGCTCCATAAATGCATGTTCATTGATCGGTACAGAATAATGTTGGGTGACGACATGAGCAGAAGCAGCTAGCTGTTCATCTGCATTTCCACGAACAAGGTGCTCATGAGATAGAACATTGCCTTTTTCATGGATCAATGGAGCTCCTTCAGCTAATGCTTCTTCACAGGTGACCATCGGTTTCAGCTCTTCATACTCAATTTCGACAAGCTCTTTGATTTCTTCTAATGCTTCTTTGTCTTTAGAAACGACTAACGCTACTGCATCCCCCACATAACGTGTGATTTCTCCTTCTGGAATCATTACATCCCAATCAGATATAAATTCCAAGTGACCGATTTTATTATTTCCCGGTACATCTTTAGCAGTCAGTACCGCTTCACACTCAGGATGCTCTAAAGCTTTGGATGTATCGATGTTCAGGACTTTTGCTCTTGGGTATTTACTACGGATCGCAGAAGCATGCAGCATACCTTCGACTGTGATATCATCTACATAAAGCCCCGTACCTAAAGTCTTCTCAACCGCATCGACACGTTTGAAGTCTTCACCAAGTTTGCCCGTTGAAGCTTCTTCTGGTATGCTCAAATCTTCACGAAACATTTTAGCAGCTAATTGGATCGCTTCGATGATTTTAACATAGCCAGTACATCGGCAAATATTCCCTCTAATTGCTTTACGAACCTCTTCATCGCTTGGTTCTTCTTTTTTGTTCAGTAAGCCTTGCGCTGAGATCACGATTCCCGGTATACAATATCCGCACTGAACTGCGCCCATTTTCGCAAAAGCATATGCGTAAACATCTTTTTGTCTTTGACTGATTCCTTCGATCGTGATGATTTCCTTACCTTCAAGCTTTTCCAAATTGAATAAACACGCTTTGGAAACCCTTCCATTAATCAGCACTGAACAAGCGCCGCATGAGCCTTGGTTACAACCATCTTTCGTTCCGGTCAGCGATAGATCTTCCCGTAGAAAGTCCATCAATTTTTTGTTTGTGCTGCAGGTTTCAGGTTTGCCATTTACTACAAATGAATACATTTTTTCTTTACACCCCAATTTCTATTATAATATAGCTTTTTATCACTATGATTATAACACAAATTGTTAAGCTAAAAATTATTTTTTAGCAAAAAAATAATTTTATTTAATTCTGCTGCAAACCGATTTGAGCTGCGCCGATCGCTCCTGCATATTGCGAAAGCTCCTGATCGTAATAGACCGCCATCTTCGTATACTGTTCAATCAGTTTTGCCATCGTTTGACTATGAGATAAGCCCCCGGAAAAAAAGATCGGTCCTGTTTCTGGATTTACTTGCCTTAATTGATTGCTGATTCGGCTGGCGATCGAATGAAGAACACCTAAAGCAATATTCTCTCTTTTTTCACCTTTTCCGATCAAACTGATCACTTCAGATTCTGCGAAGACAGTACACATGCTGTTGATTTTTACTGGTACTGCATGCGCGACAAATGGATCGATCTGCTCAATTTTTTCACCTAACGTTCTCATCAGCACTTCTACAAAACGTCCAGTGCCAGCCGCACATTTATCATTCATACTAAAATCCAGCACCTTGCCAAACTGATCCATTCGAATCGCTTTACTGTCCTGACCGCCAATATCGATCACATTTTTGATGTCGTCTCTCAAATAAGCGGCTCCTTTTGCATGACAAGTGATCTCTGTTACAATTTTGTCTGCCTGGATCAATTTCCGTCCATAACCTGTTGTAACAATAAACGTTTCTGGTGTATTACCTAATTCCGTAAAAATTTTTTCACTAGCTACTTTGGGATCACCAGATGTTGATACGAGTTTCTTTTTTTGAAGTTTACCATGTTCAAAAAGAACGCCTTTAGTAGTTGTAGAGCCGCTATCTAGACCAATCACTCGCATAGCTCTATTCCTCCAGCATTTCAATGAATGCGGTAACACGTGTATTGATTTGCTCAATATCTGCTGTCGAATAGTCCGTTTCCAAATAAAGATATGGAACATTCTTTTCTTCTTGGCAAAAACGGCGAACTTTCAATGATTCAATGGAATAGGGATGACATGACTGTAGTACCATATCCAGCACGCCGTCAACTTGATATTCATCGATCATTCGATCCAGCAAATCAAAACGACTTGTATTATTCGACATACAGGCACAGCCGATATCGATATACTTTTCAGCTAACGCTTCATAGACATCTTCTTTTTCTTCATCGACTAATTTTTCCACTGCTTTGGCTACTGTACAATTTTCAAATCCTACGATCGTTCCACCGTTCTCCTCGACTGCACGGATAACTTTTTCAGTTACTCCGCCCATGGGAGAGCCTGTGATCAAAATGCGCGGCTTGCCTTGCGGCTGGTGTTTTTCAAGATACTGATCTTGAATAGTATTCGTTGTTGTTGTCAGTTTTTCGATCAATCCCTCTTTTTCAAATGTATAATTTGCTCCGTACATCACCTTGAAAATTTCTGATCCTTCAATTGCTGGCGGATTTAATTTCCCTAGACCGTAAAAATTTTTGCGTGCTTCACGTTCTCTGTTTTTTAAACGGATCGCCTGACGAATTTGTTCCTCCGTAATTTCTACATCAAGAAATTCCTCCAGCTTTTCTTTAAAACGAACGATTTCATCTTTCCATAAATTGAAAGAAGCAGCTGAATTACGCATATTTGGTAATTGCATCAAATATAGTGGTTTAAATTCTTCCATATATTCATACATTTTTTTCTTGCCATCACATGTCGTTTCACCCACAACTAAGTCAGAAAAGTAAAAGAAAGGACATTTATCTGTTTTCCCAAAACCGTAACTTGATTTGATCAATGGGCAGAGATTTCTTGGTAGATCTTCCTCTGCTGCTGCGATGGTTTCATCTGAAGTAGAACATAAGCTGATTTGAACGGCATTTGCTGCTAAGACTATTTCTTCCGGCATAAATGTACAGTAGACACCGATCACAGGAATTCCTTGTTCTTTTAATTCTTTGACTTGAATGAATCCTTGACGACGTGCTTCGTCAAATTCAGTAAAAATTTCTGGGAGTTCTGTTTTGATCTGCATTTTTTCCTCCTTACATAGATGCTATTGAGCGTTTTCTAAGACTGCTGATATCTGATCATTTGTCGGTTTTACATGATAAAATAGTTCATAAAACTCTGCGACAGCTTGCTTGATATCAAGCTGATATTGCTCTAGATAAATCAATTGACCTAGCCATTGGATCCCGATGATTCGATTGACTGAAGGTGGCGAACCTAAGAAATTATATGGCGCTGTCGGAATTTGGTACACTCTATTTTCTTTGACAGCAGTCAATTCTTTCCAAGACTCCTCTGTGGTGATCTGCTTATAAACATCCTTTGAATCTGCAAGAATATAATCTGGCTGCCATTGGATCAATTGTTCCATCGAGACAACACTTCCAGCACCTTTAGAAACAATATCCACACCGACTGCAGCATTTTTAGCGCCTACCTCATCAATGACCTGAGCATGAAAAGAACCTTCAGCATTTGTATTTAAACCAGCATTTCCAGAAGCGTAATAAACACTTTTTTGATCTGCAGCTTTCAAGCTTCCTTTGACTTCCTTCGCTTGGGCCAATACTTTTTCACAATATGCACTTAACTGATCTGTTTCTTCTGTGTTGCCGAGTAACTCACCGATTTTTTTATAAGCTTCAGGTAGATTACTCAGATTTGCCTCAATAAATATCGTAGGAATGTCTAACTGATCCTGTAATTTATCCATATCTTCTTTGACCGTTTTTTTAGCTTCACCGATATCGATCACAACATCTGGTTCTGCCGCACTAAGGGCTTCCATATTCAGACTGGCATTTTTACCGTAAAATTGACCAAACTCAGGTAAGGACTGGTATTTTTGATCAATAAATTCCTTTGATTCAGTTGAAAAGGGACTCGCCAATCCAACTAACAAATCTGGTGAACTTGTATATAAAACAAGTTGTGCTAATGGACCAGAAGGAGCGATTTTTTCGATAGTATTTGGTATTTCCACGTCTCTTCCGGCAGAATCAGTAAATATTCGGGTCATCTTTTCTGACTGTGAACTGCTACTTTTACTGTCATTTGTTTGATCATTCTTGCCTGCACACCCTGTTATTACTACCGAGAGTAGCATAAGGACAACTAGCTGAATTGTTTTCTTTTTCATTCTTTCTACGCCTTTCTTTTTTCGATCATGATGGCATGACCGTATTTACTGAGTGGTAATCGCTCAGATGATTTTTTCGCTTGTAATTCAGTCAGAGTATTTTCATAAATAGTTCCTGCCAGTATGTCTATACCATGGTTGAACAAGCTGTTACTCAAAGGACAGCTGGAACCAACTAAAATGGTTTGTGCGTGTTCTGATAACTCCAATAGTCTAGGCAATGTTTTATTGATGATCGTTGAAGCGGTGATGTAAACAGTCGTCATCTTAGGAAGTAAGAATTCACATGCACTAGCTGGATAATCACCCATTCTAGGCTCTAATTCAAAGATGCTGATATTTTTGCTAAGTTCTGGATAACGATCGACAAATGGAAAATGGCCGATCATACCGATTTTTTGCTGATTGGGGTTTTCGATCAATCGATCAAAAGCATCTTTATGGTAGATTTTCTCTGTCTGAAACTGCTTTTTCACTTGTTTATTATCATTAAAAAAGCTATTGATTGCCGCTAATCCAAAACTGGCCTTTTCAAAATCCCAGGACTTAACAAGTGCTGCAACTTCTTGTAACTCCATCTGCTGATAGTATTCAAGATCCTGGTATTCTTTGGAAAACTTCATCGCCGTTCCAATCGTTTGATCATTGACCGCAAATGTCCAGCGCTCAGTTTGCGCTAGATCAGAAATCTTGATTCCAGAAGGAATGGCTTCAATCAATTCATCATATAGTTTCCACATGGTTTTCTCTCTTTCTAGTTGATCATTCTCTTTTTAGGCAAACAAATTCGTTGCTGCTCCATTTCCAGCTCTCTCACAATGACTGGCACCTGATAAATTTCCTCCAATCGTTGGCTCGTCAATACCTCTTTTGGTGCTCCTTGAACAAGCAACTTTCCTTCTTGTAAAATCAATACCTGATCCCCATACTGCAATACATGATTAGGGTCATGGGTGGCCTGAATAATCAAATAGCCTTTTTTGCTAAGGGTTCGAATCATCTCCAGCACCATGATCTGATTGCCATAATCCAAATTTGCACACGGTTCATCCATGATGATGATTTTACTCTGCTGAGCAACTGAACGGGCAATGATCACTAATTGTTGTTCGCCTCCGCTGATTTCAGAAAATAATTTCTGCCTTAAGTGCGTAATGTTCAAATCAACTAATGCAGCTTCTGCCAAATCATATTCCCTTTTTCCAGGTTGCTGAAAATGGTTCAAACGAGAGGTCGTTCCAAACAATACCATTTCAAAAACGGTAAATCCTGTTTGTCCATTTTGCGTCTGAGGAATATAAGATATGCACTTAGAAAGTTGACTTCTTGAGTAATTCTGAAGCTTTTTTCCTTCTATCTTGATCACTCCCGAGGTTGGTTTTACTATGTTCAGTAAGCATTTAAACAATGTACTTTTCCCAACCCCGTTCTTTCCTAGTAAACAAACGGATCGTCCGTAGTCCAACTCAAAAGAGATGTTCGTTAATATTTTTGATTTTCTATACGAAAAATTTAGGTCTATCACTTGCAGCATATCGATTCCTCCAAAATCAAGCGTTAACAGCACGACTACTTTTAGCAATCAGAATAAGAAAAATCGGTGCACCAATAAACGAAGTCAGTATCCCGATCGGAATTTCACTTGTCGAGAGCAAGCGAGAAAAATCATCAACAAACAACAAAAATGTACCGCCTAAAATAGCACTCACAGGAATGCTATAGCGATGATCGTTCCCTATAACTAGACGTGAAAAATGAGGAACGATCAAACCGACCCAGCCAATCAAACCGCTAACAGAAACTGCAGCCGCTGTGATCAGTGTTGCCGCTGTAATCAAAATAATTCGTAATTGTCTACTGTTAACACCTAGGCTCAAGGCCTCTTCCTCCCCTAATGAAAGGACATTCAAACGCCAGCGCAGGAGAAAAATCGGTATCATACCAACTAAAATAAGCGGCACAGCAAAATGAAGATCCTGCATTTTGATTGCAGATAGACTGCCCATCAGCCAATAAGTGATTGCAGGAAGTGTGTTGGTTGGATCACCGACCAGTTTTAAAAAAGAAACAGCAGACGAAAACAACGAACCAATCATCATCCCAATCAAAACCATGTTCAATACAGACTTACTTTTTAGCCAGCGGTTCAATAGCAATACAACTGCGACAGCCAGTAAGCCAAAGAGAAACGATAAAGAAATCACTTGTTCATAGGTCAATGAAAAGAACAATCCGACTGCAGCACCAAAGGCTGCCCCTTGTGAAGCACCCAAAATGTCTTGTGATATCATAGGATTTTGGAACAAAGCCTGATAGGTCGCACCAGCAACTGAAATGCCACTGCCGATCACTGCCGCCATAATAATTCTAGGAAAACGAATCTTAAATAAAATGGTTTCCACTTGAGTACTCCAAGTCTGCTCCAGCGGAATTATCTTATTGATCACTGCGCGCAAAAAATCAGTCAGTGTGATCGGATATTTCCCCAGTAAAAAGGAGACGATCAGTACAATAAAAAAGAGAAGGATCGTTCCCAAAAGTATGATTTTTTTGTGCTTAGATAATGATTGTCGCATCTCCACTGTGTCCACTCCCAAAAGAGGCGTTTATTTTTCTGCCCGCTTGATGATCAACTCTCCAGCAACACTTATTGCAAGCTCTGCCGGTGTTTCTGCTTTTATTTTTAAGCCGATCGGCATATCGATCCGATCAATCTCCTCAGTCTCGAATCCACATTCTTTCAACCGTTTGATCTGTATTGCTATTTTATGCTTGCTTCCCATCACACCGATATAGTATGCGTTTGTCTTCAAAACTTGCTTCGACACTTCAAAATCGAATTGATGCCCTCTTGTCATAACAACAACATAATCTTCCTCGGTGATCTCGACCTTATCCATGATATTTTTTAGATCGAGTACAACACATTGGTCTGCTTCCGGAAAATATTCTTTTGTTAATAATTCGGGGCGATCATCCAGTACAACACAGTAGAAGTCTACTGTTTTCAGTACAGGAACCAACGCTTGTGCAACATGTCCACCGCCGAATATATATACTTTCCCAGTGTTTATAAGAGATTCGACTAAAAATCGCTTGTCTGAATCAGAAACGATCGTCATTCCTTGTTTAAACGTAAGCTTCTGAAGTTCTTTCGATTCCCCATTATAAAATCCTGTTTCACGACTATAAAAAGTTAAATGATTCGACGATTGTTCACCTAATTCAGAAATCAGCCAACACGGTCGATTCTCTTGGTAGTGCTGGTTAAACTTCTGACAAATGACACTAACACTTGGTTCCTGGCAATCAATAAATTGAAAAAGTACTTCTACATTGCCGCCGCAAACCATGCCTAAGTCTGCAACATCGTTCGGCGCTAAAATAAACGTCTCAATTTTTGCTGCTTTCGTTTTCAGTACTTCCTTTGCCAGTTGTTCCGAACGGAATTCAACAGCACCGCCGCCGATCGTTCCTGCAACCCGCCCGTTTTTATCGACCAGCATTCGTGCCCCTTCTCCTCGTGGTGTTGAACCAGAACTTGCAATGACTGAAACTAAAACAGTATCATTTTTATTTTTGATTGCCTGAGACAATCGGTCAAAAATCTCCTTCATGCTTTTTCCTCCAACTTTTCTAAATCCTCACTGAATATTTCATTAAAGTATTGATTCGTGATATGATAGGTCTTTTTTTGAAAAAGTAAAAATTTGGCAGTCAAGCGTTTTCCTTCTCTTGTTACTACAGACCCTCCGCCATTATTTCCTCCGACACTTTTATGCACCAATGGATAGCCTAATTCTTCTTCCGCTTTTTGAATCATTCGCCACGCTTTGTTGTATGACATTTTCATCTGTTTGGCTGCGGTATTCAAAGAGCCGGTTTGAGAGATCCTCTGGAGCAACTCGACAACGCCTGGGCCAAAAAATATCCGATTCGTACGCAACTTCAAATTAAGTGTGTAATTGAATTTTTCTTTTTCCTCCATATCGTCTCCTCCTTTTTTGATCATTTTCGTTATCCTCAAGAAAGATAACGGCTAGCAAAAAAAATTACTCTTTCAAAAAAAGACGTAGCTTAGCTTCTAGTGAGTGTTGATTCTCTCGCGTCAATGACATGATTTTTCCATTAGCTTTAATAATTTCTTGTTTTAATAATTCTCGTTGATGACTGATTTCAAGTTTCTCTAGTGTATGCTGCTTTTGGTTTTGATAATTTTTTTCAGACTTAAATACCCCTAGAATTTTTTTAGACCGTTGAATCGTTGTCAGCAACTCTTTAGTGAATTTGTCTGACAAGAGCTCTATTCCACCGATTTCATCTAAAAGTATTACTTGCTCTGATCGTCTCGCTTTACGGAGCAATTCGCAGCCAAATTCCTCAAAAACCGTTAGATTATGATAACGTTTTCCATCTTTAGTATAAATAAAATAATGATCCTCATTGCTTTGAGAAAGTTTTACAGACGTAGATAATTCCATTGCTGCCCTTAGTTCAAAACCAGTAATGTTTCCCAGTGCATCCCATCTTCGCTCGACATAGAACCCGCCGACTGGAATCGCCATTTCTTGTAATACTTTTTGCAGCATCGTCGATTTCCCGATAAATTTATCCCCCTGTAGAAAAAAATGTCTCATTCTTTCCTCCCTTTATATGCCCATTATTCCAATTGGTATTGAGGCAAAAATCAACTTTTCGCCTCAATCCATTTATTACCTTTAAGGAGAAAATCCTTACAGTTACTCAAGCGCTACTTCTTTTTCTTCTTTCAAAAGCACATTTAAGAGCACTGCAACGATCGTTGTTAAAATAACTTCTGAATTGCCAAAAATCGTTGTCACCCAAGGCGGAAATCCGCTCAAGCTACCAACAGATAATGTCACACCTATTCCAAAAGCTAAGGCAATTCCGACGACACCTGTATTTCTTGGTGTTAATTCTTGAGAGGAAATCATCCGAATACCTGTCATTGAGATCGAAGCGAAAACAGAAATCGTTGCCCCGCCGATCACAGCATAAGGAATCGTTGTCAAGATCGAAGCGACTTTTGGAACAAATCCTGCGACCAACAGAATGACAGAAGCAAAAACCATCACATATTTATTGATCACTCTTGTTACAGTTACTAACCCAACATTTTGACCAAAAGTAGCGACTGGAACTGAACCGAAAAAGCTGCCGATAAAGTTCGAGAAACCGCTTCCCATAATTCCACCGGAAAGCTCTTTATCCGTTGGCTCGCGATCCATTGCACCAACAGTCGTAGCTGTAAACTGACCGATCGCCTGCACGGCATCGACAATAAACATGACCACTAAAGTCAAAATTGGAACGAGTTGAAAATCAAGCCCAAAATAAAGCGGTGTGATCACCTGAAACACTGATGCTTCTTGTACAGGGCCAAAATCGACCATCCCTAAAACTAACGATACGATATAACCAATGATCATTCCATTTAAAATGGACGACAATTTTAGAAAACCTTTAGAAAAATAATTAAAATAAAAGACTACTGCAAATGTCAGTAACGCCACCAGCCAGTTTTGAGCAGAACCAAAATCAGGACTGCCGGCACCACCAGCCATATACTTGATCGCTACTGGAAATAGAGATAATCCAATACTCAATATAACTGTACCAGTAACTAGCGGAGGAAACAATATCCGAATTTTTTTAATCGATAAACCAACTAAAATAACCAAGATACTGCCGACTAACTGTGACCCAAATATTGCGGCAATACCGAAATCTCCCCCAATAGCCATTAGAATCGGTACATAAGCAAAACTCGCTCCCATCATCACAGGCAGTCTAGAACCAACCTTCCCAAAAATCGGAAATAGCTGGATCAACGTAGCAATTGCTGAAAAAATCAGCGATGTCTGAATCATGATCGTTGTATCACCGGAATCTAGATTACAAACTTTGGCAATCATGATCCCTGGTGTAACGATCCCGACGACTGCTGCTACGACGTGTTGTAAGCCCATCGGAACAGCTTCTTTGATCGATAACTTGGCATCGTATTCGAACAATGCCTTTTCTTCCTTTTCACTCATAGGCAAGTTTCCTTCTTCTCTTTTTATTTTAAAAAGGACTGCACTTAACGAGTCTCAAAAATCCGCAACCCTTTTCTTTACGAAAGTCTTTTAAAAATCAATTTTTGACTGCGATTGCTTCTACTTCAAAAAGTCCGTTCTTTGGTAACTCACATACTTCTACACACGAACGAGCAGGAAGAGTGTTTGAGAAGTATTTTCCATAAATGTCATTTATTTTAGCAAAATCTGACATATTCTTTAAAAAGACCGTTGTTTTTACCACATGGTCATAGGTCATACCTGCTTCTTTAAGAATAGCTCCTAGATTCGTTAGTGCTTGTTCTGCCTGTTGTTCAACTGTTTCCTTCATTTCACCACTTACAGGATCAAGTCCTAACTGTCCGGAAATGTATTGTGTCTGTCCTGCGAATACAGAATGTGAATACGGTCCTACTGCTGCTGGTGCATTTGCTGAATTGATCATTTTATTTGTCATCTACTTCACTCCTATTCCTATTTGAATTCGTTAGTTTCTTTATTGTTGAATGGTTGTTCCTGTCTTACCAAGAATCCCATCTTTCGCTTTTTCTAAAAGAGTGATCAACGTTTTACGTCCTGGTTTTGATTCCGCAAATTGAATCGCTGCTTCAACTTTCGGCAACATCGATCCAGGTGCAAACTGACCATCTTTGGCATGTTGCTTCATTTCATCGATCGTAACATTCGTTAATTCTTTTTGTGTTGGTTTACCAAAATCGACACATACTTTTTCAACAGCTGTCAAAATGATCAATAAATCAGCATCTACCAATTCTGCTAGTAATTCACTACAAAAGTCTTTATCGATCACTGCTGGAACACCGCTCAAATGATTGCCTTCCTTAACAACTGGAATTCCACCGCCGCCACAAGCAATCACTGTTTGGCCAGACTTGATCAATGATGTGATCGTTTCAACTTCAATGATTTCTTTTGGTTTTGGTGAAGCAACGACTTGGCGATAGCCTCTACCTGAATCTTCAACGACTGTTACGTGTTTCTCTTTCACCAATTGATCGGCTTCTTCTTTAGACATAAAACGTCCGATCGGTTTTGCTGGACGCTCAAAAGCTGGATCTTTTGGATCTACACCGACTTGAGTGATCACCGTTGCTACAGGCTGTGTGATATCACGGCTTAGCAATTCTTCCCGAAGAGCATTTTGTAAATCATACCCAATATAGCTTTGACTCATGGCTACGCAGACCGATAATGGAACTGTTGGATATTTTTCAGGATTGCTTAAGGAAAGTTCTTCCATCGCTAATTGGATCATCCCAACTTGAGGACCATTCCCATGTGATAAAATCACTTCATATCCTGCTTCGATCAAATCCGCGATTGCTTTTGATGTTTCTTTGACTGCGGTCATTTGTTCTGTTAAATTATCCCCTAAGGCATTTCCGCCAAGGGCAACGACTACTCGTTTTACCATTCAATCATCCACCTTATCGTTTCGATATTTTAGTAAAAAAGTAAGATGCTTTCTCTTCAATAAATCCTGTCAATGAGTGTTAAGAAAAATCTGAATTGTGCATGAAGTGGTCAGAACCTGTGGACAGCAGATTCGTCTCAAAACAACTTTTTCTTAACCGATAGCCAATATAAATGGACTTGGAAAGGTCTTATTATCATTTCAATGGTATTTCTAAAAGAGAGCAAATTATTTTACTAATAACTATCATCATTGATAGAAAAAGCATCTCACTTCATGCCAATGATCTTTACACCGTTTATTTTACTTCTCTCGGTGTCGCTTTTTGTTCAAGCTCTTTCAATGTTTGTTGCGGGCTCTTCACTTTACTTAAGAAGATCATTGCCGCAATGATATATGGTTTGTAGCTAGCTTCTTTGTATAGAGGAACACGATAACGATCAAAGACAGAGGCAGCTACTTCTCCTTCTTCACAGCTAACACCAGTGATATCAGCAGGCAAGCAGTGCATATATAATGCTTTGCCGTCTTTTGTCGTTTTCATCAATTCTTCCGTACATTCCCAATCTTTATGGTTGGAATTATCTGCTAATAATTCTTTTTCTAACGCATCGATTCCAGCTTGATCGCCTTCACCGTATAATTGTGTGCGTTTTTCCATCGCTGCAAATGGTGCCCAGCTCTTAGGATAAACAACATCAGCATCTTTGAACGCTTCTGCCATGCTGTTTGTTTTCGTAAATGAACCTCCTGATTCAGCAGCATTTTTCTTCGCCACTTCTTCTACTTCCGGCATGATCTCATAGCCCTCTGGATGAGCTAAAACAACGTCCATCCCTAAACGTGTCATCAAACCAACGATTCCTTGAGGAACTGATAATGGTTTGCCGTAAGATGGAGAATAAGCCCAAGTCATAGCGATTTTCTTGCCTTTAAGGTTTTCAACGCCGCCAAATTCATGAATCAAATGAAGTGCGTCTGCCATCGCTTGTGTCGGATGATCGATATCGCATTGTAAATTGACTAATGTCGGACGTTGTTCTAATACGCCATCCTTATGTCCTTCTTGAACAGATTCAGATACTTCATGCATATAGGCATTTCCTTTACCGATATACATATCATCCCGAATCCCAATGATATCTGCCATAAATGAAATCATGTTTGCTGTTTCACGAACTGTTTCACCATGAGAAATTTGACTTTTTCCTTCATCTAAATCTTGAACTTCTAATCCTAAAAGGTTACAAGCAGATGCAAAACTAAAACGAGTTCTCGTTGAGTTGTCACGGAATAAGGAAATTCCTAATCCGCTATCGAAAATTTTCGTAGAGATATTGTTTTCACGTAAATAACGTAGCGTATCAGCTACTGTAAAGACTGCTTCTAGTTCATCACGTGTTTTTTCCCAAGTTAAGAAAAAGTCATTTTCGTACATTTTATCAAATTCTAATTTGTCCAATTTTGCAATATATTCGTTAAAAGTTTCCATGTTATTTCTCCCTTTTGATTAGTAATAGCGAAAGGACCGCCCTGATGTCCTTTACTCATCAGGACGATCATTCGATGATTCCTATTATTTTTTTTGAGACTCACTTTCTTGCGAGATAATTTAGTTGTTTTCGCAATAAACACTTGACAATGCAGCATAAACTGCTGCACAACGAACCAAATCGTCTTTCCATGTTTTTTCATTTGGCGCATGTGCTTGTGCTTCGGCACCAGGTCCGAATCCAATACATGGAATGCCGTTACGGCCCATGATCGATACACCATTGGTTGAGAAGGTCCATTTATCAAGAAGCGGACGAGCTTTACGCATTTCAATAGTTTCTTTTGAACCTTCACGTTCTTCCCCGTAAAGATTTCTGTGTGTTTCCATCAATGCTTTCGTTACGCCATGGTCTTCTGGGATCACCCATGTTGGGAAGTAACATTCGATCGGATAAGACAAGCCTGTGTAAGATGGACGATCATAGTCATACATTGATACAACAACATCATCACCATATTTTTTAACTGCCGGTAATTGACGAATCTCTTCTAGACAGCTTTCCCATGTTTCGCCTGCAGTCATACGGCGGTCTAATGAAACAGTACAACCATCAGCAACTGCACAACGGCTTGGAGAAGAGTGGAAAATTTGCGAAGCTGTAACGGTTCCGCGACCTAAGAAACGAGCTTCTTTCCATTCTGGATTGTATTTTGGATCAAGCATGCGAACTAAACCTCTGATTGCTGTACTTTCTGTGTCGCCATTGTTATTCAATGCACGCACATCTTGTAAAATATCTGCCATTTTATAAATCGCATTGTCTCCGCGTTCGGGTGCAGAGCCATGACATGAAACACCTTTAACTTCAACTTTGATTTCCATACGTCCACGTTGCCCACGGTAAATTCCGCCATCTGTCGGTTCAGTCGACACAACAAATTCTGGACGAATGTTGTCTTCTTTGATGATATATTGCCAACATAAGCCATCGCAGTCTTCTTCTTGCACAGTCACTGTAACTAGTGCTGTATATTTTTCAGATAATAGACCTAAGTCTTTCATGATTTTTGCACCGTAGATAGCGGAAACGATTCCGCCCTCTTGGTCAGAAGTCCCACGACCACCGATTTCTGTATCTGTTTCGTATCCGTCATATGGATCAAATTCCCAGTTGCTCATTTCACCGATTCCAACTGTATCCATATGTCCGTCAAAAGCAATTAGCTTTTTACCAGTTCCCATATATCCTAATAAGTTTCCTTGAGGATCAACTTCGACTTTATCAAATCCTAGTTTTTCCATTTCTGCTTTCGCACGATCCATTTTTGCGCCTTCTTCAGCACTTTCTCCCGGAATCTTTACAAGATCACGTAAGAACTTGATCATGTCTGCTCTGTAACCTTCTGCTGCTGCGTTAATTGCTTTGAAATCCATTTACCATTACCCCCATAAGATTTTTTTATAATTATCTGGATCTGTATCGCCTTCTGTTGAAAACATCAAGACGGTAGAATGTTCATCCAGTTTCAAGACATCACGTAATTCTTTGTACTCAGGATCTTTCATAGCAGTTGCTACTAAGCCCATTGCTACAGCTCCTGATTCTCCTGAAATCACTTGCGGATCACCTTTTAATGGCGCTCCGAGCATTCTCATTCCTTTTTCTGAAACCCAATCTGGTGCTGAAACAAAAACAGACGTGTGATTTTCCAAAATATCGAATGAAATCGTATTTGGTTCACCGCAGGCAAGCCCTGCCATGATCGTTTGTAAGTCTCCTTCAACAAAACGAATCTTGCCGTCTTTTTCGATCGCCGATTTATATAAACAATCTGCAGCTTGTGCTTCTACAACGACCATGGTCGGAGGATTATCCGGATACAAATTGGCGAAATACCCAACGACTGCCCCAGCCAAGCTTCCCACACCTGCTTGAACGAATACGTGTGTTGGACGCTTATTTCCTACTTCTTCTAATTGTTTAGATGCTTCTAAAGCCATTGTTCCATAGCCTTGCATGATCCAGGTCGGGATTTTCTCATAGCCGTCCCACGCAGTATCTTGGACCATGACACCGTTTTCAGTTTCTTCAGCCATTTTGTTAGCCATCCGAACGCACTCATCATAATTGACTTCTTCGATCGTGACTTTGGCGCCTTCTTTTTCAATGTTTTCCTTCCGTGTTTGTGTTGAACCTTTCGGCATTAGCACAACTGATTTTTGCCCTAATTTATTTGCCGCCCAGGCAACACCACGCCCGTGATTTCCATCAGTTGCTGTAAAGAATGTTGCTTGATCGAATTCATCACGTAGCTTGTCAGAGGTTAAAACATCGTAGGTCAGATCAGATACATCTTTCCCTAATTTTTCTGCAATGTAATTTGCCATCGCAAATGAACCGCCAAGTACTTTAAAGGCATTCAATCCGAAGCGATAGGATTCATCTTTAACAAAGAAGTCTTTTAATCCTAAATACTCAGCCATATTTTTTACTTCAGCCAATGGCGTTTGGCTATATTGCGGAAAACTCTGATGAAAAGCCAACGCTTTTTCAATCGAATCCTTCGACATCAGTGATAAATACTGATCATCTGTTTTAGGCATTTCATTTGCCGTCCATTTTATTTTTTCCAAAAATGTTCCCCTCCGTATTTATTATTTAAATCAACATGGGTTGATTGATTCCATTACTTATTTTGACCGATCGTTCTAAAAACAAATCGACCTTTTTTCTCATTGATCATCTGCCCCTCTTCAGCAACTTTTTGTCCTCTAAGATAGACAGAACGAGCAGCTCCTTTTGTTTCAAAACCGTCATAGGGGGTATAATCCACATTTTGCAGCTGTGTTGCCGCAGAAATCACACCCGATTTTTCTGGATCCCAAACAACGATATCTGCATCACTGCCTTGTTGGATCACACCTTTTTGCGGATACAATGCAAACTGCTTAGCAATGTCTTCTGAAAGAAGTCCCACCATACGTTCTAGGGTGATTTTATTTGCTGCTACACCATGGGTATAAATCAGTTCCGGCCTTGTTTCTACACCAGGCATCCCATTTGGAATTTTACTGAAATCAGTTCTTCCGATCGTTTTTTGTCCTTCGAAATTAAAGCTGCAATGATCGGTAGAGATCGTATCGACTGTCCCTTCAATAACACCTGTCCATAAAGCCGCTTGATCTTCTATCGAACGTAATGGCGGTGAGCAAACGTATTTAGCTCCCTCAAAATCCGGACCATCATACAGATGTTCGTCCAAAACTAGGTATTGCGGACAAGTTTCAACATACACTTTTTGCCCTCTTTCACGGGCCCGGCGAACAGCTTCCAGAGAACGTTTTGTGCTAAGATGCACAATATTCACTGGCAAATCTGCTAGATCAGCAATCATCAGATAACGCTCTACCGCCTCTGCTTCAACAGAATCTGGTCTCGTTAGCGGATGATAATGAGGACTTACTTTTCCTTCTGCTACAAATTTAGCAATCATTTCATTGACCATGTCGCCATTTTCACAATGGATACCAAGCATGCCGCCAAACGTTCGAATTTCCTGCATTGCTTCAAAAATTTCAGCATCCTTTGTTCGTAGATTATCGTAAGCCATATACATCTTGAAAGAAGTGATTCCAGCATCGATCATCTCTTTGATCTCTGCTTTGATTTCAGGATTCCATTCAATGATCGACATGTGATACGTATAATCACATGAACTATTTCCTTTAGCTAAATGATCCCAAGCAGCCAGGCAGTCTTTCAACGAACTGCCTTTGCTTGGTGTGGCCATATCGATAACGGTCGTTGTTCCCTTGGCAACAGCGGCTTTACTGCCTGTGTAAAAATTATCAGCTGTCCCCATCGAACCTTTTCCATTATTCAATTCTAAATGTGTATGCGCATCGATAAATCCCGGTAGTAAAAAACATCCTGTGACATCTTCTACCTCGGACTCACCTATTGCTAAATTTGTTCCCATTTCAATGATCGTTTCACCGTCCAGCCTGACATCCAGCTGGCGACGATCTTTTGCGGAGACTACAACTCCGCCTTTCAAAAGAATAGACATATTTTAACCTCCATCGATTCAGAAGTTGTTTTTTGGGCAACTCATGTCTTTTTACATTTGCATACAATAATCATAGCTTTCGATCATCGTATCCATCAATTCAATTAAGTCTTCCGGAATTTCTAGGTCAGCCTGATCCAAACGAATAGTTGAAACATTGCCCCATAAACGAACCAGGCAAGCTTTTTCTCTCGGATCGATCACATAGAATCCGGAGTTTGTACTATCGTTGAAATCAGCTTCCGTATTAAACAATGTGAATTTGTCCTTGTATGGTGCACTTGCGTAAGGACAGAAGGTTTCACAGTTACCACATTCATTACACATCCGATCTACATGGACGATCTGCGGTTGCCCTTTCACTGTTACAACGATATTGGCGCGGTTTGGACAAACATCCATACAAGATTCACAAATCGTTGAACATTCCAAGCAATTTGAAGCTTGGCCGCACAGTGCTTCATTTGGTTCAAGAATGCCGCGTTTATTGCGAACTGAAGCAACATCGCTGTTCAAATTTGTTTGCTCATAATGTTCATTATGGATTTGGCAAATATTGCTGGCAGCTTTTGTCGCATCTGCAATTGCTTCGACGATCGTTGCCGGACCTAAATTCGCATCACCGATCACGTAAACATCTTTTAAATTTGTTTCAAGTGTTTCTTGATTTGAAACAACCTTTCCATACTGATCAGTTGTAATACCGATCGATTGGTAAAAATCAGTATCGACTTTTTCACCCACTGCCGCAATCACTGTATCTGCTGGAACCTCTGTCAATTCACCTGTACTGACTGGTCTACGACGCCCCGAAGCATCACGTTCACCTAAACGCATTTTTTCACAAGTCAGTAGACCGTTCTCCAATTTGATTGGGGACAACAGTTCTAAAAATTCCACCCCATCTTCCAAAGCAAAGTACAATTCTTCTTCATCCGCTGGCATGTTTCGTTTGTCACGACGATAAACGACAGAAACTTTTTTCACGCCTGGCAACGTAGTGGCTGCTCTTGCGCAGTCCATCGCTGTATTTCCTCCACCGACAACGACGATTTGTTCACCGTATGGATTGACTTGCGTGTTTTCTCTATTTGCTTTTAAGAATTCAAGTGAGTTTATTGCCTCTCCTGATTCAAGTCTCAATTTGCCATGTTTCCAGGCACCGATCGCATAAATGACATTCGTGTAGCCTTGTGCTCTCAATTCTTCTAAACTTGGTGCCGCTTGCCCTGTTTTAAATTCTGCGCCCATGAATTTCGCCATTTCAACATCATTTTGAACAGATTTCATTGAAATTCTGAATTCTGGAACGATCTGACTACAAACACCGCCGATCGTATCAGCTTTTTCAAAAACGGTTACCGGCATTCCTTCACGAGCAAGTAAGAAGCCAGCCGAAATTCCAGCAGGTCCCCCACCGACAACTGCCGTTTTAACAGCATTTTCTTTACGAACGGGTTTCGTCATCGAAGCCATCAATTCATCATAAGCATGCTCAGCAGCTTCCAGTTTTGCTTCACGGATCTTGATCGAGCCTTCATAGAATTGACGTGTACATTTCGTCATACATGGATGAGCACAAATCGTTCCAGTGATGAATGGTAACGGATTCTTATCAACGATCACTTTCAGTGCTTCTAAATAGTTGCCTTCGCTCACATAACGGAGGTAAGCAGGAATATCCTGATTGATTGGACAGCCGCCATCACTTCGACATGGAGCTGTATAACAGTTTGTCAATGGAACAGTTGTCCGAAGCTTAGGGCTTTCTGGTAATTTAATCGATTTTTTATAGCGACTTTGCGTTTTTGCTTTCTCAACGATTCGCCCTAATTTTTCCAAGTTTACTTGCACATCCGTTGGATAATCCGAATCACCCAATAAATTGGCCACCTGATTCATTCGTTGATAACCGCCCGGCTTTAATAATGTCGTTGCCATCGTGATCGGCCAAATCCCAGCATCAAAAATGTCTTTGATATTAAAAATATCTGCTCCGCCAGAGTATGAAATTTGCAGTTTGCCATCAAAGGCATCTGATAATTTTTTGGCAAGAGAAATACTTAACGGGAATAATGACCGCCCGGACATGTACATTTCATCTCCTGGAAGCTCATCTTCTGCGATCCCCACAGGAAAAGTATTCGTGATTTTCACACCAAAGTTCAATCCTTTGCTGTCTGCTAATTTTTGCAGTCGTTGCAGCATCGGCACTGCATCTTCAAACTGCAGATCTTCTAGGAAATGATGATCATCAAACACCATATAATCAAAACCTAAATCGTCCATTGTTTGACGTGTGTATTCATAACCAAGCATCGTTGGATTACATTTGATGAATGAATTAAGACCTTTCGTTTCCAATAAATAGGTCGTGATTCGCTCGATCTCATCTGATGGACAACCGTGCAATGTCGATAATGTGATGGAACGACACACGTTTGAACTGATGCTGTCAATGTATGCTTTATCAATATGCTTGAACTGCGGCAAATATTTATAGGCAGCTTCAATACACTCTGCCCAAATCGGTGTGCCTTGAGCATCTTGCATATCGGTAATATATTTATCAATTTTCGGAGACTGAATTCCTGCTAAGTCATATCCAACACTCATGTTAAAGATAAACCCGTCCGGATCGCCCAATCCCAATTCTTTACTCAACAGTTTTAAAATAAACCATGCTTTGACATATTCATCATACGCTTGCGGTACTTTTAATTCTGTCGACCATTCGACGTTATAACACTCATCAGCCGCAGTAATACAGGGTTTACTAACAGGCAAATCCTCTCCGTCGATGATCTGTACTGTTTTCACTTCAAAAAAACGTGAACCAGTTAAATAAGAAGCAATGATGTTTTGTGATAATTGCGTATGCGGTCCAGCAGCAGGACCACACGGTGTCTCCATTTTTTCACCAAAAAGCGGAATTGTTTTAGTAGGGTCTGCTTTGTAAAACTTTCGTACACCGAAAATAGTTGATTCATTTTTATATTCGTTTAAAATCCAGTTCAATAACCCATCGACCGAGATCGGATGCATGATGTCACTCATGTGTGTCACTCCTTTTTTAGTTTTCTGCTTTGTTAAGATCAGCTTGAACAAAGGGCTCTCATTTAGCTAATTGTCTCAGTGTTCAACCTGAAAAGAGTTTCTACGCTAATTCATTATTAACGATCAATCGTTGATTCTGTTCCAAAGGCTTTGTGCTTGCGCTTGTGCATCATGCCAAATTTTTGCTTCGTCAACCCCTTGAACTTCACGATTTCTCATACGAATCTCGCCATTGATGATCGTATCTGTTACAGCTCCGCCATTCATTCCAAAAAGAATATGAGAATTGTAATTATCTTTTGTCATCGGTGTCGGGCCTTTATAATCTAAAACGATCACGTCTGCTGCTGCACCTGTTTCTAAAACCCCTAGTTTCTTTTCAAAGTAGCGATTCGCCATTTTAGGATTATTATTGAAAAGCATTTCAGGAATTTCTGCCCAGGCAGCATTAGGATCTGCCAAATGATGCTTATGGATGATATTGCCTACTTTATAGGATTCAGTGACATCATTCGTATAGCCATCTGTTCCAAGCCCCATTAAAATACCATAGTCATTAAACATCCGCATTGCTGGCGGACACCCAACTGCATTGCCCATATTTGACTCTGGATTCGTCACAACCATAGTGTTTGTGTCTCGTAAAATTTCCATTTCATGAGGACCGATATGAATACAGTGACCTGCCATCGTTTGTTTGCCTAAAATGCCAAGATCGAAGAGACGATTGATGATCGGTTTCCCATGTTTTTTCAATGAATCATAAACATCTGCAATATCTTCTGCGATATGGATATGATACCCCACGCCTTCTGGAGTATTGGCAGCACAGTGTTCTAACGATTTATCTGATAAAGTGAACGCTGCATGCATGCCCATCATTGCTTTTTGCATATCATCGTTTCTAGCAGCACTCGCTTTGATAAAATCAGCATTCTCTTTTACAGCTGCTTTCATCTTCTCTTCCCCATCTCGATCAGAAACTTCATAGCATAAACAAGTTCGAACACCTAATTCATCTGCTGCGTTTGATAGTTGTGTTAAGCTTCCTTCAATCGCACCATAGCTTGCATGATGATCGAAAACCGTTGTGACCCCATTTTTGATACTGTCCAGATAGGCAATTTTTGCACTATGATAAGAGTCATCTAAATTCAATGTACGATCGATCCGCCACCATTGTCCTTCTAATATATCCATAAAATTCTTTGGATGATACCCGTTGATTCTCAAGCCTCTTGCAAATGTGCTGTAGATATGATTATGCATATTGATAAATCCTGGCATGATCACGCCGCCTTTGGCATCTATGAATTCAGCCTCTGGAAATTCTTTACGCAGATCAGCTGTTGAGCCTACTTTTTTGATCGTCGTTCCCTCAAGTGCTACACATCCATCGTCATAAAAAGTTCCTTGTGCATCTCTGGCAATCAACCGTCCATTTCCAACTAATAACATCATTGCTCCTCCTATAAGTTCAATTTTTTAATTTTCTACAAATAAGTAATCGCTTACAAAATAACTAGTTCAACTATTCACGAAAGTATAAATAGTTGGCTGTTCGATTTTTTTCTGTTATTCTAAAAACAGATGAAAGCGTTCGCATCATTGCTTTCAGCAAACTATTTCCTCTAACTCGAGTAAATTATACCACTTAACCTAAAAAAAAACAATGCTACCTAAAAAATATTTTTTAGTGCATCGTGACCATTGTCTTGTATTATAAATTGGCGCATGATATTATTACAAACAGAAACTGATAAAAGACTTTCCTTTGTTTATTGGAGTACATATATTCGTTCTTGATTTTCGTATCTAGGGCTTATAAATCAAAGAACTATCTTACTTATCGAGTTTTATTATTTTATACACATTAGAAAGGAGAACCTCATGCTTTCAGATGAAAAGTTAATTTTTCTTACGCAAGTTGCCAAAGCCTTGGCAGGTCAGTTTGGCGAAAACTGTGAAATAGTGATCCACAAAATCAATGAAGACAATGTAAACAATACGATTGTATCCATTGAAAACGGTCATGTTTCTTCCCGTCAGCTTGGAGATGGTCCTTCTCAAGTCGTTCTTGAGGCGTTGAAAAAAGATCCAGCTGATTTAGTTGACCACATCAATTACCTAACAAGAACCCACGACGGACGAATCTTAAAATCAAGTACCATTTATTTTAAAGATAAATCCGGAAGCTTAGACGGAATTTTTGCGATCAATTATGATATCACCTCTTTGATCGCGGCTGAATCTACCTTAAAATCTTTGATTTCAATTGATGAACAAGAAGACAGCAACAAAGAGCCAGATTATATTCCTCAAGACATCAACGAACTTTTAGATGACCTGATCGAAGAATCTGTTAAATTAGTGGGCAAGCCTGTTCCGCTTATGACCAAAGATGACAAAGTAAAGTGTATTCAATTTTTGAATAATAAGGGCGCATTTTTAGTCACAAAGTCTGGAGATAAAGTCGCTAATTTCTTTAATATTTCCAAATACACGTTATATAGCTATATAGATGCGAAATAATCAAATCTGGTGGCTGGTAGATTCCTTTTTTAAAGGAACGACCAGTCACTTTTTTTATACGTTAGTGTAAATTCTTTATATTATAGTAAGAAAAAGCAAAAGGAATTAATTTTTTTTTTCAGTTGTGTTATTATAGATTGAGTTTATTGTTGTCTTTAGACACGAATAATTGAGACAAATTGGAGGTCACTTTATGGGAATCAGAAGCCATGCAGCGATTTTTGCTGGAAAAACTTCTCAATGGTTATTACAAACATTTTTTAAAGGCGGCAGCAGCTACCCTGGAAAATTAGCATTAAAAATCGATCCTAAAATTTTAGATACATTAGCAAAAGACTATGAAATCATCGTTGTCACAGGAACAAACGGAAAAACATTGACGACAGCTTTGACTGTTAATATTTTAAGACAAGAGTTCGATCATGTTTTAACGAATCCAACTGGGGCAAATATGGAACAAGGCATCGTTTCAACCTTTTTATCTGCCAAAAATAAAGGAGCAAAACAAAAGTTTGCTGTTCTTGAGATCGATGAAGCCAGCTTAAGCCGTGTAACTAAATATATTGAACCAAAACTATTTTTATTTACAAATATCTTTCGTGATCAAATGGACCGCTATGGCGAAATTTATACAACGTACAAATTGATCGTTGATGGTGCTGCGCAAGCACCAAACGCACCGATTTTATGTAATGGTGATTCACCGATCTTCAATTCCATTGAAACAATCAATCCTAGAAAATATTATGGCTTCAATCACCAGCCAGATGAAGAACAGATGGCGCATTATAATACAGACGGCTTGCTTTGTCCTAAGTGTCATCATATCTTACACTACAAAATGATCACGTATGCGAATTTAGGAAAATATTATTGTCCAAATTGCGACTTCCATCGTCCAGAATTAGATGTTCAATTAACTGAGATGGTTCGAATGGATAACGTTTCTGCCGATTTTGTGATCGATGGCGCAGAATACAACATCGCAGTTGGCGGAATGTATAATGTGTATAATGCTTTAGCAGCCACAGCAGTAGCTGAACACTATGGTGTTGCACCTGAGAAAATCAGAGCAGGCTTAAGCTATGATGAAAAAGTTTTTGGCCGTCAAGAAGTCATCACCATCGAAGGAAAACAATGTACCTTGATTTTGGTGAAGAATCCTGTAGGTATCAATCAAGTTATCGATATGATGGGGCTTGCCCCTTACTCCTTCTCACTGGTCTCATTACTTAATGCGAATTACGCAGACGGAATCGATGTGAGCTGGATCTGGGACGGAGATCATGAAGCATTGGCTACAATGGACATTCCAGAGGTGATTGCAGGTGGCGACCGCCATCAGGATATGGCTCTGCGTTTAAAAGTTGCGGGCATTCCAGAGGATAAATTAAGAGAAATCCCTGCGATAGATGATGTAATTGCTGCGATCAAAGAGCTGCCAACAGAACATGTTTACATTTTAGCAACCTACACAGCAGTTTTACAGTTACGAAAATCATTAGCTGCTCAAGGCTATATTCAAGGAGGAATGAATGGTGCCTAAAGAATTAGTTGTTTGTCATTTATACGGAAATTTACTGAATACCTATGGTGATAATGGAAATTTGTTGATGCTTAAATACCTTTCTGAAAAAATGAATGTAACTTTTCGTTCGGAGATCGTCAGTGTTTATGAAGATTTTGATCCAAAAAAATATGATTTAGTCTTTATTGGCGGAGGTCAAGATTTTGAACAGCTGATCATCTCGGATGATATTCAGACAAAAAAAGAGACATTAACAGAATATATCGAGAATGATGGCGTCATGCTGGCGATCTGCGGCGGCTTCCAATTACTTGGGCATTATTATATGGGTGCTAAAGGGGAAAAAATCCACGGTATTGGTGCCTTAGATCACTATACATTAAGTCAAGACAATAACCGCTACATCGGGGATATCGTTATTCATAATGAAGAATTCAACGAAACATATTATGGTTTTGAGAATCATAATGGCCGAACCTTTTTAGGTAAAGGTGAGCGTCCGCTTGGAAATGTTGTTCAAGGAAAAGGCAATAATAATGAAGACGGTTCTGAGGGTGTCATCTACAAAAATGTCTTTGGCTCATACTTCCATGGTCCGATCTTGGCTAGAAATGAAAATCTTGGTATCCGATTGATCAAGACAGCTTTGGAAAAAAAGTACGGAGAACCTTTTGTCATTCCTGAGGAAATGATTCTAGCTTAATAACAACCACCATAGGATCGATCCATAAAATACAAGAATTTTTATTAAATTTTGAGCTGTAAGCAACTGTTATTAAGAAGATAACAACTGCTTACGGCTCTTTTGTGTGCTGTGATTATACTTCGATCGCCTGCACTCATTCGCTCAGCTTGAGTCGATATATTTTACATTCCTCTACTGATCCTTTTTATAACAGCCAGTTCTTTTAGTCTTACTAACCATAACGCGGTCAACGTAATTTCTAAGATAAAGTATCCTATAATGCCTATGACAAGAACAGCTACAACTCCATTTTTGAAAGATAGTCTCACAAGTCTACTTGAAATTCAAACATTCTACCTCATCCCTATTTTACTATAGCTAATCATTATACATATAGCTTGTTTTTTTGCCATAAAAGTGTTCCCCTTTATCCCTGTGGCTAAGTGGTGCAGTAAAAGTCGTAATATGCTAAAGTTAAAAGAGCGAATGAGAATTATAAAAAAAGAACAAATTATCCTCACAGAACACTCATACATTTGCGACTGGTATCTAAATAAATCAACTGGAGGTAACGATGATGAAGAACTCATTTTTTTTGCTAATTGGGATTGTTGCTGTTTTTACATTTGGCACAATTAGTGCTTCATCTGAAGAGGTAGTCATCGAGTCTCAAGCTACCATTGAAGATGAAATAACTGAAACGACAACTAGTGAACAAGTAGTACAGAGTACGGAAAGTACTACGGAGCCTACAGCTACCAGCTCTGAAAGTACGACCACATCCGAACCAGAACCTACAGCAGAAAAAGCAGCGCCAATGTCTCTCACTTATTCAATTTATAATGAACAATCAGGCTGGCAAGCTGTACAAAACAATGGCGCGATCGCAGAATACCCTAATAGCAGAATTGAAGCTTTCAAAATAACTCTCGAAGGTGCTTCTGCAGAATTAGGTACTGTGCAATACCGTGCTCATGTAGCAGATATCGGCTGGCAAAATTTTGCTGATGCCGATAGCATTAGCGGCGTCTCTGGAAAACGGATGGAAGCAGTCCAAATCCAGCTAACTGGGACACTCAAAGAAACCTATGACATTTACTACAGACTACAGGTTCAAAATTTTGGCTGGCTGGATTGGGCAACGAATGGACAAAATGCTGGTACGACCGGTTTTTCTTATGATATCAAAGGACTCCAGATTCAACTAGTAGAAAAAGGACAAACGGCACCTGGTACAACAACCCGCCCCTTTGTTCAATATAAAAAGCCAAATATAAAATACCAAAGTCATATCCAAGATATCGGCTGGCAAGGCGTCAAAATGAATGGTCAATTGAGTGGAACAACTGGTCAATCAAAGCGTATGGAAGCGATGAAGATCGCAGTAGACAATCTGCCTGTTTCAGGCGGGATCGAATACCGCAGTCATGTGCAGGATATTGGCTGGCAAGGGTATGTTGCCAATGATGCAATGACTGGCACGATGAAGCAGTCGAAACGAATGGAGGCCTTGAGTATTCGTTTGACTGGAGAAATGGCTCAGCACTTCGATGTTTATTATCGAGTTCATGCAAAAAATTTTGGCTGGTTGGACTGGACCAGTAACGGACAAAATGCTGGTACAGCAGGTTTCAGCTATCAATTAGAATCCATTGAAATCCAATTGGTCAAAAAAGGGGCCGCTTCACCTGGTCCAGTAAAACGGCCCTTTGTTCAATACAAACAGCCTACAGTTTCTTACCAAAGTCACGTTCAAGATAAAGACTGGCAAGCGCCAAGTATGAATGGCCAAACAAACGGCTCTATCGGTCAAAGCAAGCGTGTAGAAGCAATCAAAGTAAACGTCAGTAATGCCCCAGTATCTGGCGGTATCGAATATAGAACGCACGTTCAAAACATTGGCTGGCAAAAATACGTAGCGAATAACCAGCTAAGTGGAACCACAGGTCAATCGAAACGTGTAGAGGCTTATGATGTGCGTTTGACTGGAGAATTAGCCAAACATTTCGATGTCTATTATCGAGGGCACCTTGAGAAAATAGGAAATTCTGGCTGGAACAAAAACAGTGGGATTGTCGGCAGTTCAGGATTTAGTTTGCGTTTAGAAGCTATAGAAATCCAACTCGTGCGAAAAGAACAAAAAGCTCCGCCACTTTCTAAAAGCTTTTGGGAAAATAAATCGGCAGAATTGAATGTACCATTCATCAACCAATACGCTTCAAATGCGCCTATGGGGTGTGAAGCAGCCTCTTTATTGCAAGCTCTCAAAACATTAGGCTATGCCAAAAACTATACTTTAACAGCATTTCTTAACGAAATGCCGATCTCATACAATAATGACCCTAATAACGGATTTGCTGGAAACCCATATATAATTATGACAAATGGCGTTTACCAATCGATTTTTGCACAACCATTAACAACTTGGGGCAAAAAATATGGCAACGTACAGAATATTTCTGGCAGCTCTGCTTCTGATTTGAAATTGCAGCTAACTTTAGGACGTCCGATCGTTGTGTATGTCACTTATAATTTTGAATCTCCAACTTACGGCTACTATTTTTGGGGCAAAGGAGTAGACAATGCCCATATCATGACCTTAGCAGGCTATAACAGCAAAACCAAGAAATATTTAGTTTCAGATCCAGCTAAAGGAAAATATTGGGTCGACTATGCTGTTTTTGAAAAAGCATACAATCTTACTAAAGGAGCCGTCGTTGTTCGGTAATATTCAAAGCAACTAGTATAATCAAGTGGAACAACTCTAAATTCTTTTGCTGCTAGTTCTAAAAGAAAGTCCTATATGCATGACTTTCTTTTTCTTTATGCTAGATCATCATGTAATATATTAGTACACTATCTGGTTGAAAATAAGAATAGGAATATTAGTGAGGAGAAATGAAATGAACTATCAGTTAAGCGGATCAATGTTAGAAACAAAAGAACAGAAACATCACGGAATAATTCTACCCATTTTTGCATCCTTAGTGATGATCATGATAGGTGATTTTATTCTTATGGGGTTCGGTTTTTCCGAAGGCGCTACTGAACCATCAATGGGAGAGAACTTAGCTAGCTTATATATTGATATTGTACCGATTATTCTAGTTTTACTTTTCTGTCAACTATTTGAAAAGAGATCACTTTCTTCACTAGGTCTTCAAAAATCAGGAATTCTACAAAAATATGGTTTAGGCATGCTTATTGGATTCTTAATGATTGGCGCAACATTTTTAAGTAATGTCCTTTTAAAGGGTATTGAGATCAGCGATAATTTCGACCATATAAACTGGCTGTTTGTTCTTTTGATATTTGTCGGCTATACTATCCAAGGTTTAAGTGAAGAGTTGATTTGTAGAGGAATGTTGATGAATGGAATTGCTGCCAAAAAAGGTGTTTGGGCAGGTGTGATCGGGAATTCGTTATTTTTTGCAGTGTTGCATTTGCTAAGCCCAGGTGTCACTGTGATCAGTTTCATGAATATTTTATTTTTTGGCTTACTATTCTCGTATATTTTTTATAAGACAAATAATATATTCGTTGTTGCAGCTCTTCACTCGGTATGGAACTTCTTCCAAGGTATCATATTTGGCTCTGAGGTTAGTGGATTGTCTTCATTCTCTTCTATCTTTAAATCAATACCCGTAGCAGGAAAAGATTTATTGAGTGGCGGTTCATTTGGTTTTGAAGGTGGAATAGTCACCACATTTGTATTGATTGCTACATTTATCATTTTTAAGATAGTCTATAAGAAAAGATAACGTGATACATATTGAATTACTTTTCGATTGATTTTCTTACTAAGACGAAGCTAAAACTGAGAAGCTATTACAAAAAAATTCATACTAGTGGTCATAAAGAACCTGCCTATGTAAACACAGGCAGGTTCTTTATATATTTCATCTATTCTAATGATTCAAACATTTCTAAACAATCCCAAGATACCTACGCATTCTCACCAGGCTCAGACGCAATGATCGTAACATCACCTTCAATACGCCATTTTTTTATATCACTTGGTAGGATAAAACTGCTGCCTTTTTTCAACTCATAGCTTTCAGCTTTCATTCCATCTTCATTTTCGATGACCAAATTTCCAGCACCATCAATGACCGTAGCCAAAGTGTACGGCGCATTTTTCGTTAACTTCAAGATACCTTTCACTTGCCATTCATAGACATTGAAAAATGCTGTCTTTAAATAGGTAACGACGCTTGATTGTCCTTGATTTTGCTGCTGAATAGTTAATTGCGCATCTTTCGCCGGAACTGTGGTCACGTCTACTGATTGCTGAATATGCAATTCACGCGTCTGACCTTGATCATCTTTTCGATCATAGTCATATACACGATAAGTCGTATCACTACTTTGTTGTGTTTCTAAAATCATGATGCCTTTACCAATCGCATGGATCGTTCCGCTTGGGACATAGAAAAAATCTCCTTTTTTTACAGGAACCTTCCGCAATAAATCATCCCAGCGACCTTCTTTGATCAATGTTTCAAGTTCTTCACGAGTCTTCGCGTTGTGACCATAAATGATCGTTGAACCTGGTTCTGCATCGATAATGTACCAACATTCTGTTTTCCCTAATTCTCCTTCATGAGCCAAACCATAGGCATCATCTGGATGAACTTGTACAGATAAATCATCCTCTGCATCTAAAATCTTCGTCAGTAAAGGAAATACATCTCCTTTAGCATTACCGAATAATTCACGATGGTTGGTCCATAGATCATCAAGTTTCTGTCCTGCAAATTCACCATTTTTCACGACACTTACGCCATGAGGATGCGCACTGATCGCCCAGTCCTCTCCAATTTTGTTACTAGGCAGATCAAAACCGAATACGGTATGTAAACGATCCCCACCCCAAATTTTTTCTTGAAAAACAGGTGTTAAAAATAAAGGTTGCTGCATTGTTTGAGACTCCTTCCATTTTTGCTCGAATTTATTATACCACTAAAAAGAAAGCGATTCATCTTTGCTTGTTATTTTTCTTTTAAATATATTTGAATCAGTTCATCGCGCTTTTGAATATAGTCTGCTCTTCGATCGATTGGATGAACACGATTTGAAAGAAAAATAAACGCTTCTTGCTTTAGGACATCAATCAATAAAAAGGTCCCAGTATACCCTGTATGGAACAATAACGGTCGCTTCTCCTTGTCATCTTTTAAATCCCAACCTAGTGAACGGTGTCCTTTTTTATCGGGTGTTTGATTCGATAAAAGTGAGACAATCATTTCTTTTTTCAACAATCTTCTAGAACCAGCCACCCCTTGTCTCAGATACATGCCAACAAATTTTTTTAAGTCAGCTAAATTTGTAAATAATCCAGCATTTCCAGCATGTTCAGCTAAAACCAACGCTTTGGGATCGTGAGTTTGGCCACGTATAAGTCCTCTAACTGGATGCTTTTCAGTTGGGACTGTTTTCAAAGCCTCTTTTGGTAAAAAGCAACTGTCATTCATTCCCAAAGGCTCTAACACTCGCTCTTTAAAGATAACGATAGCATCCTTACCTAACAAATGTTCCAACATGAAGCCTAGAAGTATCGTTCCAGTATCTGTATAGGCTACTTTTTTTCCAAGCTGATCACCGGACCGAACATGATAGTATGCTTCCCGCAATTCTTCTTTGGATAATTCGTCACGGTTCTCGATGTAGCTTTGGATATCTGATGTATGAGTCAATAAATGTCTGATCGTTATTTTTTCATCATCGAACACTGGTAAATAGTTGATAAATGGTTGATCTAGATCGATCAGACCTTCTTCCAATAATTGAAGAACAACCGTTGTAGTACAAATGACTTTCGTCAAAGAAGCCACATCAAAAAGCAGTGAAGGCGTAAGCGGCTCTATGCTTGGAATGACTTGAGCACTGCCCCACGTATGATCTTCACTGTAGCCGTTTATGATAAATGAAAAGCTCGCACCTGAAAACGTTCCTTGATTCATGAGCTGTGTGATTTTTTCTTTAGTTCTATCGTACATCTTATTTTCCCTCTTAGTTTCTTACAAACCACCATTCAATATTACTTGGATCATAAATAGTTAATATCGTTCGTTTATTATCGATAAAAAATGCCTGATTTTGTTCTTCCAAGTGCCCTTTCAAGCGGATCATTTCATCTTCCTGATCAACATTCAGCACAAAGAAATCGATCCCTAAAGTATCTTTTGTTGTTGCTTTTTTGTTTGACTGTTTTGAATGCTCCAAATGAATAAAAAAATTATGATCATTGATCGCTAATGTATCTTCACTATCTGATTTAGGAACCATCCCTAAAACTTCTTGATAGAAATGATAGTGTTCTGACTTATCATCAACATATAATTTCACTCGATCCAATCTGACTTCTGGAGACAGATTCGTGTATAATACTTTACTAGATTTGATTAAATGCTGAATATCCAGTTCCTGCAATGACGTTTCCGTTTGCTTCGTTTCATCATTATACGTAATGGCGATATCATTTCCTTCAGGATCACTTAAAAAAACACTTTTTCGACCATTTTGCTGAATGGCGCATGTAATTGGATAATCATGAACCGTAATTCGCCGCAAAAGACTGCTGAACTCTTCCAATGTTGGAATCAACAAAGAAAAGCAGACAGACTTCTCAACTACTTCCACCTGTTCAGATTCCGTTTCTTCTAATATAAGTAATCGACTGTCTCTTTTCAGAGAACCAAAAATAGACAAATTATTTTCTTCTAATTTTAACACAAAACCCAACACATTCTTATAAAAGCTGACCATCGTTTCTACATCTTTTATCCGAATTGCAACCGTTTCTACATAGACATCTTTCGATAGTATAAATTTCTCCATTCGACTTCCCCCTCCGAATGTCTCCTAGAGTTTATTTTATACGTGTCTCCTGATTTCAGCAAGCAAATACGCTTATCAATAAAGGTCGTACAAAAAGCATTTTTAGCACTAAACTACTTGCTCTATAAAAAATGAACTTGCCTAGTCATGTTTTTTTATGCACTCTTCGACGATGTGAGCTAAACTCTTCACAACACAATCAAATGGCTGGTTTGCATCTATAATGAAGTGTTGAGGATAATGGATGATTTTTTCTTTATTTTTGATTTCTTGATCATATAAAGCAGAACGTTCCTTAATGACTTCAGGCAAATCTCCTCTTTCCTGTAATCGAGTCATCACATTCTCTTTAGATACATCTAAAAAAATCGGAACCACCATCGGTTTAAACAGCTTTTCGATCGCCTCAAATCCCTGAAAGGTTAAAACATCATATGCACAATGTTTCGTTGTTTTACGCAGCAGTTCATCAATGCCCACTCCATATTTTTGTCCATTATAGGTATCATATTCTGCTAAAGCATTTGACTGAATCAAGTTCTGGAACTGTTCTTGTGTTTCAAAATAGTAATCGACTCCCTCTTGTTCTCCCAGCCGCTTTGGTCGGGTCGTGTGAGAAATCACTTTATAATCTTTTGGAAAAACAGCTTCTGCAACCTTTGTTTTTCCAGAGCCGCTTGGACCGATAATAATAAAAAATAGATGTTGTAATGAAGGGTTTGTCATTGGTTTTCCTCCTTTGAAAACTTAGCACAACTATACAATAACTGAACGATTGCTTCAACTAAAAAAAGCAGCCGACCATAACTTGAAAAGTTACAGTTCAGCTGCAAGAGTATCAATTTAGATCCTGACCATTTGTTTCAATGACTTTTTTATACCAGTTGAACGATTTTTTCTCATAGCGATTCAATGTTCCTTCGCCATTATCATCTAAATCTACATAAATAAAGCCATAACGTTTGCTCATTTCACCCGTCGATGCACTAACAAGATCAATACATCCCCAAGGCGTATAGCCCATTAGATCAACACCATCTTTTATTGCATCAGACATCGCTTCAATATGGCGACGCAGATAATCGATACGATAATCATCTTCTACATAGAAGTTTTCGTCAACCTTATCGATCGCTCCTAAGCCATTTTCAACGATAAATAGTGGTTTTTGGTAACGGTCATACAATTCATTCAATGCAATTCTCAAGCCTTCTGGATCGATTTGCCAGCCCCATTCACTTGCTTCTAAGAATGGATTACGTACACCACCTAGTAAGTTTCCAATCACTGTGTCTTCTTCTTCAGCTGTCTCATTGACTGCTGATGACATATAGTAACTGAAACCAATATAGTCTACTGTATATTTCTTCATCAATTCCAAGTCATCTGCGCCCATTTCTAATGCAGAAACACCATATTTTTCAAACATACGTTGTTGATAAGCAGGATATTCACCGCGAACTTGTGCATCCGTACAATAGAAGTTGAATTCCTGATTTTGAGCTAAGGTCGCCATTTGATTGACAGGATTAGCATCGATACTGTAAGTAGTTGCATAAATGATCATACATCCGATTTGCATATCTGGATTGATTTCGTGTCCGATTTTCACTGCTTTAGCACTTGCTACAAACTGATTATGCCATGCTTGGAAAACATTTTGATAATCGCCGGCTCCAGTCGCTTTGACCATTCCCTGGCTAAGTGCTGGAAAATGGAAAGCAGAGTTGATCTCATTGAAGGTCATCCAATATTTTACTTTTTTACCATAACGATTCAATACGACCGTTGCATATGTTTCAAAGAAATCGATCAACTTACGGTTCTTCCAGCCGCCATACTCTTTAGCTAAATGTAATGGCATTTCGTAGTGAGAAATAGTCACAACAGGCTCAATCCCATGCTTCAAACATTCTTCGATCACTTGATCATAAAACTTCAAGCCAGCTTCATTTGGCGTAGACTCGTCTCCTTTAGGAAAAATTCTAGCCCAAGCGATAGAAAAGCGATAACATTTGAACCCCATTTTTGCAAATAGTGCGATATCTTCTTTATAGCGGTGATAATGATCGATGCCACGATGATTTGGGTAAATATATTTATCCTCATCGATCTCCCAATTAAAGGTATCACTGCCTAACACTTGAAAACGCTGCTTGCCACCAGGCATCGCATCTGCAACAGATAATCCTTTACCATCTGAAAGATAGGCTCCTTCTAACTGATTCGCTGCTGTTGCACCGCCCCATAAAAATCCCTTTGGAAATGCAGTAGTTTTGTTTGACATATAATCTTCCTCCTTAAATTTATAAGCCTGACAAGCCCATTTGATCCTCGTTAGAAAAAATAGAGCCGCTTTCAGCTTGACTCTATTTTTATCCGGTTTTCCTTGATACTACTTCAAATAGCCAAAAATCTTTTTAACGAACCACTGCCAGGAAGTCTTCACCATGAAGCACTTCTGTTTGGTTCATATCTAATACATCAAGAAAATCAGCACTATTTGTTACAACGATCGGCGTAACAACTGGATGTCCAGCTTCTTTGATTTTATCGATATCAAATTTGATCAATAAATCACCTTGTTTCACTTTATCCCCTTGTTTTGCAAGTATTTCAAAGCCGTCACCATCCATTTCAACAGTGTCCATGCCAATATGCATCAGCACTTCCGCTCCATCAGTGGTAGTAATACCAACTGCATGCCCTGTTGGGAACAACGTAGTGATTTCTCCATCTGCCGGAGCATAAAGTTCACCGACTGTTGGTTCAACTGCAATTCCTTTCCCTAAAGCGCCAGATGAAAACACTTGATCTTCTACTTTCTCTAAAGGAACGATTGCACCCGTTAATGGACTGGATAAAACAATTTTATCACCTTTTGCAGCTGTTTGACTTTCTTTTGTTTCTTGTGTTCCAGCTGCTTCAACTTTGTCATCAAATCTCAAGATAAATGTTAGAACAAAGGCAACTACAAAGGCGATAGCCGTTCCGATGATCGCTGCGATCATACCTGATGTATCTTTTGTTTCTTGCGGAATAAATCCTGGTAAGCTCAACAAGCTGATCAACCCAAAGACAAAGTTTTGAACATGACTAAAACCAATATATGCACCGCCGATCGCACCACCGATACAAGCGGCAATAAATGGTTTTTTCAAAGGAAGCGTTACACCATAAACAGTTGGCTCAGTAATCCCAAAGACAGAAGTCATTGCAGATGATAATGCTAAACCTTTCAATTTTACATTCTTTGTCATGAAGAACACGGCTAAAGCTGCACCACCCTGTGCTAAAACAGCTGGTAATAACATTGGCGCCATTGTATCAACACCACCGCCTGCTTCAGATAAGTTTAGCATCATGATCGGCACAAAGCCCCAGTGCATCCCAAACATTACGAATACTTGCCATAAACCACCCATTACAGCACCTGCAATAATTGGACTAAAACCATAAATACCATTGTAGCCTTTACCTAATAGATCACCTAAAATTGTACCGATCGGACCGATCGCAATAAATGTTACTGGCGCCATTACCAAGAAAACTGCCAATGGAACACAGATAATTTGCAAGAATGATGGAATAACTTTTTTGAAAAATCGTTCAACATAGCTTTGTACGAACACAGCCAAAATAATTGGAATAACTGAAGACGTATACGCACTTGCACCGATAATCACTGGAATTCCAGCAAAGCTCAAAGTATTACCTGCTAGTGCCGAAATACTTGGATGAACTAACGCCATCGCTAAACAGACTGCCAAAAATTCATTTGTCTTAAATTTCTTCGCCGCCGTGAATGCTAGAAGAATCGGTAAGAACGTAAAAATACCATCAGCGATAGAAAAAAGCACTACATAGACACCAGATTCTGCTGTCAACCAATTCAATGTGAGCGCTAAAGTCAAGAATCCTTTTAAGACCCCAGCTCCTGCCATTGCACCTAAAAATGGTGTAAAGATAGAAGAAATAATATCGATCAATTGATTAAAGATATTTCCTTTAGGTCCTTCATCTTTAGAATCACTATTGTCCCCTAAACCACTATGAGCCATCAATTCCTTATAAACATCACTAACATGACTTCCGATAACGACTTGATATTGTCCGCCGCTTCTAACGACTTGAATGACATCTGGATCTTGATTTAGCTTATCAGTCGCTGCTTTCTCCTCGTCTTTCAATTTGAAACGTAAACGAGTCGCACAGTGTACAACGCTATTTACATTCTCTTCTCCGCCAACCATCGATAACACGCGTTCAGCGATTTCTTGATTTTTACTCATAATCATTTTCTCCCTTGCTTATTTTTATCAGGCTAAGTGCTCTTTCTCATTAAATGAAAAGAGAACCGTCCATATTTTTGATTTTTTTATATAAAAAAACCTAAACTGAAAAAACAATACTCGCCTATACATAAAGAAAAGATACGTATAGATGAATCCTTTGTTTTTTCAATCTAGGTTTTGCCTGCTAATCAGTAACAATCCGCTATGATTGAATGTCTTTGATGAAACTACTTTTTATCTCCAACCACTCGTTGGATATGTATGGTTAGATAAATTTGTTCAGCCTTATCGATCGGCTTTTGATATGTCTTAACTAGATAATCATTGATTCTTTGTACCGATTGAAATGCTTTCGGATACTTACTTTGAATCAATTCATAGAGAAAATCATCTTCTTCATCGTGCGCTTCATTTTGCAGATAGCGTTGTGCAAAATACTGCAGATGTGTCACGATTCGTTGATAATTCAAGGAATCTTCGTCAAATGGTTTCCCAAAGTAACGGCTAATGATCGTCAAGATATCCCGTACCATCTCAGTAGCTGACATGGTCACTTCCATATTTCCGTTTGCTTGTTCACTGTTGACGATATGAAAAGCAATGAATCCTGCTTCACTCTCAGAAAAATCAACAGCTAATTTCTCTTTGATCAACTCTACACCTTTTTTAGCGATCGCAAACTCTTTAGGATAAAACTTTTTCGTCTCAAACATCAATGGATTGGGCATCTCCAATCCTTCTTTTGCCCGCATGATCGCATAATGGATATGATCCGTCAACGTTAAGTAGATATTTGAAGAGAGCTCGATCCCTAAGTCAGCTTCTGCCATATCAACGATCTTTTTAACGACCTCGACTTCCTCCATAGGAATATCTGCAAATAATTGCTGAAATTGTCCTGAGGTAACAGAATCTTTTAGAACAAACTCTTTTTCAATAAAGGTTGGATCGATCAAGTCTCCAACTTTTTTTTGAAATGCTAATCCACGGCCCATACAGACAATTTCTTCACCTGATTCATTTTTTGTCATAACGACATTGTTGTTTAAAATTTTTTCAATATACATGATGAACCTCACTTTTACAAATACAAATGAAAAAAACCTAGAATCCACCCACTACTACAAACTTATGGAAGATTCTGGTTTTGCCTGCCGAACAGTAACAATCCTTAATGCATGCTTAGCATACCATTATTTTAAAATAGATGCAACCCTTTTCAAAAAAGGAATTGAGAATTTTTTTAGAATCGAATAAAAAATGCGATGTTCCATCTAAGAATATGACTCCAAAAGAGATCATCCACAAAATAAAGATTTATGGCTGCTCAAACACTCGATGTTTTTTTTCAAAAAATCATATACAAACAATTTTTATATAATTTTCGCAAAAACATTGATTTTCTTACTTTTTATTAGTAAAATAAGTCTTGTTTACAAATAAAGATACTTAGGTATTTAAAGGAGATTTTATATGTCAAAATTATTAGTTGTCAAAGCACACCCGCTTACAAAAGAAGAATCACGTTCTGTACGTGCATTAGAAACTTTTTTAGAAAGCTATAAATCAGAAAATCCAGCGGATGAAATCGATGTTCTTGATGTTTATGCTGATTATGTTCCTGAAATCGATGAAGAATTATTATCTGGTTGGGGAGCATTACGTACTGGTACAGAATTTACAGCTTTAAACGAAAGCCAACAATCAAAAGTAGCACGTTTCAACGAGTTGACTGATCAATTCTTAGCTGCTGATAAAGTTGTTATTGCAAATGCCTTATGGAACTTAAACGTACCTACTCGTTTGAAAGCATGGGTCGATACGATCAACGTTGCCGGCAAAACGTTCAAATATACTGAAGAAGGACCAAAACCTTTAACAGAAGGTAAAAAAGCTCTACACATCCAATCAAATGGCGGCTTTTATGAAGGACAAGATTTCGCGTCACAATATGTTAAAGGGATCTTAAACTTCATCGGAGTTTCTCAAGTCGATCAATTATTTATTGAAGGAATCGACCATTTCCCAGATAGAGCAGAAGAATTATTAGAAACAGCAATGAACCAAGCAACGACTTTAGGTAAAACTTTTTAAAATAAAAGAAGAGCGTGGGACAAAACTAAAAATCAGTTTTGTCCCACGCTCTAAATTCGAATAAACGGCGAGAAAAAAGCAGCCCCTTCTTATTGCTTTAAAACACAACGAAGAATGAGTTGATGCTGCACAGTACCTACTTGGTTCTCGGAGCTAAACACTTTTATCTCAGCCTCTTCTTTTATTCTTCTTGATTTTGTCCCTCTTCTTCATGATACAAACTTGATACATCTTTATACCACTCAAAAATATGGGTAATGATAACTTTGGCCGCAGCATAGACTGGAATACCTAAAATCACTCCTACCACACCAAAAAGCTTCCCAGAGGTCAATAAAACCACTAAAATCGTTACTGGATGAATATCCAGCTGACTACCTAAAACAAGCGGTGAAATCACACGACCCTCGATCGTTTGTTCAATAACAAAAACGACCAAAACTTTTACTAACAGAACAGGACCGCCTACGATCCCCAAAAATATAGCCGGAATCATTGCTAAAAATGAACCAAGATATGGAATCAAATTCAAAAATCCAGCTGTGATCCCTAACGTGATCGCATAATCAAGCCCGATGACCGAAAACCCTATAATGAACATCACCGCAACTGCGAACGCAACCGTCAACTGCCCGCGAATATAAGATGACACTTGTTCATTCACTTCACTCAAGACCCTCAATGTTGGCTTACGCATTTTATTCGGTAAAAATTTCATAAGATAAGGTGCCAACTGTTTGCCGTCCTTTAGAAGATAGAACAAAATGAATGGCATCGTAACGATTGCCACAAAGACAGTTGCTACAGCGCCCACAAAACTTCCTAATCCTTGAACGGTAAACGTAGAGATATTGCGGATCACATCTCCTAATGAATTAGTCAATTTATCCCCCATATCCTCTAACTGTGTACGGAATTGCGCGAAAAGCGGATCACTTAAAATTTCCTGCATCTTTTTATCGATCGTTTCGATATATTGAGGGAAATGATTTGCAAAGCTAATGGTTTGCTCTTGTATTTTTGGAACAATTACAACTAATCCCCAAATGATCAATGCAACAACGATAATAAACAAGCCAATGATGCTCCAAATCCTTGGAATCTGCTTCTTTTCTAAGAAATCAACCACTGGATTCATTAAATAATACAAGATACCTGCCATGATCAATGGTAGGCCGACGACACCAATAAATTGCCAGACTGGTGTAAATAGGTAGGAAACCTTAGTAAAAACCAAAATGATCAATAAAATCAGCAATACGATCAATAAAGCTGTGACCACCTGATTATTCAAGAACCAACGCCAAAACCACGAAAGGCGTTTTTCTTTGACCTTTTCATTTTTCATTTAATCACACTCCAGAAGACACATAGTCAATTGTTGTACCAATCTGAATCTTCGGAAGGGTTGTTGGATCAAGATATAAACCATTGACAATCGGATCTTCCTCGGGTATATCAGTAAAAACTAAAGTGACATGGGCAATGCTGTTTAAATTTTCATTCGCATATGACCCCACATAACGAATCGTGTATTCCTGTTCGTCAATTTTTAGTCGGTCTCCTTCTTTCATTTTCAATGATCGTGTTTCTTGAAATTTTTGAATTACGGAATATTCTTTTAGTCCTTCTGTGGCACTTTCACCAAATAGAATGATCATTGGTTCTTTTTCATCCAAGGCTTTTGCACCAATTTCGGTAACTATTGCTTTCATCACATAATCTTCCCTTCATCTAGTATTCACTTTTAATTATAACATAGAACATTTTTTCTAAATCACTATTTTGAACTAAAACACGATTCTTATTTTCTTATCACTTTTTATCTAAAACGAAAAAAAATCACCACAAACAAAACGTTTGTAGTGATTCATTATCAAGATTTAAAAAAGTCTAGAATATGAGCCCAAATTTCTTCTTTAAATACATCTTTAGGATTTCCTCCACCGATCACACCGTAACCGATCATCGTACCGGCAACAAATAAAATGATCACTAAAGAAATCACAACTAAGACTTTCAACAAAGTCACTATTATATAGCGTGTCGAACTCATATTTTTTTCCCCTTTTAAAGAATTGCAGATAGATTTTTTTCAACAACTTTTTCGTCATTGACACGTTCCACTTTTGCTCCAAGTTTTTGAAGTTTTTCATGGAATTTATAATAACCGCGGTCTAGATACTCTAGATGAGAGACACGAGTGATCCCTTCAGCACGTAAACCAACTAAAATCAATGCTGCAGCTGCACGTAAATCTGTTGCTTCGACAGCAGCTCCTTGTAAGCGTTGTGTCCCATTGATGATAGCAACATTTCCATCGATCTTCACGTCTGCATTCATACGTTGCATTTCTTCAAGATGTTGGAAACGATTTTCAAAAACAGTTTCAGTGATAACACTTGAGCCATCCGCTACCATTTGCATCGCTGTCATTTGTGCTTGCATATCTGTTGGGAAACCTGGATGAGGTAAAGTTTTAACATCAGTTGGTTTGATCACTTTAGGACCAACAACACGTAAACCGCCTCTTTCTTCACGAATCACAGCACCCATTTCAGTCAATTTAGAAATCAACGGACGGTTGTGTTCCGGAATAGCTTCTTCGATCAGTACATCCCCTTGTGTCATTGCCGCAGCTACCATGAAAGTACCTGCTTCAATACGGTCTTGGACGATCGAATGTTCAACAGCATGAAGTTTTTCAACGCCTTCGATACGCATCGTTTCAGTCCCAGCACCAATGATTTTCGCACCCATTTTATTAAGGACATTAGCTAAATCAACGATTTCAGGTTCTCTAGCCACGTTTTCGATGATCGTAGTACCTTTTGCTTTAACAGCCGCCATCATGATATTTTGTGTTGCACCAACACTTGGAAAATCTAAATAAATCGTGTTTCCTGTTAATTCTTCAGCAATGGCTTCAATATATCCATTTTTCTGGATGATCGTCGCACCCAATGCTTGAAATCCTTTTAAATGTAAATCAATTGGGCGTTTACCGATGGCACAGCCACCAGGCATTGCTACTTTAGCATGCCCATTACGAGCCAATAATGGCCCCATAACGACGATCGATGCTCTCATTTGGCTAACATATTCATAATTTGCTTCAATGCCTAACGGTTGAGTCGCATCTATTTTAACTTGGTTTAATTCTTCATTGAAATCAATATCTACATTTAAATGTTTAATTACTTGGTTCATTGTAAATACATCAGAAAGAATCGGTACATTATTTAATGTCGTTGTTCCTTCTTCTGCTAATAGGGTCGCTGCTAAAATAGGTAATACTGCATTTTTAGCCCCTTCGATCTTCACAGTTCCTTTTAATTGGTTACCACCATGAACAATAATTTGTTCCATTTTGTTCCCCCCAAAAAAATTAGAATTGGACGTCTCGATCCAAAATCTTTTCTATTATACCACTATTTTATAAAAAATAGTACCTTTTCTTTTCATTCTTCATTCTTATTGGAAAAATACTATGAATAAATTACGGCACAACGCAATAAATTCTAAGAAGAATGAACTGACTGTATAACCGATCACAATTGAAAATAACACAATCAGCAAACGCACCTGATTCGTCAAATGCGCTTTAAAAAACTGCTCGATCCGAATAGACTGCATTGCCCAAAAACTTACATAAATAAACAGCATGTGACAAATGATCCGAATCAACGCATCGATTCCATAAAATTGCATAATATACTCCTTAAATTAAAAGCGGAATGAGCCCGTTTAGTCTCGACTAGAAAATAGGAAAACATGACTGAGGCGCTTTTGGCCACATTCAGGTTTTATCTTTTTCTCGAGAGACTGGCTCATGCAGCTAGATAACGATAAAAGCGGAACAAATCGCTTAATCCTGTAGAAAATTAGGAAATTGACTTTGAGACGCTTTTTGTCTCACTGGCAATTTATCTATTTTCCTAAGGATTGATTTGTGCAGCTGGATAACAATAAAAGCGGAACAGGCTTGCCCAGCTCTGACAGAAAAATAGGAAATATTGATTGAGGCGCTCTCTGACTCACTCAATATTTATCTTTTTTCCGAAGAGCTAGCCTGTGTAGCTAGATAACAATAATGATCAACACTTTCTTACGAAAGTCTTGTACTGTTCATCATCAACTTAAATACTTTCGTTGTGATTCTCAGCAAAAGCGGAACAGTCTCATTCAGCTCTGACTGAAAAATAGAAAAACATGCCTGAGGCGCTTTTACCTCATTCAGGTTTTATCTCTTTCTCGAGAGATATCGAGCTTTTTCCCACAAAAAATGTTCATCACTAACTTTATTTTTTAATAATATGTATCTCTCTAACTAAGTAACATAAAACCAGTTTATCACAAATCAGCAAAAACAAAAAATAATGTTTCTTATTTTTTAATTAATTACTTTTTATCTCTCAAATCTATGTATACTTTTAAAACAAGAAAAAGTCTGAGACAAAACTAGAAAACAGTTTTATCCCAGACCTTTATTCTTAATGAAGAATATGCTATTACGTATGTTTAGATACATTGATCCGATTGATCGCTCGATGTAAAGCAACTGTTGCTCGGCGCAATTCATCTGTATTAGCATTTTCTTTCGCTTCTTGGATCATTCGTTCAGCACGCTGTTTTGCTCTCTCAGCACGGCTAACGTCAATGTCTCGTTCACGTTCCGCACTATCTGCGATGATCGAGATAACGTCATCACGAACTTCCATGATACCGCCATTTACTGCGATCCAATCGACGTGAGTGTCGGAATCTGTTCTTTTCACACGAACCTCATCTATCGCTAAAGGAACAATGATCGGCGCATGTTTTGGCAAAATACCGATCTCACCATCCGTCGTTTTAGCCACAACGATCGTTGCTCGGTGATCATAAACTAAACCATTAGGAGTAACCACATTTACAGTTAAACAGTCCATCTGTGTTCCCTCCTTCTAGTAATTCAACGTTTTCGCTTTTTCAATGACGTCTTCGATCTTGCCGACGCTACGGAATGCTTCTTCTGGTAGATCATCATATTTTCCATCAAGAATTTCTCTAAATCCTCTAACGGTTTCAGCAACTGGCACATAAGAACCTGGCTGACCAGTGAACTGTTCTGCTACATTGAAGTTTTGTGATAAGAAGAATTGAATTCGACGTGCGCGTCCTACCAAGATTTTTTCTTGATCAGATAATTCATCCATCCCTAAAATAGCGATGATATCTTGCAATTCACGATAACGTTGAAGCACATGCTGCACTTCTGTTGCAACTGCATAATGCTCTTCACCAACAACTTCCGGCGCTAAGGCACTCGATGAAGAAGCCAACGGATCAACCGCAGGGTAGATTCCTTGCTCCGTCAAACGACGTTCTAAGTTGGTTGTTGCATCCAAATGGGCGAAAGCAGTTGCTGGAGCCGGGTCAGTATAGTCATCGGCTGGCACATAAATCGCTTGGATAGATGTAATAGAACCCTTTTTAGTTGAGGTAATACGTTCTTGCAATTGACCCATTTCAGTAGCTAACGTTGGTTGATATCCTACAGCTGACGGCATCCGGCCTAACAAGGCAGACACTTCTGAACCCGCTTGTGTGAAACGGAAAATATTGTCGATAAACAACAATACGTCTTGTCCTTCCACGTCACGGAAATACTCAGCGATCGTTAAACCGGTCAGTGCTACACGCATCCGTGCACCTGGCGGCTCGTTCATTTGTCCAAACACCATCGCTGTTTTTTCAATAACACCGGAATCTTTCATCTCAAAATAAAGGTCGTTCCCTTCACGAGTTCGTTCACCTACACCCGTAAATACTGAAATACCGCCATGTTCTTGGGCAATATTGTGGATCAATTCTTGGATCAAGACGGTTTTACCTACTCCGGCACCCCCGAAAAGGCCAACTTTCCCCCCTTTTAAATAAGGAGCCAACAAATCGATTACTTTGATCCCAGTTTCCAAAATTTCATTACTTGTGCTAAGTTCATCAAAAGCAGGCGCTTTTTTATGAATACCGCTACGTTCTGCTTCTTCAGGGAATGGTGCTTCCAAATCTATAGTGTCACCTAACACATTAAACACACGTCCTAATGTTTCTTTTCCTACAGGAACTGAAATTGGTTTACCTGTGTCGATAACTTCCATTCCACGTTGCAGACCATCTGTTGATTCCATAGCGATCGAACGGATAACACCATCGCCCAATTCCAAAGCAACTTCTAATACAACTTTTTGTTTTTGTTCGCCGTTTTTATAAACGACTAATGCATTATTGATATCTGGTAAGGATTGATCTAGTGAAAATTCCACGTCGACAACGGGACCAATAACTTCAACAATCTTTCCTGAACTCATGTCTTTTCCTCCGTTTCGTTTATAGAGGTCATGAAACTATCACTTTGGCAAGAGCAGTTGGAGCACATGATAACTAGCCGCTTTTTGGCTATTTAGCTTATGTGAACTGTCGAAGCGCCTGATAGTTTTATACCGTTTATAGAGATAGTGTTTCATCCTACTTATTCTAGTGCTGCTGCACCAGCCACGATCTCTGTGATTTCTTGAGTGATTGCTCCTTGTCGAGCTCGGTTATATGAAATCGTTAAATCACTAATAATATTTTGAGCATTATCCGTTGCCGTTTTCATAGCAGTCATACCAGCAGCATGTTCAGCTGTTTTGGCATCGATAATGGCTCCATAAATCAAGCTTTCCGCATATTGAGGCAATAAATTATCAAGGATCGCTTCTTTTGAAGGTTCCAATATATATTCTTGCTCATAAGTTGTTGCTTCTTCCGGATCTAAATCTGAAATCGGCAGCATCTTTTCTACTCGAAATTGGCTTGTCAGTGAATTGATATGGTGATTATAACAAACATATAATTCATCAAAAACTTCGTTTTCATACATTGATGTTGCTGCTGAAACGATTTTTCTGACCTCATCAAATGTTGGTTGATCAGTCAGTCCGCGCAATTCATACGCAACATTGATGCCGCGAGCCTTGAAAAAATCAGCTCCAGTTCCGCCAATTGCGATCAAAACAAATTCTTCTTGTGAGTCGTGATCATCACTCATCATTTTCATCGTTTGTTTTAAGATCGAACTATTATAACCACCAACTAATCCTTTATCAGAGGTGATAACGATGTAGCCAGTCTTTTTCACTGGACGTGCTTTTAACATCGCATGATAGTTCAGATCCGAAGAATCTTCAGAATCAAAGTTGTCTAGATCATCAAGGTCATTCAACTGTGATGCAACAAGATGAGTAACGATCGAACGGATTTTGGACGCATATTCTTGAAAGCTTCTAGAAGCCGCTTCTGATTTCGTCAGCTTTGCTCCTGAAACCATCTGCATCGCATTTGTGATTTGACTGGTTTTTTTAGTAGAAGCTATGCGTTGTTTGATTTCATTTAATGAAGCACCCATTTCCTGTCACCTCTCTTATGCGTTTTGAATGGATTCAAGGGTATCTTTTGCTGTTGAACCCTCAGAATTAGCAGCGCTGAAGATTTCTTTGTATTCATTTATTGCAGCATCTAAATCTTTTGACTCTGGAAGGTCTTTGGTTGTTCGAATGGTTTCAAAAATTTCTGGATGTTTACCATCTAAATAATCAAATAATTCTGATTCAAAATCTAAGATTTTTGCAACACTGATACTATCTAAAAATCCGCGAGTCAGCGCGTATAAAATCACGACTTGTTTTTCCACTGCTAATGGTGCATGTAATTTTTGCTTCAAGATTTCGACTGTTCGACGGCCACGGTTTAATTTTGCTTGTGTCGCCGCGTCTAAATCAGAACCAAATTGAGTAAAGGCTTCTAACTCACGATAGCTGGCTAAATCTAAACGAAGTGTTCCGGCAACTTTTTTCATTGCTTTGATTTGTGCTGAACCACCAACACGTGAAACGGAAAGACCCGCATCTACGGCTGGACGAGTCCCAGCATAGAACAAATCGCTTTCTAAGAAGATTTGACCATCTGTGATCGAAATTACGTTTGTTGGAATATAAGCAGAGATATCTCCCGCTTGTGTTTCTACAAACGGTAAAGCGGTCATTGAACCGCCGCCTAATTCATCACTTAATTTAGCTGCACGTTCTAATAAACGTGAATGTAGGTAGAAAACATCCCCAGGATAAGCTTCCCGACCTGGCGGACGGCGTAATAGTAAAGAAAGTTCACGGTAAGCAACAGCTTGTTTAGATAAATCATCAAAAATGATCAACACATGCTTGCCGTTGTACATAAACTCTTCACCCATAGCAGCACCTGCATAAGGCGCAATATATAATAATGGTGCTGGTTGAGAAGCACCTGCAGTGACAACGATCGTATAATCAAGTGCACCAAATTTTCTCAAGGTTTCGACTTGGTTACGAACTGTAGATTCTTTTTGACCGATCGCAACATAGATACAGATAACATCTTGCCCTTTTTGGTTGATGATCGTATCGATCGCAATCGATGTTTTCCCAGTTTTACGGTCACCAATGACTAACTCACGCTGACCGCGGCCGATCGGTACAAGCGCATCGATCGCTTTTAGTCCTGTCTGCATTGGTTCATTAACGGATTTTCTTTGCATAACGCCTGGAGCTGCTGCTTCAACAGGACGTGTTTTATCTGTTTTGATTTCACCCAGCCCATCGATCGGCTGACCTAAAGGATTAACGACACGACCGATCATTGCTTCTCCAACAGGAACTTCCATGATTTTTCCAGTACGTGTTACTTTATCCCCTTCACGAATGGTTTCAAAATCACCTAGAATAATGATACCGACATCATTTGTTTCCAAGTTTTGCGCCATTCCATATGAGCCATTGGAAAATTCAACTAATTCTCCGCTCATCGCATTTTCTAAGCCGTGTGCACGGGCGATCCCATCACCGACATATGTGACAGTCCCAACTTCTTCAACTGCTAATTCTTGTTGATAATTCTTGATTTGTTCCTTAATCAAGGCACTGATTTCTTCTGCTTTGATAGCCATTCAATTCACCTCTTTATTGTGCTGAACGTTATTTTACTAACAATTCTTGGATTCGTTCTAGTTGTTTTTGGATACTGCCGTCTATTACTTTATGATTCGCTTCGATCACGACACCGCCAATGATTGCCGGCTCGATCAGATTGATCAGATTTGCTTGTTCGTAGCCTAAAAGTGCTGCGGCTTTTTCTTCCATCCGTTGATGTTGTTCTTTTGATAAAGGAACAGCCGTTAACACGGTTCCAAGTAAAAGACTCTTATGCTCATCATATCTACGTTCATACTCATCGATCATCAATAACAGATCATTCATACGTGAGTAATTATAAACCACGTACAAAAAGTTTTTCATTGTCCCATCAAATCCGCGGATCAACTGATTCATGATCTCATCTTTTTCATAAGGTTCAAGACGAGCATCGCTTAAAATCTCACCTAAATCAGGAACTTCATGGAAAATTTCCCTTAACGTTAGTAAATCATGATAAACATCATCGGCTTCTTGCTTTTCAATTGCCAACTCGAACAAAGCTTTGCCGTAACGTTTACCTACTGTATATTTATCTAACTTCATCTGACTTACCTAAGCCTTCAATATAGGAATCGATCAATGCTTCATGAGCATCTGGCGTCAATTCTCTATTTAAAATTTTCTCTGCAATTTGTAAAGATAGGCTCGCTACTTCATCCTTTACAGAAGCTAACGCTTCATCATGTTCTTGAGAAATATCTTGACGTGCTTTTTCTCTTAAACGTGAGACTTCATTATTGGTTTCTGTTAAGATTTTTTGGCGGTTCTGATCTCCACTCTCTTTCGCATCTTTGATGATTTCTGCTGCTTCGGATTTAGAAGAAAGTAATTTTGCATGACGTTCTTCTTCCATCTTAGCTGCTGCTAGTCGAGATTGTTCTGCAGAATCTAAATCGTTGGCAATTTTATCTTCACGTTTTTTCAACATTTCGGTGATTGCTTCCCAGGCAAACTTCTTGATCAGAAGCATCAAAATAAGGAAAGCACCACTTACGACGATCATGGTTCCAAGTGTTGTACTCGGGGTCGCTTCGCCGATAACTAAATGGTTCAGCATGAAGTATCAACTTCCTTTCTCTGCAATTCTCGGTGGTGATTGTGTTTTACTTTAAACTGACTTGCACTTTACCTAAAACACATTTTATTGAATTTTATTAATAGCTCATTTGTACTTTTGTTATTAATAAATAGTTATTATCGTTTTATTCGTCAGCTGCTTAGTCCCATACTTTTTATTTGTTCGTAGTTCTAAGCTTTCTGATTCCTAATTGTATCTTGGAAAACGGTAGGTGAATTCTAGTGAGGCTACTTTGCTTACCAAGGACAACTCAACAATAGTTTTGATTTAGCAATCGCTGTGAGTCCTAGTTTGGTGACTTCGCTTACCTTCGTTCGCCAAGTGCTGCTCATCATCTGTCCTGTCTGCTAAAGCAACCAATCACAGTGATTCAGTAGTTTGGTGACTTCGCTCACTTTCGTTCGCCAAGTACTGCTCAACATCTGTTCTGTCTGCTAAAGCAACCAATTACAGTGATTCAGTAGTTTGGTGACTTCGCTCACTTTCGCTCGCCAAGTACTGCTCATCATCTGTTCTGTCTGCTAAAGCAGCCAGTCACAGTGTTTCGCAGCAAAGAAAGCAGCACGCATTCTCTCAAACTTTGTGCGCCCTGCCTTCTAAGAAATTATTTGAACACTAATAACAATGCAATAACTACACCTAGAATTGGAACCGCCTCGATTAAAGCTACCCCGATAAACATTGTTGTTCTTAATTGGCCAGCCATTTCTGGTTGGCGTGTCATTGATTCAAGTGTTTTAGAGATAACCTTTCCGTTACCATATGCTGCCCCGATTGCTGCTCCGAAAACTGCGATTGCAGCTGCGATATAATTTAATCCATCCATGTTGTTTTCCTCCTAAAAATGATTGTTTTTATTATTTATTCTTCGACTTCAACTTTATGAGCCATGTAAACCATTGATAATGTAACAAAGATAAATGCTTGGATCGCTCCGATAAATATTGAGAATGCCAGCCAGATCATCTCTAGCGGTATCGCTAAGGGAATTGCCCACAGACCTGTACTTGAAACAATACTTGCGATCAATCCCAGTAAAACCTCTCCGGCAAAAATATTACCGTATAGACGTAATGCCAATGTTAATAAGTTCGTAAATTCTTCCATGATCTTGATCGGCATCAAAAATGCTACTGGACTCAAAAAGCTATTTTTAAAATAACCTTTCAATCCAAATCGACTCACACTAAAGAAATGAGTCAATACGATCATGATCAATGCTAAGGTCAAGGTAACTAATGGATCGGCCGTTGGGCTCTTCCAATACGTATAATCACCAATCACAACTTTTGTCACCAGGCCAATAATATTGGCAACCAAGACAAACATAAACATTGTAAATGAAAGTAGGTGAAAATTCGATACTTCTTTACTTGGCATATTGTCGGTAATGATCCCCCGAACAAAATCAATGAGATACTCAATCACATTTTGCTTGCCTTTTGGTTTCATTTGAAGGTTTCTTGTGCAGAAATAAACGATCCCAAAGACAATGACACATGTCAACAGTACCATTAAACAAATGGTGCCATCAAACCAAATCGGCCCAATTTTGAAGAGTAGTGTCTTCTCTTCCAACTTATTTCACCTCTTTTCCAACAAACTTATAAGAAGCGTCCTTTGCTTCTCTTTTTTAATCACACGTATCATACCACCATCAATGAATAATATCAAAAAAAATCTATGAAAATAAGACACTTCTTTTGATCTGACAAAAGATTAAAAGAATAGGGTCCTAATGGTATCTGACGGCATGAAGACGAGTTACTGAAAAAACGATGAAAACTCATCAGTGCCCTTACACTCTATCAAATTTTCCGCATAAGATAAAGCAAAGAAATGAAATATGCGAAAAAGAATAAAATAACCACTTAAAAGCACTTTTTCTATCAAAAAACAACAAAAAATTTAATCATTTATCGCAAATTATTTTTTAATGTACGATCGATTTCCCGATTGATTTCTTTGCGTTTTAAGTCTTCTCGTTTGTCATATTGCTTTTTCCCTTTAGCAAGTCCGATCAAGACTTTCGCATAGCCGTTTCGAATGTAAACTTTCAATGGAATGATTGTGATTCCAGTGTTTTTCGTTTCCGTCGTCAATTTCGCGATTTGCTTTTTATGCAATAATAGTTTTCTCGTGCGCAAAGGATCGTGATTAAAGATATTTCCCTGCTCATAAGGACTGATATGCACATTGAGTAAATAAGCTTCGCCATTTCTGATACGTACGAAACCATCTTTCAAATTGATGCGGCTATTGCGGATCGACTTGATTTCGGTTCCTTGTAAAACCATTCCTGCTTCCATTGTATCAACAACAGTATAGTCATGCCTAGCTTTTCGATTTTGGGCAATCAATTTGCCTTCTCCTTTTGGCATAGCTGTACCTCCAATTTCTTATTTTTTCTTCGCTTTTTTGCCTTTACCTTTTTTCTTAGCAACTTCTTTATAAAAAGGTTTCTTACCTTTTTTCTTGTTTTTCTTTTGGGTAAATGGTTTCTTATCACGACCACGCTCGCGATCTTTACGATCATCATGTCGTTTACGACCATCTTGCCGTTTCTTTTGTTTAGGTGCTTCCAGTCTCTCGACTTCTTCTGCTTCTAAGAATTCAAAATCGATCTCACGTGTTTCCGGATCGGCCTTTTCTACTCTAACCTTAACTTTTTGACCGATCTTCAAGGTCATACCTGTCCGTTCACCAACCAGCGCCATGTGGTTTTCGATATAATGGAAATAATCTTGTTTCAAATTGTTGACGTGAATCAAGCCTTCGATCGTATTTGGTAATTCAACGAAGAAACCAAAGCGAGCGACTGAACTGATGATCCCTTGATATTCTTCACCGATCTTATCTGCCATAAATTCAGCTTTCTTCATTGCATCGACTTCGCGTTCCGCTTCAACTGCGCGTCGCTCCATCTTTGAACTATGGTCTGCGATATCAGGTAAATGTTGTTCCCATTTTTCTTTTAGTTTTTCAGAAACATTTCCTTCATAGCTGCGGATCAAACGATGGACGATCAAATCTGGATATCGTCTGATCGGTGACGTAAAATGCGTATAGTATTCGGCTGCTAGACCATAGTGTCCATAATTATCCTCAGAGTAACGTGCTTGCTGCATACTGCGCAACAGCATTGTATTGATAACTGCTTCTTCGGGTTTATCTGCTACTTGCTCTAATACTCTTTGAAGATCCTTTGGTGTGATATCTGTTTTTGTTCCCTTGACTAAAATTCCTAAAACTGCTGCAAAATCGAAGAATCGCTGCATCTTTTCTTCTTTCGGCTGTTCGTGGATCCGATAAATAAATGGTAATTTAAGATCATGGTAGTGCTTCGCCACTGTTTCATTAGCAGCCAGCATGAAGGACTCGATCAAACGCTCACCAATACCACGTGTTCGCAATAAGATGTCTTGTGGATGCCCCTTGGCGTCAACCAATACCTTAGCTTCACGATCTTCAAATGAAATCGCTCCTCGCGTCTCCCGCATTTGTTCAAGTATTTGGTGAAGTTCACCCATTTCCTTAAACATAGGAACTAACTCTTTGTAGCGCTCCATTGTTTCAGGATTTTGTTCCTCTAGAATCTCATTGACTGCTGTATAGGTCATTCGCTCGGCAGTTTGAATCACACTTTGGAAAATATCATGTTTGACTACATGACCTTCCGGCGTGATCTCCATTTCACAGCTCATCGTTAGACGAGGAACATGTGGATTCAATGAACAAATACCATTTGATAATCGCTGAGGAATCATCGGTACTACACGATCTGTCAAATAAACACTTGTTCCACGTTCATAGGCTTCAATATCAAGTTCGCTGCCTTCTGTTACATAATAAGAGACATCAGCGATATGAACACCTAAGAAATAATTCCCGTTTTCTAATTTTTGAACAGTGACCGCATCATCTAAATCTTTTGCATCTTCTCCATCGATCGTTACGATCAATTGATCACGCAAATCTCTGCGTCCCTTTATATCATCCTCTGAAATAGCATCTGGTACTTTATCTGCTTCGTCAATGACAGGATCTGGAAAGCTTGTTGGAATTCCATGGGCAACAACGATCGATAAAATATCCATGCCTGGATCGTTTTTATGTCCAACGACTTTTTTGACCAATCCTTCCAAACTTCTTGGGTATTCTTTCTCAGGATAATGTGTCACTTCGACGATCACAATGCTGCCGTCGACTGGTTTGATTCCTTGGGCTGCAATATTGAAGGTTAGTCCTGCCATCTTTTTATCCTTTGGCACTGCATAACCATACAGATCGGTTTCACTGACTTCTTTGTCATCATAAGCGATAAATTCGCCTACGACTTGAGTGATCGCTCTTGTTTTGATCTCGACGATTTTGCCTTCTGCTCCGCGATCAGAAAAAGGATCAGCAGTTTGAACAATATCGATCGCTACAGTGTCCCCATCCATTGCAAAATTGACTGCTTCTTTTGGGATATAGACATCCGCTTCCTCCGGATCGATCGTCACAAAACCAAAGCCGCGTTCATTCGCACGAAAAACGCCTTCGACTGTTATATCCTTTTGCGGCAACTTGATTTTGCCTTTTTTAGTAAATTCTACGGATTTTTCCCGTTCCATTGCTGCGACTGTTTGAACCAGCAGTTTAAAATCTGCACTTTTTTGCAGCTTAAGTCCCTCCGCAATTTCTTCCATAGAAAAGCTTTTCTTACTATGATTTTCCATGAAAAACAGGATATTCTCCTTGATTGTTTGTTTTGTCATTCGTTCTCCTCATTCCAAGACAGTGTGTTTAAAAATGCTGCCACGTCTTGTTCTAATTGTTTATGTTCTGGTCCAACTGTTACAGCATGTCCACCGTTTGGATACCAGTTTAATGTAAATCGTGTTTGTGTGAGTGCTTCAGCACTTTGATAGACACCTGTTGCATCAATCATTTCATCATTACCAGCTTGAGCCATAAAAAATGGCACCTCTACTTGATTCAATTTTTCAGCTGTTTTAGTGGAAAACTGTTCAATATCTGCTAGCTGTTTGTGAGAGTCAGCCTTGATGTTGGTTAAGCGGTCGATGCGCTCATCTTCTGGAATACCAGCAATGCTCAATACTTGCTCCGCATACAAAGCAAAATTTTCAGGTACATTGTTTTTGACTGGAAAAATCGGTGAGCAGAAAAATCCTCCGCCGATCACACCTTCTAATTGATCTGCTAATGCTGCTGTTGCGAAAATCCCGCCCATTGAAAGGCCAAAAACAGCGATTTGCGCATAGCCTTTTTCTTTTAAAAATTGAAGAGCATTTATTGTGTCCTGCTGCCAGTCTGCTGTTGTTTTTTCCAAAATATTTTCCGGATCAAACGTTGCATGACCGGAAAAATTTGGTGAGTACACCGTGTAGTTTTCTTTTTCTAAATAGCGACTAAGCATACGCATGTCATTGCTGCTTCCTGAATATGCGTGCAGTAAAAGAACTGCACGAGGACCATTTTCGGTAAATAATGGTTTAGGTAGTTTTGTTATTTTCATTCTATGATTCACCTCATCCTCATTTTAGCACATTATCGGCTGAAAACCTTATGAAAAGAAAGGTCGCTGACTTTTTTCCTTTGCTTTTTGAGGAAATAAAAAAGTCCCTCAGTAAATGAGGGACTTCAAAGGTCTTACTTTGATGATAATAATACTAAGACAAATAATAGTAACATCCAAACAGCGCCAATCACTGCTGTTGCTCTTTGCATCACAGCTTCAAAACCACGAGCTTTTTGTTTGCCGAAAAGTTTATCTGCTCCACCTGTAAAGGCACTTGCTGCGCTATTTTGTTTGCTTGGCTGCATCATTACAGCAATGACCATCACTACTGACAAAATGACTACAAGTGTTAAAATAAAATTATACATAGTTTAATTCTCCCTTATTCACAAAATACATCTACTATACTTTAGCATAATTCTTTTTTAAATACTAGTTAAAATTGAAAAATCCTCTGTCTTTTTGTCGGAAAAAAGTCTAGGAGACCACTCATTAAGTCGCATCCTAAACTTTTAATTGATGGATTCTAAACATCAGAAGAATCTCTATTTTTATTACGCTCTTAAAACATCTTTATATTCCGGCTTTGTATCAAATTCTTTTTTTGCGAATGGACATAACGGAATAATTTTTTTCCCTTCTCGACGGGCTTTTTCCACCCCTTGATAAACTAATTTTTCAGCAAGTTTTTGACCTCTGTACGCTGGATCAACAAATGTATGGTCAATGATCATCATTTCAGTGCCTGCATCTGACCAAGTCATTTCGCCAATTTCTTGGTTTTCATCATTATATAAAGCAAAACGCCCTGTTTCTTCTTTGATTTCCATTCTTATTTTCCTTCCTTTCGAATATACTTTAATGCCCCGCTCGGACATGTATCGATTACCCGAATATCGTCTTCTACGCCGCCATTATCTGCGATGATCCAAGGACGACGTCCTACTTCAAATACATCAGGATTGCCCCGCACACAATTACCGATGTGAGCACAAATATCCTTGCTATAGTATATATCTAATTTTTCTCCCGAGTATTTACGATACCCTTGGTCTAAAAGCATCTCCTCTGTTACATTTTTTCCATCGATTTTACTGCCGTCCATCGTTTTTCCTCCTCATCTAACAAGCATTACTAAAATTTGATACATGTTTTTTAGCCTCTTGTTACTGAAATTAGATAACACGCTTTATCTATAGCTACATTTTAACAACTTAAAACCAGCAAGGCAACTAATCGTTCCTGCATCAATCATTTCTAGCCCGTAGTGAAGAAAGGATCGACACAGTATCTACCACTTCCTGCAACACTGCCCCAAATAAAGCTGGAATCACTCCTGTACTAGCGATCAGCATCAAAATAGTACAAATAGCAATACCGATCAATACAGATTGCTTAGCAATTTTCATCGTATCTTTTGAGATTTTAACAGCTTTACTGACCTTTTCTAAGTCATCTTTTAAAATAACCGCATCTGCCGTCTCACTTGCAGCACTTGACCCATGAGCACCCATCGCGATTCCGATATCTGCAACAGCCAAAGAAGGTGCATCATTGACACCATCACCTACCATGATTACTGGACGACTTGATTCTGGCAATTTTTTCAACACGTCTATTTTATCTTGAGGCAAACACTCTGAGTGAACTTCTGTAATGCCGACTTCTGACGCGATCTCTTCGGCAATTTTCTGATGATCTCCAGTCAACATCAATAAATGACTGATTTGAAGCTTTCGAAGTTGGCTCATCGTTTGCTTAGCTTCTGGTCTAACACTATCAGTGAAAGTGATATATCCTAAATAGTGGCCATTCATAGAAACATAGATAGCTGTTTGCTCTGGAATATCTTCTATTGTATCTTTTGAAACGAACGTTGGCTTACCGACAAGAATCGTGTTTCCTTCAATAATCGCTTTCACACCAGCACCAGTTGTTTCCTCAAGGCTCGAAACCTTTTTCAAGCTATGACTTTTTGATGCGTAATTGACAAGCGACCGTGCTAAAATATGACCTGATTCTTGTTCAGCACTCGCTGCTAAAACAAGTAACTCATCCTCAGCAATAGACCCTAAAGCAACAACTTGTGCGACAGAAAGTTCTCCTTTGGTGATCGTACCAGTCTTATCAAAAGCGATTGCCCTTGCATCGGCTATTTTTTCTATAGAAGTTCCAGTTTTTATAACGATCCCATTCCTGCTTGAACGGTTCATGCCGGCAACTAAAGCAATCGGAGCCGCTAAAATCAACGGACAAGGTGAAGCAACAACTAACACTTCTGCAAATCTAGTTGGGTCCTTTGAAAAAAACCAGGCAGCTCCAGCAATCACATAAGCGGCGATCGTAAAAGGTACAGCATAGCGGTCAGCCATGCGAACAAAATGTGCAGGCTGCGTTTGGGACTCTTTAACCAGTTTCACAATCATTTGATATTGACTATCTGCGGCTGTCTTTTCTGCTTGGATCGTCAAAGAACTTTCTCCATTGATAGAACCCGACATCACAGAATCTCCAAGATTTTTGTTTACCGGACGTGATTCACCGGTCAAAGATGCTTCGTCCACCGCAGACTTGCCTCTCAAAATTTTGCCATCGACTGGTATGATTTCTCCTGGTTTCACGACTAGCTCATCACCAATTTTGATTTGCTCGACACGAATATCAGATAAGGAATCATCTAACAGTAGATGAGCTATTTGAGGAGAATGATCTAGAAGCGACTTCAATTCTTTATTCGCACGCTTTGCTGCATAGTCTTCCAAAGAATCACCACCGGTCAACATGATCAGAATCATCAAGCTTGCCCAATACTCACCGACGGCCAATGTGGCAACAATTGCTGTGATTGCTAATATATCCACTCCATAGCGCCCTGACTTTAGTGTACGGATCATCTCTACCAGCATTGAAAACGCCATAATCGAACCCGTTATTAAAATAATACCAAATGCAAATGAAGGTTGATGAAGAATAAATTCAAATAATAAAGCTAGTATTCCTGTGCTGATCGTGATCAGTAATTTTGTCAAATGTTTCATCGTAGCCACGCCTTTCACAAAAGATCTCTTTTAGTCAAGAATACCCTCAAAGAACAATAGAACAAAACCAAAAGGCTTAAATGAAAATGATTGTCATTCTTTATTAAAAACAGCCAAAAAAATAACCTGGACATTTTACTCGCCCAGGCCATTTTCAGCTTAAATCACACGTTTTTTCTTTTTGATCTTTCTATTTTCTTTTCTCTTTTCCACTTCGTAAACCACTCTAGTCATCACCAATGAAATGTAATTGAAGATGGAACGGCTACCTAAAACAAGTGGTAAGTAGAAGAACACGTTCCTTGTGAATAAGGAGGTCAGCATGAAAAATTCTCCGAAAATCAAGAAGCAGACTAAGAATGCTGCAATCAGCAATCCAATCATGATTTTCTTTTTCAAATCTAAAGGCCTTGCTGTTCTGAAAAGCACTTGAAAGCCAACACATCCAGTTAAAAGAACACACATCGTAGAAACTTCTTGATGTGGCAACCCAAACCAAATTCCAGCCAATTGTAAAATCAAAATATTAAAAACAACTGTCAAAGCTCCCGGCACCGAAATTCTAAGGATATTGGTCAAAAAATGACCTTTGATCCGCTGATAATTTGGCTCCAGCGCTAAAATAAATGATGGAATACCAACAGTTAACGTATTGATCGGTGTTAACTGTAACGGAGCAAATGGATACGGCAATAATAAGAAAATAAACGTCACTGCAAGAATGGCAGAATAGATCGTTTTGACCATATACATCGATGCCACACGTTCAATATTATTGATGACACGACGGCCTTCATTCAATACTTGGATCATAGAACTAAAGTCTGAATTCAGTAACACGACATCTGACACAGCTCTAGCTGCATCGCTTCCGCTAGCCATTGCCACGCTAACATCTGCTTCCCTCAATGAAAGAATATCATTTACGCCATCACCTGTCATACACGTCGTATGACCATTTTCTTTTAAAGCCTGGATCAGTTCCCTTTTTTGATATGGTGTTACTCGACCAAATACTGTCGTTTTTTCAACCAGCTCATTAAAATTTTCAGAATCAGATACTTTACTCATATCAACAAAGTGTTCAGCTCCTGCAATTCCAGCTTGTTTGGCAATCTGAGAAACTGTGATTGGATTGTCACCAGAAATAACTTTTAGAGTAACATCCTGTTTTGCAAAATAAGAGAATGTATCTGCAGCATTTTCTCGTAATGTATCTGCGATAATAAAGATAGCTACCGTTTCTTTTTCATTTGGCAGGATCGGACCCGTTAACTCTTCATCAGAATGAATCAAAATCAACACTCGATCGCCTTGCTCATTATAAGGCGCAAGTCTTTCACGAAGTTCATTCGGTAGCTCCGAATAAATGAATTCAGGAGCGCCCATTACAAAAGTCCCTTTTTCATTAAATGTAATGCCACTCCACTTTCGATCAGAAGAAAACGGCATGACTTTTTTTACTGTCCATTCTGCTTGTTGCTGAGGAAATCTTTTTCTCAGTACTTTTGCAGTTGCATTTTGATCGGACAGACCCGCCATCATCTCGCTCATCGCGCGCTCGATCTCACTCGAAGGAAAACCCGCTAACGGAATCAGCTCCTTGAATGTTAATGTTCCATCGGTGATCGTCCCTGTTTTATCCAAACAAATCGTGTCGACACGTGCTAGTGTTTCGATACATGCTAAGCGCTGAATCAGCGTTTGCTTCCGCGCCAAATTTGCTGCACCTACGGCAAATGCCACACTAGTCAAAAGCATCAATCCTTCTGGTATCATGCTGATCAATGCACCGGATACGCCTAAGACTGTTTTAGGAAATGAGTGTGTTGATTGATATTGAGACCAAAATAGCAATACTCCAATAGGCACGATCGCAAAAGTCAGTCCTTTAATCAAAAGGTTTAACGAATTCATAAGCTCTGATGTTGATTTTTTCTCTGTTTTTGCTTCTTTAGACAACTTGGAAACAAAATTATCTTCACCCACAGCTGTGATTTTGACAAAACCTAAACCAGAAGTGATAAAGCTCCCGCTCATGATTTTATCTCCATTACCTTTCAGGATCTTATCAGACTCTCCAGTTAACAGCGATTCGTCAACCTCCATACCTTCTCCATGAAGAACGATGCCGTCAGATGGCACTTGATTTCCTAATGTCAAAACGAGCACATCACCTAAAACAATGTCATCTTGAAAAATCTTTTTCAATTGCCCTTGTCTTAGCGCTAAAACCTCTGTTTTATTGACGATCGATAGCTTGTCGATCGTTCGTTTCGCATGAATTTCCTGAAAAACACCAATTGCTGTATTGATGATGATAATCCAGAAAAAAAGCGCATTTTTAGGATATCCTACAGCAAAAACAGCGATTGCCAGAAATAAATTAATGAAATTAAATAATGTCAATGAATTATCCAAAATGATCTGTTTCGTTGTTCTGGATAGATCTTCTGTTTCCTTATTGTATTTTCCTTCAGCATAGAGTGCTTCGACTTCTTGGTCGGATAGCCCTTTGATCGTCTCTGGAATCCTTATATCTTCAGTAGCTATTCCTTGTTGTTTTTCTTCTGATGAAAAAAACGTTTCATTATCGATATCTCTTTTTTTCTTAAACAATTTTTTCATAGTTCACCCAATTCACTTTCCTCTGATGTTTATACTTAATTAATTGTAGAATACTTTTATCATAATTACTGGCTATAGCTTTAAGTTTACACTTTTTTTAATCAATTGAACAAGAATGGCCCTTTCTTTCTCTATTCAAAGTGTATTTAACATCATTTTCTTGGATCGTCATTGCTAATTCCAGATAGAAAGAATTTTTCCAGCTCCCACTATTTATCTCATTTCTTGTTATTAATAAATAGAAACTAAAAAAAGCCTCACTCTATTGGCAGTGAAACTTTTTACGGATTACTTAATTCGCATGGTTATCTATCGTGATAAATATTCTGAACCTAAATACTTTCAGAAATCAAGAATACTAATGATCATTGGTCTATTGCCATAACAAGATAGAAACTTCGATAAATCGAGCTTTCTATTTTTCTCGTTTCAGCGGGACACTTTTGTAGAAAGTGCCATAATACGTTATAAGATAGCTACTTTTTGAGATTTAGGGTTAATCTACTTCAGATGCCTTGATTAAAATATCTGTAAATGTTTTTCTCTCTATAGTTTTTGATAAAAGTAAAATCAGATGTCCTTCAATGGAGAAAAACGTTGGAGTACTAAGATCTCATTTCCCGGAATCTTTAACATAAAAATAAGGAGAATGCATGAGAAGTTTCTACTCAAAAAATTGAGATAATATATAAACATAAAGGAGAAACGTCTAGCTCTAAACAGAGCTAGACTTGAAGATCCCTAGTCGATCATTGGACAAAGTACTATTTCAATCCACTAGCTCTAAACAGAGCTAGACAAAAAGTGGAATCATTGGAGCTGATCAGTAATGATATTTCAATCCACTAGCTCTAAACAGAGCTAGACTCTTAAAACAATGTTGATTGTGATGAGTGGTGCAGAATTTCAATCCACTAGCTCTAAACAGAGCTAGACATAAACACCGTCCTTTTAATGTACCATTATTATACATTTCAATCCACTAGCTCTAAACAGAGCTAGACGTTATAGAGCGTTTAACAGACAAATCTAAGAAGGAATTTCAATCCACTAGCTCTAAACAGAGCTAGACACGAAGGAAAAAGAGGAGCAGCGCAGCACGTTTATTTCAATCCACTAGCTCTAAACAGAGCTAGACATCGAGAGCAATTTGTTCCGGCAATTCAATAAATATTTCAATCCACTAGCTCTAAACAGAGCTAGACTTTCTACTGAATCCCAACTGTTTTATTGGGTCAATTTCAATCCACTAGCTCTAAACAGAGCTAGACTATGATCTTTTTGATATGATCGTTACTGGTAATAATATTTCAATCCACTAGCTCTAAACAGAGCTAGACTGTGAATAAAGCAGAAATACATTACATATCCGCTATTATTCACCTTAAATTCTCCTCTCACATTAAATTCCCATGAGAAAAAGAGCAATTACAACCCATTTATCTCGATTTTTTGGTGCGAATCGCTCAGTGATTTCATGTGCACTTATGATTCGCACCAAACACGAAACAAACTACAATGTACTATTATTTCCAAAAATCATCAAAAATCGTAATTGGCATATGGCGTTTGTGTTGCGTTTTTTTATACCAGTTCTCGATCGTCTCTTTAGCTTTTGCAGAAACCTCTTTGCCTTCCACATAATCATCAATGTCATCGTAAGTCACACCTAAAGCGACTTCATCCGCTACTAACGGCTTATCGTCTTCTAGATCTGCAGTTGGGATTTTTAAATAAAGTTCTGCTGGCGCACCTAATTCTTTCAACAGAGCTTTGCCTTGTCGCTTGTTCAAACGGAACAATGGTAAGATATCTGCTCCACCATCACCATATTTCGTGTAAAAACCAGTAATATTTTCTGCAGCATGATCTGTTCCTATTACAGCACCTGATTTTTCACCTGCAATAGCGTATTGTACGATCATCCGTTGCCGAGCTTTCATATTGCCTTTGTTGAAATCACTTATTGAAACACCCGTCTCACTCAGTGAAACCACGCTCGCATCAATCGCCGGTTTGATATCTACTCGCAAGGAAATATCTGGTTTGATAAAATCCAACGCCTTTTTGGCATCTGCTTCATCTGCCTGTTCGCCATATGGTAAGCGAACGGCAATAAATTGATAAGAATCATCTTTGGTTTCTATGCGCATTTCTTCCATTGTAAGCTGTGCCAATCTTCCGGCCAAGCTTGAGTCTTGACCACCGCTGATTCCTAACACCAGTGTTTTTAAAAATGGGTACTTATATAAATAGCTTTTCATAAAATCGATACTCTTACGAATTTCTTCTTTAGGATCGATTTGAGATTTTGCACCTAATTCTTCGATGATCGTTTTTTGCAAAGAATCCATGAAACATTCCTCCAATTTATTTATTTTCTGTTAGTGCCTTTACATCAACACGGACTTTTTCAAGTAGACGCATTTTATGATTCCAGCATTCTGTCGATAGATCTACTGGATATTTTTGCGGATTAAGATCTCGTTTGTACTCTTCCCATAATGAATCGAGATTTTCTTTGGCGTAATGTTTGATTTCTTCCAATTTCGGCAGTTCATACACTCTTTTTCCTTCAACAAAAATATCCTGCAAGACTGCTCTTGCTTCAAAATTTCTAACTGTCTTGTTGATAAATGTATGCACTGGATGGAACATGTAAATTTCTTCCTGTTCACGCGGATCTTCGTCCCATAAAGTGACATAGTCGCCTTCAGACTTTTTATCTGACTTACGTGTGATTCGCCACACTTGTTTTTTCCCTGGCGTAGTCACTTTTTCCGCATTGCTTGAAAGCTTGATCGTGTCTTTCATCTTGCCATCTTCATCTTCGATCGACACTAACTTGAACACCGCTCCTAATGCAGGCTGGTCGTACGCCGTGATCAGCTTAGTTCCAACACCCCAAACATCGATCTTAGCTTTTTGCATTTTTAAACTCAAAATCGTATTTTCATCCAGATCATTTGAAGCGTAAATTTTTGCTTCGTGGAAGCCAGCTTCATCTAACTGCTCACGTACACGTTTAGAAATATAGGCCATATCCCCACTATCCAAACGAACACCAAGAAAATTGATTTTATCACCCATCTCACGTGCTACACGAATCGCACTTGGCACGCCTGACTTCAAGGTATCATACGTATCAACTAAAAAGACACAATCTTTGTGGGTTTGAGCATAAGCCATGAACGCATCGTAATCATTACCATAGGACTGAACAAGTGAATGGGCATGTGTTCCACTCACAGGGATACCGAAAATTTTGCCTGCGCGCACGTTGCTCGTAGCATCTGCACCACCGATAAATGCCGCACGTGTTCCCCAAATAGCCGCATCCAACTCTTGTGCTCGACGTGTCCCAAATTCCATCAACGGATCATCACCAATCACTGACTTGATTCGAGCTGCTTTTGTGGCGATCAATGTTTGAAAATTGACCATATTTAATAAAGCTGTTTCGATCAACTGACACTGAGCTAATGGTCCTTCAACCTGGATCAAAGGTTCGTTATTGAACACTAGATCGCCTTCCAAAGCGGAACGGACCGTACATTTAAATTCAAATTCTTTTAAGTAGGTCAGAAAATCTTCTGGATAATCCTCTACTTCTCTAAGATACGCAATATCCGTGTCAGAAAATGTTAGATTCTCTAAATAATCGACTAGTCGCTCTAATCCGGCAAAAATTGCATAGCCATGGTTAAACGGCATTTCTCGAAAATAACATTCAAAAACAGAATGGATATCTGCACGTCCTAACTTCCAATATGTTTGCATCATATTGATTTGATATAAATCAGTATGTAACGTTAAACTATCATCTTTATAAACTCGCTTCATCTCACCATGCCATCCTTTACTTTTTATAAAACATTATCCTTTATTATAACAAAACTTCATTATTTCAACCAAAAACTCGTTTTACTTCTTAAGAAGCCTTGTTCTTGAAAATCAAAAACTTGCTAAAGAAATAATTTAATACGATCACGACGACCTGTGTGACCATTTTAGCCCAAAAATCAGAAATATGCAGCCACTCGATCATCAATACCATCAGAGCCATATCAATGACAAACGATAAAATACGATACCAGTAAAATAGCAGCATTTCTTTAAAAAATGCTCTCAAATCAACATGCTGACTTGCAAAAACAAAATACTTATTTGTAAAAAATGCAAACAAGACAGATAAGAACCAGCCGATCGTATTACTGATTTTATAATCAATGCCAAAAAGATCTTTACAGATAAAAAACACAACAATGTTAACAACTGTTGTTGCCACACCAAAAACTAAATAAGAAATCACTTCTTTATATTTATGAAATAACTCTTTCAATTTTCACTCTTCCTTTCATTGTGCTTCTATTTTAACAAAAATAGAAACGAAAGCCTACTGATTTTCTATTTTTTAGTTATCAGCGAATCGTTCATTCGTTGATAAAGTAAAAGCACCAAAAAGGGCAATCGCTATTTTCCCTTTTTGGTGCTGCTCATTTTTACTTACTCAGCAGAAACATTTTTTTGAATTACAATGATATCCTTTCTAGGTGCACTAAAAGAATAACCTGCTTCTGTCATTTTATTTTTTATGCCGATATGTACATCGACATCTTCTCTTGTTGCATTCAAAAGTCTTTTGATCACAAAGTCAACTTCCGCTTTTGCAATTTTTTTCTTCGTATTGATCATAATGATGTCGATTTTATCATAGGCATCCGCATAAACGATCTGTGTTCGGTCTAGTGCATATAATTTAAAAAACTTGATTGCTTTAGAACCAAAAACAAACTTTGTGATATTTGGATAAAAATATTCTAAATTCAAATTTTTATTTATTGGTGTTTCGATCAATTTCATATATGTAGCTCCTTTTCAACTATCCCTGTCTGATTAACCTTACATAAATTTTACTCTTTCTTTGCTTATTTGTAAATCAGAGATTTTATATGTTATTGTAAATAAAAGACTTGACCTTCACGTTAGGTAAAGGTTTATGCTTAGTTACACAGGAGGGAAAAAGATGGAATATACAATCAAAAAAGTTGCTGAATTATCCGGAATCAGTACACGAACATTACGCTACTATGACGAAATCGGCTTATTGAACCCTGCGCGCATCAATTCTTCCGGTTATCGTATATATGGTACAAAAGAAATCGATCGTCTTCAGCAAATTCTTTTTTACCGCTCGCTAGAGATGAAGCTTGAGGATATCCAAAAGTTGTTAAATGATCCTAATTATGATCCTCAAAAAGCATTACAGGAACACTATGAGCAGCTTTTAGAAAAACGAACGATGATCGATCATCTGATCCTGACTGTAGAAAAAACGATCCACTATCAAAAAGGAGAGATAAATATGACTGATAAAGAAAAATTTATTGGCTTTAAACAACAAAAACTAAAAGAAAATGAAGAACGATACGGTAAAGAAATCCGTGAAAAATACGGAGAAAAAACTGTAGACGCTTCAAATAAGCAGTGGCTAAATTTAAGTGAAGCAGATGTTGAAAAAATGGAACGCATTGAAAAAGACATGTTTGATGCTTTGAAAATAGTCATACAAACAAACGACTATAAATCGGATGAAGCAAAAACTGTATTTTCAAAACACAGAGAATGGCTGATGATCACTTCCCCTAACTATTCTGTTGAAATGCACAGAGGACTAGGTCAAATGTATGTTGGCGATGAACGTTTTGCTGCTTATTACAATGATCGTGTTGGTGACAGAGCTGCCGAAACATTGAATCAGATCATCCAAGAGTTTGCGAAATAGGAACAATATACAGATCAAATGCAAAACAGTACTTCTAAATCAAAAACGGCTAAGTCAAATCATTAGAGTAAAAAACGAGCACTACGCAAATCGTAGTGCTCGTTTTTGAAAAATTGTCAAAAGCTCTGACTTTTGACCACTTTTTTTATAGTATATTCTCTTTTCGCTCAAATTTAAGCTCTTTTAGTATGCTCAAGGCTGTATCAGCAGGTAAGTTCAGTTCAACAGCATCCTTGAAACTCAGGCTGATCGAACCATAATTCTCCTCTGATTCAAAATAATACACCATCATTTGACCTTGTTCAGCGTCTTGTTTTGCTTCTTCTCGATATTCAGTAATGAAAAAATCTTCATGAATTTTTTCCGTTTTTTTATTGACCGAAGATTCAGCTCTCGTTTGAGCTGCCTTTTTCAAATACTCGGAAAAACTATCGTATGTAGCTTTCTCTATCATGCTAACATCGATAAAATAGGTTTCGCTCATAAACGATTGATATGAATATCCATCTTCATCAGCAATATCCATAAAATAGCCAGATTGATCATGAAGTTCCTTAGGCAGTGTTAATGTGATCGTCTCATTTCCTCTTGATACGTCTATTGACTGAATCATCGTTTTTTGTTCATCGTTATCGAGTTCAGCCTCGTCACGTAATCGATTTTCTAAAATTGAAGAACCATTATCGTTAAAATAAGTTTTTGCTCCAAAATAGACCACAGCACTCGCTAGAACAATACCGATCAACGTCAAGATAATTGTACGAATCCTTCTTTTTCGGCGTTTCGCCAAGAAATTAGTATTCTTCAACACTTCTTTTTTATAGCTGTCTGAGTGTGTGATCGCTGTGATATCATAGTAATAAAAATGCAGCGGCTGCTCAAATCTAACTTTATCTGTCTCATAGTTGAAACCTACTAGTAATGTATATTGCTTGATGGCTGACGGAAAATTACGAATATTTTTCTTGTTTAACTTGATCAATTCGCCCTGACTATCTAAAAAATAATAGGCTTGATTATCTTCTTGCGGCGCACTTTCCTGCATCACCGGAAACGCCTCGATCAATTTTTCTGGAATTTCCTTAAAATAGCTTTCAAAGGAAGCTTCTTTTAAAAAGCGAAGCAAATACAGCAAGCCGACAACTTCGCTAATAAAAACAAGTACTAAAATCCCCCTCAAAATAGCAGTTGAAACACCTATCCCTGTGACAGTCAAAAGCATTACAGCAATCAGTCCAAATATATACAGCTGATAGCTCCTTTGATAAAGTTGTCGGATCCCTGATTTGTAATAGTCAAGATCGCGATGAATCTGTTCTTTTATATTTTCCATTCGTTCTCCTTTTACCAGCATAACTATTTATTTTATTAATTCTTTAAAAATAAATTTTCCCACGCCTCCATCAGCGCAGTCGCCAATCACTCGATCACATTGTTCTTTGACGATATCCAACGCGTTACCCACCGCAAGCGAAACATCAACAGCTTCCAGCATCGCCAAATCATTTTCTCCGTCTCCAATGCCATAGCTGACCGCATTTGGATAAGCACTCATAAATTCATTGATCGCATAACCTTTGCTGCTTTTTGGATCTACCACTTCTAGACACTGAGTAAATGAAGAAAAGACATACGCGGTATCGCTTCCCAATAATCTACGTAAATTCTCATGTTCGGCATCACTTGCTTCCATCAATTCGATCTTCATTACTTTCACCTCAGGATGCTCTACTAAATAGGCCAACGGATCCTCTACATGATCGCATTCTGTTTTAAAGAAGTTTTCTTTAAAATCCATGATTTGCTTTCCAATGTCTCCCATTGGCGCAAGTTTTTCTCTCAAAGCTAAAATATTATCTTCATAATTCTCTACTGGTTTTAAAATGATTCCTTCGTTCGTATGAAGATGATAAAAAATGTTGCGATCCTCCAAGATCGTAATCGCTTTTTTGCATTCATCCAAAGGCAAGCAATGGTTATACTCAACTGGCTGACCAACTAATTTGTGACCACCACCATTACTAAAAATCATATCACATTCACTATCAAGCTGATTCATCAATTCTTCTAATTGCGCAAAACCACGTCCACTGATAAACACAAAATGATCTCCTTGTTTTTGAAGCGCATAAATTGCGTCAAAATTAACTTGCGGAATTTTTTGACCCATCTCTTGAAAAGTACCATCTATATCACAAAAAACAACGTTCACTACTTATTCTCCCCTTACAATTCATTTTCCATTTTATTCGCTTGATTAAGTATAGCATAAAGAAGACGATTATATATTTTGATTTTTTATATTTCATTTTGGTGAATTGTTTCCTGTAAAAAATAGAACATATCAAAAAAGCCATGTTGATTACCTGTGCAGGTATGCAACATAGCCCTTTCGATCATTCGTTTTTTTCATTTACTATTTTCTGTTTCTTGTTGTTCTGCTTCGATAGCCAGACGACTAGAGACAAGCAAGTTCCTATTGAAATAGCAGCTGACAGCAGTTGAAGCTTTGTCCAGTAATAGGCAAAGTGGACAGTTCCTTTTCCACTCAAACGTAGCTCACTAAGGCCTGGAAAAGTTGGACTATTGTATGCTTCCAGCATTTTTCCATTCACCTTAGCTTGATAGCCTTTGTAATAAATGAAAGGGAAAACGATCGCTTCTTTTGATTCTTTTTCATCTATCTGATAATCCAAGTCGACTGCACCATAATCAAAGGTGACATTTTCAAATTTGAGCCCTTTACTATTGCGGATCGTTTTAGGTGCTTGAATCAATTCCTGAAGATCAGTATCAGAAGGGATATATTCATTGCCCCATCCTAAAAATGTTGAAGGCAACTGCTCAATCTGATCTTTGGTAACCAACCGCTCAACATCTGCCACAAAAAAACCATGCGTAAACACAAGTACCAGAGCTATCGCCATAACACCGTATGAAAGTAATTTTCTCCAGTACTCTTTTTTTATGATCAAAGAATAATTTTCTGCGAATAACCAGCAAACACAAAAAGTAACGATCGAAAATAAGCGCCAAGGAAATTGAATCGCGTTCATTAATGTATTATCCAATAATCTATGAGGAAAGAAACTCGTTGAGGCAAATAAAAATAATCCTGCGATCATAAGTAATTGTTTTGCTCGTTTAGAAAAACTACTGTAATTTAATCCTAGGAAAAATAGTAACCCGATCATCAACAGCCCTATGTTATTAAACCCACTATTTCGAATAGCAATGTTCAAATAATCGACGATCGTTCCAACTTCCTGACTAAGCTGTGTTACTTGATTTGTTTGAAATGTGAATGATTGCTGTACGACTTGTTCAGCCAACGGCACGAGAAAACCTAGGCATAATAATATCGTTAGTCCGATTGCTTTAAAAAAGGCAACTATTCTTGTTTTTTCACTGATTATATGACGTATATTAAATAGTAAGTAAACTACAATAAATAGACTAAAGATAAACGCACTTAATACATGGCTTAAAATCAAGGCTGACATTCCCAGAGATAACAAATAAAATTTATCCCTGTCTCCTTCAAAAATTGACCACATACCGACAAATGCTAGCGGAATAAACGTAAGGGCCAATACTTCTCCTAAAGCAGCTCTTTCCGTCAAGTCACTTAAGCGGTAAGAAGCTGTCCCATATAAAACAGCAAAAAGAAATGCTTGAAAAGGGACTTTTTTATAAAAAAGAAAACTATAATAAGCAATCAAATAAGTCATAAAATTTATCCCTATCAAGAAAATAATATAACTATTGCTTATTGACAGACCCAATATTCTCAGCAAACTAGCCGGATAAAGGAAAATATCTGAATAAAATATTGGTGAGCCATAACCCATCCCATAGAGAAAAAAATAGTTGATTTTAGGACTATAATCTCCATTTCTTATGCCCAAAGCTAAGCCTTCGATTCGATTGAGATGAAAATAAAGATCATCCCCTCGATACATGACTTCTTTTCCTATATGAGTAAATAGCAGCGGTATGATACTTAACAGCAAAAACACAATAAATAGGAGTATTCGCTGTCGATTCCGTTCCATCTTTATCCGAGCTCACCTCTTTTCTCTCAAATCACTTATATAACGAATCATTCTTTTACTCTGTGTAGTCGATGATTGCCGCGTGAATTTCTCTAAATTCTCGTTTATCATTGAATCCAACTCGCAAGGTTTGAGAAACTAGTTTCTTTTCTTCCGCTTCTTCATCATTTCCATAGACGACCACTGTTTTTGAAGCTGGTCGTTTATCGACTTCTTTGTAATCTTTCTCAAAATTTTGGATAGCTAAATCAGCTGTATCCTTTGAAATATCGATGTTTTGAGCCACTTCCAATAGCAGTTCATTGAAATTGTCCTTTGGATACGCCTCTTCTTTTCCATAATTTGACAGCGCCAAGCTTTGCGAAGCTAAACGAACTTCTTTTTGCTCTTTATCAAACGAATATTTCAGATCGATTAATGCAAAAACAATTAATTCTTCTCCTTTGTAGACAGGGTAATACCCGCGAACTAAAAGGTCATTTCCAGAAGCATAGAGGGAGTACTCAACTTTCTTTGCTTCAAGGTTAGTGGTGATGATCTTTTCATCAAATAACTTTTTAGTCTGTGGGATGATTTCAGGAACCTTCACCTCAAATTTATTTTTCAGTAAGTCCAATGCCTCATCCTCTGAAATTTCTGGATAGTCAAATGTACCAAAAGGTTTCTCTCGCTGTTTTTGCCAAATCAGTTGCTGATGCTCAACCTCAGCTGCATTATTTTTACCTGAGCAACCTGCCGCTAATAAAAGACAGATAAATAGAGCAAGTATAAACAAATAGTTTTTGTGTTTCATTATTTATCTCCTTCCTCTGCTGCAGTCGTTATGACGATCGGAATCTCATCGGCTCCTGCAAAGCGTTCTTTTGAAGGAATTAAAGTCACTTCACTTGTATCCTTCAGCTCATATAAAGACACACTTTCTGCACTGGCTCCTATCGCAATTGCTTCATTTTTTTGCTCGATCAATTTAGGAATATCCAATATCGTGTTTTCTTTTGGTAGTTTGCCTTCGGCTAAGGTTTGATCATTTTGAGTTACCTGAATTGCTTCATCCCAAATTTTAGCTGTCACATCTTGTTCACCGATATTTTCAACTGTATAGCGTAACGCAAGTAATTTTTTGCTGCCTTCTCCATTTAAATTCATTACACCAGTTAATTCGATCGAAAGGGTTTCGTTTTTAAAAACTACTTCATTTGTTTCATCAGAAGTGTCGCTTCCTGAATCACTGACTTCTTTTACAGAACGTGCCGATTCATCAATGATTTCCGCTCTTTTTTCATGACCGCCATCATTTGCTGAATAATAATTTAGCTGAAGCAGTCCGTGCGCTGTTTCAATGTAGTACAGATGCAGCCAAGTTGAACGCTTTTCAAACATTGTATCTAAGGTATATTTGTATCCTTTATATTTCCCAACCTTAAATTCTTTCATAAAAATTTCAGATTCTTTTTTATAGTTATACTGTTCTTTCAGTTCTTTTCGCATCCGCTTGCCAAAATCTTCGTCCAGCGTTACTGCTTCTTTCCTTTGACCCATGACGACTAAAGTTGAGTTACTTTTGGTATCTTGTGCACCAAATACTGCTTCGTTACTGTATTTTACTTTGAAATCCGTCACTGTTTCCCATGTACTCGGCAGCTGGATCGTATAATCGATCCCTTTCGCCTCAAAAGATTCCTTTTTGTCTGCTAATTTAGCTGAACAACCACTAAAAACAAGAAGTAAGAACAACAGTAATACCTTTATTGGTTTCTTAGTCATAGTACCCTCCATTCTCAATTACTATTAAGCTTTGCTTGTTCTTTTTTATTAGTTGCCAGTTATAGAAAGTAAAAAGAAGAATACAACTGACAAATAAAATTACTCCCAGTTTAAGCCCTTGTGGAACAAAGACGAATTTGATCGTATGACTGCCTTTTGCGACTGGCAACGCAAGAAAAGCATCTTTGAAGGTCGGAATAGCCACTTTTTCTCCATCAATGTAGGCTTGCCATCCCTTATCATAAGGAATCGTCGTCAAGACCACTTGTTCTTTATCTAAATTCACCTTAGCCTCTGCAGTACGCCCATCTGTTTTAAAGTCAACTTCTTTTTCCTTCACCTTTTGAATCGCCTCTTTAAATGTGTCGACGTTGATAAACATAGCATTCGGCCTCACTAAATGGACCACCCGGTCACCTGTGAAGCTGACTTCGACCTCTACTGTTTCAGCTTTATCATAGTAGCCTAAATTATAATATTGCCCCGTTCCTTCCAAACCAGCCCAACTTTCAACACCATTGACTTTCATTTTGACGTCAACCTCGGTTCCCTGACCGTACAAGCTAAGATAGGCTTGTGAACGTGCCGGAACATCGACTGAATAAGTCAGTGTTCTCAGTTTATTGGGCATTGTTTTGGAGTAAAATAAGACAGAATCATGATCTTCAACTTGAACATTTTCTTCTTTGACCGTTTTGATCTCAGAAAAATAGAAGAATGAATCTGTTTCGCCGGATAAATACTGCAACAACTCTGTTTGATTTTTTACCACATCTTTTTTATATATGCCTTTATCCGTCAGCATGCCTAAAGGTAAGGCAAATTCATTTTCATACACACCATATTTACCGACTTTTTTCTTAAGAGTAAAGCCAAATTTATCTGGATCATTTTGCGCTAAATTGTATTTGATTCCTAACAAAGAATCCATTACTAGTGTGTTATTGATATATTGGATCGTTAAATTGGTTCCTGTTGAACGAAATCCTAATTCATTCATATACATTGAAGAATGACGGTTTCGGATCGATGAAAACATTGAAACTCCGCTGTAGCCATGAATAAAGCTTTCATTTCTTGAACTACTGTTGAGATTTCCTACGCGGTATAAAGTATCATTTTGCTCTTTTGTCCATTCAACTAATCGATGCACATCTTCATAGTTTTGAGTGTAGGCAATTCGTTCTGGGTAACGCCATTCAGTTGCAATTCCCTCCACTAATTTTTGAGCATTCAATGTCATTTCTCCGATGAAAACAGCTACTAAAAGAAATAACCAAATAGTTTGTTTTGATTTGAAGCGATCTTTCAGTAACAAAATCAGCAAGTAAACAATCAGAAAAACGACACTAGCCAGGACAGCATTTTTATCTAAGAAATCATAACGTTTACGATTCGCTAAGAAAACGATCAGAACATAAAGAAAAATGATGCCTAAAACGATATTTAATATGCGATTGCCGTCTTCTTTCGTCGCTTTTTCCAGTCCGAACCCTGCTAAAAGTAATCCTAAAAAAGAAAATAGAAAGCTAAAACGGAATAAAAACATATTTGGCGCGTGGAATCCATGCCAAAATAGATTCATTGGTTCAATATAAACACTTGCGATCAAAAGGAAAAAAAGACTGCCGTATACGAGTTTATTTTTCAATTTTATTTTTGGACTAACAAAATAGAAAAGACAAAAAATCGTTCCTAATAAACCAAAATATAGAAACGGTGCACTTCCATATTTACTAGTATCATAGACACCTACCATGGTTTTGACTGGAATGTCCCAGATCCCTGTATCATTTGTAAACAAACGACTTAATTTAGTTAAGCTTTCCCCATTGTTTTTTAAATCAAGCAAGGTAGGTAAAATAGTGACCATTGAAGCTCCACCTGCTAAAAGCGAAGTGATCAAATAGGTGATCAACGTCTTTTTGTACATTTGCGGCGCTAATATAAATCGACATAATACATATAGAAAAGAAAAGACACCGATCATGAAAGCCATGTAAAAGTTTGATAAAAACAAGAGTAAATAACTGATAAACAATAATGCTGGTTTTCTTTCATCCATCAAGCGATGAATCCCTAAAATAACTAACGGTAGATAAATCAACCCGTCCAGCCACATTTGCTGCGGAGAATACGCAACGCAAAATCCGCTTAAGGCAAAACTGACACTCAAAATCAATTTGCTCCATTGGGGGATTTTGAAAATACGATCGCTCATTACCCAAAATGTTCCGCCGATCGCACCGAATTTCAGTAAAAGGATCATATACAATGCGTCTGGTATTTGACTGTTATCAAAAAAATAAACAAGTGGGCTAAAAATACCATTGATATAGTACGCCATAAAGGACCAGTAATTCAGCCCTAAAGAGCCGTACCAAGTATATAAAAAGCTCTGCTTTCCATGTAAAGCATTGTTGAAACTGGCAAAAAAATTAGACGTTTGCGATAAAGCATCACTAGCTAAAATCGTTTTCTCGCTGCCTGGATAAATTCCTAGAAGAAAATAAACAAAGCCCATGATGCTGATCGGTAAAAGAATGCTCAATAAAAATGCCCAGCCCTTATGTTTGATCCATTCTTTATACTTCATACTGCGTTTCCTCCTAGATATTTAATCTCTTTTTCAATTTATGCGCCCTGCTCGATCAAAGGGATAAAAACGGCAAACCACCGTTCCTTCAATTTGTTCTGCTTCGACCAACCCAAAGTGACGGCTGTCTTTTGAGGCATTCCGATTATCGCCTAAAACAAAATAACTTCCTTCCGGAATCACTGAAATATTGCGTAATTTTCGAGCTACTTCTTCACTAACAATCAACTTTAATGTACTGTCAGGCAACTGGAAGGCAGTTAATTGATCATTTACATCATTCCATACATCTGCCTGTTTTGGTCTTAAGTACACACCTGTTTGATCTGTCCAAAGCTGATCTCCCGGCATACCGATCACACGCTTCACGTAACTGGATTCCTCCGGTATTTCCGGATCGAAAGTGATCAAATCGTAGCGGTTCGGTGATTGACCTTTTCTCACAATGATTCGATCATTATTTTGTAGCGTAGGCAGCATCGAGCGTCCGTCAACTCGATGTGTTTTGATTTGTAATAAACCGAGAATGCACAGGGCTACCAAAAAAAGCAGGAGCCCTTCACGAATGTTCAGCCCTTTTTTAGTTTCCCGCTCCGATACTTTTTTATTTTTTGGGAGCCTCCTATTTGAAAAATGTTGACGCTTTTTGATCGTAGATTGTCCTTTTCTAGGTTTCTGTGTCTGCATTTGATTGATTGCCACAGTTGTTCCTCCCATTGCCCGATTAAAATTGTGTCATGTTGTGCAACGGCAACAGCCTTGTTTTCACAACACCAATAATGTTTTCTTCATCGATCCAGCCAAACTGACGACTATCCGCTGCGTAATGACGATTATCGCCCAAAACAAAATAGCTGCCCTTCGGTAAAGCCCTAGACCCTGTCAAGGAAGCTAAAGAAAAATTTTCAGTTAATAAGCGCTCCTCTGCTTTTGCTTCGTTTTGTTCGTTCACTAAAAATCGTTCGACAACGAACTTTTGATCGATCATCAATTGATCCTCTTCATAAGTAATCTCTTCTCCTGGTAGACCAATGACCCGCCTGATCATCAACTGATCGTTCACGGGATTTTTAAAATAGATCAAATCAAACCGCTTAATCTGTGCGTGCTTCCTTACAAAAAGTCGATCACCATCATTCAATGTAGCAGTCATCCCATAACCATTGACTGTCGGCAAGCTAAAGAAAAGCCACTGTAATAGAAAAAAAAGACTCATCAACAGGAAAAAGCTGATACCAATTTCTTTGTATATTTGGTGTCTTTGCTCACTTCTTTTTCTTTTTTGACTCGTTTTTTTTCGTTTTCCTTTTTTTCTATTTATTGTTCTGGATGAAGAATGCTTCTTTTTTGCTGCAGAAGTCGCCGTTGTCTTAGCCGGTGTTTGTTGCGACTTTCGGCTTTTTACGTTCTTTTTTTTGGCAGTCTGCTCTCTTATCTTTTTACGTCTTTTATGGTTCTTAACTTTAGCCTTTTGTTCCATGTTGAGTCTCCTAGTTTTTCTGTTTCAGTGCCGACTCATTGACTTTAAAGTAAGTAAAAACAGCTTTTTGTCGTTCTTTGATCTTACTTATATCTTTCAGGTAACTTTCGAGTATTTCTTTGTTTGCTAATTGTTCTTGTGTCAAAGTCGATAAGTTCATTCCAACATCTTTCATCGAAACATAATAACGAGTCAATAGCTTGGAGCCTTCCTCTGATAGTCCCACCGAAACCGGTCGATTGCCATAGGTAACCAATAATGAACTTACTTCTTGAAACTGAGGATAGACTTTATCGATACTACCGCCTTCTTTGATGGTTGTAAGCTTTTTTTCTAAATCTTCTGTCAATAAATACCCTTGAACAACTACTTTGGCATCATCTGACGTTAAGTTGGTCAATTGATAGTATCTAGCATATGCAGCAGATCCAGCTGAAAGAAGCATGACAACTAAGAAAATTAATGAATTTCTAAAGTAACGTTTTTGACGACTAACAAGCAGCCGTCTTTCACGTACCCACCTTTTTCGTTTCACCTTATTTTTTGGTCGCCTTCTCCACTGGCCTTTTTTTAGTTCCTTTTTCGTTGCAAAGAAGTAAAATAAGCAAAATAATACAAACATAAAGCAAAGCATAGCTAAAGAAAGCAACCCCATAAAAAACCAATCTAACAGAACCATATTACTGATCCCCCTTCTTATTTAGCTGCTCTTCTTTCTTTTCTTTTTTGCTCCGCTTTTACTACCCTTCTTCTTTGTTTTTTTCTTATTATTCATTGCTCTAACAGTGAAGAAAATTGCCAAGAAGGCTATAAATACACCACCTGCGATCATTGCAATCAGCTTCCAGTTGATCCCTCGTTCTTGGATCAGTGTCACATCCTGCGCATTGTATTTGTCTGCATCTTCTTTTGTGATTTTAAACTCTTTATCCCACGTCCATTTTTTGTCTCCGCTTGTTACTAGAATATGAGCTTTATAATCGCCTGGTTCCATCTGATCACCATTCATTTCCAATGGAAAATCGATCAGTGAGTTTGGAGCCATACGCATATCTGCGCGTTTTGTATCATAAAGAACCGCTTCTGAACCTTTTTTCGTCACTTCCATTTCAACAGTCATTCCGCTGACAAAATCTGCAGAGACATTCGAAAAATTGGCAAAAATACTATTGCGGTAATTTGATAGGCCAGCGGAAACACTATTCAGCTTTAATTCTGGTGTAATCGCTGTATCCGTTTCTTGCAAGACCATACCTACTACAAAGGCATACTCGTTGATCACGCCCGTCGCTTTTTTCTTCTCTTCTTCCTCTTTTTTGCTTGGTTTTGACTTCATATAAATTCCGCCAACGATTTTACCATCATAACTGACTTCCGGCATTGTTATGTCTAAATTCAAAGGTGCAGTTTCTTTAGGTCCCAGTGTTACTTCTGTCGGGCCTTTTACAATGTCTTTGAAATCATATTTTAGTGAAGCATCATTTTTTATTGAAGATGGACCATATTCTAAAACACCATTTGAGTTTGTTTTAGCGCCATTCAATCCAATCGTGATCGTCTGTTCTTCCTCTGCCCGGTTTGTGAGCATGATTTGAACGGTTTGTTTTTGACCTGGATTCATCCGTAAATTGAAGTATTGCACATCTCCTTGTTGATTTTCCGGCATGATCGATTCATAGGCAAACTGCTTCTCAGCATGTGCAGGCAGGGCAAAGCCAAACAACGATACTATGTATAATCCTATTATTAGGTATAAGCTGATTCTTTTTTTCATTTGATTTGATTGTCCTTTCTCGTCCTATCACTACAATAAGCCAAGACTAAAAATGCTCAACTTCTATAGTTAAAATTAGATACAAATACTTCCTAATTATTGTTACTTCTCTAAACGAATAGGCTTATTAAATAAATGGCGGGAGCAGAAGCAGCTCCCATATATTCCGATGACTAACTGACCGTGATCAGCTGAATCATCGAAAGTGATTCTTAGAGTGTGCTGCTTCTGTCCCAGCCTAAATAATTATTCGAATGGTTGATCTCGAATTATAATGGTGTTTCTGAAAGTGTCCAAGTGATTTCAGCTACATATTTACCATTCATGATTTCTTGTGCTTGGTTCGCAGGGATTTCTAATTTAACAGATTCTTCTGCTTTTTTAGCTGGATCTTCGATATCACCAAAGTAAACAGCATAACGTCCGCGACCTTTAGAACCGTTAGCTTCTTTACCATCTGTATTTGTAAATACAGCAGCAGGTGTTGATTCGTTTACTACAGCTGTTTTAATTCCTGTAGAACTTGGTTTTAAAGCTTCGTTTTCTGCATCAGCAACTAAAATTGGGTTGCCGTAAGTGATTTCAGCACCATTGATGTTTCTTACTTTACCTTTTGCAGTATCGTTGAATTGGAAGTTTCTAGTAATTTTTGCAGTCAATTCATATGTGTGATCGTCTGTTTGACGGTCATCTTTGAATTGAACCCAGTTAGCACGTGATGGCACGTGGTCAGCTGCTGTAGATGGGTTAGCTGTTGTTGGTTTCGCCCAAGAAGTTACTGCACCAGTTGTTGCAGCTTGTGAATTGAAGACTAACTTAGACATACCTTGTACTAAAAATTCTCCATCCAACAATGCAGTACTATCAGTATCTCTTGTTGATTGGCTAGATGTGTTAGGTGGTACAACACCAGAAGTATCATATGTTTCATACGATTTACTTGTAAATTCGATTTCTCCTTCGCCAACACCTGGTTTGTTTGGATCTGCCGCTTTAGTTGCCGGTCCTGCTGCTGCTACTGCCAATGCTGCTAGTAAAGCTGTACCAGCTAATTTGTGTGTTAATTTCATTTGTATTTCCTCCTAGTTTTTGTGTATATTTATGGTAACTCGGCTAATATCCAAGTTAACACCGTTGAGTAAGCGCCCGCTTCTTTTTCTGTTTCCTTAGGTACAGTTAGTGTAATCGCTTGATTACTATACACAGGCTTTTTAAAGATTGGATCTTCAATCGTATTGCCTGAAGAATCCTTTCTCAGTTCCAATGAATTTTGACGCCCATTTTTATTTTCTGCTGACGCGCCAAATATGATGCTCCAAGTTCCAGAACCTTTTTCGTCCTGTGCTTGTGCAAGGTTATACGTGTCTCCAATATTACTCATACGAATGACTTCTTTGGAAACTGATGGTGATAAAGATGCATCTGTAGTCGAATTCGTCCAAGCTTGGTCAAAAGAAATCACTGCTCCCTTTAGCTCAGCTCCGACCTTCGTTGCATGCTTAAATTGTTCCTCTTGTCTTACCTGTAATGTCCAACCTGAGTGATTGTCACGATAATCTGAAACTTGAATAAAATTTCCTCTCGCTCCAGTCTCACCGTGAAACAGTTGTGCATTGATCGGATAGACAGCTGCTTCTTTACTTATTTTTACTGTGCTGAAATTTAGCTTTGGAACAAAATCGATTCGTAAATCACCATCCGTTTGCGGTGTTTCGCCTGGATCGACCTCTATATCAGGATTTTCAGGATCACGAATAATAGAATCTTCTTCCTTAAATTGACTCAAATCGATTTCTGCTCCACTTTTGCGTGAAGCTTCTGCGTGAGCTTGTTCCATTTGAGCTGAAAAAAAGAGAACAGTACCAAGAAAAGCAGTCATCAGTAAGCTTATTCTTTTCATTGATCAGACCCTTCCTTTCTGGTAGATTCTCGTTTTCTTTTCACTAGATAAAAACCTAGTGCAAAAATAAGAACAGCAATTCCGCTAACCGATAGGCTTTTTTGAATCAATTCTCCTGTAGAAGGATATTTTCCTGCCGGTTTTTTTGTTGGTTCTTCACTAGACGATGTTGTCTCACTTGTTTCTGATGTTGGAGGAGTACTTTCTTCTGTGAAAACAATTTCTCCGTTTGTTTTGACAGAAGCCTCTGCTCCATATACCAGTGCTGGTTTCAGCATGAAGAAACTACCTATAAAAACAAGGGAAAGTAGAACAATAGTTGCTCGTATTTTTTTTACTGTCATGTGCATGTCTCTCCTTTAATTTTTACGGGGTCTCTCCAACTGTAAATTCGATCGTTGCTTGATATTTACCTAATTTCTTCACTGTATCCGCAGGCACATCTAATTTGAAGCCTTTGCCTTTCGGATTCCAGGTTCCACTTACATCAAACTCATTACTCGTCGTATGAGTATCTGTCAATAGATCCTGTGCAGTATCCAACAAGAAACTCTTTTCATTCTCCGTCCCATCGTTGTATCTCAAAATGTTAGGAATGACTTTTTTTGATCCATCCGTATCCGTTAAAGTAAATTCTTGTGTTACTTTAGCTTGAAGTGTCCACTTTTGTTTGCTGGCTCTTGTATCCGTGATGATCAATGCTTTGTCAAGTGTAGCTTCGTTTACACGAATTGGCTTATAGCTGACTTCTTCGATCCCAAAGTTGAGCTTCGTTGGTGTTGAAGATAAAAATAGTCGGCCTTCAAATTCATACTCTACTGTATTGCCACTTGCTGAAAGTACAAATTCCTCGACTGGTGCGTTGGTTTGTTCGTAACCTGCATCTTTAATAGCCTGAATAGTATCCGTAACTGATTTGATGTTTTTCAAATTGATTGGATCTCCAATCATTTGAGTCGTATCAACATAATCAGGATATTTATCGGTCATATAACTTCCGTTGATTTTGTACTTAACTCTTAATTCAGTTGTAACAGGTACAATCGTGATTTTCACTTCAATGTCCTTTGTAACATTTTTGGCCGTCGTTAGTGTCAGCCACAACGTCTTGTCTCCTAATACAGATGTGTCGGGCAACGTATGATTTTGACTATAGGTCACTTTCACTGGTTTATCGATTAAGTTATCCGTATCCACAGAAATATTTTTCAAGAAATAATTCTCAGTTTCTGTCGGTAAAGGATTTGCATTAAATGGATAGTCCGTTTCAAAATTCGTATTTAGTGGAATTTGAATTGGTGATTTTGCTTCTGCATTTGGTATACCTTCATATAATACTTTTGCTTGCGAACCAACTTCATTGACATTTTTTATAGGCACTGATTCTAACGCCTTATTATCAATATTTAAAAAGGCATTAACATAGCTGTAGTAAGCAACTGTCTTAGGACCAGCCTGTTCAAAGACCATATAACCATTGTCCTTATCACTTTGATCGGCAGCATTAACGTATCCGTATGGTGACGTCGCAGAGCCATCAAAATTGAATTTGTCATTTGGGACAGCTATCACTTTGATATCAAATAAACTACCATTGAAATCGTTAGATGTAGAATCTTTTGCTGTCAAGATAGCCTTTGACTTCGCTGTACCATCAAAAGTGATATCAAAAAGATTCGTCTTTTTGATTGTCGTACCGTATTCATAAATTTCAATAGATTGAATATCATAAAACTCCGGAACTTCTGTCTCAAGTCTGAATTTAGTGTTTCTATTTTCTTTGGAGTTATCAGCAATTCCTTGAAGAATAGAGTACTTCAATGTCTTATAATCTGGGTCAGTATGGACGGCACTGTTTCTCTCTCCATATACGATTGGTGTTGCTGGTGCAATACGAGCTAGAGACTCAGTAGAATACAAGACAGCCATTTGACCTGGCCATGGATCTGGATCATCATAATCATATCCTTGATATTCCATACTCATTTCATACGTCTTTTTTTCGAACAAATCAGTTAATCGAGTAAATGGTTGATCTACTTCTAAATCATCACTGGTCATTTCAAAAATATTATTTTCAAGCTTATAACCGATCTTTGAATCATCTGTAACATACATATTACTAAAATCAGTTGAAGAAAATGGGAGTGCAACTTTTTTGTTCACATTCACATTACTAAAGTTCCATGAACCTTTTAAATTGAGCGATTCTTTGTTATCGTTATAATAAAATTCATAATGATAACGAACTTTATCACCTAACATAAAATCTTCTTCATGACTATATAAACCCGATCCGACCATTAAGAAGTAGCTTCCCCAAGCTGTGTCGATTGGTACATTAACCATACTATTTCGATCAGCCGCATCTACTGCAAAAAAGCGGAATGAAGGATATGTACCATCTTTTTTTTGCGCAAAGGCCATTTCATCGATGACAAACTTCATATCCACACTGCGACCATTATATAATCCAGCATTTCTAACCCAAGCACCTTTTTCTGTACTCGGATTTGTAGGATTAAATTGGTAAACCTTGGTCTTACTTCCAGAAAAACCATCATTGATTATTGGGTTTCCAATCGGTTCATAGGTGACATTATCAGTTAATTTGAACATGAAACCATAATCTCCAGAAATTTCTGTATTAGAACCACTCTTACCGACTAAATTAATCCCATTGGCTGTTTTAATATCTGAATAGCCTGGTAAAGGTGCTGCAACAATTTTATTTCCATTAGAAACATAAAATTGAAACCAACCAGAAACTAGGGCAATTAGCCCTAGTCCTAGAAAGAGAAAAACTTTGATATGTTTCTTCATTATTTTCCTCCTTTCTTCAAAAATTAAATAAGAATCACATTACTAAAGGTAATCGATTAGATACTTCCACCAACTAGAGAAAGCTTACCGTAGTTTTCAAGTTTAAATTCTTGATCTCCAGTCAAAGTACCTGTAACTGACAATGTTTTGCTATTGCAGATCTTACCGAAGTTCACAGCAAATTCTTTTCCACCTCTGAATGTTTCTGTAGCAGGTGTTGCATAATCTCCACCTAGTTGACCCCAAGTTGAGATACGGCTAATATTTGTACCATTGATTGTTGTATTAGTTGAATAGAATAGTTTTGAATTCGCACGTTTGTTTGCTACTTCAAAGTTTTTAGGGGCATTTAAATTGATTACTGCACCCTTATATTCACTTTCGATTACTGATTTTGTGCTGTCACCAGTCACAACTAATTCAGCACCGCGATCTACATTTACTTCAGTTCCATAGTATTGTAGTTTCATTGCTGAATAGTTTCCGCCACCACGACCATTGAATTTCACTTTACTTCTTGAAGCTAAGTTCAATGTTGGTACTTTATTTACATAATCAGCACGAGGAATAAATTGGAAAGCAACTCCTGCAGCATCAACATCAAATGTTGCGCCTGTACCTACATCAACTTTTTGTACTTTATCGTAAAATACTGGATAGTAGTAATTAACTTTGCTTTGAGGTCCAATTTTTACATTTACGTTTGCATTGTCACCGATGATTGCTTCACCAGTTGCTTTTCCGTTGATCAACGCACCATTAAAGTAAAACGCTGAGAATTGTCCGTGATCTTTGTTAGCAGCGATTCCGTTATACGTAGAACCTGCTTTAAATTCTAAATCGTGAACCCAAGCATTTTCTGCACGAGTCGTGATATTATTTGTTCCGTCAAACGTTAATTTACCTTCACTAAGGTGAACAAAACGAGCACCTGTATAAGTGACATCTTTCGCTAGAACGTCCCATCCATAGCTTGAAGGTCCGTTACCAGAACCACCTGTAAAGAAACGACCGTCACTGTCGGCACCAACGATGTTTGCATTTGTGATCGTTACAAGGTTTGTACCTTTCTTGTTTTGTTTACCATAGATAGAGTTGTGTGCTGAGTTGATCACAACACCTTGATCTGCATTACCATTGATCGTTAGATCACGATTTGGGATATCTGTGATGTTTTTCTTGAATTGGATACTTGCATTTACATTGATTACTGTAACTGAAGGGTTTTTTAAGGCCGCTTCAAATTGTTCAATAGTTGAAACTTCTGCTGTTTCTTCTGCCGCGTATGCTACTACTGGGCTACCTGAAATTGGTGTTGGTACAGTTAGTACCACTGCTCCTAGGGTCGCTGTTGCCGCTAAAGCAAACAAACTTCTTTTCAATACTTGTGTTTTTTTCAATTCTTTCTCCTCCTAAAATGTGCTTTTGACGAAACCTTTTTTGCTCCCTCCTTTCCAGAAGCAACGAGCATCCACTTCTCCTCCCGTTTGCTTCTATCCAGTTTCGCAAATTATCCTATTGACTGAAATCATAATATGCATGTCTCTACCTCCTATTTCTAACTAAAATCAAATGATTGGTTTTATCGTACTAGGATGTATCATTGCCGATTCCCAGTCTAATTACTAATTAGATAAGCTGCTATTCATTTCTTTAAACATATAACATGTATCCTTTAGAACGAATTGTTTTGATATACTGTGGTTTTTCAATATCATGCTCGATCTTTTTCCTTAAATGAAAGACTAAATTAGAAACACGATATTTTCTATTTCCATAGGTATCATTCCAAACATTTTTATAGATTTCCTCATATGTCATTGTTTTACGTGCATGTTTATGTAAATACTCAATCGTAAGAAATTCTAATTTCGTTAGATTTACTTCTTTGCCGTCTTCTAAACAAACACTCAGATTTTGTGGATTTAATTGAAAGTCTTTTACACCTCGAACCAAAGAATTTTTTGACATGCTCAATTGTGCCTGAGGTTCTTTAAAACGTTTTATTAAGTTCTTTACAGTTAATATTGATTCATCTAAATCATTGTTATAATCAATGATCCCGTCAGCACCCAATTGAAGATAAACAATACGATTCGTTTTATTAGACTCATCCACAGATGTAAGAATCCACAATGGTAAATCTGTTTGTCTTCGTATGTCCATAATCAATCCGCAAATCCAATTGATGCCGGAAAAATCAATATCCTCGATAATTAATGTATCTAATTGGTTAATTGACTCAGCTTTCCCTAAAAGTAACTGATCAATCGTTTCTTTTTCTATTAATTGAATATCACATTGAAACATATTAAGGATTTTTTTATACTTTTCACTTAACTTACCATTTAATGAAATGTATCCGATTGTGTACATTTCTCGAAGCCTCCTCACCATCATTTGTTGTTTTACTTTTTTTTCCTTTAAACAATATTTCTTTTAAATTTGAAGCCTTAAAGTTTAGAAAAAATTGATTTGCGATTATAATAACGATAAGTAAATTCATCAGTGGTCGAATGAATTTATATCGACGGCGAATTTTGATTTTATATAGATATTTGGCTTAAATTAATTTCTTGAATGTATCAGGTATAAGAAAAAGGACGGTCAGCTCTTGTTACTACACACTTCAAAAAATCAGTTGACCACTTTATGACGGCTAAAAAATGTCTGGCAGACAAAAAAAAGCTAACAAAACAAGCGATGTTTTGTTAGCTTCTTTTTAAAGTAGTTCCTGTAATTGCTTATCCAATATAGAAACAGCTGCTCTTCTGTTTTCCCAAAGTGAATCTGTGTAGGTATCTAAGGTCAATTTTATCGAAGCATGACCTAAAAGCTTACTTAAAGTGGCAATATCGATACCGCGTTCTACACATCTTGTTGCAAATGTGTGTCTTAAAACATGGAAATGAATCGGTTTGATTCCAGCTTCTTCAATGGTTTTTCGAAAACGATAACTAATCACTCGAGGTTCAGCGTAGCTATCTTTGCAAGATATAACATATTCGGAGGTTCGTTCCTTTTTCTTATTTAATAGGTAGCTTTTCAAATTATCTGCCAAAGGAATCAGACGCTTAGAACTTTTTGTTTTGGGTTCTGCCAAGATAACCTCAGTCTTTTTCTTGTTTGTCACACTTGGGATCCTATACAGTGTTCTTCTAATGTGTATGATGTTCTTCTCAAAATCAATATCGTCCCATTTAAGTCCGCTTATTTCACCAATTCTCAAGCCTGTATATAGCGCTAATATGACAGCAGAACATCTTTTCTCTCTTAAAGCGATAGCTTCTATTTTCTCTTGATCGGCCAAACTTAGTGCAGATATTTCATTCGTCGATGTAGAAGATAATGAAAGATTTTTACAAGGATTTACTAAAATACAATTCTCAATATACGCTCTCCCCAATGCACTTTTTAAAACAGTTACTATTGAATGGATCGTTGAAGATGATAATTCCAATTGAATCAGATAATTAACGAATTCCTCTATTTCACGACTTTTTAGCTGTGTTAATGCGCGATTTCCCAAAGCAGGAATAATATATTTATCGATCCTTAGCCGATAACTTATATAGGTAGACTGCTTTATTCTCTTCTTCATCACAACATTCAGCCAATGATTTAGCCAATCTTCAACGCTTCCTTTATATAAACTGAGATTATTATGCGTGAAAGAATATTGAACTTTCAACTCAGCAAGCCTTTTTTTAACACAAGAATATTTTTTTCCGTAGATATAGCCATATATGATTTTGCCATGTTCGTTTCTTGCTTTGATGTATCTACCTTCCCATCTACCATCCTTCCTTTTATATATATTTTCACCTTTTCTACTCACTTGCGACACCCTCTCCGAAAAAAATTGACGGCTTATTTGACGGCTTAAAAATATATACCTATTTCTTTTTCGATAAGATCATAAGTATGAACAATTTGATTTCAATAAAAATAAAACAATAACCATCTAAACCTTTGTTTTTATAATTTTTAATACCTATTTGTTTAAATCTTTTCTCATTTTTTTCTCAACTTTCATAAAAACATGATAGAAAAATGATCTTTTTCATATAGACTGCTCATCTTTTTTGAGATAGAATGAATTAGTAGTTGAAGTTGACGTGTGATTTATTGATTAACCTGTTTTATATTTTCTTATACCTGATACATTCAAGAAAAAAATTATCTAATACATATATATCATTATTATATCAATATAACTAGAAATTTCATCCTTTTTATAAAAAATATTATTTCTTTTTTTGTATAAAAAACATAAAATCTGAAATATTCTCTCCGATTCCTACACTTATTCTTCTCTCTAACTAAAACAGTCTATCTTCCCTTCAAAAAAGTAATCGAACATGAAAAACTATGCTCTCTTCTATATAACTTGTGGTAAAATAATGTATCTTTACTTACTATAGACAGGGAGGCAGATTGTTGGCATCTAAATTTTTTACAGGCAGTCAATTAAAGTGGCTGGCGATCTTTTCAATGTTGCTGGATCATACAGCAAAAATCATTTCATTTCAGCAGTACGCTATATTGTCTGTCCCTTATACAACAGACAGTTCTGTTATAGCAGAAGTCACCAAAACATTATTCCCTATTTTTATTACGATCGGTAGATTAGCTTTTCCTTTGTTTTGCTTTTTGCTGGTTCAAGGATTTATCCATACGTCAAACCTTTCACGTTACAGTTTACGCTTATTTCTGTTTTCCCTTCTTTCTGAAATTCCTTATGATCTTGCTTTTTCTAAACAATGGTTTGATTGGCAAAGTCAGAATGTCTTTTTTACCTTATTGATAGGTCTACTCGTTATTACTGGTCTAAAGAGGTATCAAGGTCGCTCGATCAAAAATTATCTTATCTCAAGTGTGTTTATTCTATGTGGAGTTTTTTCAGCCGAATGGTTGCATACGGATTATGGTGGTTGGATCGGTGTTTTATTGATCGTGGTATTGTATATTTTTAGGAATCATAACTTACTGAAATGTATATTTGGCGGGGCTGTGATTTTACAAAACAGTTTATTTGGCCTGATGGCTTTTCCTTTGATTTATTTTTATAATGGGCAGCGTGGAAAACAAATGAAGTATTTTTTTTATTGGTTCTATCCTGTTCATTTATTGCTTTTGACAGCAATTCAGCAGTTCATCATTGTTCCATATTTGCTAAATATGTTCTAGATAAAATAAGTAGACCAGATGGTTATTTCAAAGTAGCTACCTCAATTTCTACTCTTTACATAAATTCAAAGAGCCCGAAACAAAACTAAACATCAGTTTTGTTTCGGGCTCTAATTTCGAATAAATATCGAGACAAAAGCAGCTAACACGCTTCGATCACATTAGCCAAACGCTTTTGTCCTAACATTTCTTCTTTGTTTTTTATTACATCATGCCGCCCATACCCATTGAAGGATCCATTGGTGGCATTGCTGGTGCAGCTGGTTCTGGTTTATCAGCAACAACAGCTTCTGTTGTCAATAATAATGCAGCAACAGAGGCAGCGTTTTGTAATGCTGAACGAGTTACTTTTGTAGGATCAACGATCCCTGCTTCTACCATATTGACCCATTCGCCATTTGCAGCATTGAAACCAATACCTAGTTCAATATTTTTCAATTTATCGACAACAACTGAACCTTCATAGCCAGCATTTTCAGCGATTTGACGAATTGGTTCTTCCAAGGCACGGACAACGATTTTCACGCCAGTGGCTACGTCTCCTTCAGCTTCTACTTCTGTTACTTTATTGATCACATTAACTAAAGCAGTACCACCACCAGAAACCATTCCTTCTTCGACAGCTGCGCGAGTAGCATTTAACGCATCTTCGATACGTAGTTTCAATTCTTTTAGTTCTGTTTCAGTTGCAGCACCAACTTTGACAACGGCAACCCCGCCAGCTAATTTTGCTAAACGTTCCTGTAGTTTTTCGCGGTCAAAATCAGAAGTTGTTTCTGCAATTTGATTTTTGATCAATTGAACACGTGCATCGATTCCTGCTTTTTCGCCTGCACCTTCAACGATCGTTGTATTATCTTTATCCACAACGACCTTGCTTGCATTTCCAAGGTTTTCGATCGTTGTATCTTTCAATTCAAGGCCTAAATCATCTGTGATCACAGTTCCGCCAGTTAAGACAGCAATATCTTCAAGCATCGCTTTACGACGATCACCAAATCCTGGAGCTTTCACTGCAACAACATTGAATGTTCCGCGGATTTTGTTTAATACTAAGGTTGGTAATGCTTCTCCATCAACATCATCAGCAATGATCAATAATGGACGGCTTTGTTGTAGAATTTGTTCTAGTAACGGTAAGATATCTTGGATGTTTGAGATTTTTTTATCTGTGATCAAGATATATGGATTTTCTAAAACAGCTTCCATTTTATCATTGTCAGTGACCATATATTGAGATAGATAACCGCGATCAAACTGCATTCCTTCAACGACATCTAATTCTGTTTCGATCCCTTTTGATTCTTCGATCGTAATAACGCCGTCATTCCCAACTTTTTCCATTGCATCTGCAATCAGTTGACCCACACGGTCTGATCCTGAAGAAACAGCTGCAACTTGAGCGATCGCTTCTTTAGAATCAACGACTGTTGAGATATTGTGTAATTCTTCAACAGCTGTTTTTGTTGCTAGTTCGATACCACGGCGAATTCCTAACGGATTAGCTCCCGCCGTAACATTTTTCAATCCTTCACGTACGATCGCTTGCGTTAAAACAGTAGCAGTTGTTGTACCATCTCCAGCGATATCATTTGTTTTTGATGCTACCTCTGAAACAAGCTTAGCACCCATATTTTCAAAATGATCTTCTAATTCGATTTCTTTCGCGATGGTCACACCATCATTTGTGATCAAAGGAGAACCAAATGATTTTTCTAAGACAACGTTACGACCTTTAGGGCCTAATGTTACTTTTACTGTATCTGCTAAAATATCTACACCTCGAAGCATTGCTGCTCGTGCATCTTCTGCGAATTTAATTTCTTTTGCCATGATTTCTTCACCTCAAAATTATTTTTCTATTTACTTGATTGTATCGATTACTCAACGATCGCAATAATATCTTTTCCAGAAACGATCAGGTAATCATTGCCTTCATATTTTACTTCTGTACCGGCGTATTTTTCAAACATTACTACATCGCCTTCTTTAACATCAGCAGGAACTTTTGTCCCGTTATCTAAAACACGGCCTTCTCCTACTGCGATGACTTTTCCAGTTTGTGGTTTTTCTTTAGCAGCAGACGCTAAAACAATGCCTCCTACTGTCTTTTCTTCTTCTTGTGCGACTTCAATAATGACGCGATCGCTTAATGGTTTTAACACAATAAATCCCTCCATACTAAAATTGATCATCTTTTTTAGCACTCTTATAAGCCGAGTGCTAACTTACACTTTTTATAATACTCATTTTGCTATTACTTTGCAAGTCTTTTGGTCAATTTTATAAAATATTTCTTCCCTCTTTTTTTAATATCTATTAAAAGGTCCCTAGTTAAATAAACCATTTTTTTGTTTACAACGATTTCGTGGTAAAATAAAAAAAGAAAGTGAGGCGATTTAGATGAAACAACGAATTATCGGAGCTCTACTGGCGACTGGCCTTTATTTGATCATTGCAAATGTGGGAAATTTCTTTTTTGGCATCAGCCAACGTTTTGATTGGACAACAACATTATGGGAAGCGGCTTTCTTCTTTGTATTCATTTTTCTCTTATTAGGGTATCGCAATAATCGAAAATGATCGACTTTCATTCAATCAGTCTATATCTTCTCATAAAAGATATGATATATTTTTTACATTGTTATATGGAAAGGAGTTCAATTTATTTATGCTCAGAAACTTATCGATCAAAAAATTAAGCATCATTACGATTTTACTTTATTTACTAGTCTTTTTTTCACCCTATGTCTTTGTACCATTTTCTTCAGATTTAGTGATCATCGGGACAACTGTCAGCTATATTCTCGGGGCAGCAGCGATGATTTGGCTATATTTCAAGAATAGGAAAACAGCTGTTACAATTACTGAAAATGAAGCAAAATTGACTTCTCCTGTTTTTACCTTGCTTTTAGGCATCAGCGGGATTTTTCTGGCTATGATCATCCAAACAATCGTCTTCAGTATTGAAATGGCCATCACAGGGGAACAACCAAGTTCACAAAATACTCAAAATATTATTGCTATTATTTTAGCTAACCCGCTATTTATCTTGGCAACCACTATCGGCGGCCCTATCATGGAAGAATTTGTTTTCCGTCGTTCGATGATTGGTTTAACAGAAAATTATACAGGTTTTTGGATCGCTGCTGGGATCAGTTCAGCTTTGTTCTCCGTCGTGCATCAAGATGGCCATTTCTTTGTTTACTTTTTCATGGGCTTCTTTTTTGCTATTTTATATAAAATGACTGGAAAAATTTGGACATCGATCCTTGCACATTGCGGAATGAATACGCTCGTTGTCATCGCTCAATTGATTCTACATTATGCAAATATTGAATTACCTAAATAAAAAATACCTAAGGTTCCGTATCACATCGTGAGTACAGCCTTAGGTATTTTACTTTTTTATTCTTCTATCTCAGCGTCGATCAATTCATTGTCATGATGCAAGAAGTAGATCAACGTTTGTAATTCATTCGTCAAATCAACATTTTGAATCAATACATCAGAAGGTGCAACCAAACGTGCTGCGGTAAAGTTCAAGATCCCTTTGACCCCTGCATCTGCTAATTGGCTGACAACTTCTTGTGCTCTTCTAGCAGGTAACGTCAAAATAGCTACTTCGATTTGCTGAACACGAATCTGCTCCATCATATCGCTCATTGGATATACGGGGATCCCGTCAACGATCCGACCAACGATATCTTCATTTACATCAAACGCGCAACTCACACGAATACTGTTACTTTGATGGAATTTATATTTAAGTAATGCACTCCCTAAATTCCCTACACCGATCAAAGCCACATTAGTAAGTTCATCATCATTCAATGTCTTAGCGAAGAAATTCATTAAGTTCTCCACATCATAACCGTAACCACGCTTACCTAATTCACCAAAATAAGAAAAATCGCGGCGAATCGTTGCGCTATCTACTTGAACTGCTTCACTTAACTCTGTTGAAGAAACTTTGTTTTTCCCTGCGTCATGCAGGATTCTCAAATAACGATAATATAGGGGAAGGCGGCGTGCCGTTGCTTTTGGAATAATTTGGTCTTTCACAATTGTACCTCCAATATTCTAAATATAGACAAATATCCATCTCTCATGATATCAGTTATTCTCATCAAAAAGCAATCTTACAGCTCAAGAAAAAGGAATTTTTTCAATCTTTTCTAATTCCCTAAAGTGATTTTTGCAGGACAACCGGCAGTATAGGTGCTATTTTGCCTTAAACTATGCTACACTAAAGACATTCAAATAGAAATGAGGATGCCCCATGATTTTACTCCAAGCAAATCAAATCGCCCGTTATTTTGGAGCGGAAACTTTGTTTGAAAACATACAAATGGAAATCAGCACGAATAGCCGAATTGCTTTAGTCGGCCGCAATGGTGCTGGTAAATCAACATTATTAAAAATAATAGCTGGGATCGATGCTCCTGATGCAGGAACGATCGCTAAAAATAAGACAGCCAGTCTTGGCTACCTTGCTCAAGATACTGGTTTAACCTCTAATAAAACTGTTTGGGACGAAATGCTTGAAGCCTTTGCAGAAATCATCACAACGGAAAAACGTATGAGAGAATTAGAAGTGATCATCAGTGAACTTTTACCTAATGCAGCGAACTACGAATCAATAATGAAGGAATACGATCGCCTTCAGCATGACTTTGCTGAGCAAAACGGCTACGGGTATGAAAATGAGATCCGCTCAGTTTTACACGGATTCGGCTTCCAAGAAGATTTTTATGAAAAAGCCATCAGTACATTGTCTGGAGGTCAAAAAACTCGTTTAGCTTTAGCTAGAATGCTGCTGCAAAAACCAGATATTTTAATTTTGGATGAACCAACAAACCATTTAGATATCGATACTCTTTCTTGGCTAGAAAATTATCTGCCAAGTTATTCAGGTGCTCTCTTGATCGTTTCCCATGACCGCTATTTTCTTGATAAGGTCGTCAATGAAGTCTATGAAATCAGCCGTCACAAAATGCGTTATTACAAAGGTAATTATTCTAAATATTTAGATTTAAAAGCTGAGCAGCTGACCAGCGAATGGAAAGCCTATGAGAAACAACAGGCTGAGATCAGTAAACTGGAGGATTTTGTCGCACGAAATTTAGTGAGAGCTTCCACAACCAAACGCGCACAAAGCCGAAGAAAAACCTTAGAAAAAATGGAACGATTGGATCGGCCTCAAGGTGATGAAAAATCAGCTAATTTTCTTTTTGATATAGAAAAAGTATCTGGAAATGTCGTACTTCAGGTTGAAGAAGCAGCGATCGGGTATGATACTCGCATTTTATCTGAACCTGTTTCTTTAGATATCCGAAGACAAGAAGCCATCGCTTTAGTAGGTCCAAACGGAATCGGAAAATCGACGCTGCTTAAATCGATCATTGGAAAAATCCCTTTTATCAAAGGTCATGCAACGCTTGGAACCAATGTCCAAATCGGATACTATGATCAAGAGCAAGCGGAGTTACATGGTACAAAAACAGTTTTAGCCGAATTATGGGATGAACATCCTACCACTCCGGAAAAGGAGATTCGAAGTGTGTTAGGCAGCTTTTTATTTAGTGGAAACGATGTTGAAAAAACGATTCCGCTTCTAAGCGGCGGCGAAAAAGCTCGCGTTGCTTTAGCCAAATTATCGATGGATAAAGAAAATTTTCTGATCCTTGACGAACCAACCAACCACCTAGATATCGATAATAAAGAGGTACTTGAAAATGCTTTGATTGATTACGAAGGCACGTTATTATTTGTTTCTCATGACCGTTATTTTATCAACCGAATTGCTACAAAAGTGATCGAACTTTCCGAATCTGGTAGTAAATTATATTTGGGCGATTACGATTACTATATCGAAAAGAAAAAAGAAGAAGAAGAATTGGCCGAATTATTAGCAGATGAAACAACTAAATCTTCGGAGACACCAAAACCTAAAAATGACTTTTATCAAAACAAAGAGCAGCAAAAAATACTACGGAACTTAAAGAGAAAAATCACTCAAATCGAAGAAACGCTAACGTCATTGGATACATCTATCGACGAGCTAGAGCAAAGCATGAATGATCCAGCGCTAGTTGACGATCATGTAAAACTAATGGCTTTAAATGACGAACTGGAGTCTCAACGTACTCAGCAGGAAACATTGCTTACAGATTGGGAAAATCTCAGCCTTGAGCTAGAAGAATTTGAAGATATGAACGAATGAAAGGCAGATGAATATGGCATCTAAACGCATGAATGTCACCAAACCTAAATATCAACAAATCGCTGTCGATGTCGCCTCTCAAATCGCTGAACAACGATTCTCAGTGGGCGATAAGCTTCACGCACGTTCTACACTGGCAAATAAATACAGTGTTTCACCTGAAACCGCTCGAAAGGCTATCAGTGTTTTAGTCGATTTAGAAATCGTCAAAGCAAAGCATGGCAGTGGATTTTATGTCCACTCGATCGAAAAAGCCAAAGTTTTTGTTGAACAATACCAAGATGTTCAATCGATCCATGATCTAAAAGAGGACTTGATCAATAGTGTACAGAAGCAAAAAGAAGAATTAAGCTACTTCTCTGAAATATTAGATAAGTTAGTTGATCAAACAAAACGTTTTGATTCTTTCAATCCTTTGAATCCCGTAACATTTACCTTAACGGAAGAAGCTGCAAACCTTGATAGGACAATCAGTGAGTTAAACCTATGGCAAAGTACTTCTGCCACCGTTATTGCAATCAAACATGGGGAAGAATTACTTGTCTCTCCTGGTCCTTATGCAAAATTAGAAGCCGGTGATACGATTTATTTTGTTGGACATGAATCTACTTTGCAGCGCGTTCAAAACTACTTCTATCCTAGCGTGTAATCAAAATGGCTATACAGCAGCTCCTTTGGAAATTTCGTAAAAATTGGTCTTTGGCCACCGTTCATTAAGTAAGAGAGTTCGAAACAAAACTGTTATTCAGCTTTGTTTCGAACTCTCTTATTATTTTCTCATGAGATATAACAGCAATTTGACAAAGTGACTACACGATGTTAACCTAAAATGGTCACTTTTTTTCAGAAAAGAAATGATTTTCTTTTCATGAATAAAAAATTGAGTATGAATGATCGCTACAATGGACAACGTATTTGTTATCTAGTTGCTTGAGCCTGTCTCTCGAGAAAAAGATAAAACCTAAATGAGGCTAAAAGCACCTCAGTCATGTTTTCCTATTTTCTAGTCGAGACTAAACGGGCTCGTTACGCTCTTGCTGAGAATCACAACGAAAGTATTTGAGTTGATGATGAACAGTACAAGACTTTCGTAAGAGAGTGTCGATCATTTGTGTTATCTAGCTGCACAGGCTAGTTCTTCGGAAAAAAGATAAAAATAAATTGTGGCAAAAAACACCTTATTTCATTTTTCCTATTTTTCTGTCAGAACTAAATGAGCCTGTTCCGCTTTTATTGCTATCCAGCTGTACAAGCCAGCTTTTCGGAAAAAAGATAAAAATAAATTGTGGCAAAAAACACCTCATTTCATTTTTCCTATTTTTCTGTCAACGCTAAACGGCTTGTTCCGCTTTTAATTTTAAGGAGGAATTTTGTTTTGCCCAAGGTAAAAGTGTCACATTTAACAAAAATATTTGGTAAAAAATCCAAGCAAGCATTGGATATGATCCGAGAAAACAAGTCAAAAACGGAGATTTTGAAAAAAACAGGCGCCACTGTCGGTGTGTATGATGTTAATTTTGAAGTCGAAGAAGGAGAAATTTTCGTGATCATGGGACTTTCAGGAAGTGGGAAGTCTACGTTGATTCGTTTATTGAATCGCTTGATTGAACCAACATCAGGAAATATCTTTATCGACGATCAAGAAATCGCCAAACTGGATAAAGAAGGATTACGGGAAGTCCGTAGAAATAAAATGAGTATGGTGTTCCAAAATTTTGGTCTCTTCCCTCACCGAACAATTTTAGAAAATACAGAATACGGTTTAGAAGTTCGTGGCGTTCCTAAAGAAGAACGAACAGCTAAAGCTGAACAAGCGTTGGAAAATTCTAGTTTATTAGCATTTAAAGATCAATATCCCAATCAATTATCCGGTGGGATGCAGCAACGGGTCGGTTTAGCCCGAGCATTAGCAAATGATCCTGAAATCCTATTGATGGATGAAGCATTTTCAGCGCTAGACCCTTTGATTCGCCGTGAAATGCAGGATGAATTAGTTGATTTACAAGAAAATGTGAAGAAAACGATTATTTTTATTACTCATGATTTAAATGAGGCGTTACGTATCGGTGATCGGATTGCCTTGATGAAAGATGGACAGATCATGCAAATCGGTACTGGAGAAGAAATCTTGACCAATCCCGCTAATGATTATGTTCGTACGTTCGTTGAAGATGTCGATCGTTCAAAAGTCTTGACCGCACAAAATATCATGGTGCCGGCACTTACGACCAATATCGAGATCGACGGCCCTACGGTTGCTCTGACTCGTATGCGCCAAGAAGAAGTTAGTATGCTGATGGCAGTCGACAAAAAACGTCAGTTAAAAGGAGTGGTCCGGGCTGAACGTGCGTCAGAAGCAAGAAAAGCTGGACTTCCATTAACAGATTTTGTTGACACTGAGATCACAACGATCGATAAAGATATGCTAGTCAACGATATCCTACCTATCATCTATGACTCCCCTACTCCTGTTGCAGTAACAGATAATAATAAGCTATTGGGTGTAGTTATTCGCGGAAGTGTTCTTGAAGCATTAGCAGAAACTGAGGTGAGCATCAATGAATAATTATCAATTACCAGTAGCTGACTGGGTAGAGACGATCACAGAATGGATGACAAATACATTTTCTGGACTATTCAGTTTCTTCCAATCTACAGGTCAAAGTCTGATGGATACGATCACTTCTCTACTTGTTGCAATCCCGCCACTATTGTTCATTGTATTATTAACGGTGGTTGCCTTTCTTATTTCAAATAAGAAAATCGGTCTAAGTCTTTTCACTTTGGTTGGTCTATTATTTATCTATAACCAAAACCTTTGGAACGATTTGATGAGCACAGTGACGTTAGTTTTACTTTCTAGTGTAGTATCGATCATTATTGGGGTTCCATTAGGGATCTTAATGGCTAAAAGTAATAAAGCTCAAAGTGTGATCACTCCTATCCTCGATTTCATGCAAACGATGCCTGGATTTGTCTATTTGATACCAGCAGTTGCTTTCTTTGGTATTGGAATGGTCCCTGGTGTATTTGCTTCTGTCATTTTTGCTTTACCGCCAACTGTTCGTTTTACGAACCTTGGTATTCGCCAAGTGCCGAAAGAATTAGTTGAAGCTTCCGATTCATTTGGTAGTACAGGCTGGCAGAAACTATTTAAGCTAGAATTACCATTAGCTAAAAGCACCATTATGGCTGGTGTCAACCAAACAACCATGCTGGCACTTTCAATGGTCGTTATCGCTTCGATGATCGGCGCGCCTGGCTTAGGTCGTGGTGTTCTATCTGCCTTGCAAAGAGCGCAAGTCGGAAATGGTTTTGTCAATGGTGTTGCTTTAGTTATCTTAGCAATCATTATCGATCGCTTTACTCAAAATCTAAACAAGAAAAAAACAGCACCAGCTAAATCGACTGTTTCTAAGAAGCAGAAAATCGGCGGTATCATCGCTATCGTTGTGTTGATCATTGGCGCTATTGCAGTTCCTTCTCTATTTACTTCAGCAAAGAATGAAGATAAAAAAATCTCATTGTCTTACGTAGAATGGGATACAGAAGTTGCCTCCACTCACGTGATAGGTGAAGTATTGAAAGATGCTGGATATAATGTTTCATTGACGCCATTAGACAATGCCATCATGTGGGAATCTGTATCAAAAGGTGAAACAGATGCTATGGTTGCAGCTTGGCTTCCAGGCACACATGGGGAACAATACAAACAATATCAATCTAAAGTCGATGATCTAGGTGAAAATCTAAAAGGTGCTAAATTGGGGCTTGTCGTTCCAGCCTATATGGATGTTGATTCGATTGAAGATTTAACAGATCAAGCTGGCAAAAAAATCACTGGGATCGAACCTGGGGCAGGAGTTGTTTCTGCAGCTGAAAAAACACAGAAAGCCTACAGCAATTTAGCAGACTGGTCTGTTGAAACCTCTTCTTCCGGCGCAATGACTGTTGCCTTAGGTCAAGCGATCAAAAATAAAGAAGAGATCGTCATCACCGGCTGGTCTCCTCACTGGATGTTTGCTAAATATGATTTAAAATATTTAGAAGATCCTAAAGGAACGATGGGAACTGAAGAAACGATCCATACAATGGCTAGAAAAGGATTAGAAAAAGACAATCCTGAAGCTTATAATATCTTGAAAAATTTCCACTGGACAAAGGAAGACATGGAATCTGTCATGTTAGCGATCAACAATGGAACTGATCCAGAACAAGCAGCACGAGATTGGATCGATAGTCACTCAGATGAAGTGGCAAAATGGAAAAAATAAACCAAAGAAAAAAGCAACTCATCGTATGAGTTGCTTTTTTCTTATGATCAGATAGTCTCAATGCTTTTGTCTACTCATCACTTTACAAGTTAAAATTTTTTATTATTTCAGCTTGATAAGAAATCTGTTAAACGCTCTTTATAATTATTCTTTTCAATCAAATCTCCTAATATTACCGCATCATGTGTATACGTTTTACCTGAATAGAGCATCTCTTCATAAAGATTATAGAATGGCAGATTTGCCTCTTGCGCTCTTTTAAGTTCTTTCTCAACATCATAAGATATTCTTCTAAAATCCACATTCACAAGACAACCATCCTCTACTTCTAAAATAGCATAGTGTGCTCTTCTATCATGTTTAAAATGTTTCCAGCCATTAAAAGGTTGTCCGATCGATCCTGGATTTATGATGATTTGATCATTCGAACTATATCGTAATGTTTGATGATGTACGTGCGCATAGACTGCAATATCACTTTCAATGGAAAATAATTTGTCAAACTCAGATTGGTTTGAACTAGGATGCAGCTGTCCACCATAATTTATTTCTGGTAGGTTGTGCGTTAAACTAATATTTAAACCAGCTATTTTCTTTATTCGTTGAATTGGCATTTTCTTAAAGAAATCAATGTCTGCTTGATCAAATTGTGGAATAATGATGCTGGCCAGCATTCCTACATATACATCAGTTGGATCATCGAAATCGATTTTTTTATCGACCACATCTAAAAAGCAATCATCCCAATTTCCTCTGATCCAGGCACTTGGAGTAACCGCTCTTAAATTCTTTAGAATGTCTTTTCCACCAGGTCCTGGTAAAAATAAATCTCCTAAAATCCAGTAATCAGATACTTCTCTATGCTCACAATCCTTCAAAACAGATTCTAAAGCAGTTGAATTTCCATGAACATCTGCCAACAACGCAATCTTATTTTTCATAACGAACCTCCTTCAAATTTTATTCAAGATAACCAACAATTAGCTACAAAGTATACTTATATTATATCTATATAACTACAGGTTGAAAATATCAAATAATCCTAGCTACTGTTTATTCGCAAAATCAATTATACGTGAATCATTCTATCCACTTGATTGGAAAGTTCATTCTCCCTAAATAAAGACAAAAGACCGCTCGGCTGGGTGACCGAGCGGAAAGGAGTTCTTTTTTACTTGAGGAGTAAAAATGAAAAAGTGTTTTGTTTGGGTTTGTTATTGGGTATGCATTAATAATACCGAGAAGATTTGAAGAAAGTGTGCCCAATTTGTTTTGATTTTCTATAGAAACATTAAGAAAGAGTAAATATAAAAAAACAGTAACATCAACTCCGCATTTCACAGAGTGCTGTTACTGTTTTTACTTATTTCGGTGTTACGTATGCAAGTGTATTAGCTGTGTTTTGGTCGATCACTCGGAAAGAGACTACTCCCAAACCAGCAGCGTTCATTTCTGAAATCAAGATTGAACCATCTTCATACACATGTTCAACAAACGCTACATGTCCATAAGTTCCGTCTGCTCCAGCTACGCCAGGTTGGAAGCTGACAGCTGTACCGGCTTTAGGCTTATTTGTGACTTCGTAGCCATTAGCTTTACCAGTAGCGCCCCAATCCATTCCGTTGCCCATCGTCGTTTCTACAGAGCCGCCTAATTGAACAACACGATTGTATACATATTGAGTACAATTTCCTTCTGCATAGGCTTCAGAACCTGAGAAAGTTTCCCCAGTATAATCTTCAAAATCACTGTCTGGATGTGTATCAGCGATAATCATTCCTGATGCGGTTTGAGAAGGCTGAGCTTTATCATACTCAGTCAAATTATACTCTTCAATGAACGCATTCAATTTTTGATCATAGCTGGTATCTGTCGCATAAACACCTGTCAAAGATTTTGTTGCTTCTTGATATGTTACAGCATTCTTTTTCCAAGTACCAGAATAAATCTCTGGATTAGAATCAATGCCTTCTTTCATCAATTTTGCATAATCTTCAAAGGATTCTTTGTAGCCAGGGTATTGTTTAAATGCGGCATCGATCGTATATAGATTTCCAGAACCGTCATCTTCTTGAGTAGAAAAAACGACGCTCTCACCTTTATACTCTCCTTTGATACCAAACAAATTATGGTAAGGCTGTTGACTTAATTGGCTGCCGCCTGCCCCTGTTTCTAAGATTGCTTGAGCAATCATGACAGAAGCATATAAGTTATTTTTTTGTCCAACTGCTCGTGCTTTTTCACCGATTCGACGAATAAAGTTTTCGGTTGGCTCATTTTTTACTACAGAAATCTCTTGGTTAGGCTGAACTGTCAACCCGTTGTCTGTTACTACGGGCACTTGATCAACTGTCACCTCTTCTTCAGGTGGTGCTGGCGCAACAGGAGCAGGCTCTACTGGCTGCTCAGGTTCCGGGCTGACTGTTGGCGGCTGTGGAACCACTGAAGAATCTGTCGTTTCAGTATTACTAGATTCTGTCGTACTTGTTTCGCTTCCAGATGTTGAAGAATCTGTCGTTGATGTGGATGTTTCCTCTGTAGAAGAACTTTCAGTAGACTCAGTTGTTGAACCGTCCTCAATTGTACTCGGTCCCGACTGGCTCAATTCATCCGCATAACTTGCGACGGGAATCAAATTCACACTAAGCAGTGCAAAAATCATCTGGAATGATAGAATTTTTCTTTTCATTCACTTTAGTTCCTCTCGTAAACTGCTAAGATTCAGACCATCTGTTTTTAGTAGGATCTGTTCTTACTTTATTCGTTATTGCCTTCTTATATCTTGATGCTTAAATCAGTACCATTTTTTGCAGTTTCAATAAGTCAGCCTTTTAGCTGGCTTCTTGCCACATACTTTGATATAGCCACCTACCTTTGTTCTAAAGATCGATTTAAAGCTTCCATAAGTTGAATTTATTTTACCATAAGTAAGTGTTAAAATCTCGTACTTGACTCAAAGTTTCATAAAATTTCTCAAAAAATTCATGATTGATACTAAATATATCCTTTTTTTATGTTTCTTAATAAAAAAACTCCCACATCCAGTATAAGGGATGAAGGAGTTTCTCTTACAAACTATTCAAGATATTTTTGACGATGTTATTTTTTGTCAACCCATTTTCACTAAGCAGCTCAGATGCAGAGTAACGGTCATGAAATGTTTTTTCTAAGCCATAGGTTTGAACTTTTACATTTTTATTGCCTAGGTATCCAGCTACAGTTTGACCATATCCTCCATCAAGCACACCATCCTCAAGTGTAACGACGAGCTTATGATTCTTTACTAAATCATCAAGCAATACTGTATCAAGACCTGAGATAAATTTAGGATTGATGATCGTTGCATTGATGTTATGCTTTGTTTCAAGATCAACGGCAATGTCCTCTGCTAAAGAATAAAAGTTTCCTAGTCCTAAAAGCGCAACTTGAGAGCCTTTTTTTGTGACATGATTTTTGAAATATTGAGCGTAATTTGTTTGATCTTTGATTCCTGTTTCTTTGACTGATCCGACCGGCACACGAATGGCTACAGGATGTTCATTTTGTTCAATCGACCAATCTAGCATCGCCAAATATTCTTCTTTTGTTGTCGGTGCCAGATAAACGATATTTGGAATATGACTTAAAAACGGAATATCAAAAATCCCTAAATGACTTTCATCATTCATTCCATGTACTGAAGCACCATAAACTAAAATCGTACCTGGTAAATCATTCAATGCTAAATCATGGGAAATCTGATCATAACTTCTCTGCATAAATGTAGAAAAAACAGCCCAAATTGGTTTTGCTCCATTTTTAGCAAGTCCTGCTGTCATCGTTGCTGCATGCTCTTCAGCAATGCCAACATCAACAAATTGTTTTCCTACTTTTTCACGTTGCTCTTTATTGAAAAGAAGCATTGGCGTTCCTGCATTGACTGCAATAACTTTTGGATCAGCCTGCATTTTTCCCATCAAAAAATCCGTTGTGATGGAATTATATGTCTCCTTTTGGCTACTAGAGGTAAGGTAATCGCCAGTCGTTAGACTAAAAGGGCCGCCGGCATGAAATTTTTCTCTGTTTTCTTCTGCAAATTTGAACCCTTTGCCTTTGATCGTGTGGATATGAAGTAACACAGGTATTTTTTTGTCTTTCACACTTTCAAATAAATCGATCAGTGCAGTTAATTCGTTACCTTCTTCAAGATAGTGATACTCGAATCCTAGCGCTTCAAAGAAATTATTTTTTGCCTGCCCATTTGTCTCACGTAACTCTTTAAGATTTTTGTAAATGCCACCAAAATTTTCTGCAATAGATTGATCATTGTCATTGACGATCACAATCGTATTTGTTCCTTGCTCGACAATGTTATTCAATCCTTCATAGGCAAGTCCCCCAGAAAGTGACCCGTCACCGATAACAGCTATTACGTTATTCTTTTCATTTTTTAAATCACGCGCTTTCGCAACACCATTTGCTAAGGATAACGAGGTCGATGTGTGTCCAATCGTAAAAAGATCATGTGTACTTTCTTTTGGATTCGTGTAGCCTGAGACATCCTCATAGTGTTCTGGGGATAAAAATGCTTCTGCACGCCCTGTCAACATTTTATGAATATACGTTTGATGAGATACATCAAAAATGAGTTGATCGATCGGTGAATTAAAAACGTAATGCAAAGCGACTGTCATTTCAACCATACCTAGATTCGGTCCATTGTGACCACCATGATGACTGATTTTACGTAGTAAGGTTTCCCGCGTTTCATTCACCAAGTTCTGTAGTTCCTGATCAGACAGTTTTTTAAGATCACTTGGCTGTTGTATTGTTTCTAGTAACATAAAACTCCTCCTTTGTCTTGATTTATTTTACTACTTGAAGTTAACTTTAGGTCAAGAAAAATTTATAGTGTTTCATCGATAATTGATTTATCAGCCTGAGATTGTTTTTCTCATTGATTTTTTCATTATATGATTGTTGAACTATTCGATGTATAATGAGGATGAAAAGGAGGATAACTCGATGAAAAATAATATTACTTTTTTAGTTTCTTTGATTCTTCTTGCCTATCCTGTATTGACACTGCCCTCGATCATTGCATCTAAACGATCGATGGGAAAATTTTTTACTGATCAGCGTTTGTTTATTTCTAAATCAGAAGGCTATGGTAGTAGCATCAATAGGAAGAATTTGATTAGTTTCTTTTCGCTTCTTCTGGCTGGGTTACTTTTTCTATTTTTAAGTTTTAACTAGAATCTTTAGTGAAACAATTTCAGAAAGTTCCCTATTAGTTTTCTGTTTGCATATATTTTGACCTAATTACTTAATGAAGGAGAACGATTTTGATTTTTAAATACATACTCTTTTTTCTGTTACCTTTGCTTGGCACTTATTGTTCCTATGAAACTAAATCGCGCGGGCAAAGAAAGTTTCAACTTTTTTGGCTTGCGTTTGCCTTACTGCCAGTTTTACTAATTTATATTTACTTTTTTTTTCGGTGAGCCTGTTTAGTGTTCGAGAAATAAGTTATTATCTAACAAAAAAACGATTCCCAAAAACTTTGGGAATCGTTTTCCAAGATTTATCTACATATCATAAAGGGGTACTCACCATTACATTAACTCCAATAAAGGCAACATCATTAATTTCCTAACTCTATCAATGATTTTTCATACTCTTTAACATAAAAACGAATATTCGTTCGTCCTCTTTGAATAATTTCATGCCCCTCAGCTTCTAATCGCTTTTTCTGTACTTCTATTCCGCCAGGGTACTTGATATTCAATTCTCCATTCGCTTTTAATGTTCTCCAAAAGGGGGTTTGATCTTGTTCTCTTTGAACGCTCGCCCAAGCAACAATAGACACAAATATTCCAGCTGTGATTGGATCAGTAAAATCTGCTTGATTTTCTTTTGCAAAGTACTGTCGAATTTCTCCCACGGTAGTCAATTTACCAGTAGGGATTGTTTTCATTACCGCATCATAAGCAATTGGTGGCGCAAAAAACATTCTTTTCCCACCATACTTATCGATACTTTTTTGATCATCGATCACCTTTATTTTGGGCATATCTTTGCTGTCTTGCAACATTGCATTAAAGTCTTTTGTTCCTTCATTAGCCATCTGTATTCGCTCCTTTCATGTTCAATTTACCTTACTTATAAAAGAGACGCAATGAGACAGTTAAAAAAATGAAAGAAAAAAACAGACATATTCATCTTTTTAGGACTATATAAACAAACTATTTACCAAAACATTCATTTTACTTACGATACATCATAAATCGTTACAGATTAAAGAAATAAGAATTTCATCCCCCGAAGTTTATCATGAATAGTTAATCTGTATGTTTTATTGTCATAGTCTTCCATAATAAGATTACTTTTTAATATGCCAAACTATACATTTAAGCACCTTCTACTAAATCACGTCTACTGTATCCAAAATAACCAATGAACATCAACCCAATACTAATTAAAGTAATTATCGAAAAGATCGTACCATCGAATGATTCTATCGGCATTCTTGGAATCCAGCTTTGAATCGCCGTTTTGGCAAACCAATCTGGAAGATCTAAAATACCGCCAAAATAATTCAATGCAAATGAATAGCCTAAATAGACATAAATCACCTTACCTAGCTTAGGAAACCAACCTAAAGCTAAAGCAGCACAGCCAACGAAAAATAGGACTGCTGGGAAAAAATTATATCCTGCTGCCAGAAAATCATTTAGCTGTAGATCAGATTTTCCGTCCATCGCAGCAACTGCCGCTCTTCCGAGTCCCCCTAAGGCTAGTAAAATCCCAATAGCGCCAAAAATCACAGCTAATAAAACATTTGTCCAATAAAGCTTAGCGCGAGTCATCTTAGTCACATAAAATTGACTTAGATGCTGACGGCTTTCTTCTGCAAATAGCTTATTGATGATCGCAATCGGTAAAATTGACACTAATCCTGTTAATACAACCGTGATTGTTCCGGTAAAAGAGTTTTCAATTGAGACATCTGATTGGGCAAACATTTGCTTCATCAATTCATTACTATTTAAAAAAGATTGCATATCTCCGTAAATAGAACCATAAGCAGCCCCCATAATAAGAAACCCAATCAGCCAACTCAAAATTACACCGCGATTGATTCTTAAAAACAGACCCGGAACAGACAATAAGGTTTTGCCTGCTGTAGCTTTCCCTTCAAATTCTGGAAGATAGCCGCTCCCCATATCACGCCGACCTTCAAGAAGAAATGAAAGTCCTAGCAGGATTACACCAAACAGCACGCCAAAGCCCAGTACATACCAATGATTTTCAGTAAAGGGATAAGTTAAATACGTCCAGCCTAACGGATTCAGCATTGAAAGATCAACGTTAGACGCATCCGTTCCCGCCCGAACAATATATAACAAACCAATAATCCCTAAAGAAGAACCTGTCGCTCCTGCTGATGTAGCCATGATTTGCGACATCACTAAGGCGATCACAGCGCCTAAAATTCCTGCTAAACCGACAGATGCACCAAATAAGAAAGAGCCATTTATCGAAAGTGTTTCTACGCCAAAGCTTGAAATCACACAACCAACCAAGACAGCCAGCAGCAGATTGATCAAAATCGTTTCAACGATTACAGCCAAAGAATTAGCCTGACGTCCGACCTGAAATGACCGAACTAACTCAGTCAAGCCTAAATCTTCTTCCTTACGTGTATGACCAACGACATGCAACACTGACATAATCATCGCAAATAACCCGCAAAACAGCAGCATTTCATGTGCATACATAGCACCTAAGGTATAATCAGCGGCTTCGGTCACCGGAGTCGGTCCGACCATTGAGATCATTGCCGGATTTTGCATGGTTTCATACATTCCGATCAGCCCTTGACCTTTACTGATCTCTTCAAAAGCTGGAACAAAGCCTGCTGAAAACAAGCCTAGACCAACAATCCAAACAATGATTTTTTTCCAGTCACGTTTTATATATTGCTTAAACAGCACATCCCAGCGCCCAAATTTTTCTCTTGTCATCTTTTTCCCTCCTCAGCCTTCGTAGTGACGCATAAATAAGTCTTCCAGCGTTGGTGGGACTGATTCAAATTTTTGAACGCCAAGCTTTGTTGCCTCAATTAAAATATCATTGATACATTCATTGTCTGCAGAAAATGTTGCTTGATTGTTTTTGACTTTAAAATCATAGACTCCTTTTATACCAGCCATCTCCGAGATATTTCCAGCAGTGACCATTGTCACAGTTGAGCGCGTCAAATGACGCAGCTCATCAAGCGTTCCAGTTTCTACGATATTACCTTGACGAATAATAACCACCTTATCAGCTAAACGTTCTACCTCACTAAGAATATGTGATGAAAGTAAAATCGCTTTCCCTGCATGCTTTATTTTTTCAACTTCTTCTTGAAAAACTGCCTCCATCAATGGATCCAACCCGGAAGTCGGCTCATCAAAAATATATAAATCTGAAGCAACAGATAAAGCCGCAATCAGTCCGACTTTTTGTCGATTTCCTTTTGAATAACTTTTTGCTTTTTTCTTTGGATCCAGTTCAAAACGCTGGATCAGCTCATCTCTTTTTTGACGGTCGCCGCCACCATGCAGCTTGATAAATAAATCAATAATTTCTCCGCCCGTTAAATTCCCCCACAAAGCAACGTCTCCTGGAACATAGGAAATCCTTTTATGAATATCGAAACTATCCTTCCAAACATCTTGATTAAAAATCTTTGCTTCTCCTGCATCACGATTAATAATTCCCAGCAAGGTTCGGATCGTCGTAGATTTCCCAGCGCCATTAGGTCCAATAAAACCAACGACCTCTCCTGCTTCAATAGTAAACGATACATCATGCAACGCTTGAAATTTTCCGAATTTTTTTGTAAACCTTGTACTTTTACGATCTCTGACATAGCACTAAACTCCTTACAATTATTTTAAATAGGTTATAACGTGCTTTCCAGTTTAAAATAGCCTTTTTATCAAGTTACAATAACGAACTAAAAACAATAAAAAAGTTCATATTATACCTTTTTTTATCTTATTTTAAACTAAAGTTCATTTATGATTTCAATAATAGACTCTTACAAGTAGATAGTCAATCAAAATCGTTCTTTTTTACGAACTAATTGTAATTTGATAATTCATAACTATTACTATATAATAGAAGAAAGATTTATTTTGAACTAGAAAACGAAAATCAATATCTATTTTTGTAGAAAGTGGGAACTACTATGAATGGTTTTGAAAAACGAACCCAGGAAAAGAAAAATCAAGTTTTAGAGGCAACCTTTACTTTAATGAATACGGAGAATGGTATTGAAAACTTGACAATGGACGATATCGCCAAATATGCCAATGTGGGGAAAACTTCTATTTTCAAATACTTTGGTAACAAAGAAACCTTGATTCATGAAGTCTTCAGTTCATTTTTAAATAAGATGGGTGAATCTGCTACCAAAATTATGGCTGAAAATAAACCATTTGAAGAAACACTGATTGCGATGAGTCAAAATAAAATCAACTACCTAGAAAAAATAAACAAGCAATTTTACCTTGATTTAATGGCTTATTATACTGATAAAAGTAATCGCGAATTCTCTCTTTTGATGGAGCAATATACACAGGAAAGCTTTAGCATCATGCTTGACCTATTTCACCGTGGACGTAAGGAAGGAAAGGTCGATCTTAAATATTCAGATGAATTTCTTTTGCTTTATTTCCAAGCAATTGTGGAAGGAATCTCTAGTCCTCAGATCTATGAACGAATTCTGCCTTATACAGCTGAGTGGACAGAGCTCCTAATTAAAGGGATCGCACCAAGAAAAGAATAAACTTACCTAGCTAAACCACCAACGAATAAAAAACAAAAGCTTCTTGTTTCGCTTCCAATAGCATCTAAAGTAAAAATAAGCTAGAAATCTTCATAAAAAGCTGCCATCTTGGCGCAATACATTTTCAAGCTACTTTTTGACTACTTAAATTTTGAAAAGTAAATTGTAACAATACGTAAAAAAACTAGCTGTATCAAATGATACAACTAGTTTCCTTCATTATAGGATAATAAAATTAACAGCTACAATGACAGCTCATTTTTCTATTGATTTAATACTACCTTAGCTGAGTTTTCTCGCTATTTCCGATACATCTTAAACTCTAAAAACAAATCATTATAAATCCCAAGATATTCCGCACCCAAATCCTCATACACTTCCAAGTGCTTGATCACTTCATCGCTAGGATAGAACTGTTCATCACCAGAAATCTCTTTAGGTAAAAGCTTCTTCGCTTCTTTATTCGGTGTAGAGTACCCAATGTACTCTGCATTTTGCGCTGCATTTTCTGGCCGTAACATGAAGTTGATGAATTCGTAAGCACCTTTGACATTTTTAGCCGTTTTAGGAATCACGATATTATCAAACCATAAGTTCGAGCCTTCTGAAGGAATCACATAATGCAGATGTTCATTGTTATCCAGCATTTCTGCTGCTTCACCTGAAAATGTCACAGCTGCCGCACTTTCTTCATTGATCATGTACATCTTGATTTCATCAGCGACGATCGCTTTGACATTCGTTGTCAATTTATTTAACTTGTCCGTTGCTTTTCGCAGCTCTTGATTGTTTCTACTATTTAAAGAATAGCCAAGACTATTTAGTGACAGACCAATAACTTCTCTAGCACCATCGATCAGCATCACATTATCTTTTAACTCGGGTCGCCACAAATCATCCCAATGGTTGACTTTGCTTCCATCGATAAACTTGTCATTGTAAATGATCCCTAACGTTCCCCAGAAATACGGGATCGAGTATTTATTCTGCGGATCAAACTCTTGATCTAAAAAACGCGTATCGATATTATTAAGTCCTTTAAGCTTTGTATGATCGATCGGCAACAGCATTTTTTCCTTCATCATTTTTTGAATCATATACTCAGAAGGAATCGTAATATCGTAGGCCGTTCCGCCTTGTTGAATTTTTGTGAACATCGCTTCATTTGAATCAAAGGTTTCATAGTTGACCTTGTAGCCTGACTCTTTTTCAAATGTACGTATAAGATCGGGATCAATATAATCGCCCCAATTGTAGATGGTCAGCGTATCGGCTCCAGCCATGCCGCTTGATTTTTCAAGTTGATGTACACCAAAAAACAAAATCAAAATGATCGCTAAGATCCCAATAAACAAAGATTGTAGTTTTCTCATTTGAGCTTAGCCACCTCACTTTGCTCCTGACGTATTTTACGCATTCTTTTTGGCAGGTTATCCTGACTAATAAAATAATAGCCGATCACAAGAATCATAGAGAAAATAAAGACAAGGGCACTCAAGGCATTGATTTCTAAGCTGATTCCTTGTCTGGCACGGGAATAGATTTCAACTGACAACGTTGAAAATCCATTTCCAGTAACAAAAAATGTCACCGCAAAATCATCCAGTGAATACGTAAAAGCCATAAAATAGCCGGCAATGATCCCTGGTGACAAAAATGGTAAAATAATATTTTTGATCACTTGGATATTATTTGCACCAAGGTCTCTTGCAGCATCCACCATCGAGTCGTTCATTTCCTGTAATTTCGGTAAAACCATCAGTACAACGATCGGGATACTAAAGGCAATATGCGACAATAATACGCTAGCAAAGCCCAAACTGATAAATCCGACTGCTGTAAAGAAAATCAAAAAACTAGCACCGATGATTACGTCCGGAGAAACTAACAAGATATTATTGAAGCTCATCAATGTCGTTCTCGTTTTACGTCGGCGTGTATAATAAATTCCCATCGCACCAAATGTGCCGATGATCGTTGCCAGTAAAGCAGATAAAAACGCCAGTAAAAAGGTATTCAGTACGATGATCAGTAAACGAGTATCTTCGAAGACCGCTTTATAATTATCCAAAGTGAAGCCAGTAAACTGATTCATCGTATCCGTGTCATTGAACGAGTAAAAAATCAAGTAAAAGATCGGTGCATATAATAAAGCAAAAACAACGATCAAATACAGATAAGACCATTTGAATTTTTTCTTTGTCATTCTTTCACCCGCCCTTTTTTCTTCTTCTCACCAGTCAAAAGCATCACAAAAAACATCGCAACGATCAAGATCACACCGATCGTTGACCCCATGCCCCAGTTTTGAGTCACCATAAAATGCTCTTCGATCGCCGTTCCTAATGTGATCACACGATTGCCGCCAATCAAACGAGTCAACATGAACAGAGAAAGTGATGGAATAAATACTGCCTGCACCCCACTTTTAACTCCATTCAAAGATAAGGGAAAAATCACCCGTTGAAAGGTTTGAACACTGCTCGCACCTAGATCACGGCTAGCGCTGATCAATGAAGGATTCATTTCTTCAAGTGCATTGAAGATCGGCAAGATCATAAATGGAATTTCAATGTAGGTTGCAACAAATAAAAAACTAAAATCAGTAAACAAAATTTGATATGGACCAACACCCGCAAAACTCAAAAATTGGTTGATACTTCCATGAATACTAAAAATGCCAATAAATGCATAAGCTTTTAGCAAAAGATTGACCCAGGTCGGCAAAATAACCAGCATCAGCCATAATTGCTTATGCTTTAATTTCGTCAAAAAATAGGCAGTCGGATAGCTGATCAACAACGTAAATAAGGTGATCAAAAACGCATACCAAACCGAATTCAACGTCATACTTAAATAAGTGCCTGATGTAAAATACGTTTGGTAATTTTCCAATGTGAACTGTCCATTCATATCAAAAAATGATTGATAAATGATCATCAAAACAGGCGTGATCACAAACAAAAGCAGCCACATCGCATAAGGAATCGAATAGATCCGACGCATTGTTTTCATTGCTCTTCCCCCTATTCCTCGTAGCTTTCTAAACGAGCATCAAAATCTTCTTCCGATTCATTGAAACGCATGACGTGAATGTCTTCCGGCTCAAAAAACAACCCAACTTTAGCTCCCTCGGTTGCCTTTCTAGTCGAATGGACCATCCATTCATTATGGTCTTCGTCATGGCAAATGATTTCATAATGAACACCGCGAAAAAGCTGCGTATCGACGGTAACAACTAATTTTCCTTTGTCTGCACTTGTAATTGTCAAATCCTCTGGGCGCAGAACGATTTCTACGGGCTCATTTTTACGCATCCCGCCATCGACACATTCAAAGCGTTTACCGACGAATTCAACCAAATTATCTTCGATCATCGTACCATTGACGATATTACTTTCCCCTACAAAATCTGCAACAAAATGATTGATCGGCTCATCATAAATATCCACTGGTGTCCCGCTTTGCACGATATGACCTTTATTCATCACGAAAATCACATCACTCATCGCTAGAGCTTCTTCTTGATCATGGGTGACAAAAATAAATGTGATCCCCAACCGCTGCTGCAGGTCCCGAAGCTCATACTGCATATCCGTCCGCAGCTTCAAATCTAGCGCAGATAATGGCTCATCCAACAATAAGACTTTTGGCTCATTGACGATCGCTCGGGCAATCGCCACACGTTGCCTTTGTCCACCAGACATTTCGCTGATTTCTCTTGTTTCATATCCTGGCAATTGAACCATTCGCAAAGCATCTTTGACTTTTTTCTCTATTTCTGTTTTTGATAGCTTTTTGATTTTCAACCCAAAAGCGACATTATCAAACACATTCATATGAGGAAATAGCGCGTAATCTTGAAATACAGTATTTACCTGACGCTTATTAGCAGGAATATCATTGATCCTCTGACCATCAAAATAGATATCTCCTTCTGTCGCATCTGCAAATCCAGCTAAAATACGTAAGATTGTTGTCTTCCCGCAACCAGAAGGCCCAAGGAGCGTATAAAATTTCCCCTGTTCAATCTCAAAGCTGACATTTTTTAGTACTTTTTCATCATCATATTCTTTCACTACATTTTCAAATGAAATGATCTTTTTTTTCACGCGCCAATGCCCCCTTGTTTATAAATAAGATTCTGTTGCTACGATCAATACACGGCTTTTCCCCTTGGCATGATTGATCAATTGATGCGGCTCTGTTGCTTGATAGTACATTGCTTCACCTTTTTTTGCCGAGTATCTCGTTTCACCTAACGTCAATGAGACTGCACCATCGATCACGTAAATAAAGGTCTCAGATAATGAAGGCTCGAACGTTTTATATTCCCCATTTTTATCAAAGGTCAATAGCACAGGCTCCATCTCTTTTTCGTTCGATTCTGGAATCAGCCATTTTAGTTCATAGCCGTTTTCTTCATCATAATAGAGCGTACTATCTTCATCTTTATACACGATCTTTTGTTCCAAGGTTTGCTCACTAAAAAATTGTTCTGGAGTGATGCCCAATACTTCTAAAATATTAAAAAAGGTTTCCATTGAAGGTGAGCTTAAATCCCTTTCCAACTGCGAAATATAGCCTTTCGTCAAGTCCGTCCGCTCACCAAGTTCTTCTTGGGTCAAATTTTTTTGTACGCGCAAATTACGTAGCTTTTCACCGATTTCCATCTACTCACCTCACTTGGATATTCTAAAAAGTTTTCTAATACTAAACTAGGAGTTTAATTTTACCTTCTTTAGTATACGAATTTTTCAAAAAATAGCAACTACATTTGCTAAAAAAATTCTATTTTTTTATAGCTACTAGGATCATTTAATTAAACGCAATAATAAAAAATTGTATCAAACTAATATGATATAATATACAGAAACCTCTTAAGAGAACGTAGCCCAACGCATTTAGTCACAAATTTTTAAGGAGGATAATTTAATGACAATACTAATTAGGAAAATGTCTGAAAGTGATTGGTCTGAAGTTAGAGCTATTTATCAGGAAGGCATCGAAACGGGTACTGCAACTTTTACAACGGTTGATTCAATTCCAGACTACTCCACATGGGACGGCAATCATTTGATAATTGGAAGATTGGTAGCCACTATTGAACATCAAGTGGTTGGTTGGAGTGCTTTTTCTCCAATTTCTTCTCGAAGCGTATATAGCGGAGTTGCTGAAATCAGCATTTATACTTCATCACGCTATAGAAGACAAGGAATTGGCGATCAATTAATGACAGCTGCAATTCAGGAAAGTGAAAACAATGGATTATGGACAATTCAAGCAGGGATTTTTTCTGAAAATACGGCAAGCATACTTCTCCACGAGAAACATGGTTTTAGAATTGTAGGTAAAAGAGAAAAAATTGGAAAATTGGGACCTAAATGGAAAGATACATTACTTTTAGAACGCAGAAGTACATTCGTTGGAATTGATTAATAAGAAACTATTCAATTATCAAATAAACTAAATGAGAATAGATTGATCCAAAATTTTCTTTCTTCCGCATTTATGCTTTTTCTGATGAGACGATTTTTTGAGCTAAAGAACGCGAATAGGTTGTAATCTTTGCAATATCCCTTCTAAGCTCTCTTATAACAGTTGCAAGTTTTCGCCCAATTCCACGAATGTTAAAACCAAAACCATGATAAAAAAGAGCATTTCTTGCTTGCCTATAGTAAGGTGTATATATAAAATCATAAATAAATACCGCCTAGTCGGTATAATTTGTCAACATTATTATAATAGGCTTTTTCACCTTCAATTTATAGTTTCCCACTTAAATTATGTATTTACTTATTTTAAATAAAAAAAGAACAGGACAAAAGTAATCTTTACTCTCGTCCTGTTCTTTAGATAGTCTATTGTTTCTAAATCATTGTCTGCCTTATTCTTCTATTTACTCACAAGAAATCCATCTAGCTCACTACGATAAGGAATCGCTGGTTGTGCGCCGTATCGTTGGACAGTAAGTGAAGCAGCTTTTGCACCGTAACGAATGGCAGCTTCTAAATTACTGAAATCTTTTTCCAAAATAGCTGCCATCGCGCCAATAAACGTATCCCCAGCTGCCGTTGTGTCAACTGCTTTTACTGGATATGCCGGGATGATTCTCCGCTCTCCTGCCCGATCATAAAAAGCACCAGCACTACCGAGTGTGATCACGACCGTTTCTATTCCTAATCCATGTAAAGAAGAGGCTGCATGGATCATACTTTGTTCAGAGGTGATTTTTATTCCAGTCAGAATTTCTACTTCGGATTCATTTGGTACGATCATATCCGTATTTTCTAGTAGCTGCGTAGGAATCTGTTCGATCGCCGGCGCTGGATTCAAGATAGTTTTCGTCCCAGCTGCTCTGGCTAATTCAAATGCTCGAATCGTGCTGTCGATCGTACTCTCAAATTGGGCAATGATAAAATCACTTTCTTCGATCTTATTTCTATTTTCTTCCACCTGTTCACAAGTGATTTGATTATTTGCGCCTGAATGGATAATGATACTGTTTTCCCCAAAGCTATCTAACAATACATATGCACTGCCCGTCGTTTGATCATCAAGGGTTTTGATCCCTGAGACATCGATCGTTTCTTTCTTTAATAAATCCAGCATTCGCTTGCCTGTATCGTCAGCACCAACAGCTCCGATAAAGCTTGTATTTGCTCCGCTTCGTTTAGCAGCGATCGCCTGATTTGCCCCTTTTCCTCCGCCTGATGTAAATAATTCATCTGCATGGATCGTTTCTCCATGTTTGGGCAAATAGTTCATTTTTAATGTTGTGTCTGCGTTGATACTTCCAATGACTGTGACTTTATTCATTGCCTGACCTCCTCTACTACGTTTCACTCGAATGATGACTACTTAGAAAAATAAGACATCGTATCTATTACTAGGGCTTTGAATTTTGGTAAATCGATATCAAATCCAACAAGCACATTTTTTTCTTTTTTGAAAAGATCATCATAATCAACAACTGTGCTTCCTAGCGCAAGTGTTTCGCTTGTTTCGACCTCCACATGCATCGGTAAAACTTTGAATAAGCTTGGATCGATGACATACGCCATCGCACATGGATCATGCATATGAATCCCTTCGATATGACCTTCCTCAGCCAAAAATGGAACTGTTGTTGTCAAATTGAAAAAGTCTAATAAATCAGCCATCGTACGAGCGACTGGATTACCGATCGCTCTGATTTCTTGAATATCTTCTTCGAAAAGCTGTGCTTTCAATGTCACATCTAAGCCAAACATCGCTGTTGGCACGCCAGATTTCACGACAATATCGGCTGCTTCAGGATCGACATAAATATTGAACTCTGCATGCGGAGTGATATTACCGCCAAAACAAGCGCCGCCCATAAAGGAGATCAGCTCGATCTTCTCTTTTAGCTCTGGATGTGATAATAAAAAGATCGCGATATTTGTCAGTGGACCAGTAGCGATGATCGTCACCTTTTCATCACTTTCTCTTAATAGCTTCGCTAGTAAGTCATTTCCGCTGATCTTTTCTGCCACTGCTGTTGGTTCAGGTAGCTCTGCTCCATCCAGCCCACTTTCTCCATGAACATCATCTGCAATGATCAATTCTCTTCGAAGAGGTTTCAATGCACCCATTGCTACGGGAATGTCTTCTCTGTTTGCTAAAGCTAAAAGTTTTCGTGTATTATCAAAGGTTTTTTCCGGCAATTGATTGCCGGCTGAGGTCGTGATTCCGATCAGTTCAACCTTGTCAGAAGCTAAAGCCATCAATAAAGCCAACGCGTCATCATGTCCAGGATCGCAATCTAAAATTATTTTTTGTTTTGCCATTTTTCTTCCTCCTATCATCTTTTTTTATAACTATTATTATTCTGCTCTTGAACGACTGTAGATCGTTTTTTTCGTTACCAAGAAGATCACTAAAGCGGCCAAAATGATCACACCACCGACTAAAAAGACATTGGCATAAGTTGACGCAGCACCGCTGTCTACACCGACGATACTTCCGCCAGACATCGCACCTGAAGACATCATTCCGCCGAATACAGCCACACCAACAGAACCTGTGATCGCTTGGACTAGGTCATTGACACCAAGAACACGACCTGATTCTTCCGGTGATACAGTAAGCGTTGCTGTATCAACGATCGGTGAGTAAAAGAATGACGTTCCAAAATAATAGATACATGGCGCCACAGCTAATGCCCAAACTTTGCCCATAGGAATGGCGAAAGCAATTGCGACCAATCCTAATCCCATAAAGCTCAAGGCCATAATGATGCCTGCTGAACGTCCGATCCGTTTAATAACTGGACCGCAAACAAATCCAAGAACTGCCGCTAATAAAATCGACCAAACCAATAAAGTAGAAACTTCTGCAGAATCGATACCATAAATATTCAAGCCGATCGCATTTACACCTGCATTTAATGTATAGCTGAAGAAATAACCTACAAAAATAACGGTCATCGTTGCAATGAATGCTGGGTTCTTAAAGAACTCAGGAGTAATAAACGGATTTTTAGCTTTATTGATATAGACGATAAAAGCAATCAGTGTAACCACACAGGCTACTGCCCAAAATACATTCATATCTGTAAAGAACATCGTGACTGCTCCAGCAAATGCACCGATCAAGGCAAATCCAGCCCAGTCGATCGTGGCACCTTCTGCATGATCGTCCGGTAAGTTTTTCGCTAACGATGGAATAAATAAGAAAGAAATCAAAGGAACAGCGAATAACCAACGCCAATCGATCTTCGTTACATAACCTGCTGCTACCACACCTAGTGCTGCTGAAAATCTAAAAACAGCAACGAAAATACCATAGTAGATCACACGATTTTCTTTTGCGATATATTTTGATACCAAGACTAAGAAAACAGAACCTGCTACCTGTCCGCCTGCTGATTGAAGCACACGGGCAATTACGACCGCCCAAATATTGATCGGTCCCAGTATAAATCCGATCGCAGAACCAACAATCAATAATACGACACCCAACATCGTCATCTTTTTAAGTGAAACAAAATCTCCCAAAGAACCATAAATGACACAAACGATGCCCAAAACGATGCCCGGTATCGATGTGATCAACGGCGCTAAATTGGGTGTTCCCAACTGTTCGCCAATATTAACAAAAATCATACCAAATGCCTGTTGCTCAAGAATACCAAAAATAAAAATAATTAAAATCAGCGGAATCGCACGTTTTGCCATCCGATTCATTTTTTCAAATTCAGGAGTTCCTTCTCTAGGAACGGGAACGCCAATTACTTTTTCTGTCTCAGTGTTAGCTGACATTTTTTCCACACCTTTCAATCTTGACTTTATTCAACAACCAACCATTTTTACGGAGCGTTTATCTCATCCGTCTCTTTCACGCTTTCTTTTTACTAGTTCCCCAACAGTATCAAACATTTTACTCACCCCTTTCTCTTTCAAAAACCATCATGAACGCTTCTGTCGTAAATACTGGTTCTGAAAACCCAACTCCTTGTCCCACACGCGTGATCGGAGGTGGTGTAACAAAACTTTCTTTTAATCGTTCAGGCTGTGAAAATACATCATCCACTGATCCGTCTAAAAGTACCGTTCCTTCTTTCATCACGATGATTCGTTCAAAATTATCTGCCACAAACTTCATATCATGCGTTATCGTGATACATAGCACTCCACGATGTTTCAGTTCCTGAATGATTTTTTTCAATCGTCGATTTCCATAGACATCTTGTCCGCAGGTCGGCTCATCGAAGATCAGAACCTTCGGATTCATCATCATAATAGAAGCAATCGTACAAAACTTTTTTTCAGTTGCATTTAAGTCAAATGGATGAATATCTAATTTATCCTTTAAGCCAGTCACATCTGCTACCCATTCTAGGCGTTGGTCGATGTCTTTTTGGGACATACCAATCTGTTGCGGACCAAACAACAATTCCTTTTTAACTGTTTCTAAAAATAATTGATCATCAGGATTTTGAAACACATAGCCAACCGTTTTCGACCATTGCGCTGTGCTCTTTGTCTGGATCGCTTCTCCATCGATCCAGACATCGCCTGAGGTCGGTGATAAGATGCCATTCAAATGCTTCACGATCGTTGTTTTACCTGCACCGTTTTGTCCGATGATCGCGACAGGTTTTGTGCCTTCGATCGTTAAATCGATTCCTTTTAATACTTCCTCACTTGAAGGATAGCTAAAATGAAGGTTTTTCAACTGGATCTTCATGCTTCAGCGCCTCCTTTACTAAACGAATCGTTTCTTCTTCCGTCCATGTGATCTCTGCTTTGGTATAGCCCTTTTGTTGAAGTATTCTTGAAATTTTCACATAATCAGGCACTTCGATTCCAAGATCTGTTTGTTCCAGAAATTCAAAAACATCCTTGGGATTTCCAATCATCTGGATCTCACCTTCTGAAAGAACCATGATCTGATCCGCATTTTTTGCTACCCGTTCCATGTCATGATCCACCATGATCACAGTGATCCCATTTTGATTCAAGCGCTTCACGATGGCAAAAATCTCGTCACTTCCCATGGGATCCAGCTGTGTTGTACATTCATCTAAGACTAAGATTTTTGGTTCTAAAATGAACGTCGAGCCAAAAGCGACCCGCTGTACCTGACCTCCCGATAGCTCCAGCGGATTTTTTGAAAGAATATGGTCGATATGCATCAGCTTGGATACAGTCTCCACTTTTTTGAGCATCTCTGTTCTCGGTACACCACGATTGCCCAAGCCATACGCTAACTCTTCTGCAACAGTACCCGCTGTATAGGATAATTGATTGAATGGATTTTGAAAGACTAACCCAATTCGTGTAGACAACTCAGCGATCGTCGCAGCTTCTGTTTTAAGCCCATCGATGATGATTTCTCCTGCTTTTTTTCCTACAAAATAGTGAGGAATCAAGCCGACTAGTGCATTACATAACGTTGACTTCCCTGAGCCATTTCCGCCAACGATACAAAAGAAGCTGCCCGCTTCTACCTGAAACGTCAAATTTTTCAGGGCTCTTGTTTTCGTTTGATTATATCTATACGAAAAATTATTGACTGTTACAACAGGTTCAGACATTCATTTCCCCTCCCATCTTGTTTATTTCATCCAGATAACTGCTAGAATCACAAAAATTAAAAAGAGTACCAGCAAGATGTTGATGATCTTATCTATTTTTGTCGTTTTTACTTGGACATAGCTTGTTTGCTTGACTCCTTTAATACCAAATCCTCTTGTTTCCAGCGTCATTCCTCTTTCTTGTGCATCCGTCAGCGAAGACATGATCACAGGACCTAAAAGCGGCAAGTAAGCCTTGATCCTTGCGACTAAACGTCCTTTGATCTCGACGCCTCTCGCTTCTTGCGCTTCTTGGATCACATTCATTCGCCGCTGCATTTGCGGTACGACATTCAATGTTGCTAAAACCAAATAGCCTGCTTTGGGCGGTAAGCCACTATTCGTCAATGCTGCAACTAATTTTCCTGTCTCAGTCGTTTGATTCATCAAATAAAAGGATCCTAGAAATACTAATAATGTCGTCACTATTTTTAGCGCATACAGCACACCTTCTAAGCCTAGCTCAGCAAAGCCAAAATCAGCAATGACTGTTTTATTATTTACGCCGTAAAAACCCTGAATAAAAAGCAACATCAAACTGATCGGCAGCCCGAAGCCCAGCATCAAACGAGTAAACGGTTTCAGTAATTTCCCTAAATAAGCAATGAAAAATAAACAAATAATAAGTCCAAACCCTAACCATAATTTGGGAAATAACAGCGTACCTAATCCAAAACAAAAGACAGCAAGGATCTTCGTCAACGGATTTATCTTTTCGATCACTGTATCTTTTTCTACAAAGACATTTGACAGCTTCATATTCTCCCTCCTAAACTATTTTCGTTCCGTCCCATTTCACTACCAATCTTCTTCTAATTCATCTTCATTTATTCCAAGTGCATACTGACTTAAGAAACGTTTTGGAATCTTTTGTACTAGAAGATAGGCGATCAAAAAAACGATCCCTTTATCGACCAAATTTTCGATCATCGATGTCGATAAAACCGATAGAATGATTTTCTTAGTCGTTGCAATCAATGCAGCTGTAAAAAGTGAACTGCCGTTAACACCTGTTGCACCGCCGTATACAAAAATCGTGATCAACGAAGCAGATACCGTATTTGTGAAGGCGCATACAAGCCAAGTCAAAATTGCTCCCCAAATATTTCGAAACAACCCCGCTTTGACCATAAAGCCTGTGACAAGACCACATAAAACACTCACGACAGAATAAGGAAAATAAACTGGATTAGCCACTAAAGTTAAAAACACATTTGTCAAAAAACCACATAAAGCAGCAACCCAAGGTCCAGAGAGACAAGCAATGATGATCGTTCCGATCATATCTAAAAACAAAGGCAGCTTTAACGCTGAACATAACGTTCCGCCAATCAGGTTGATGCCTACAGCTATGGGAATGAGAACTAACGATTTCGTCGTGAACTGCGCCTTGATTCTATTTAGAAAACTTCTCTGCTTCATGACATGACCTCCGTTTCGTTCAGAATTTGTTTTCCGAATAAGGAAAACTTTTTCGGAAAACGTTTTCTCTAAGTAGAAATTAACATCGTTTGCTTCTTTTGTCAACGCTTTTTTGGATTTTGATCAAAAAGATTTTTCTCCTCATTCACAGAATACTTACGGTTGACTTCCATGAATTATTTATCTATGATGTAAGCATAATTAGACGCTTCATTTTGATAGAAAGAATTAGCATTTTTTTCTTATTTACTATAGATGAACCACCTTTTGATCACTAAACGAAATGAGGGAAATAATCATTATGAATATAAAAGACATCGCCAAATTAGCTGGTGTTTCTGTTTCTACCGTATCAAAAATCGTCAACCAAAAAGACCAAAGTATCAGCCATGAAACAAGAGAACGCGTGCTGAAAATCGTCAAAGAATATAATTATGCACCTTATGCTTCTTCTGCAGGTACCCCAGCAAAGTCATGGCTATTAGGCGTTTTACTCCGGTCTTCCACCTCATTGGATGCGACGTTAGACGGTATCATCCAGACCGCTCAAAAAAATGGCTACAGCCCGTTGATCTTTAATAATTACAATGACAAGGAACAAGAATTAAAAAACATCACCTCTCTCTGCAAGCAAAACGTCGACGGTGTCATCTGGGAGCCGATCGATGAAGAAAGTTTAAGCCACCTCACCCATTTTGAAGAACTGGCTATTCCAGTCCTAAGTACTGGAGAAAATGGTGGTGAAACATCGATTTTGTTTCCTTACGAAAAAGCAGCCTATCATATCACACAAGAGTTGATCGATCAAAAACATCAAAAAATCGCCTGTTTACTGACACCCGGCAGACGTACCGAAGCCTTCTTAGCTGGCTATAAAAAATGTTTGTTCGATAATCATATGAAACTTGACCCAGAGTTGATCTTCTTCGATTTCAATGAGAACTTAAACCATAAATTAAATAACAGACAGATCACAGGTGTGATTTCTTCTCACTATCATAAGGCATTAGAATTTTACCAACTACTCCATGCACTAAGTTACAAAATTCCGGAGGATCTTTCGCTGATCTCACTAAAAAGCGAACGGACGGAGCCGCTATCATTAAGTGAGTTATCTGAAATCTCTACATATACGATTCGAAATGCTGATTTTGGCGGCTATCTTTGTCGTCAATTGATCAATACCATAGAAAAAAAATCATTGGAAACACCGACTTATTTTCAAGATTTTTCGTTGGATAATCGTACAACCGTCAGCTTGCCCTTCAATTTGAATATTCCTAAAATCGTAGTGATCGGAAGTATCAATATCGATACTTATTTGACCGTGCCAAATCTGCCGGACAGTGGGAAAACAGTCTCGATCACAGGTTCTTCGATCTATCCTGGAGGAAAAGGGGTAAACCAATCGATCGGTGCTGCTAAATTAGGGCATCGGGTTGCGCTGATCGGCAAAATCGGATCGGACCTTGATTCTGATTATGTATATAATACATTGAACCAATTTGGTGTTGAGACATTAGGAATCAAGAGAAGTAATCATACTAATACAGGAAAAGCGTATATCTTTGTAGAAACGAGCGGCCACTCCACTATCTCGATCCTCCCTGGTGCCAACGGCATTTTTACACCAGAAGATATCGAAGATAAAAAAGAGTTGTTCGAAAACACAGGCTATTGCCTGATCCAAACAGAAATTCCACTGGACACCGTCGCTAAAGCGTGTTCAGTAGCACACCAATATGGCGCAAAAACAATTTTAAAACCTTCAGCTTATGGCAGTATTCCTAAAGAGGTTCTTTCTGCGATCGATATCTTGATTCCGAATGAAGATGAGCTGAACGAACTATGTCCTGAATACACTACTTTAGAAGAAAAGTCCGATCATCTCCTAACATGCGGTGTCGATACGATCATTGTCACGTTAGGCGAAAAAGGCTGTTATGTTAAAACAGCCGAATGGGATGACTATGTTCCCGCTGTTGATTTTCCAGCAATCGATAGCACAGGAGCAAGTGATGCGTTTATCAGTGCCCTTTCTTCCTACTTGCTTTATGGATATACATTGAAGGATGCTGTTCGTATTGCTACGTATGCTGCCGGCTTTTGTATTTCTCGTGACGGTGTGGTTTCTTCATTGATCGACAAGCACGAATTGGAAGCACACATTAAACAAAAAGAAACACATTTAATCAAAGAATAGCAAAAAAGAAAAGGCTGGGTACTAAATCCCAACCTTTTCTTTTATTCTGCAGCGACTTCATTGTCCTCTGGGATCACTGCCTTTTTTCTGTTTAGTTTTAACGGAATAAAATAATTCACTGCTAATGCGATTCCCATCCCGATAAAGCTATCTACCACACGATCAAACGCATAGCCGTAAGACTGATCAGAAGGAATCATAAACACGATCGTCAAAAGCGTCGCGCAAGCTCCGACCGTTCCTTCATGACAGCTGATCGAAGCAAGCAGTGCGATCATCACCATAATGATCGTTGGAATAAAGATCAGCTGAACGATCTCGGTTCGTCCAAATACACTGAACACCGCAATCACAACAACTGACATGATCGCTCCCATTACATTACCAGTAATTCGATGCTTGCCGTATTTTAACGTATTCTCCATGTCTTCTCTCAGACTGAATACAGTGGTGATCGCCGCAACGACATACGTTTCACGTTTCAATAAAATACTGACAAGGATACAAAGAAACACACTGATCCCCGTTTTAAATGTACGCATACCAATTTTAAACTTCACTCATTCAATTCCCTTTCCGCTTATTTTTTTCATCCATGTATTTATTTTCACTTTCCAAGTCAATAAAACACTCACCTTCTATTCTAGCTTATTTTCTAGCATTTATGAAGGTTGATTTGAGAAGAATTTCCTAAAGATAAAAGGAGAATATGTTATGATAGTAACAATAAAACGATTTTGTATTTAAAGGAGCCTACACATGAAAACATTTTCTGGATTTGTCGTAAATGACATCGATCAAACATTCCAAACAGAGGTAGCTGATACTACGATCGATGCGTTATCTGCTGGTGACGTTACGATACAAGTAGCTTATTCATCGGTCAACTATAAAGATTCTTTAGCAGCAAAACAAAACGGCGGGGTGATCCGTCATTATCCTATGATTCCCGGTATCGATCTAAGTGGCACTGTCTTAACTTCAACTGATGCTCGCTTCAAAGAAGGACAAGAAGTTTTAGTCACAGGCTATGGTCTAGGCGTGACACATACTGGCGGGTTCGCTCAAATTGCTCGTGTTCCGGCAGATTGGGTCGTTCCTTTACCTACTGGTTTAAGTCTAAAGGATGCTATGATTTTCGGCACTGCTGGTTTTACTGCTGCCTTATCTGTTCAAGCACTAGAAAATCATGGTTTGAGCCAAAACAAAGAAGCGACAATTTTAGTGACAGGCGCAACAGGTGGTGTCGGCAGCTTGTCGATTGCGATGCTGAAGCAATTAGGCTATAAAAACATCATTGCATTAAGTCGAAAAAAAGAAGCGGAAGCATCATTAAAGAATATCGGCGCCTCTCAAGTACTGCTTGTTGAGGATTTCCTGCCTGAAAAAATCAAGCCTTTATCAAAACAAACCATTGATTTTGTGATCGACACCGTTGGCGGAGATATCATAGCTGCACTATTATCGCAATTGCGTTATGGCGGAAGCATTGCCATCTGCGGCAATGCAGCAGGTATCAAACTAAATACGACAGTCTTACCGTTTATCTTACGAGGTATCAATTTGTTAGGCATCGATTCAGTCAATGTGCCAATGGAGCCGCGCGCAGCGATCTGGCAACGTTTGGCGACAGATTTGAATGTAAGCCAACACGAACTGACACAAGAAATCACGTTAGAGCAATTGCCAAATACTTTGGAGCAATTACAAAAAGGCACACACATTGGCCGCACCATCATAAAAATGAACTAAAGGGGCATCACAATAATGAATATATTGATTACTGCAGGTGGAACTTCTGAAAAAATAGACAACGTCCGTTCCATTACCAATCATTCGACTGGACGCTTAGGTAAAATCATCGCTGAAACATTTTTAGCACAAGGTCATCACGTAACCTATGTCACCACAGCTCAAGCTGTCCGACCTGCTGAACAGGAAAAATTAACGATCGTTCCCATTGAAACGACGAAAGACTTACAAGAAGCGTTGCTTGAACAATTTGACCAGACCGCTTTTGACAGTGTGATCCATAGCATGGCTGTGAGCGATTTTACGACTGAAACAACCCTATCAGAAGAAGAATTTATCGAGCAGCTTTCTGCAAAATTAGTTGAGTTGGAACAACCAACGAAGCAACAACTAAAAGAATTTTTGCATCAAGGTTTAGCTGCAATTGGCGAAACGGTTCAGGATCAGAAAAAGATTCCTTCAAAAACAGATCGTCTCTTGCTTTTTTTAAAGAAAAACCCTAAAATAATTGCAATGCTTCGCGAAAAACAACCGCAGGCAATAGTAGTTGGTTTTAAACTTTTAGTTGGCGTTTCAGAAGAAGAGCTGATCCAAGTCGGTCAAACGATTCTTGAAAAAAATCACTGCGATTTTATTTTAGCCAATGATTTAGAAACGATCCAAGGCGATCAGCACAAAGGCATTTTAATTGATGCGGCTGGGCAAACACAAACTGCTCAAACCAAAGCCGAGATCGCACAACTGATCGTCGAGAATGTCGAAAATAAATGGAGGAATAAAAAATGAAAACCATTCTGTTAGGTGTGTCAGGCAGTATTTCTGCCTATAAATCAGCGGATATCACTAGTCAATTAACGAAATTAGGCTATAATGTGGAAGTCATCATGACAACAAACAGCACCAAATTCATCACGCCTTTGACATTGCAATCTCTTTCTAAAAACCCTGTGCACACAAATGTCATGGAAGAAATTGCGCCAGATAAAATCAATCATATCGAACTAGCAAAAAAAGCCGATCTATTCCTTGTAGCGCCAGCTTCTGCGAATATCATTGCTAAGCTTGCTAACGGGATCGCAGATGATATGCTTTCAACCGTTGCTTTAGCCTTGAAAGAAGAAGTGCCAAAGATGATCGCACCAGCAATGAATACCTATATGTATCAAAATCCGATCACACAACGGAATCTAAAAACACTAAAAGAAGTTGGCTACCAAGAAATCGAGCCTCGTGAAGCATTATTGGCTTGCGGTGATTTTGGTCGCGGCGCTTTAGCGACTGTTGAAGAAGTCGTGGCAAAAGCCAGTGAACTTTTAGCGAAATAATGGTGAGGAGTTCTTTATGAAAAATACAAAAACATTTACATTGACTGCGATGTTCTTAGCAATTTTGATCTTATTATCAGCAGTTCCCTTTCTGGGATTCATTCCGATCGGTCCGATCAATGCAACAACGATGCATATTCCTGTCATTATCGCTTCGATTATTTTAGGTCCAAGAATCGGTGCTTTTTTAGGCGGTGTCTTCGGTGTGATCAGTATGATCCGCAGTACAGTAGTCTTATCTCCACTGTCGTTTGTTTTCTCGCCGTTTATTCCGGTGATTGGAACAAACCAAGGCAGCTGGAAAGCGATCGTGATTGCAATGGTGCCGAGGATTTTGATCGGTGTCGTCCCTTACTTCGTCTTTATGGGGCTAAAAAAAGTAACTAAAAATAAACCAACATCACAATCGATCAGTTTATTTATCGCAGGATTCCTAGGGTCTGCGACAAATACGATCTTAGTCATGAACTTGATTTATTTTCTCTTTAAAGATGCATATGCGGAGACGATCGGCGCAAGCGGTGCTGCTGTGTACACTGCGATTCTGACGGTGATTTTTACAAGCGGGATTGTGGAAGCAATTGTAGCGGCGATTGCTACGGTGGCCGTAACTTCGGTTTTATTGCGGTTAGTGAAGACCAATGCTACACAGAAACTATAAAATGAAAAAAAGGAATAGACCGACCTTTTTAGGTTGATTTATTCCTTTTTCTATATGAAAAATTACAGTTTTTTCATTTCCTCATCGCGAGCAACTGTCGCATCGATTCCTTTTACCACTGTCGCAATAAATGCTTCTTCCTCCAAAGCCAGTAATCCCGCAACTGTAGTCCCTCCTGGAGAACATACACGATCGATCAAAGTCCAAGGATTTTCATCTGAATCTATGATCATTTGTGCACTACCTAGAACAGCTTGAGCCGCATATTCCAATGCTTTTTCTTTCGTCAAACCATGTTTGACTCCTGCTCGAGCAATACTGTCAATAAATAAATATGCATAGGCAGGTGAACTTCCTGCCACAGCCGTATAGGCTGAAAAGTCTTTTTCTTCAACTTCCCACGCTTTTCCTACAGCATTGAACAAGTCAACAACGTATTGAATCTGTTCTTTTGAAGTATTTTGATTTCCAGCTACTGCCGCAGCTCCTAAACCGATCATTGCGTTAACGTTTGGCATTACTCGAATAATTGGTAATGTACTTGTACCAACCAATCCTTCCAGTTTATCCAATGTTGTACCTGCAGCAATCGAAATCAATAGTGGTTTTTTCTTTAATACGACTGATTTTGTTTCTTCTACAACTTTTTGAATAATATTTGGTTTAACTGAAAGTACGATAGCATCTACTTGCTCAATCACTTCTCCAGCAGAAGAGCAAACATTTCCATCAACTTGAGCCGCTAACTCTTTGACTTTATCCGTCAAAACATCAAACAGATAAACGTCTTTTCCCTTAACAAAGTTTTTAGCAGTGATGCCTTGTACGATTGCTCCTGCCATATTTCCTGTTCCAATGAATCCAATTTTCATAAAAGTGACTTCCTTTCAAAAAGTACTAAACTGATTCGCTTTCTTTTTTGGTAAATTTTGTTAATGCCTGAAATGATTTTGGCGGCCGATTGATCAAAATGATCGATAAACAAACTAAAATCAACCCAAATGCTAAAGGCATCGTGAAACGTTCACCTAAAATAACTGCTAGTAAGCTGCCAGAAATCGGCATGATAAATTTATAAACAGTGATCTCTCCTAGATTAGCATACTGCGCACACCAGTACCATAGGCTAAATGGAATCGCTGATGCAGCTGCTAAAATAATCAATAACACCACACCTAATGGCGTCCAGTTGATATAACTTAAGGTGCCGCCCATAAATAAACCAATGATAAATAAAAAAACAGAACCAATAATCAAATTCCAGCCCGTCATTACAAATGAATTCAGCGTAGAACCGATTTTTTTCGCTAACATCGTAGCCAGTGCCGCGATCAATCCATAAATCAACATGAACCCTTCCCCTGTTAAAGCAAATTCAAACATATCGTTGATTGTTGTTCCACCAGTAAGCTGAGAAATGATCAATCCAGCAAAACCAATCACCAAGGCAACTACTTTCGGCACAGTCAATTTGTCATTTTTATACGCAAAATGAGCTAAAATCGCTGCAAAAAAAATTGTGGATTGCGCAAGAATCGTTGAGTTGATCGTTGAAGAAATATTCACATTCCCGATATTAAAAAAGAAATATGCAGCCGTTGTAGACAAGAGCCCCATGATCACAACTTCTTTCCATTGAGTTTTTGTCACCTTAAAAATATTTTGTTTAATAAACATCGCAAAAATCAATGTCATGATCCCTGCAATAAAAAAGCGAATACTGATCGTTGCCAAAACCTGTCCAATATAATTATCTCCTAAAGCATCTCTGGAAATTCCCATCTCATCATTCATGATTTTGATTAGTTTAAATGGTGTTCCCCAAATGACATTCGTTACAATAGCTGCAATGGCAATCATCATTTTTGTTGGTACTCTTTTTTGAGTCGTTGTGTCCATTTTTTGTTTCCCCTTTCATACAAAGTGTCTTATTCCATTTTGCTATATATATCGAACAATTATATTGCTCGTATTTTCACAATCAAGAAAGTTGTTAAATAGCTATTTACATATGAATTCCAATTCATTATACTTTCATTTGAGAATAATTGAATTAGTCTGTCCAAACATATTAAGTAGGCTATTTTAAGATGGAGGAATTATGTATACTTTTTCTAAAGAACAATTCGACTGCTTTTTTGACTTTTTAAAAATCCTGGATTGTTATAATAAAACCCAAGATGGAATGATTGAAGAACTTAATAATTTTGAAACCAATCCCAAACGACAAATCGCCTCTTTCGTCTGTCAAAGCACAAAAAAACGGCTGACCTACCGTGCACCTTATATTCGAATTTTATACGTTCTTAGCGGATCTGTAAAAATTCTGATCGATGATAAGGAATTGTTATATAAAGCTGGTTGCTTAGTTCTAGCAAATGAATGGACAGTGGTTGAATACGAGGAGATGGAAGCTGAAACAACGATGCTTAGTTTCTATTTTAAAAAAGAGTATTTTAATGATTCTTTGCTCGCTCAATTTGCGGAAGAACCCATCATATATCGCTTTTTTGTGGAGAGCATCAAGGAAACGGAAGAAAATAGCCATTATTTCATCTTTCAGTTTTCTCCAAATGAAGATATCCATGTTTATGCTCTGCTATTGTTGAAACAAATCGTAAAAATGCGCTATTTTAATAATAAAGTGACAAAATCTGCCTTCGTTTTGTTTGTTGTCGAAATCAGCCAACTTTCAGATAAAGGCTTATGTGTAAAAGATTCAAACCTATCCTCTGGCGTTTTAGTTGAAGAAATCCTAGCGCATATAGAGACTCACCTTACAACGGTAACTTTATCCGAAACAGCAGAGAAATTTCACTTTCATCCTAACTACCTTTCCGCATTTATCAAAAAACAGACAGATAAAAATTTTTCAGACTGGGTGATTCATTATCGTTTGCGTTATGCTGAAACCTATTTACGTCAAACAGATCTTCCCATTCAAACAATTATTGAAGAGATCGGCTATCAGGATAAAGCATTCTTTTTCAAATTATTTAAAGATCATTACCAAACAACTCCTGGAAAATATCGAAAGCTAGTGAAAAACAACGCACAATAAAAAAGTTCCAGCGATTCAAGATTATATTGAACTGCTGGAACTTTTTCTTTTTCTTTTTGAGTACACAAGAAAGTATTGACGCAGTCTTCTAAGGTGCCACAAAACTGCATATACTCATTCGCCATTTGTTTGGCTGCTGCGCTTTGTGCGGTGATTTCTCCTAGGTAAAAATTAAAGGACATTAGTCATTCACCTCGCCATCATCCTCTGAAACGAATAGTTTTTGCCGTTTATCGTACAGATTTCTGTTTTCTATCAGATAAAATAATAACGGAATGATTTAAAAAGGTTTATCCTAGTTATCTAAGAATAAACCCTTTTAAAAATATAAATTTATATTTCTTTTTAAAATAAAGCAATTAAGTCTATTGACTTAGGTTATCTATTCAAATAGATAACTGAAATATGTTACCTGATCCACTTCATAATCTTCAAGAGGAATATTTGGAAGCTTCAATTTCAATTCAGACGGATCTATTCTAAATAAGTCATGTTGTTCCAACTTATTTTGTATTCTGACCATTTCTTTTTCAAGTAAACTATTTCTAAATTTTTTTATATGCGCTAATTCCAATTTTTCTTTTCCTTTAGAATACATTGCTCTTTCTAAGTAAAAAAATGGACTTATTGCTGAAATCTTCAAGCTTATAAATTCAATATATCCTCTATCCATTATCTCATTTGTCGCTTTTTCTGAAAAAAATGGATTCTTTAATTCTAAATCTTCTAAAATATAATAAGAAAAGCATCTTGAATAATTAAAATCTGTCATCCTTTCTACAGTTAAATTCTGTAACTCACTAAATAAGACTGCATCCCAAATATCAGGTTTAATATATTTTCTCAGCGTATAACCATAGTCACCAACATTTAGACTTCGCTTTACAAAGTTTATTGCTTCTTTATTTTCCATAAAAATGCTCCTACAACCTCGTTCAAACTCTTCACAGATTCTATATATCTATTCTTCACATAATTTTCGCAACAAGGCTATTTTCTAGAACAATTTATTTTATGTTTTAGCTATTGCTTAGTCACTATCATAATCCCAAGGCTCTTCAATTGCCTCCATCGTTTTCACTTCTTTTAGACTGATATCATTTGCTTCTTCATAAGTAAGATTAAGCACTACTTGATGCTTTTTCTCAAACTCTGCAACACTTAGCCATGTAGATTCTCCATCTTCACTTATTGATCCATCTAAATCCTTAGCTAACTCTACTGCCATGATATACAAGGCTCGTTTATCTATAGTGAGTATATTTTGATGTTTAGACATAATAAAGAGAAGATTTTCTTCTTTTAAAAACTCTAAATCAATATCTTCAAATTGAAGCGGACTTTCTATTTTTTTCCATTTGGAATCATTTAACCATTTGTCTATTGACAAACTGAGAAATAAATTGTCTTGTAATGACTCATTATTTCCTATATGAGATATTTCAAGTTCATGGCCATTTTTTTCTTTGAACCACATTTTTTCTGCTAGTTCTCGGTAGTCTAAATTGATTTTTCTATTGTTGATGTTTATATAAATACGCAATATGTTCTCCTAAATACCCAAATGAACAAGAATTTGATTTGTATTTTCCGCTTCATTACACAAGTTGATAATTTTTTCCAATTGAATAATTACTTTTTCTTTTGCAAAATCTTCCTTAACAAAAATCATTTCTTCAATATCATATTCAGTTTTTAATTGAAAGTTTTCAGGTGCTAAATCAAACATATTTTTCCAATTTATAAGGATATTATTGAGCTTTTTTATTCCTGATTCTTCGAAGAATGTTACACCATAGTAATTGATTCCCCTATTATCATTGGACATATAATTCCAATGACTTTCAACCCAATTAAGAGTATCTGTTATATACTGAATAAATGAATCATCAATTGATACTGCATGTTCACTTGTAATATCGTTAAATTTGATATTCTTATCTTTTTCAATTACTTTGAATTTATGCGATAGCACCATTTAATTGTTTCCTTCTTTTTATTTTTACTATATAAAATATCGTATTTTATTCACTCTTGCTATTTCATTTTCATAGAATCAAAGTGATGTATAATTTTGATAAACTAGATTCAATAAACAATACTATTCAAAATATGCTTCCCATCATCAAGTATCCGAATAGCTGTTTCCCTAGCTATTTCAATACAATCAATTTTCGAATACATAATAATGAAGTCTTCAAAAGACTGAAAAGATTCGTTTTCTTTTGGCTCATCATAGTCCCAAAGGTAATACGGACTGACCTCCAAACAAATTTTTTCATCGCTATTGTATAACCAACTAGCATAGCCTTCTCTAGCAGGAGTTGACCATAGAGAAAACTTAGCTGTTAAATTCTCTATATCAAAATTTCCTTCTGCTACTTCATGAGAATAAATTACCCATTCATATCCTGCACCTTTTTGAAATTTTTTTTTGGAAATGTTTATTTCATTCTTTAAAACTTTTTCAAATTGGCTTACTAGTCTTCTAAAAGTTTCAATTGCAAAGTCTTTAAATAATAAATATTCATTGTTATTATCAATATATTTGACCATCACCTCATTATAAGCATAGACTTTTTCCTCAGTTTTAGTAAAAATGAGTTCTAATTTTTTTTCTTCACTAAAAGTGTAGATTAAGATTTCTTTCATTTCAAAATTTTTCCTTTCTCTTAAATCTTAAAATGAATAGGAGATGGCTTTAAACTCTGCTATGATACAAAACTTTATTACTTATTCTTACTTTTCGTCCATTTAGCTGACTTATATTCTTCTGGAATTGCTTCATAATCAGAAATGGGATCTTCAAATCCTAGCTTTTCTAGCTCATCAAACCATTGATTCTTTTTAGATTCTGGTAATTTTTCTCCAGTCCAAGGACAATGTGTTATCGTGATATACGATCGTCCTCCATCATGAATAATTATTCCATATTCATCAAATCGCTCGTCATGATAGATTACCTTTTCCTTACTAATATTCCTACTAATTGAATTTGTTATATATTTTTTTATTCGTTCGTAACAAAGTTCTCTGCTCATAATAATATCCTTTTTCTAATTAGATAAACTGTGAAATCATAGTTTTTTTCTTATTCAATATTATCCCACGGTTCTTCAACTGCTTCCATGCGAGGAGCTTCTTTTAAACTAATTTCATTAGCTTCTTCATAAGTAAGATTAAGCACTACTTGATGCTTTTTTTTAAACTCGTCCACCGTTAGCCATGTGTTCATATTGTCTTCACTAATTTTCCCATCCAATTCTTTAGCAATCTCCACTATCATAATATACATAGCACGCTTATCTATTGTCATTATTTCAGTATGCGTAGAAACAATTTCAATAATATTCCTGTCACTTAAAAGCTTTAATTCAATGTATTCAAAATATATTTTGGTTTCGACCTTACTCCATCTTTTATCATTAAGCCACTTATCAAGAGATACAGCTAATTCAAAATTATTCTGCAAGCTTTCATCATTTCCAGCATGAGAGATTTCAAGTTCTTTACCATTTTTTTCTTTGAACCACATCTTTTCTGCTAATTCTCTGTAGCCAAAAGACGTTTTTTTTCCATTTGTTTCAACATAAATTCGCATTTTCTCACCTCTATTTTGCTTTCAGCCAAATCCAAGCTCTATAAATATAATCCACTAAATCTTCTAATTTACCTTTCCCAATTCCTTTTCTTACATGAGGTGGAATTTGATTATAAATACTTGACCGATCCGTAATTCTGTCAACATCTACTCTATGATCTAAAGGTGAACGTTTTCCACCACCAGTTTGTATTTGAATTTTATTCCCATCTGGTTCTGCATCTACACGTATTTTTGACTTCTTGCCGTTTACCCTACCTTCAATAGGCTTCCCAAACGTCTTACTAGTAATCTTCCCATTATTTGAAAACTGGACTAAATCCTTCAACGTCAGTGAATCTGCGGCAACTGGAACTGCTACACCACCGGATATTGCAATTGTACCAACACTATTATCGCTAAAACGAACAAGTAATCTGTTTCCTGCCATACCAATGATTTCGCTGATAACTCGCTTAATACCGCCACCAAAAGAAACTGCTGTACCAACAAAGGAAACGAATTTCCCAAATTTATCGTCTTCGATTCGTTGTTTTGCTAACCTGATCAGCTCGTCTTTTAGTAGGTCATTATAGGCTACCGTCGCATCTTCATCAAAAACACCGTTACGATAAATTTCGTAGGTGGTACCGCCAAATTTATTCTTGCTCTCTCGCACTTCTAAGTTGTTTCCTTTGGACTTTTCTTGATTCTTCCATTGGTTCATGATCGGTTTCATCCAAGCCATATTCATCCGACCTAAATCAAACGTTCCCGAACCCGAATTCCATGCTGCCCCTTTTTCAACTTCTGCTAATCCTGCATCTAAGTTTGCCAGCTGTGCTTCAAAATCTGCAAATAGACCTGGTGAACTGGCATTGAATTCATACAAACGCTGTAGTTTTTCTTCGTTCTTTTGAATCGAGCTTTGAACGCCCATATAGCGCTGTTCTAAGCGTTGGTTGGGTTCTTTTTCTTTATCCATCGTTCGTGCCATACTTTGTAGTAAGGCTTGTCCTTGGGCGATCTCTGCTTTTAATTGGTCCTCGATCACGTCGCAGGTGTCGACTTGTGATTGAAATTCTTCCGGGAATTTGCTGTGAGCTTCGATCAGTGCCTCACATGCTAGTATAAACCCACTTGCTAAAGTTGGGTAGACTGTAGAGAAATAAAGTTTCGCTGAGTCGTAGGTTTTTCCCGATAATGGTGCATTCATGAAGGCATTGACGCTGTCTTTTAAGGTGCCGCAAAACTGCATATACTCATTCGCCATTTGTTTGGCTGCAGCGCTTTGTGCGGTGACTTCTCCTAGATAAAAATTAAGGGACATCAGTCACTCACCTCGCTGTCATTCTCTGAAGCGAATAGTTTTTGCCGTTCATCGTATAAATCTTCTTCAAGTCTTCGTAATTGAACTTCTTCATCGACTAAACGCTCTGCAATATCTTCTAAACGCTGACGCTCATATTGATGTAACCGATTAGCTTCTTCGTCTAATTCCATAAAATGACCAATATCACGCGAACCTTGATTATTTCCGATCAGATCTTGGAAGTACCGTTGTTCTTGGTGGTGGATGGAAAAATAGTCGGCTTCCAGATCTTCTAATTCTCTGATTTCCTGTCGCTTATCTTCTTGATCAATGCTCACTTGTCGTAGTTGTTGATTGATCTTTAATTCCTTATCTTCTACATTCATCGATTGTTTCCTCCTAGATTCGGTGAAAACAACGGTAAATCAAATCCTTGTTTTATTTTTTGATCGATCTGGCTAAATTCCTTCGCTACTGAATGGATATTATTGCCATCTCGTGTGATTGCGTTGGACAAACGTTGTCCTCTGCTGTGAATACTTGTTAAACTGCTTTTTGCATTTGTATTTCCGCTAACGGTGGTCCGTTCTGCTTTGGTTGTCGCTTCATTGACTGATAAGAACCCGCTGGCCGTTTGACTAAGCTGTGCTGAAATACCACCAGCAACAGTTAGACTGCTATTGATTCCGCTCATTTGATTAACCCCTTTTGCCTTATTTTTAACTTTCACATTTCGTATTCTTCCCCATTATCCATTTTGACATATTTTTATACCTAATAGTTATCAAATATTTCTATAAAACACAAAAAAATTGCAAAACTTTCGATTTGCAATGAAGAATACTCTCTTAATGATAAAAATAGTTATGATCTTATGTAGATTCATCCCGCAGTTAGTGAGGTTCTAGGTTCAAATAATACGCTAAAAGAAATTAGTTGTCATATTCATTTTTTGTTATTTATAGCAAATTTAGGGGCCATTTTTCAATAGTTATCTAATTATAACAAAACGTTATTTTTATTGCAGTGGCGCGTTTCTTTCTGTATAATAAAGGGCATAGGATAGAAATTCAGCGTGCTGTAGCAACCAGAACTTTTGTTACGGTAACTTGGAAAGATAAATAAAAAAATTGGCACTTCAATCGTTTGGCGGCAACCGTACGATCGAAGTCTTGTTCAGACTTACTAGACCTAGTCCAAACAAGTTGCCAATAGTGCTAGCAGATACTAGCTTCTTTTATTGTACCCAAATTCTGAGGAGATTTCCACAAGAATCTTTTCTTTGTGTATGATTTAGTTGTCGTGTGTATCTTGTTAGTCTATTGTCGACGGTATTGGGCGTTTGCTCAATGCCGTTTTTTCTATCCTTGGAATTTAATGAAAAGGAGGAGTAAATAATTCTGTGTCAAAACAATTGAATAAAACAAAAAAAGGCACTCCATTCTTTGGCGGCAACCAAAAAATGAAGCCTTGTATAAACATTAGACCCTATCTATACAAGTTGCCAATTTGCTAACGCCAAAGCGCTAGTTTCTTTATTGTACCTAATTTTTCGTTTAAATTCTAGATGGTTCTTGAATTTTTTGAAGGTTGGGGCCTTCCAAGAGAATCTGCGGGTTTGGTTTGGCTGATTGTGAACGGTATTGTATGTCGAATGGTAAAAAGTCGTTGCGGGTTTAGGACTGGCTTTTTCTGCTGGAGGACTGCGATATCTTTTTTGTTTTATGTTGATCCGAGGTGGTAGGAATACAGCAAGGCTTGAATAGTCGTTCTTATCGTCGCTTTAAGGATCTTGCCCTAGTCAATGCATAAATGTACGAAGGAATGAACAACGGCAGGAGCGAGTCTTGAGGGCTTATCCTGCTTATTTTGGAGGAGATGTGTGAATGGAAAAGCAAGCGTTGTGTGTGAAAGCGATCTCGTATCAGGAAATCGTAGAATTGAAGGATTTGATGGAACGATTGGCTTCTTGGGAGGAGCCGTTGTCGGTTTTGATGGCATTTTTTGCCTTTCATAGTGGACCGATCAATAAGAAGCAGATTATTAAGGAGTATTATGCGCGCGGACAGGTTTTTCAGGCGTTTTATGAGGATTATCGAGGATTAGTTGAAGTTGGGGATGCATTGGTGCAGGAGATGGTGAGAGCGAAGAAAGTTGGGAAATAGGAAACAGAAAATGGAATGGAATGCGTATGTTATAAAAGAGGATGGAGATTGTCCATCCTCTGATAATGACTAAGCGTTTTATTTTTGCTAGACTACATTCTTTTTAACATAGCTTCTACTTCGTCATCGGTATATGATTTTTTATCGTTCTTTATTTTTTCTCTGTGATCAATCCCTTGAGGTACGAATCTGAATACAGAGAAAGCTGCTTCATGATTATGGAGATTTAAGATCCGATGTAAACTCTGATTCATACGGATTAATTCCCCTTTTTGACAGTCCTTATATGTTTTTTTGTTATCAACAATTGTTTCAACTCTAATTTCTCCGTCATTAACAAGCAGTATTTCTTCAATGTCACTATGCGTATGCCAACCTTGAATTGTACCGGCTGGAATCGTGTTTAAATGGACTTCGAATTCAGGGAAAATATAGTAATTTACCTTTGTGCCATCTTCTTTTTCAGCAAAAATTGATTCTGACTTGCTCATTGTTTCTATGAGATTGTTTAACATGGTAGATTGTAATCCTTTCAGAGAATATAAATTGAGCACATAGCTACTTTTGTAAAAAATGCCCCTAATCTTAGCTGATTAGGTCACTTGAATTTTTTCATAAAAAAAGTAAGAGCTAATAATTTAACGCGCTTTTTTTGTGTCCGATTTGATAGTCTCAAGTATACCATTTAGACTATCAAAAGTTGAAGTATCAAATCTAGATTTTAATATTAAATCTTTCAAAACAAAAAATCTTGTAGTCCTATTAGATAATTTATTAACACCTTCAGATGAAGATAATTTATATCTATTTACTTGATCATATAAATCTGACTGTTCGCTAGTAAGACCCATATTCTGAGAATCAGTATTCACATGATTATTATAAAGATTAATAAACGCACTTAAGTTTTCAAAATGTTCAGGAAGAAACTCTATGCCTTCTCTTATCATATGAAATATCAACGAAAATAAGCTATACACCTGAATTTTTGTTCTAATAAACCTGTTAAGACCGATTTTTTCAATAATATTATAATAGTACCTAATTGCTTGTTCGATAATCTGTTTATCTTCATTTATTTCTGGATAATTATCTTTATATTTTTCATATGCTTCATTAATAGGCTCATCTATTTTTGATTGATCAACAATTCCTCTCTTAGAAAGAATTATTAAATTAGCACAAAAAGTAACATCTTGCATTCTTTTTATATCTCTTGCGGAAAATATCTTTATATACTCCCACAATTCATTCTCTGACAGCTCAGATGCAAATTCATGGAACTTACCACTACCAAAATTTGCATGTCTTTTTTCTTGATTGTTCAATGTGTATTCAGTCAAATTAAGTCTATTAAACATTTTAATAACATTTTCTTCATTTGCATTAGGGTCTATTTCAATAACGGATATTTTGTACCCCCAAAAATCTTTTTTCTCCCCCTCTGTTAATTGAGCAAATGATTTATTTCCATATAGTTTTTGTGCCTCCTCATCTAATAAATCTTTTGTCTTTAATATTAGATTTCCTTTTACAAATTGATCTATAGAGTTAAGCCTTTGCTGACCATCTACAATGTGAGTTATTGAGTCACCAGTCTCTGAATCAATTTCACTTTGCCAAAAATAGACAGATGGAACGACATAGTTTAAAAGAATTGTCTCTATTAATCTAATCTGATCTTTTTCACTCCAAATAGCTCGTCTTTGGTATGAATGATCAACTATTAAATCTTCATTTTTTATTAATTTATGCACTTCTGAAATCGTTTTAGTATTTTCAGTGTATTTAAATTTCATTTTTTTAAATTACCTCCTTTACATTTTTCTATTCCACTAAGTGTATACAATTCCAAATCTCTCCAAGAATTGTAAATTCTATAATTTATGGGATGAATGATGTCAAAATGATCTCTTAATCTTATACTACATCTATCTATATGGTTTATTGCATTAGTATTAAGTCCCAATTGTTGAAATAAGTTTTTATCATTAATAAATCCTCTAAAGACAGAAGAAGATAAAACCTTATATTCACTAATCATTTGTTCATATTTGTACTCCTTTAAATTCTCCCATGTTACTTTAAATAGTTCAGGAGAAACTATTGCGATATCTAAATCAGAAAGCACTTGCCCTTCGGATTCTTCTAATTTAAAAGACTTAAATTTTTTATTTGGAGCTAAACTGAACCCTAACTTACCACTGCCAACAAGGTGAGAATCGTGTCTTTCAATTTTAAATTCTTCAGAAATAATTTTTTTGAAATCATCTATTTCTTCGACACTATCTTGTAATAATACTCTTTCAAAATACCATATTCGAGTACACATAATATATTCCTCATAAAATTCTTTTGATGACATAGAATTTAAGTCACTTAAAATATCCTCCTTCTTTTTTTCTAAAAAATTCAATATTTAAAATCTCCCTTCTAAATATTCTCTTATCGTCTTTGCTATATGCGAGGATAATAAAAATGGAACTGCATTTCCAACACACTTAAATTTATCCGTCATGCTAAGTTCTTTTTTCACTTTAAATTCTTTCGGAGCAGACTGTATCGCTAAAGCTTCGGCAACACTAATTCTTCGAGGCAAATAAGGATGTAAGTGGACTTCATTATTACCATAAGCTGCAGTTGGAGCATACCTCCATCTATGTAACCTTTTAAATGATTTTCTAGATACATCGCCTTCATCAATTGTATTAAATTTTTCTAAGGATTTTGGTTGAAAAAAGTCTAAAGAATTATAATGATCATAAACGTCATTTTTTCTGAACCAAGATTCTACAGTTATCTCCTCTAATATATTAGTATTAGGTTCCAAATTAGACTCTTGAGCAAAAATATTTAACTCTGGCCAATTATATTGTGCAACATCTAAATCAGTAGTGAATAAAGATTCTTCCAACATATTGAAATGATTATAAATACCTAGTTCAGTAGATTTTTCACTATCCACACCAATGATAAAAAATCTTTCTCTATTCTGTGGAGCACCATAGTCTATAGAGTTCAATATCCCATATGAAATCAAATATCCCTCATTTTCCATCTCCGAAATTTTTTTTCTAATATATTCTTTATGCCTTTTCGTACTCCAAATTCCTTTCACATTTTCAAACAAAAAAAAGTGCGGATGATTTCTTTTAATTAATTCAAAATAATCTGTGGTTAGTCTTCCATTAATTCCTTCTGATCCTCTATTTTTGCCAGCAATTGAAAAATCTGGACAAGGAGGACCACCTATAAATCCTAATGTTCCTTCTTCTTTTTCAAGCAAAACCTTGTTTTCAAAATTTTTATCTTTATTGAGCTCTGAAATATCCTTCTGACTATAACCATATTTTGGCTCTTTAAAATTCATATCCTCACGTGCATATTTATATGCTTCTAAAAATGGTTTATAGAATTCAAAAACTTCTAATATTGTATAATCATTTTCTTCAAAACCTAAATCAAGTAAACCCAAGCCTGAAAAAAAAGAAAAAATTTTTAATTCCAAAATATCCCTCTTCTACTTTATAATAGTTTTTTGATCACCTTAAGTTAACATTTTAACACTTTATTCTTGTTATGACGACCTTAAAAGAGATACGCTTTATTAAACTTATTTTTGTATTAAAAAATCACTATTCAATAATATTATTTTTGATCCACACTAAAATAAGTATTTAATCTAAAATCTCACGCCTTTCGTTTCTTTTAAACAATTCAAAAATTGTCTTAGAAATAATTGCTGATAATTTAGGGGGAACGGCATTTCCTATTTGTTGATATTGAGAATCCTTGGTTCCCTTAAAAACAAAGCTATCTGGAAAAGACTGTAACCTTGCAGCTTCCCTAATGCTTATCGCACGATTAAGAATTGGATGAATCCACATCGATTTTCTCACATTCACTACTGTACCAGCAGGCTTATCATAACTCACTCTGAGATATATTGTATTTTGAGTTCTTTCAGGATTTGTATAAGTATCTTTTAGAGATTTATCTAGATTATGAAAATTCTCGCCTTCTTTCAAGTTTCTGAATCTCTCTAGAGCTTTTTCTCTGGTTGCAGTTATAACATGATTGTAGATAAGATCAGAATCATTTATTTCTTTTAAAAACTCATTCTCAAACAGATTATTCTGTCTATAACCTTTTGGAGCAGAATTCACTTCTAATTCTGGTTTTATTTTTTCCAAATCTTCAATGGCATCTCTTACGGTATACTCCTTACTAGTATGTTCATAAATTTGAGATATATCTTTATAATTAAGGTCCTTTCTAACACCACTTAATATAAATCTTTTCCGTTTTTGGGGAACACCATAATTAATTGCATTAACAACTCCAACAGTTTGTTCATAGTTTTCTTTAAATACCTCATTTAAATAGTCCACAACTGAATAAGATTGAACTTCAGCATATACTATATTATCCTTACTGAAAAAAGTAGCAATTATTTCATTTCTTTTTAATTCCTCGATTATTTTAATCCCTTTTTGAAAATTTATAAACGAATCAAAATGATCAAAAAAATCCATAGAATATTTTCTAGTACGTAAGGCAGATAAAAATAGATCGTAATCCCTAGCAAAAATACTTGAGTTACTTTTATCAATTTCCACTAAATTTTCTATCTTCTGTAAATTCTTGTCCAAAAATTTCTCTACAGCGATAGTATCCCTTTTTTTTCGGAATAATATATTTAATAAATTATATAATCCATCTTTTATTAAATATTCTTCGTATTTTCCACATCTTGCAATCTCTAAAATATCAAAGTCCTTGTATTTACCATTTGCCACTAATACATGATCCGACCTAATATCAAGATCTAAAAGGTCTATTTCTGCTTGATCTTTCTTAGAGTAATAAAACCTATGTTTTTCAGAAGTAAGCATTTTCACATTTTCCATGATAAAAACTTTGGGATTTAATGCTTTTACAGCTCTAACATATTCTTTAACTAAGATATTATTAGAATTGATGATATTATTCTTTTGTCTATTTACATTCGAGAAACCTTGGCAAGGGGGACCACCTATAATTACATCCACTGTTTCAAATTTTTCTTTAAATTTTAAATAATCTACTTCTCTCACATCAGACAAAATATCTATATTTTCATTTTTGTGATTATAGATATATGTTTCTCTTGCGTATTTATCATTTTCAACAGCTGCAACAATATTAAAATTTTTATTTTTACTAAAGCCTAGGCTCAGTCCACCAGCACCGGCAAATAAATCTATTACGTTATACATTAAATTTTCTACCTCTGTTCACAAAAATTAAGCACTTACAAGACAACTAGATTATTTTTATAATCCACTTTCGTTAGTTTAATATAAACTTTTCCTTCTTTTTATCATATGAGATATTAATTCCACTATATAATTCTTGAGGAATATTTTCGTTAGTTAATCCTTCAAACAAAAGAATATTTCTGAGCTCAATTTGGGATATTTCCAATAAATTTCTATTCTTAATTACACTGATTACGATTTGTTCATAACTGTATAGTTCACTCTCCTTTGGCACAATAAAACTTTTGTTATATCTAATATCCTTAACTAATTTATTTATAGAGCGATAACTAGAGTCATAGTTTTCAATGATTGAGCGTAGAAGATAATGATTCCATTCTAAATTGATATCAGGAAAATTTCTAAAATCTACAATTCTTTCATATGGCATAAAGTCGTATTTTCCTAGCAACAACCTCAATGATTGGTTTATCTTATTGACTTTGTTTTCAGATAGATAAAATTTGTCTTTTTTTAAATACGTATATTGATCAATTCTGATTAATTTTGAAGTTAAGTTGTTCATAGCATTATTTTTTGTAATATACTTCCACTTCATCTTACTTGCAAATTTATCTAGATTAGCATATTCAAAATATCCTGTCTGCTCATCAATTAACATAGTTTCTACAATTTTCTCAGTGGATAAGTTACCTTCAACTAAATTTTTTTTGGCAATATTTGGAATTCTAAAATCATATAGTTCATCAAAAAAATATGAACTAATATAAAATAAATTTTTTGGTGTATAATCTATACTAGAATCTATTTTCATAAATTCATCATATAGAATCTGTTCACTAATAAATCCATCATATTTTAATATGTTATATTGTAAAATACGATCAAGTTTTCCAATGAACTCTTGACAAATATTTAGACTATCAACATGTACATAAGTATGAGTATCCCACATAATAATTTTTTTATTTCTTTCTAAGATAAAACTTATAGTATAGTCTTGTATACCTGGTATATATTTTTTTATTTCTTTTTTAGTTACTGGTCCTTTTTTAGCTAAACTAATTATTCGGTCATCATATGTTTCATCAGACATTTTAGAATTTTTATTTAAGTAATCTCTTCTATATTCAAAATCATCAGGATAACACCACTTAATAATGCCATGTAAAAAATTGTAATTATCAATATTACTCTCTAATAATAGTCTTCCCTTAAATAATTCAAAAAGCTCCGAATAATAGAAAGTATTTTGTTCTTTTCTTAAAATATGTTTTCTGATATCCTCAATCAATTCATTATGAAAGTAAACTTTTTCAATAGGGCAATATCTTCCTCTTCCAGAAAGTATTATTTCTGGAAAATCCGTAATTCTTGCAAAAAGTGCTCGATTTTTTTCTGGTAATTCAATTCCAGGATACTTAAAAAAAATTATATTTCTCAATTTTTTCATATCTTCATTGCCTTCATCTTGATCTAATTTTAGGTCAAAGTTAAAATAACGTCGTATTGCATCAATACAAGAATATACATATGAACTACCTCGTTTAATAACAAAATCCCCATAAAAAGTATAATCATTTGCTATTAAGCAGTTTTGAATATCATCCATATCAATAAAATCTAAATTGTTTTCTTCTAACTCTTCAATTATTTTGTCCATTAAATCATATAGGTTTCCATATTGCCCAATTATATCTTTCATGATTTTTGTAAGTCTTAATTCTACCTCTAAACTACTACTAGATTTGAAAATGAACTTATCTAACATTTCACTAAATATAATTATATTAGAATTTTTAAGAATAAAAAAATACAATTTTCGTTCTTCTTCTTCATCAAAATATAAGTCTTCTAATCTAATAAAAGGATTACTAATAGATACTTTTGATAAAGCTCTTATTTCAGCGTAATTAATAATTTTAGAAATAGTTTTTTTTATAATCTGGCGAACTCTTTCTCTAGTCAAATTGTATTGTATTCCTATTGTATTTAGAGTTTCTCCTGATGCTCTTTTTCTCAATATTGACAAACTACGTTCATCTATATTTTTTATTTTATCTAAATACATATTATCTAAAGACTTATTCAAATCGTCGTGATTCTGTTCCAGTAAATACCACTGTACAGGAGTTAAATTTAAACTGTAAATATCTGAAATTTTAGTAATATATACTCCATTAAAAATTTCGGATATTTTCATCTGTAATATTTCTGGTAAAAAATTTATAGGTATGTTTTCTATCTCTGAATTAAAATATTCATTAGGAACTGCAACTAAATCCATGCCTTTTAATTCATTAATTTTATTTGTTATTTCATTTTCAAACTTAATTAAATTATTTTTCCTTTTGCAAGACATTTTATCTTTTTCAAAGTGAAGCCAGTCCTTAACGGTCTCTATATGACTAAATTTGAAAAGGTTCTCTAATTTTCTATCAATTAATTTTCTATCAATAATTGATAAAATTTGTGTATTCATCAACCACTCTGGAATTTCCAAATACTCATTACTATTATTTAACATGCTCAATTTAGTTTTAGCTTCTTCTTTATATGAATAAACATTTTCCTTAAATTCCTCTATTATTTCTATACTTAATCCAGGAATAAAAATTATCTCATCCAAATCAAATGCACATAGCTCATCAAAATCAGTAATTCCTTGCTCATTTAAAAAGTATTGAATCTTTTTAAACTTGCTATCTTCAAAAAGAATATCTAAATTAGGTTCCATTAAAATTCACTCCTGTAAAGCTGAATCCCTTTTTCAAAAATTTTTAATTCAATAGTTTTCATATCCATACAGTCAAGGAGATATGTTCCCCCCAAAAGATTCAAATATTTTGATAACTCAGCCATTACTCTTTTATTGATGACAATATTTTCTTCCCGTAGTTGGAGAATTGCTGTTAGAAAAGCTCTGGTAATCTGAGAATTGTTAGAAGTATTACGTTCTAACACATCTTGAATATAATTTGAATTTTCACATAATAGTTCAGTTAATTCATAAGGATTTTTTCTTGTTTCATCATATGAAAGTCTCCCAATCCACCACAATCTAGAAAGAGCATTTCTTGTCAGAGATCTTCTCGCTCCGTAACCAAAGAAAAAATGGTTTTCTATATCTGAACTTGATTTTATTTTCCATCTATATTTGGTATATTCCCAAAACCTTGTTATACACAATCCTGCCCATAACCTTTCGTCTGAAGCCTGAGAATCAGTTAAGAATTTTAAACGGTTATATACTCTTTTTACATTTTCTAATTCTGTGAAAAATGGTTTTTCATTGTTCATTATTAAATCAAAATTTTCTAATTCAATTTTTGAATTTGTAAATGGATAATCATCTTTAAAAAATTCTAAAAATTTGTGGTTATCCTCATAATAAAAACATCTTTCTAATATTGGTAAATTATTTTTAATTGTTTGAAGAGACTCTGATTTTACTATTTCAATATTATTCATCTTCTTCATCTCCATTCTCACTATAACCAAGCCATAACCTATTTAATCCATCGGAAATGGGATTTGCTATTAAGTTTTGAGACAATTCGAAACTACTATGATCTTTTAAATCTTCACTAAGCAATTCAATTTGGAATCTTTCTTTCAATATAGAATCTAAAGAATTAAACCAAGTATAATCCATAAACTCTAATTTATCTTCGTCATTCAAGTTACTTAACCGCTCTATCACATACACAAGTGCTGGTAAGATAATCATTGAGCTTAAAACTGGGATTAATGCTTCTGTTTTGCATAGAGTTTGATATCTTATAAATTCAGTTTCAGGTATACGAATAACTATTTTATTTGAAAACATATCTATTGAGTTATTGTTTTTATCTCCATAATATTTTACTATACTAAAAATTGATGGTGTTTTAGTCAAGTCTTCACGATTTTTCTGTATTGAAATATTAAATTGTTGCCCTACACCAATAATACATCCCTCTTCAAACATGAAAGTGAAACCTTTATATACATCATTGAAATCATCGCTAAAAAATTCTTCAATTTTATCTACTGCTATAATAAATGGACAAATACTTATTTTCCCATTTATTTTATCATCAGTAATATGATGAATTTTTGTAGGTTCATCAGTTAAGATAACTTGCCTATATGAAGTTTGAGTACATTCAATATGATAAGCATACTTTGCCTTTCCATCTCTAATTAATTTCAATAACTCATAATTATCAAGTACAGAAATAAAACTTAAAATCACTTCATATCCGATAATTTCAATTCTCACATCGGTTTCAAATTTGCTTTCAATATAATCATCTGAATAATTTGTTAAAACAGGATAAGGGTAGAGCTTTTCTCTAATATCCATTTACTCGTACCTCCATTGATAAATAATCGGATGAATAGATATTAACAATTAATCTAACCAATTTTTCCTTTTCAAGTGTCCCACCAATAATTCTATTTTTTTCTATTTTCAATGTTGGTGAAGATATAAGTTGTGCAGAAATTATTTCGGCTTGATTTGATTGTGATTCCCCAACTATTATTAAAGATATTTCAGAATTAGTAACTGTTCTCTCAGGAATAAATGAAACGGAATATCTTCCTTCATCTTTATTCAAAGCTATTATTCTTGGTTTTTTTATCTCTACTGGTTTCTTTTCCCCTTTTTTATATTCATGTTCACTTCCATACCCTTTTCCATCTAGAGAATCTCTTGAAATACTAGATTTTCCGTTTCCCTTACCTTTTTTTTCTTTTTTTCCAACAAAATTATCTACATTATCAAACCCATTTATATTATCAGTATATTCAAATTCCGTTTCCATTTTATCTAATCTAGCTGATATTTTTTTTACTAATCTTGGTGATACTTCTGTCACTTTAATTTCCGTAATATTTCCAGTAATATCTTCAGTTTCTTGTTGATCCCCATCTACATTATCCATATCCAGAGGTAAATATTCTCCAACTCCTGAATCTAATTCTTCTTCCTCCTCTTCCTGTATTAACGTATTTAAAGATTGCATTATAAATTTACGCAAAGCGATAATATCTTGCTTTGCCCTTGGTTCACTAGTTCCTAATCTTTTTGGTTCCCATTTAGTATGCTGAGGATTTTCCATACTTCTTAGATATTCATTTAAATTTTCTCCTAATATTAGAAAAACCCCTCCAACAGAAACTAGCGGATTTCTAATAGGGTAATCTAGAATTTTCATTCCCGTTTTCCTAACCATTGCAACTTTATTATGCATTAAATCATCTACTAATAATCCTAACTTAATAGTTCCCATTTTTTTAAAGTCTTGTTCAAACCAAACCGTTTCAGATGATGTCAAAACTTTATAGAAATTTGGTGCTTTCTCTGTAAACGCATCTGGAAAAACTTTGATAAGATCATCTATACTACTCTTTGAAATTTCATATTTGCCTACTTTAACTATAAGATTCCCAGAATATACTGCATTTAAAAAACCATCTAACACAGCACCTATAATTGATTCTTCCCAACTACTATCCTCAAAAAAGAACCCTAAAACAAAAATATCAGTCCCTGAATATGGATACTCTCTTTTAAACCCCTTTTGAAGACTCTTTTGTTCGAATATAGGCATATTCTTCGCATCACCATAATAACCAACACCTTGGGTTAGTTCTCCATCATTATTCTTAAAAGTTGTTAGCCTAGAAACTCCTTGAAATGCACTATTTCCGCTATAGTCTAAAGTACTGTAAAAAACTGTTCTAAAACTTGAACAGGCAAACGGAGCAAATTTCCCTATTCCAAAAGAACCACCAGCAGAACCTGCTTTATCTGATGCCCCAGAAGATTTTATTAGGTTCGTCCAAGGTGTATTATATAATTCTTTTGAACCTTTCAATCCTTTTGTATTAAAATCACTTATACGAAGCATTGGAATGTTTTCGTTACAAAAAAGTTCAATCGCCTCTTCATAAAATCGCTTTGCTTTTGTTGATTTTTGAACTTTCCAAAATTCATTTCCCATTTTCAAAGCTTCAAGTAAATTCTTTGCACCTGGAATATCATTAAAATTTAAATAAAATTTTTCAAATTCAATTACTACTGGCTTATTTTCATCGACAATAGCATCGATAGAATTTTGACAAATCTCCCTAGCTAATGACTTTATTGGCTCACCAAGAAACGTTTCAATTCCTGAATCACTTATACCATTTATTTGTCCAAAATTATTGGAAGGAAAACTCCAATTCATTTTTCTACCTCCTATTTAATATTCATTTCTATTATAAAGTAACTAAAATTATTATAACATGAAATAATAAATCGACATCATGAAAACAAACACTTATACATTTTTCTAAATAATTAGAATTCTTATGTTTTTCTAATTTTATAGTTAATTTAACTCAACCTTACTTAACTGTTTTGTCAATATATTCCATATCATCCATCGGCTTTGCTATTGATGAATTTAAAAATGATACAAATACTAAATAAATGAAGAGTACAGGCACAACAGTAAAAGATTTTGCATGAATGAATAAAGACAATAAGAAAACAAGTATTGCCAGTAAAATGATTGTTCCAGTTATGCAACGCTTTTTATAGAATTGATTATCTTTTTTCAAAACAATTAAATGATCAAATGTACTCATTTCTTCCTTACTAAAAATTTGTTTCAATTTATTAGCATTCGATATGGAACGTATATATCTGAAAATAAAGCTAATTAAAATAGCAACTAAGAAGGACAGTAATATAAGGTTAATGGTCATCTCTTCAAAAAAGATACTCTCTATACCTTTCATCAAAGCATATATCACTCCACTCAACATAAATCCAGAAAAAGACCATACGGAAGCTCCCATTTTATTCTTAGGTACTTTTTTTAGTTTCTCATACTGCTTTTTGTCGATTTTAGCCGCTTTATTTTCTAAATACCAAGTTGCCATTGGAAATAACCATGTTAACTTATGAGAATCTAAGTCTACTAAGTAGTTATCTTTTTTATTGATTGTTACTAATTTAAAACGAGAGATAGATGTGTCTTCAAATTTCATAAACATTCCTCATAATTCGTATGTTTCTATAAAAATTGACTAAATAGGATTTGTTCATTTTCACTCTTGTACAGAAAAATTACTTCCATAAGGATAAATATATCCTCGATTAAGAAATAGAGAAAACAACACACAAATAATGAAAATTACAATCATATCAAATGAATAGAATACACTAAAATATCCAGAAGAAAAAATAGCTAAATAGATTATTAAAAATGCAATTGCGCTATTTCTCTTGTAATAACTCGTTATACTTTCCTTCTTTATACGGATAAGTATTCCTTCCCTCGAATTTCCAATATTTTTATACATTCTACGTTTGTTAACAATGGCATTAATTGCACGATAACTTATTAGAAGTGCTAAAACTACAAACAAATAAACAGTTCCTAATATAACTCCTGAAATTGTTACATAGTTTTGAAAATACGTGTTTATTAACCATGTGGATGGTCTTCCAATAACTATAGAAAGTATTACAATCTGAACAACACCATAGCCTGCTTTTTTATTTGTTATTAACTCGTCAAACCTTACTTTATCGATTTCTATTGCTTTAAAAGGGAATAGCCACACAAGCATTGGCAAGAACCAACAGAATTTATTACTATCCAAATCTAACAAATAATATTTGGCGTTCATTTCTACTAGTTTATATCTCTTATTCGTTGATTCATAAACTTTCATATTTTATCACCAATAATACCTTTATTTATCGTAGTTTCTGAGAAATAATGAAACACATTTTCTTCTACTCTATTTCATCAGTCTTAATTGTTATCTTCAATTAAAACACTAGACGTTATTATTTTATTCGTTTCATTTTTAATTTTTGCAGTATATGTCCTGCCTTTTTCTACAATATAGACATAGTAAAACCTATCTTTTGGAGTGAACCTATCTTCGCCAATATTATATGGTTTTATCACTTTTTGAGTTTGATCATCATAAAAATTTACGGAAAAATCGTTCTTGTACTTCTTATCAATGTATATATGCACACGAGCTTCGTTATTGTTTTTAGCTATTTTTATATTAAATTCTCTTTCTTGATTAGGAAGATACTTTTGTCCATAATTTTTGGGTACTAAGAAGAAAATAATTGAAAAAAGTGAAATAATAATAATTACACTACTTGACTTTATTGTATTTTTTACGTTCATTGATGTTCTCCAGAAACTTGTTGCTACTTTTTTTATAGCATCACTCTAAACTAACTAATATTACTTATTTTAGTCATTATCTTCAACGACGACATTAGATTTAATGATAGAATCAGTATTATTTATTATTTTAACAATATACTTTTCTCCAGCTTCAACTCTGTGTGAATATAAAATTTGTTTTGTCCCAACCTGTTTCCTTAACTGGTTGATATCGCCATTCTCTCTAATTAATTCTATGTCCAAATTTTTACCTGTCTTTTTATCCACATAAACACGAACCCAAGCTTCAATATTTGCCTCATGAATTACTCCTCGAATCTCTTTTTCTTCATGAGGTAGATATTTAGTTCCTTCGTATTTTGGAATTAAGAAGAACACGAGGGCGAAAAATAAAATGATAATGATAATACTACCCTCTTTTGTCAAATTTCTTGAAATCATTTATCCTCTCCTTTTCAGCAAAATGTCCCCATTGAAGTAAAATTGAATATGCTATTTTTAACGAATTTGCATCTCAGAAAATAAGGATTTATAGTTATTGTCGTTTACACTGACATAACTATAAACAAATGAGTCTGTTCTATTTTTTATCTTTACAGTATACTGCTTACCTTTCCCTGTATAGATACGATAGCTGTAAAAAAATTTATTTTTCGGTGTAAAACGATCTTCACCAACAAAGTCTGGTTCAACTGACTTTCCTTCCGAGTCATTTACTCTAATTTCAAACGTTTCTTTTTTATCTTTTGTTAGATATACTGAAATTTGTGGTTCAATATTTTTCTTATCAATTTTTACTTGAAACTCTTTCTCTTGATTTGGAAAATATAGGGAATGATAAACTGAACTGATATTTGAAACAAGATAGACGACTACCATTATAGTTAAAATAGATACTATAATGATACTAATTCTGTTTATAGTATTTTTCAAAATCCGTTATTCCTTCCTCTATAATTTTAGCATCACCATAGTTTTCAAAAGAACCAATTTTCTTATCATTACAAACTTTAACTAGTTTAAATAATCAAGACTTCATCATGAATTTCAATCTAATTGTTATTTTCTACAATAACATAACTATAAACAAATGAATCTGTCCTATTTTTTACTTTTACTATATATTCTTTTCCAGCTTCTGCCTTTTTAAAATACATGATTTCTTTTGTCCCTTTTTGCTTTTCCAACTCCTGTATTTCACCGTTTTCCTCACTTAAGGTTACGTTTAAATCATTTCCAGCCTTATTATCAACATAAATTCGAATTTCAGCTTCAATATTGCTCTCTTGAATTTCAACTTTAAATTTCTTCTCTTGATTTGGAAAGTATAAGGATCTATATACTAATACAGCATTTGAAATAAGATAAATAACTAGAATTACTGATACGATAGCTGCAATTGTGATACTAATTTTTTTTATTATACTTTTCAAAATCTGCGATTCCTTTCTCTATTAATTCTGCATCACCTTTATTATCTCCGTAATTTCCATTTTTAATATTTTCAATCCACTTTGGAATATCCTTATCAGAAATAAACCCTTGCGCAACACCAGCTCCATATTTTAAAGCATCATCTTTAAACATGAACGCTCCTTGCCCATAATAGCCAAAAAGATAATTTCCTAGATAGTCAGCTGAACGGTTGTCTTCTTTACCATTTGTCTTTACAATAAATTCTGGTGTCCATTGTCTTGACCAAATCGAATAATCCGATTCACCAAAAATTCTGCTTTTTAAATCTAGAGGCTTTTTCGTATTTACCATATCTACAAACTCGAGGAGATGTTTATCGGAAACATCTATAGCATTATTTCCCAAACTTCTCACTATTGATTTGATATCAATATCAAGCTCTTGTAATATTTTCGCTAACTTTTTCTCCGCTTCTTCTGTTTCCGGAGAATTTGCTCCAAACTTTGCTCTTATCTTATCGTACTCATCAAAAGCAGGTTTCGCTAGTGAATAAAGATAATCTTCATAAACACGTGCAATTTTATCCGCTTTTTCAGTCGGTGATAAGCTTTTGTCATCTTTGATCTCTTGAACAAGTTTTGCGTAGTTAAATGGTAAAACAAAATTATCTTTCCACTCTTTATTAATACTTTTGGCCCAATCAAGTGTAAGTTTCGCAGTGCTATACATACCATTTGAGCCATCAAAACAACTAGTACTCGCAAGAGCGGCTAAACCTTGGCTAACGTTGTCTAATAATGAATCCGCTGTTGTATATAAATCAGAGCAAGAACTTTCCAAATCATACATCGATTGTATTTCTTCTTTCAATTGATGAATTTGGATCGTGATCGCATTTGAGCCATCATCCGCATTGACATTTCTAGTTCCAAATGATGGACTATTATCCATCAAGCTATTTCTATACAATATGGATCGTCTTTGTTGTTCTAAACGCTCTATAGTTCTGTTTAATTCATCCTCATCAATTTCTTCATTTTCGATCTTTTCAGCTATGCGACTTGCAAAAGTTAGATTGTCATTCATGATTTCATCATTTGCTCGAACTTGGCCACGCAAGAGTGGAATATGAGCGATTTCAGCATAGCTTTTAGCTGCTGACCATGCATTACCGGTTAATTCTGTCGCACTAATAAAGTTTTGCATACCTTGCATGATTTGGTTTAGTCCTTCGTTTTTGCTGTTTAATGAAGAATTTATCTGATCTAAATAACTTGTTATCTCGCTTACCCTTATCTTCAACCCCATTAATAGAACCTCCTTTTAACTGCTCTCTTGTCGTAGCTTTATTTGTTTATCTACCAGATTCTCCTCTTTTTTGACTAATGTTTTTTGTTCTTGCTCTAATTCATATTGAGCCTTATCCAATGCGTTCATCGCTCGTTTATGATCATACTCATTTTCTTCGTGAGCCATATAAAGAAAACGATTGGCTTTGTCACCTTTCCAGTAGTAAGCCAACTCATCTAAAATATCTGTGTTTTCTTTATAGATTTGTTGGGTGATATCGTCCGCTTCTTCAAGTTTTTCAATTTGCTTTTTATTTTTATCTAACTCATCTGTGACAGTTTGTAATTCTCGATTAAGCATAATCATTTCATCGAAAGAATCTTTCTTTTTCTCTTCTGACATTTTCTACCCTCCATTTGCAATTTGTGCATCTTTTTCAGCAAAAGTAGTAGCAATCATCGTAAAATTAGCTAAGTCTTTAGCCAATGCACTGCCATATTGACTAGTACTTGTTATTGATTTGCCATTAGTACTCTTTACTTTCTCGCAAACAGAAAGATTAGAAAAGCTAATCGTAGATGAATGGACAGTTGTTTGCAATGAGGAGTCTTTGGCACTTGAAATTGGATTTATGTAATTTGATGCTACACCTACATCTGAGCTAATTGCTTCATTCGTCATTTTGGTCACCTCTTTTAATTATTTATAAAATGGTATTAAAAATCTCAATTATTACTTATCTCCCTAATTGTAATTCGAAACTAACTCTGTGTAAATATATATTTTTCAAATGTTCTGTCTAATTGATCAAATGATGTTTATAAAAAACTTTTATTTCTTACTAATTTCGCTTTATCGTTTCATACAAAAACAGGCAATCTAGAAAATAACCATTTTCCAAATCACCTGTTTCCATAACTATTCTATTTTTGAACCCTAATCAAATCCAATACATCCCGCGGATTTCCTACATCTACTGTTACTACTCGAACATTATCCAAAATATCTTGTGTCAATGCTCTCACTTTTTCTGGATCATTCGCAACCTCCGCACCGATTTGCCAATGGCTTGGTACTGGATATACATTGATCGTCCCATTTCGATTACTTGTATAAACGATCTGTCCTTCAGCACTATAACCACCGTAAAGCATAATAGCATCCGTTGGATATGTCACACTACCTGCATCGTATGGATTGAGTGGTGTTCCCGCAGGAATCACCTTTGCATTCAGCTCCGATGGTTTCACGCCGATCAATGTCAACCACACACGAGCATATTCGATCTGGTCATCTGAATAACCCAGAAGCATTTTATCATCACCTGTTGCTTGTTCTACCGCTTTATTGGCATCTGCTTTGGCTTTTTCTAGTGCGTTATTGACTTCTTGCTCTGCCGCTTTTTGTTGCTGCGTCAATGCACTGATTTGTCCTTGCGTATCGATCATCGCTTTCATTAAAATCAATTTGGCTGTAAAGGTCGTTTTCAGCTCTTCGTTTTTGACCTTTTCGATTTCTTTGTTTAAAGTATCATAGTTGCTTTGCTGAACGGTTTCTTTAGGCACATTTCCATCAAATGGCTCGTTGAGTAATTTTTTTATTTTTTCAACTTGATCGACTTGTTCTGTCGCATTTTTTAGAATCGATTCGATTGCGACTTGCCATTTTCCTTTTAGCTCCTTGTTGTCTTTAAGCTCATCTGTGACTGTGGTGATTTTTTCTTTCGTCAAATCGACTGTGATCGGTAATTGATCTTTGACGTTATCGCCTTTCAGCGCTGGTTCTTTTGAGCTGAATAGTTCATTTGTCTTTGTTTGTATCTCTAATTTATCATTGGCTAAAGCTGTTTTTTTCTGTAGCTCTTGAATATTTGTTTCAGCTTTGTCGGCTGTGACTTTCTTGCCGTATTCACGTTTGATTTTTTCAATTTCTGTTTGTTTCTTTAACAACTTTTCTTTCGTTTCTTTGATCGTTACAGGTTTGATTTCTTTGGTTAGAAATTCTTGTTCGTCCTCGTAAAGTAATGCAACATCTTTCGATAACTCACCATCTTTTGCTGTTGTTTTTTCGATGGCTGCGATTTCATTTTGCGCAGCGGTGATTTTTTTCTTTTCACTTGCTTGCTTTTGAAGTAAAACTGCACCGATGATCGCAAGAATCACCACGACTACACCGATCGAGATCCCCAAAACTTTCTTCTTCATTCCCCAAAACACTCCTGTCTTTCCAACTTTTCTATTTTTCTTTCTATTGTTAGTTTAGCACATTTATTCGATCTGTCATTTAAAAGATGAGATAAAAAAAGAACTACTGAAAATCAATAGTCCTTCTTTTACTTATTTGCTTCTTTTTGTTGCTTGTTTAACTGCGTGGATCCTCAATCTGCGGTAATCGGCTTCCCAATGATCTTCTTTCCATAAAACAGGTTTTAATTTCTGATCCATGTTTTCGAGAACTATTTCTTTTTGTTCTAGGGTCAGTTCTGCTAACTCGTTCGGATAAAATTGTTCCATCCATTGATGTAACCCAAAAGCACCTTCTTTTAATGGTGTCGGTCGCTCATATTCTAACATTTCGATGCGATCAAAATGGTTTTTTTCAAGTAATTTTTGATAGTCTTCGGATGAAGTAAAGCAAAACGGTTCCTCTAAAGAAATCTCATACGCAGCTAACTCTTCACGAAAAGCATCTCGAATGGCTTGAACATTGCCAACCGCACCAAATTCACAAATCAACTCACCACCATCAACCAATAGCTGATGAATATTTTGAAGCAAACGATCTTGATCTGGAATCCAATGAAAAACAGCGTTTGAAAAAGCAATGTCATAAGAGTCAAATCCTATCACAGGATCTAAAATATCTCCTTTTATAAATGACAACTCTGGAAATTTATTCGTCGCTTGCGTGATCATTGCTTCGGATCGTTCAATGCCTGTTACGCTGTGACCTAATTCAGCAATTTGCTTAGTCAATTCTCCTGTACCGCTGCCAATATCGATCACTCGCTTTGGCTCCTTGGGTAATAATTCTAATAAACCAGCACCATATTTAAAGATAAAATCATGCGTGGTATTGTATTTTTTTGCATCCCAGTCCATCTGTTTCCTCTTTTCTCTACCGATGTACTTACTGCCAATAAGCAGGAATTTTCGCTTCATAAGCCGTGATTTCGTCAGCGTGGCCCAAGCTAATGGCGATATCATCCAAGCCATTCACCAGCTTATGCTTCCATGTGCCATCGATCTCAAATGTATACGTCGCATTAGGTACTATAACTTGCTGGTTCGGCAGATCGATCGTGATCGTTTCATCTGCTTTGAGCTGTGCCAAAGCTGTTAATTCTTCCCGCTTTAAAACGATCGGCAGCAAGCCGTTTTTAGTCGCATTCATATAAAAGATATCGCTAAAGCTTCCGGCGATGATCGCTCTAAAACCATAATCTGCTAATGCCCAAGCCGCATGTTCTCGGGATGATCCTGAGCCAAAGTTATCGCCTGAGATCAGAATCGTTGCTTCTTTATATTGCGGTTCGTTTAAGGTAAAGTCAGGATTTGGTGTACGATCTGGCAAATAACGCCATTCATCAAATAGAAATTCCCCAAATCCTGTTTTTTCGATGCGTTTCAGAAATGATTTTGGAATGATCTGATCCGTATCGATATTATCATTCATCAGCGGAACCGTGGTTCCTGTATGTTGTGTAAATGCCTCCATTATGCACCAAGCTCCTTTCGAATATCGACAAATGTTCCTTCAAGTGCAGCTGTTGCGGCCATTGCGGGGCTACAAAGATGCGTTCTAGCCCCTTTTCCTTGACGGCCTTCAAAGTTTCGGTTTGAAGTGGAAGCACAGTGAACACCTGCTGGTACTTGATCTGGATTCATGCCCAAACACATTGAACAGCCTGGCTCACGCCATTCAAAGCCGGCTTCTGTGAAAATTTTATCCAAACCGATTTTTTCTGCTGCTTTTCGAACAGGTCTGGACCCTGGTACCACGATTGCTGTGATCCCCTCTTTGACTTTTTTACCTTTGACGATTCGAGCAGCCTCTTCTAAATCAGATAGTCGGCCATTCGTACAAGATCCGATAAAGACATAGCCGATCTCAATATCAGATGGGCGTTGTCCCGGTTTAAGATCCATATAATTATAAGCACGTTCATCATTCATATCTTTGATTTCTGGGAAAGTCCCTGTAACTGGAATGCCCATTTCCGGGTTTGTGCCCCAAGTAATATATGGCACAAGCTCATCTGCATTCAATTCTAGATCCACATCGTACACCGCATCAGGATCACTTGGCAGTTTTTTCCAATCCGCGATCGCTGCTTCCATATCTTCCGGCGCATATTCTCTACCGCGCACGTACTCAAAGGTTTTCTCATCCGGCGCCATCATCCCCATTTTCGCACCGCCTTCGATCGCCATGTTACAAATCGTCATTCGTTCTTCCATTGTCAGGCTTTCGATCGTTTCTCCATAGAATTCAACAGCATAGCCGACACCGAAATCAACTCCGTATTTTGCGATCAACGCTAGGATGATATCTTTTGCATACACGCCTTTTGCTAATTTTCCTGTGATTTTCACACCCATCGATTTAGGCTTGTTTTGCCAAATACACTGTGTGGCAAAAACATGTTCGACTTCACTTGTCCCGATACCAAAAGCTAATGCACCAAAAGCACCGTGTGTTGCGGTATGAGAATCACCACAAACGATCGTTTTTCCCGGCTGAGTCAAGCCAGTTTCCGGACCGACCATATGAACGATCCCTTGACGTTCGCTGCCATTATCACATAGCGTGATGCCGAATTCGTCACAGTTTTTTTGAAGTGCTTCGATTTGTTTTTTTGCTACTAGGTCTGTGATATTGAAGATATCTTTTGTTGGAACATTATGATCCATCGTAGCAAACGTGCGATCTGGTCGACGGACTTTCCGACCCGCTTCTCTCAATCCTTCAAATGCTTGCGGCGACGTCACTTCATGAATCAAATGAAGATTGATATAAAGCAGCTGCGGTTCGCCTTCTTTCCCGCTGACCACATGTTGTTCCCAAAGCTTATCAAATAATGTTTTTCCCATATTAAGCACCTCTCAATTCTGTTAATACCGCTTCTGTAAATTCAGTCGTAGTCGCTTTACCGCCAAGATCTGTTGTTAAAATCCCTTGATTCATGACACGGTCACAAGCAGCTTCGATTTTTAGCGCTGATCGTTCTAACCCAAATGACTGACGAAGCATCATCGCCGCAGATAAAATCATCGACATCGGATTGGCTTTATTTTGATTGGCAATATCTGGCGCTGATCCGTGAATCGGTTCATATAATGAAGGACCCGTTTCACTATGACTAGCACTTGGCATCATTCCTAGTGAACCAGGGATGACTGACGCTTCATCACTTAAAATATCGCCAAACAGATTCTCTGTCACGATCACATCAAATTGTTTTGGTCTTTGGATCATGACCATCGCCGCAGAGTCGACAAGCTGATGCTCCAACATGCAATCCGGAAATTCTGCTGCCACTTCTTCCGCTGTTTGACGCCACAATTTACTGGTAGATAGTACATTGGCTTTATCAACAGAAGTTACTTTTTTATTTCTTGTACGAGCGATTTCAAAAGCTTTGCGGATGATTCTTTGGATCTCTGCCTTTGAATAAGTACAAAGATCTGATGCTTCTGTGTCACCTAATTGTTTTTCGCCAAAATAGATACCGCCTGTCAACTCACGTACGACAACAAAGTCGACGCCGCGAACATTTTCTTCTTTTAATGGAGATAAATGAACCACTGCATCCGGCACAGAAATTGGACGAATATTGGCAAATAGTCCTAACGCTTTTCTTAACGCCAGCAGCCCTTGTTCTGGACGTTTCGGAGCGTTGTCCCATTTCGGTCCGCCGATCGCACCAAGTAAAATCGCATCTGCTTTTTTACAGGCTTCCAGCGTTTCTTCAGGCAGAGGATCTCCTTTTTGATCGATTCCAGCGCCGCCAAAAGCAAAACGCTCGATATCAAATTCTAAGTTATCTTGAACCATAATCTCCTCTAAAATCGTTAAAGCACTATCCATGATTTCTGCACCAATGCCGTCTCCCGGCAAGGCGATGATTTTTTTACTCATTAGGCTTTCCCCACTTCTTTTTGAAATTGTTCACTTGCTTTGACATACGCTTTTGCAGATGCCTGCAGTACGTCAAAATCGATACCGATGCCGTTATAATGTGTGTTCTCTTGATCGGCTAAGGTCACGTGGACTTCTGCTTGAGCATCTTCTCCGCCTGTGACTGATTTAATGTAATATTCTTTTAAATCTGGTTTTTGGCCAAAGATTTTATCGATCGAATTATAGATTGCTTGAATACTACCTGAGCCGATCGCCGATTCTGTTTTTGCTTCTTCCCCTGTATCGATGGAAACAATTGCCCCTTGGCTACCGTCAGAAACGTATTGCAACTGTACTCGCTCCAACCGATAAGTGTCATTTGATTCTTGGCTTTGACCGACCATCAACGCAATGAGATCATCTTCTGTTACTTGTTTCTTTTTATCAGCGAGTGATTTGAATCGTTTGAAGGCATCTTTTAGTTCATCATCTGTTAGCTGGTAACCTAATGTCTCCATTTTAGCGGCAAAGGCATGACGCCCAGATAACTTACCAAGCGGCAATGAGTTTTCGTTGACGCCAACCAATGATGGAGTGATGATTTCATACGTATCAGGATTTTTTAGCACGCCGTCCTGATGGATCCCTGATTCGTGCGCATAGGCATTCGCTCCGATAATAGCTTTATTTCTGGGTACAGCTACACCAGATAAACGGCTGACCAAATCACTGGTACGTTTCGTTTCATTTAATGTGATCTTGCTTTCTGCCTGATAAAAGTCTTTTCTGATATACAAAGCCAAAGCTACCTCTTCGAGCGCAGTATTTCCTGCACGTTCACCAATCCCGTTCACTGTTCCTTCTACACGACGTGCGCCGTTTTCGATCGCAGCAAGTGCATTGGCTGTCGCCATTCCTAAGTCATCATGACAATGGGAAGAAAAAATGATTTCTTGATCACTTTGGATATTCTCGATCAAAAACTTGAACAACGCGCCGTATTCGGAAGGATTAGAGTAACCAACTGTATCAGGAACATTGATGATCGTCGCACCAGCATCGATCGCTGTTTGAACTGCTTTTAATAGGAAGTCCCTTTCTGTTCGTGTGGCATCTTCCGGAGAAAATTGAACTTTTTCGAACTTGGTTTTGGCATAACTGACATGTTCTTTGATTGAAGCAATCACTTCATCTGGTGTCATTTTCAGCTTGTATTCCATGTGAACAGGACTTGTGGCTAGGAATACATGGATTTGCGGATGCTTAGCGTGTTGAAGGGCTTCATGAGCGCGGTCGATATCCGCTTTTTGACAACGAGCTAACCCGGCAACCGTCATTTTTTCTACATTTTCTGCAATGGCTTTGACAGCTTCAAAATCACCCACAGAAGCGATCGGAAAACCGGCTTCGATCGTATCGATCCCCCATTTTTCCAATTGTTTAGCGATTTGGACTTTTTCTTTTGTGTTGAAATTTACACCTGGCGTTTGTTCGCCATCCCGTAGTGTTGTGTCGAAGAATTGAATCTGTTTCATTTTGCATACATCCTTTCTGGTAAATTACTTCTTCATTTTTTTAGTGGTATTTTTTAGTTTGATACGTTCTTATCATGTGGTTGTTTTGCTTTTTTGACTTGGGCTACTCATGTATGAAGCTTCGCTCATTCTATTCGTCAAGTATTGCGCGACATCAGCTCTGCAAGCAATCGCTGTATCTTTGTACGAATGAAACTTCGCTCTCTCCGCTCGCCAAGTATTGCGCATCATCAGCTCTGCAAGCAATCGCTGTGTCTTTGTACGAATGATACTTTGCTCTCTCCGCTCGCCAAGTATTGCGCGACATCAGCTCTGCAAGCAGTCGCTGTGTCTTGCAACAAAAAAGCATCCCACGATATGGGATGCTTGTCATCCCGTTCATGCAATGCGAAAACAGGACTCTCAACTTCTGATTGAAAAAGCAACTTATTTGCTCGCTTCTAAAGATCAGTGTGATGAGTCCTTCACTAATAATAAGAATGTAATTGTTGTGATTTGTTTGTCCATGATCGTCAACATCCTTTATTGTCAGAATTTTTGAATAATTCAAACTATAGTCATAAAGATACAGAACTTTTCTATCAAAGTCAATAGTTTTATGAGAATTTTTTTAAGAATCGATTATTCTACCTTATCAGCTTTCTAAAAAACACTTGATACAAAAGGAAAAGCTTCTGTATCAAGTGTTTATGTTTAGATTTTTGCTAAAGCTTGTTCTAAGTCTGATAAGATGTCATCAACATTCTCGATGCCGATCGATAAGCGAATCAATTCTGGAGAAGTTCCTGAGACCTTCAGTTCTTCTTCGCTTAATTGGGAATGTGTGGTTGATGCTGGATGGATGATCAATGATTTTGCATCACCGACATTTGCCAATAAAGAAAATAGTTCCACATGATTGATCAAGTTTTTCCCAGCTTCTGCTCCGCCTTTGACACCAAATGTAAAAATCGATCCCGCTCCTTTCGGCAAATACTTTTCAGCTAAGGTATGATATTTATTATCAGGCAATCCAGGATAGTTGACCCAATCGACTTTCGGATGCTTCACTAAGAATTCCGCGACTTTTTGAGCATTTTCTACATGACGTTCTAATCTCAAGGAAAGTGTTTCTAAGCCTAAAATCAGCAAGAAACTATTGAAAGGCGAAATTGCGGCTCCTGTATCTCTTAATAATGACACGCGTAAACGAGTAATAAAAGCGGCTGCACCAACATCCTCAGTATAAGATAAGCCATGATAACTTGGATCAGGATCGACCAATTTAGGAAATTTTCCATTCGCCCAATTGAATTTTCCGGAATCGATCACCACACCGCCTAAAGCAACACCATGTCCACCGATGAATTTTGTTGCTGAGTAAACGACGATATCTGCGCCAAAGTCAAACGGACGAGTTAAATAAGCGGTAGCAAAGGTATTATCGACGATCAGCGGTAACTCGTGCTTGTGAGCAATGTCTGCGATTGCTTCAATGTCTGCAACATTCGTACTGGGATTTCCGATCGTTTCAACAAAAATCGCTTTCGTATTTTCTTTGATCGCTTCCTCAAAATTAGCCAACTCATCTGGATCAACAAAAGTTGTTGTGATGCCAAATTCAGGTAACGTATGGGCAAACAAATTGAAGGTTCCACCATAAAGAGTTGATGCAGAGACAATATGATCGCCGCTGCTGGCAAGGTTTTGAATAGCATAGGTGATTGCTGCTGTTCCTGAAGCAACAGCTACAGCGCCCACACCGCCTTCTAATTCATTCAAACGATCTTCTAATACGGCCGTCGTCGGATTGGTGATCCGTGTATAGATATTGCCCGCTTTTGATAAAGCAAATTTTTCTGCTGCATCTTGCGTATCATCAAATGTGTAGGAGGTTGTTTGATAGATAGGTACCGCTCTAGAGTTCGTGTCTTTATCGGGGGTATGTCCTCCGTGAATTTGGATCGTTTCAAAGTGATAGTTTTGGTTTGTCATTATGCTTCATTCCTTTTCTTTTAAATTTAGTTGATTTTATTCGTTTGCTGCACATGTCACCTTCTTGCATAATGACCACCTCTTTCTGGATTGTTCTCATTGAAAAGAATTTATAGCGATTGTCAGATCTGATAGTAGAAAATCTGACACCTGATATTTTAAATCTGGTATCTCGTTGTCTTTTGTGATCTTGGCGATCACAGAGAGTTATTCATTCTGAATTTTTCTTTTTCAGCCTCATTTATTGTTCTTTGATTGATTTAGCTGAACTAGTTGTGGTCCTTTGACTTTACATGATCAACTTAGAGGGGATTGGGTGACTCACTAATATGGATACTTCGCTCTCTTTGATTGCCAAGTATTGTTCATCATTCGCTCTTTTTTGACTCTTTTTGAAGTTGCTCCTACTCTTTCGGGTTGGATTCAAGCGTTAGGTGATTCCTAGTATGGTTACTTCGCTCCCTTTGGTCGCCAAGTACTATTCATCATCCGCTCGTTTTGAGGTTGTTTCTCCTCTTTCGAGTTGGATTCAAGCGTTGGGTGATTCCTAGTATGGACACTTCGCTCCCTTTGGTCGCCAAGTACTGTTCATCATCTACTCTGGCATAGCCAGTCGTAGTGATTCACAGCAAAAAGCCCTCTACCAGCCTATGCTAGTAAAGGGCGACGATCGCGGTACCACCTTTATTGGAAAATCATTTCCATCTCAAGCCAAACAATAAATCACTTTATGATTTGGTGCTTTGTTAACGGTAGCAGCCGTAAAAATCAAATCGATTTTTCCTCTCCAAGATCATTTTCGACAAATTTCCATTACTTTCTTCCACCATACGAAAGCTCTCTCGCTTCAGCAAAAAATCTTTGCTGAATAAATGTTTTTTTGTCTACTCTTCTTTTCAATGAGTTTTGATATTGAATCAATATTAGAACATACTCATTTATTTGTCAACATTTTTTCATATTAAATTTATTGATCAAAATTAATTAGGTTCAAATAAGGGTTCCTGTTTTTCTTTCTACTCATTTTTTATTATACTTAAATAAAATGGAGGTCGATCGAATGTCAGAACATATTGAAAAAGTGGATTTTCTTTTATCTTATTTATCAGAGATCCATACAAAGAGCCTGTCTTTGTATGATTTAGTCACTAGCCGTCCACGGCCTGAAGAATCTCGGATTCTTTTGAATATCAATGAGGTCTTTACCTACTATCATAGTATCCGGATTTTTTATATTAGTAATGATGAGATTTCTTCCGATGCAGTTCAGCCCTTTTTTACTGCGTTTGAAGAGTTCTACTTTGAGTTGAAACAAGTTTTCTTCCTTGAAGATGATAACAGCGCACTTCTTTATAATAAGTTATCTGCGATGAAAGATGCTTTTGAGCAGTTGACGAATGATTTTAATGTTTTATAATAGAGTAGACAACAAATAAAGAAGGTGCACAAATGGATCAAAGCGAAGTATTGGATCGCTTGCGCGAAGAGTTGGAGATTCCATTTTTTAATGGATCGATCGAAGAACGTGAATACACAGAAGAAGAATATCAAAAAATCAAAGCTGATCTTGTTCAGTATTTTGATGATTACGTTCGAAATGTAGAAAACTGATACGACTATGTCGTTAAAATTAAAAGATGGGATAAAACAAAAATGTTTTATCTCATCTTTTTTATGATTAATATAATTATTTATTTACATAAAATAACTGCCATTTTTTAAAATCAGTGTAATATAAATAATATTTTTTAATTTATATTTTGATTCAAATAATAATGAAAGAAAAAACCACCGGTCAAACTGACCGATGGAAAAGGAGTATTACTCAATAAGAGTAAAATGAAAAATAAAAAGGTTGTTGTTGGTATGAATATATAATACAACAAATATTTTTCATTGTCTACTAAAAATAACGTTAAAAAGAAATTAAATACCATTTCTTTTTGTCAATTTTTCGTTTATATTTTTATTTTTTTAACAAAAGATTACTCATTCTAGTGATCGCAAATGAGATATCATCTGTTGCTTTGTCTTGTTTCTCTTCTGAAGCGTTGAACAAGTCAACATCTATTCCTTTTTCTGAGTCTAAAGATAGAATCATTTCATTACAGCCAGCTAAATATTCAATATATGAGCGTTCAAATTTTTTATGGATGCCCATTACTCGAGCGGGCGGGCGTAATTGTGACACTTTCTCCAGCATCGTTTCGTATTCTTTTGTTCCATCTTGGAATATGCGTTGGATCTCAACAATACGCTCGGGAGCTAGCTCTGTTACCTTATCTTCGTCGATTGCTTTACGAACTTCTTCGTAATATTCGTTCATTTTTTCGCCGACTTCTTCTGTTTCTTTTACAATATCATTGATGTTTTGCACATAATAGCCTAAATTGGGTTTCAAATTCTTTCCTACTTTCTTTTGATAATCACCTAATTTTACACTTTTTCATAGGGTGATGACAAGGAGAATCTTTCAAAACAGCTTTTTTCTAATCATTTTGATAAAAAAACTGCAAGTCACTTGTACTTGCAGTTCGTTCTTATTTTACTGGATTTCATCGCTTGTATCGATGATCTTAGATACCATTCCATAATCTTTTGCTTCTTCAGCAGACATCCAGAAATTACGGTCTGTATCTTTTGCGATTTTTTCATACGTTTGACCAGTTGCTGCAGCAATCAAACGATTTACACGCTCACGCATACGGATGATTTCTTTGGCTTCGATCTGAATCTCAGTACTTTGGCCTTGAACACCGCCAGCTGGTTGATGGATCATGTAACGAGTATTTGGCAAGCTGTATCTATTTTTAGCTTCAGCAGCCAAATAAATCGTAATACCCGCACTTGCTACCCAGCCGGTACCAACAACGATTACTTCTGGTTTGACAAACTTGATCATATCATGAATCGTGTCTCCTGCTTCAACATGTCCGCCTTGGCTATTGATAAAAATTTTGATTGGCTCATCACCCATCGCTGCTAATAAAAGTAATTGTGAGGTTACTTCCCGCGCTAGATCCTGATTGATCTCACCATAAATCAAAATCGTTCTCTCTTCAAAAAGTTTTTTCATAAATGCATTTGGTTGTTGTTTTTCTTCTGTTTCTTCATTTTCATCTAAATAGTTCATAATGAATGACCTCCATATTTTAAAGCTGAATATCTATATTAATAATACCGTAATCTAAAAATTTGTCCACTTATTTGACTTATTTTGACCTTAAAATTTTCTTCATGCTACTATACTGAACCATAGAAAAAAAGATAGCCGAATATTCGACTATCTTTTACTAATTTTATATCCCTTTACCCATTTTTCGTTGAACAAATTTTACAACTTCAACGATAGGAATGATCGCAAAGGATGTTCCTGCAACGATTGCCCATTGGTACGCATCTAGTGATGTTACACTAAACAAATCGTTGAATCCTGGAATAACGATCGTAGCGGCTAACAATAGGAAGGAAACTAAAATCGCCCAGTTGAACGATTTGTTTCGGAATAAGCCAACTTTGAAAATCGATTGATAAATCGATTTTACGTTGAACGCATGGAACAATTGAATCAATCCTAATGTCGCAAATGCCATAGTCAACGCATCTCCATGTTGTAAATCATACAACGCCTGTGCAGATAAGTTTGGCATATTTGCCGCTGTATGCGCAGGAAACTCGATGGCCATTTTATAAACGATCAATGTCAAAGCACCTTGAGTGATCCCTTGATAAATGACACTGCTCAAGACACCACCAGAGAAGAAGTTCGATTTCTTACCACGAGGCGCATGACTCATCACATCACGTTCTGCCGGCTCAACACCTAAAGCAATCGCTGGGAAAGTATCCGTTACTAAGTTGATCCACAATAAATGAACTGGTAGTAATGTATCCCAAGCTAACATTGTTGCAATAAAGAGTGTCAATACTTCCCCTAAGTTGGCAGAAAGTAGGTATTGGATCGTTTTTTGGATATTTGAGAAAACTTTACGTCCTTCTTCAACGGCGACAATGATCGTTGAGAAGTTGTCATCTGCCAAGACCATATCAGAGGCACCTTTCGATACTTCCGTACCAGTGATCCCCATACCAATACCGATATCCGCTGCTTTTAAGGCTGGTGCATCATTCACACCGTCACCTGTCATGGCAACGACCTTACCTTCTTGCTGCCATGCTTTAACGATACGAACTTTATGTTCAGGAGATACACGAGCATAAACAGAGTAATGTCCAACGACTTTTGCAAAAGCTTCATCTGATAACTCATTCAATTCAGCGCCTGTGATCACTGCATCGTCATCGCCTTCTTTGATAATGCCAAGACGAGCAGCAATAGCTTCCGCTGTATCTCTGTGGTCACCTGTGATCATGATCGGACGAATACCAGCTTCTTTAGCTACTTTAACCGCTTCTGCTGCTTCTTTACGTTCAGGGTCGATCATACCGACTAGACCAGCAAACACTAGACCATTTTCAACCACAGCTGAATCCATTTCAGCAGGAACTGCATCAACGAATTTATATGCCATTCCTAATACACGTAACGCTTGTTTCGCCATTTTCGTGTTGTTTGTTAAAATTTCTTTGCGTTCTTGATCATTTAATGCTGTTGTTTGACCATTTAATAATACTTGCTCACAGCGTTTTAGCAACTCATCGGGTGCACCTTTGACTGCAACTAAGAATTTGCCATCGACTAATTGGTGAACAGTTGTCATCAATTTACGATCAGAGTCAAACGGAATTTCAGCTACACGAGGTTCCGCTGCAACTTTTTCAGTGACATTGAAGCCATGGTCTAAACCGAATTGAACTAAAGCCGTTTCGGTTGGATCGCCGATCAATGTACCATCTTGAGCAAATTTTGTATCATTTGTATAGTTCATGATTTTTAAAGCCATGTTATCCATTGCTACATCTTCAGATGCTGCAGCGACTTTATTGTCTGTATATAATGCTTCAACAGTCATTTGATTCAGAGTCAACGTCCCCGTCTTATCTGAACAAATAATATCTGTACTACCCAATGTCTCAACGGCTGGAAGTTTACGCACGATCGCATTTTTCTTCGCCATTTTTTGTGTTCCTAAAGCTAAAATGATCGTAACGATTGCCGGCAAACCTTCCGGAATCGCAGCAACAGCTAATGAAATCGAAGTCAATAGCATATCGATCCATGTTCTACCGTTCATCATTCCAACAACAAACATGATCGCAGCGATCACTAAAATCGCGATCGTCAACATTTTACCTAATTGATTCAAGTTTTGCTTCAATGGTGTTTCTGTTTCTTGTTCGTTAGCTAGCATGCCGGCGATTTTACCGACCTCGGTATTCATACCAGTACCGACAACTACACCTATCCCACGACCATAAGTGACATTACTATTTGAATAAGCCATATTGATACGATCACCGATACCGATATCTTCTGGCGTACCTTCTAAAACAGTTGCTTCTTTTTCAACTGGAACTGATTCACCAGTCAAAGCCGCTTCTTCAATTTTCAAGCTAGCTGCTTCTAATAAACGTAAATCCGCCGGCACTACGTCGCCAGCTTCTAATAAGACGATATCTCCTGGCACTAATTCATCACTTTTGACTGTAATCACATGGCCATCACGACGAATGTTCGCATTTGGTGAAGACATTTCTTTTAGTGCTTCGATCGCTTGCTCTGCTTTGGCTTCTTGGATCACACCGAAAATCGCATTCAATACAACAACGAGTAAGATGATGATCGAATCAACGACATCATGTGAGAATACCGCTGAAATCACTGCAGCAAATAGTAATACGATGATCATAAAATCTTTAAACTGCTCAAAGAACTTCACGACGATCGATTTCTTTTTCCCTTCATCCAGAGCATTTGCTCCGTAACTCTCTAACCTTTTTTTAGCCTCTTGATCCGTTAGACCTTCAGCAGTCGTACCCATCTTTTCCAGAACTGTTGCTTCCGGCTGAGTATAAAATGCTTCAGCTAATTGAACCTTTTTTTCTTCTGACATGTTCTTCCTCCTCTGTAATTTGCAGCTACTTACATCTATTTTACTTCATAATAGCGAAACGAACACGTATTAGACCTCTATAAAGAGAAGCTGGTTCGTAGCAAAAACGAAAAAAAATAGACCTCTGTATGCTACCTAAATAGAACATACATAAGTCTCACTGATTAAGACAACACCAGAAATTTCTTTCGGAGTTGGTGATGTTGTCGCAGCTTAAGCCGCCAGTTACTCCCTCATGAAATAATATGATGGTGATCTTTGAGGTACGATCACCAATAATTATTGCTGAAATTAATTATACCTGTTCTTTTAGTGTTTTTCAAATGAAATCGTATTGATTTTCAGAAAAATTTCTAAAGCTAATTTTAAGCTCTCACTATATAGATATTGGGATAACTATTTATACATATGGAAGATATATTACTATCTCTTTTAAAAGTTGACTGAACCTATTCATTGATCACTCGTTTTTGAATTTTCCAATAAGCGTGTTAGAACTTTTTCTTTTTTCTTTAGTCGCACAATAAATTTAATGCTATAAGATATAATCGCTATAAAAAAGAAAATAAGTGCCATCTTTACAGCCAAATCGGATAAAAATGACATTGATTCCTCAATCGCACCTGTTCTTCTAAATAAAATCATTATAAAGGTAGTAATTACATGACAAATTAAGCTGATGACTCCCATATATCCAGCAATTTTCACTATAATATTCAAAAAATTAATAAAGATACTTTTTTCCTTGTTAACCTCTTCAATCACTTTTTTTACCAACTCAAGTTTTTCTTTCTCCGTAAGATTTTCCATCCCTTTTCTCATAACTCTACTCCTTTATTCCGCTTAGCACTTCAGTTTATGATGCAAACAATCATACAGAGGTTTTCGTCCAAAAGTTTTCCGTCGTTCCTTGCTCCATCCCCATGATAAACTTCTCGCGAATATCAGGATAGCTCTGTGATAAATTCGTGACGACCTGCTTGATTTCCTCGCGCTTGGTCTTTTTATCTACCGGGCAAGGATTGAAGATCACTGGTAACTCTTCTCTCTTAACAAAACGAATGATCTCTTTTTCTTCTATATAAAGCAGCGGACGGATCAGTGTGATATCTGTTTTAGACAAATAACTTCGCGGTTCAAAACTTGCCAGCTGCCCATGGAAAAAGAAGTTCATGAAATACGTTTCGATCGCATCATCTAAATGGTGTCCTAAAGCGACTTTGTTACAACCTAATTCTTTTGCTCGATTATATAAAATACCTCGTCGTAATTTTGCACATAATGAACATGGTGAACGCTCCTCACGAATATTAAAAACGACCTGAGCAATATTTGTAGGAACCACATCTAATTGATACCCTAAGTTTTCAACAAATACCTGCATCGGTGCAATATCCACATCAAAGCCCATCGCTAAGGTAATTGGCACGATCTCAAATTCAAAGCCTAAACGCTTTTGCTTACTGATCATATCCAAAAAATATAATAAACTTGTGCTGTCTTTACCACCACTCATACCAATCGCTACTTTATCGCCTGGCTGGATCATTTGATGATTCAAGACAGCTCGGCGGATTGGATTGTAGTAGACTTGATTGTCTTTCTTTTTAAAACTCATCTTGTGCTCCTTTAGATTTTAATCAAAAAAATCATTTTTTAGACTATATTGCTCACCAGAAACGATATCATATTGAATCATCCGATAATCTTCATACAGCTCTTCTTGTGACTGCGTCAGTTTCAACGTTTTATTCCACTTCTCATTCGTATAATAGAAACTTTTTTCAAAGGCTGGTACCTGTTCTCCAAGTTGACTTAGTAATTGATAAAAGCCAGTCATCTGTATATCACTTTGATCGAACAACGTTGGTGCGAAGTAAAAAGGACTTGTGATCGCATCCTGTGTTTTTTGTTTACGTAGTGATTCTTGAGTATCATACATCAGGAATTCTGTTTGGTGCATCATTACCTCATCGTTCATTTCTTTGATCTCATCTGAATAGATACTTGGTAAATGATCGCCCCAAAAAACAACTAAGGTTCGCCTTTTGACATTTTTCAATTCCTCAGTAAATTCTTTCAATGCAGCACTGCTATAGGCAATATCCTGCATGTAGCTATCGATCGCGGTTTTATTCCCTTGCCCTTGAGATGAATACTCTATATCAGTATATTTATCACTATAAGGCATATGCGTCTGCATCGTTACTAGATGGACAAATTGTGGCTGCTGATCGTCTTTTAAAAGATCAAGAACTTCTTTATACGCAGATCGATCTGAAATATAGGGATTGTTTTGCAGTTTTTCTTTATACTTCATCGTATCTTCACTAATAAACTGATCAAAACCTAACACGTTATAGACATCTTTACGCTTATACATTGAGGTATTGTACGGATGGATCGCTGTTGCTCGATAGTCCTGATTTTTCAACAAGGAAACAACCGACGGAATCTCATCCATTTTAGGCACTAACATAGTATACGGTGTCGTCATTTGCGGATTGAATAGTTCCATTGAGAAGCTGGTCAATGCTTCAAATTCGATATTGGCTGTTCCACCACCGTAATTTTGAGAAAGCATTTGGCCGCTATAAGTTTTATCTGCTATTTCATAATAATCTTTTAGTGGATTCTTATTTGCGGTCACCCCTGCTAGATGCTGTGGATCAGAAAAGCTTTCGCTCATCACAAAAATAATGTTCGGTTGCTCTTCTTCAGCCTCTTTTTTCGCTGCTGTGACTTGTTTGTTGTATTTATCAGTGATTGCTGTGATCGTTTTTTTAGAGTAATTGTCTGGCTCATCCATTGCTTCGACTTTTAAATTAAATAAAAAGCCGCCCATAAAGCCTGTGTTATAGTAATTCATTTTTTGGCTGTATGGAATCCATAACGCCGTTTTGTCGTATTGCTTGCGTAAGAGATTATTTGGATTATTGAAATCACTGATATACACTAATAATCCAATCGTGACGATCAAACCGGTCACACGAACAATTTGCATTTTTTTCGATAATAAACGACTTTTGTAGATTGCTCGGCAAAAAAAGACTAGGGCAATCGCTGCAATCAGTACGATCACAATAAAAGGAACGGTTCCGATCATTTCTCTTAGCAGCCCGAATTCGGTGATCATTTTTAGATCATCAGGATAAATAGGCTCTGTCCGGTAAAACATCTTCTGATAGTCTGCAAACCCTAAGATAGCGATCGTTATGGCATAAAGAACACTCCCCAGTAGAAAAGAGCCAGCTAGACTGATCAAAAATAGCAAGAATACCAGTAAAACCAAGCAGCCTAAGATAAATTTTTCTGTATGCCAAGAAAAGGCAAATTTTAGCATTAAATCTGTGGATAATTCATTTTGACACCATTGCAGATATAGGTTGCTGATGACTACCAGCAGGATCAGTCCAATCACGATCAGAGGATAGCTGACTGATTTTTTCTTAAATATTTGTAATTTTTTCTTCACAACGTTCTCCCTTTTCTTTTCCCTAAACACATTCTCTAATATTTTATGCTTAGACGAAAAAAAAGTAAAGCTTCCCTTGGAATACTTTACTTTTTTATAGAAGAAATGGTCATTTTCTTTTTCAACTATTGATCATATTAGCGTTGGTTAAAGCCATCGTTCGATTTCTTTTCTCCCGATTATACTGCTGAATGATCTTCAGTGCACGTTTACGTGTCTTTCGATTGGTGCATTTTAATCTTCTGCGTGCACTTGAAATGTCTTGTTTTTCCATTGTTTCTCCCCCAAAAGCTTTTTTATTACCAGCTAGCTTTATGTACGCCGGGAATTTGCCCTGCATGTGCCAGCGTTCTAAAATTGATCCGTGACATGCTGAATTTTCGCATATACGCTCTTGGTCGTCCATCGATCAAATCGCGGTTTTTTAAGCGATTAGGGTTTGAATCTTTTGGTAATTTTGCCAGTGCTGCGTAATCTTTATTTGCTTTTAATTCTTGTCGTAGTTCAGCATATTTTTCGACCAATGCTTGTTGTTGTTTTGCTTTGGCAATTTTTGATTTTTTCGCCATATTCTTATCTCCTTCCTTCAAATCGTAATCATTTCGTTTTAAGAGAGATAAGGATAGCATTACTTTGTATCAATTGCAAGTTTTTCTTCTTTTAGTCGTTAACGATTAGTTTATCTCAATAAAAAAACGAAGCATAAAATCTTCGTTTTTTGCTCTTCACTCTGTCAACAGCATAATCGCATCAGACTTCACCGTTAGTTGTTTTACCTGATCTACTGCTATCTGTTTACTGCCTTTCCACCAAAGCTTTGTCCCACGGTGAGAAAACCAGCTATTTTGTTCAAAAGGTGTTTGCTGTGAAAAACCATACTCGACCTCTAATTGATTCACTCCCGAAGTATCCAATAGAAAATCATGAGCTCTGATCCCAATATGAGAATGTCTCGGCAATACTTCTTGTGCTACGGTCAAAGGTACGGACCAACCAGTCACTAAAACCGTATGCGTATCTATTCGTTTTATCGGGAAAATATTTTTACAGCCTGTTAGCTGGGCTGCTGCTAGGGTTTGCGGTTGTTTAAATAAGGTATCTGTTTCTCCCAGCAAACAAGTCTCTTCCGTCATGATCATCAGCTCAGGACACAAACGGTACAGCTCATCTAAGCTATGACTGACGATCAAGATATTTCCGCTAAAAGAAGACAAACGCTTTTGTAACTCAAGCTGAAGCTCTTCCTTCAATGAAGTATCCAACGCAGAAAAAGGTTCATCCAGCAACAATAATTCCGGCTCTGAGGCTAACATCCGCGCTAACGCAGCACGCTGCTTTTGACCGCCGGAGATTTGATGCGGATAGCTATTTCGGCTGTTTTCTAAATGAAACATCTCTAACAGTTCTGAAATCAGCTGACGATTCTTTGTGACACTAGCTAAGTTCTTATACACCGTTAAATGGGGAAACAAGGCGTATTGTTGAAATAATAAGCCTACATTTCGTTTTTGTGGTGACAAATCGATAGTCGCTTCTTTGTCGAATAACACTCGATCACCTAATTGGATCCGACCTGAATCTGGCGTTTCAATTCCAGCAATACATTTTAGCAGCATACTTTTTCCGCAGCCGGAAGCGCCTAAAACACCTAAAGTAGTTGCTTCTATATCAAAGGCAGCGCGCAATGTATGGTTCTGCAGTCTTTTTTTGATATCCACGCTTAGTTTCATGATTTATGCCTCCATGACTTTCGACCAAAAAATTCCGTCATAAAAAGAATCAATAAGCAAATAATGACGATGACCCACACATAGTTTTGAGCTAAAGCCCAATCTCCAGCAGCGACAGCTGAATAGATCGCTAATGGTAAGGTTCGTGTTTTTCCTGCGATATTTCCTGCCAGCATCGTTGTAGCACCAAATTCACCCAATCCTCTGGCAAACGCTAAAACTCCACCAGCCAATAAACCATTCAAAGATAAAGGCAAAGCGATTTTGAAGAAAATTTTCATTTCTGAGAATCCCAAAGTTCGTGCAGCAGAAAAAAGATCCCCATCAATTTGCTCAAAGGCTGCGATTGCGGAGCGATACATCAATGGAAAGGATACAGCTACTGCCGCAATCACTGTTGCTTTCCATGAAAAAACGACTTTTACCGCAAAAAAATCCAGCAAAAACTTCCCAATCGGCTGCTGGACACCAAAAATATCAAGTAAGAAAAAGCCAAAAACCGTTGGCGGTAGCACCAGCGGCAAGGTAAATAAGCTATTGAAAATGAGTTTTAAATTTTGCTTTTTCATACGGAAAATCAAATAAGCAATGATCGTACCACTGAAAAAAGTAAAAATGATTGCAACGATCGCTGTTTTGAATGAAATAATAATTGGACTTAAATCCATCAGACTCACCTACTTATTGATAATAAACCCTGTATCTTCAAAATATTTTGCGACTTCCTCACTTTGTAAAAATGTAAGGAAGCTTTCCGCCATCTCTTTTTCTTTCGAACTTGAGACGATTCCTACTGGATAGATGATCGGTTCATCAAGTATGTCATCAGGCATCACAGCAACGACATTTACTTTATTACCAGAGGCAGCATCCGTTGCATAAACCAGTCCAACTTGGGCACTTCCCTCTGCGACCCAATTCAAAACTTCTGTAACATTCGTACCAAAGCTCGCATGTTCTCTCACATATGCCCAATCACCAGTTGCTTTTAGTCCCTTTTCAGCGTATTGTCCTGCTGGAACACTCGCTGGATCGCCGACTGCAATCGTTTCTGCCTTGTTCAGATCACTGAATGAGTGCCAATTTTCCTTAGATACACTCGGTACGATCATCACTAGCTGATTTTTCAGCAGCGGTACGACACTTTTTTCTTCGATCAATTTTTGTTCAGTCAACGCAGCCATTTGTTTTGTTGCAGCTGAAAAAAATATGTCGGCCTCCAAACCTTTTTCGATTTGCGTTTGGAGTTTCCCCGAACTATCATAATTGCCTTCGATCGTCGTCATTGGATGCTCTTTGATGTATGCGGGAATGATCTGATTCTCCATGACTGCCTCTAAACTGGCAGCTGCTGCGATCAATAAATGATGTTCTTTTGACTGACTAGCGGAATTTGCGGTCGTTGTTTTTTTGGTGTCATTGGCTGTGCAAGCGGATAAAAGAAAGCATACTGCGAAGATCCAGCCTAGAATACATGATTTTCTTAGGTGCTTCATCGTTTCACTCCTTCACTACGACTATAAATAACCGCCGTAACCCAAACCGATAATTTCAGCTTTATTTATGCTATCTTTGGCCATGATCCGAGGCAACAATAAATCAAACACCGTACGTTTAGAATATAAGACTCCGCCAGGCAAACCGACGATCGTCTTTTCATTTAAGTACGCAAGTAAAAGCATCGATCCCGGCAAAACAGGTGTCCCATGAGAAATGATTTCTGCTCCAGTCTGCTTGATAGCTAAAGGTGTTCGATCATCCGGATCCACACTCATCCCACCGGTACAAAAAATAATATCTGCTCCAGCTTCCAGCATATTCTCGATGGCCTGAGTGATTTGATTAGGTTCGTCATTGACGATCGTATGAAACTTGATTTCTGCTGTCGGATAGTCAGCCAGCTTTTCTTTGATCACTGGGCCAAACGCATCCTTGATCAAACCATTGTAGATCTCACTGCCAGTCGTCACAATACCGATCGTCACTTTTTCAAACGGAATCAACGACAATATAGGGTCGGTCCCTACAGCTTGTTCAGCTTCGACCAAAGCAGCTGATTCAATTTCTAAGGGAATGATTCGCGTACCAGCTATTTTTTGTCCGGCACGGACTTTTTGATTCGTGGGAAGTGTTGCAGCGGCCATCCCCGAAACTGCATTTAGTCTAAACAATGATTCTCGATCGACTTTTAGTAGTCCATCACGTTCAGCAACTACTTCTATCTTTCCTTCTGAAACTGGCGTTGCGTTCATAAACTCACTCGCTAGAAGTTGATACAAAAAGTCAGCTGCTTCATTTTCATGGATCAAGTTCGACTGTTCTGATCGTAAAAATAAATGTTCTTTTCCTAACGAGAGCAGTATCGGAATATCTTCTGCAGTCACACGATGTCCTTTTCGAAAAGCCACGCCTTTGAACTCACCTTTGACGATTTTAGTAATGTCTTGATAGAGGACCAACCCTTGTGAATCGATCGTTTTTACTACTTTCATCGTTTTCCTCCATTTAATGCTCTGTTTTACGATCCGTTAAAATGTCGAGCGCATGTGATAGAATCGGCTGAAGATAAGTCAAAATTTCTTCAACAGCTTTTGGGCTTCCAGGTAGATTGATGATCAATGTCTTGTCGCGTTGAACTGCCACGCCGCGGCTTAACATACCGAACGGTGTCTTTTTGATACTAAGCATACGCATCCCTTCACTGATTCCGGGAATTTCTTTATCAGCAATACTCATTGTCGTTTCGGGTGTGATATCTCTCACGCCCAATCCTGTTCCGCCAGTAGTTAAAATCAACTCACATGTCGAACACCAGTCGATCAAGGTCTGCTTCAGCGCTTCTTTTTCATCTGGAATAAGGATTCGATCAATGATCTCAAATTGGTCTTTCAGCATTTTTTCTATTAAATCCCCAGACTCGTCTTGTCGCAGTCCTTGCGCTCCTTTATCACTGAGCGTGATGATGCCTAATCTATACAACTTCAAGCGTATCACCTTTTTTGATATGACCTTCATCTACGACGACCGCAAAGATTCCTTCTCTAGGCATAATGCAGTCCCCAACGCGGGCATAGATCTGACAATGCTTGTGGCATTCTTTTCCGATTTGGGTCACGACCAAAGACGCATCTCCGATCTGGATTTTTGTACCTACTGGCAATCTACGTAAGTCGATTCCTGAAACAATAATATTTTCACCAAATGCGCCATTGCCAACACGAGCCCCACGCTCATTGAATTCGGTGATTTTTTCAAAAGACAATAAGCTGACTTGACGATGCCAATTTCCACCATGAGCATCATCCGCTAAACCGAAGCCTTTTACTAAATCAACTTCTGGAATCTCTTTTTTCTGTGTTCCTCTTCGTTCACTAATATTGATACCAATAATTTCTCCTGTAGCCATAATCGTCTTACCCTCCAATTTGTGACATGAAACGGGAATCTCCCTGTGTTTCTAAAAAATGATGTTTTTCCGGTTTTTGCTGAATAGCTGAAAAAATCTGAGTCAATAACAGCTCTTTATTTTGAGCAGTCAAGGCAGGTTTTAAAGAACATCCTTCGTCCATATGCAAGCATGTCTTGAGATTACCATCTGCAGTAATGCGAATGCGATCACATGCAGCACAGAAACAATGCCCTAATGCACTAATAAATCCAATCTTGCCTTGAAAAGCTGGTAATGAAAAATAACTTGCTGGTCCATTCCCTAAGCGTTGCTCAAAAGGATCCAAGCGTCCGTAAGCTGACTGTATCACTGAAAAAAGTTCTTCTTGCGTTCGTCCAGGACAGCCTTTTCCTAAACCGATCGGCATCAGTTCAATAAAACGAACATGAAGGGCTTCATTTTGTGCTAATCCAGCTATTTCTACGATTTCTTGATCTGTCAGCTCACCTCTGGCGACTGTATTGATCTTTATATTGGGCAAGCCTACTTTGAGGGCTGCTTTTAACCCATCCAGCACTCGGGTTAATTCACCAACTCTCGTAATTGTTCTAAATTCTATTAGATCGAGTGTATCAATACTGATATTTAGGCCATCTAATCCGGCATCTTTTAATGCTTGCGCATGACGTACCAGCTGAATACCATTCGTTGTCATCGTCACCTTTTCGATCCCTTTGATCTCTTTGATTTTCGCAATCAAAGCGACTGTATCTCTTCTTACTAAAGGTTCACCACCTGTGATTTTGACCTTTTTGATGCCTTGTTCAGCCAACGCTGTTAATAAAAATAGAATCTCTTCTTGTGACAACACTTCTTCCTTTTTCAAAAAACACATGCCCTTTTCCGGCATACAATACGTGCAGCGTAGATCACAGCGATCTGTTACAGATAAACGTACATAATCAATTTCGCGATTGAAAGAATCCCTCATTTTCTCCGCGCCCTTCCTACTCTCCTTGTTTAGATATCACTTCTTTTGAACATGCCACTTTTTCCACCAGATTTTTCTATTAAACCGATATTGGTCATCGTCATCTCACGATCCATTGCTTTACACATATCATAGATCGTCAATAAAGTAACATTCACGCCTGTCAAAGCTTCCATTTCAACACCTGTATTTCCTACTGTTTTTGCCAAGCATTCAACAGCTAAGACTTCTTCTGATTGCCACCGAAAATCGATCTCACATTTGGTCAGTGCAAGTAAATGACATAACGGAATCAACTCAAATGTTTTTTTCGCTGCCATGATCCCTGCAATTCTGGCAACTTGAAGGACTTCGCCTTTTTTTATCGTCTGATTTTTAATTGCTTCAGCAGTCGTTTGATGCATATGGATTTCGCCATATGCAATAGCAACTCTTTTAGTCAATGGTTTTTCTCCCACATCGACCATCTGTGCCTGACCTTGCTCATTGATATGAGTGAATCGTCTTTTTTCATCCATTTCCACACCCCTTTAAAACGCTTTCAAATAATTAAAATACAAATTTGTTCTCTTCCTCACAAGTGTATCACTACACCTTAAAAAAAACAATCTGATATAAATAATTTTTTTTAGCTATTTTTGTCATCCACTATTCTTTTCAAAATATTTTCAATTTTAGTTCAACAACATGTCAAATAACATAAAAATAAAAATAAAAATCTAAAAGAAATAATTATTTACCAATATATACTTTTATTTTTTCTTTTTTTACAGTATGATACTTTTTGGGGAACAATATTCCCTTTAATAAAATCGAAAGAAGGAAGAAAATGAAAAAATGGTTACCTGTTTGCCTGCTATTTTCTCTGGCCATTTTAGGACACAGCGAAACGTATGCAGAAGAGTCAAACGAAACAAAAGAAGCAACAGCTGAAACTCAATCAGAAACGTTGCAGACATCTGAGCGAAAAGAAATACGTAAAGTGTTTTTAGGTCGAGGAAATGCTGCAAATGAACAAAAACGACAGCTACGAACACTACGCTATTCTAGCTTAGAAGCTTCGGGATTATATGGAAAAAAAGGCGATATGTTACACGTCAATGTCAGCGATCAAGATTCTCTTGAATTAGTGCTGGGGACACCTGAACGTAACACACAAAAACGTGTTCGTTTAAATCGTGGGGAAAATGTCATTGCTGTAGAAAATGACGGGGCTATCTATATCACAAATCCAAATGATAGCGGCAGCGCATTAGTAACGATTTCAGGAGCAACAGGCTCGATGCCTTATTTTGACTTAAACGCGACGAATGTCAGCGACTTTCAAAAACAAATGGAAGAACAAACAGATGCTGCTGACGTACAGCTAGTAAGTAATAAAGCGATGATCACTGTTAGTTATGCCCGAGCAAAAAAATATCTTGAAGACCCTAAACAACTGATGGAGTATTATGACAAATTTTTATTAGCACAAGATCGTGTTTCCGGAATTAGTGATACTGGTAATCCTGCAAATTATACTGATCGCCATTTTCAACATTTTATTGAAGTAGGTAAAATGTATATGTATGCAACAAATGAATACCTGGGCTTTAATGGTGATGCAGCAGTAAGTAGATTACTGCAAACGAATAATGGTTGGGGAATTTGGCATGAAAGTGGTCATCAAAGACAACAGAGTCCTTGGAAATGGGGATCAGTAACAGAATCCACTGTAAATATCTATTCAATGGCTGCCGAAAAAGAAGTCACTGGGAAAATAGGTGCTCTAGATAAACATTATCCGAAAATGCATTCCTATCTAAATTCAAAAGACAAAGATTTTGAAAAACAAAGCAACGAGTTAAAAATGGTCTTTTTTGGACAATTATCAAACACATTTGGTGATCAGTTTTATCCTACTTTACACCAATATTATCGTGAAAATCAGCTTTCTTATTCAACTGACGCTGAGCGCATACAGAATTTTATGACAAATGTTTCTACAATCACTGGTTATGATATGACACCTTATTTTGAACAATGGGGATTTAACATCGATGACGCCACAAGAGAAAAAAATGAACAATTGAATAAATTACCCGAACAGATTTGGTTGAATGATAATAAAACAACTAAAAAATTACCTATGCGTTTGTTTAATACGATTTCTCTTTCTGAATCTAACGTAAATGTCGCTCTTACAACTTATCAAAATAATATCTTTGAAGGGCAAAAAATAGTATTAATCAAAAATGATCAGTATATTGCAGAACTGACGAATAAAAAACCTGCCTATAGCTATTTAAAACAAAATAGCTGGATAAGAAATATCCAATTGGAAGCAACTGATGTTATCCGTATCGAAACAAGAAATGCAGATGGTACATTCCAACTTTACAGAGGTTCTATCATCACTGATCAGTTAAAAAAACAGCTTACTGAATATCTTCATTTAGGCGACGAAATAGTTATGACTATTGATCAAGCTAAGTTGGATGATCTGAGAGGGAAAATAAATAATGTTACAGATACTATAATCAAAGAGAAACTGTTATATTTGCTAGAAACATTAGAGGAAAGATATTTAGGCTATTTGATTGATGATATCTCTTTAAATGAACAGGGTGTTCTTCAGGTTGATTTCTTTGATAATAGGTTTAAAGCTTATAATAAAATCGTCATCCTAGGCAATAATAAATATATTGCAGAAGTTGCTAAAGGAAAGCCGTATTACAGTAATTTATCTAAAAACAGCTTACGCATGTCTAATAAGATGGATCAGGACAGTTTTGCCGTACAATTCCGTCTTCCACATAAAACTTACACTGTAGCAGAAATCAAGAAATCAGAGCTTTTATTAAAAAATGAAATAAATGCGTTGGTAACAGCAGACCGTCAGTTGGATCCAAGCGTCACACAAGAAAAACTAGACAGCTTACGTGCCCAAGTCGGACAAATGACAGGCAGCGTAAAAGAAACACTCACTCAAAAAATTAATGCAGCACAACAATTATTTTTTGAATCAATGATTACTGAAATAAATTTGAACAATAATAAAGTGACGGTTACTTTTGCAAATGATCTTTTCAAAAATTACAAAATTGTTATCATTGAAAATAGTAAATATTTGGCAGAAGTAACAAACGGAAAACCTTATTACGGGCAATTAAACAATAATGTATTTGTTACCAGCAAAACTAGCACAGCAGAAAATTCTTATGAGCTAGAGATAAGACATTCCAGCGGCAATTACAGAATCAAAAAATAGCTTCTAATGAATGAAAAGCTGCACTAACAAAGAAAGTATTCCCGATAATGCTTGGGAGTACTTTCTTTTTTTATCATTAAATTGTTCTGCCAAAACTTTTTTCAAAGCTTCCAATAATAAACAGTCACATTCTCCCCTTGTTTTAAAGATGTTTTTGCCGGCTGATCGATCAAACAATTCGTTTCCAATGTATTATGAAAAACAGAGGAAAAATGCTGATCTGAAATAAGTGAAACCACTCCATCTTTTTCATACGCGCGGATAAACCTACGAATGCCTGAAAACGTTAAATCAGATCCTAGCTGAACCTTTCGAGACTGTAGATTTAATTCAGGACATTGCATAAAATGTGCATAGAATGACCAATAAAATAAATGTAAATTGACCACAGAAGCAAAAGGATTCCCTGATAAACTTAAAATCAAACGATCAGTATAACAACTAGCCATGACCGGTGTGCCAGGTTTCATATTTACACAATGAAAGAGTTTCTGGCCGCCTATTTTATCAATGACTTCCGGCAAATAATCCTTTTCTCCTACTGAGACGCCGCCAGTCGTAATCAGTACATCAACGGTCGCTATTTTTTCTTTGATCATTTCAGAAAGTTCTTCAATGCTGTCAGGACAACGTTCTTTAAATAGCAGCTGACTGCCGCTAGCCTGAATAAAAGAAGCTAACGTATAAAGATTGCTGTCATAGATTTTTCCTGAAGTCAGAGAATTTCCAAGTGAAACTAATTCCGTGCCAGTCGCTATAAGTCCTACTTTTAACGGCTGAAAAACTAGTACAGTTTCCATTCCCTGTGCCGCTAAAATCCCTACTGTTCGGCTATTGATCAGTTGTCCTTTTGCCACGATCTTTTGACCTTCAAAAACATCCTCACCGATTCCTCCATAATTCAGCCCTTTGCTTGCCTCATGATAAAGTTCAACCTTCTCTATGCCGTAATCTGTCCATTCTTGCTTGATCACTGCATCAAAACCTGTCGGAATTGGTGCTCCAGTCATGATCTTATATGCAACACCTTGTTTTTCTGTTGTTTGGATTTCTTGATCTCCTGCATAAATGCTTCCTACAACAGCCAAACAAACAGGTTGCTCTTCACTTGCCCCTATTGTTTCGGCGGCAATCACTGCATAGCCGTCCATCCCCGCTCTGGAAAATGTAGGTACAGCTACTCTAGCGAAAATGTCTTCTGCGCACACTCGACCAGCAGCTTCTAAAATCGAAACAGATTCACGATTATTTTGACGAGGAAAAGCTTGTCGAATTTTTTCCTGTGCTGCTTCTACTTCGATCATTGACGTCCCTCCTCTTATTTGATTGGAACGATATCTACCGCACAAACCTTATATTCAGGGATGATCGCAATATCATCAAACACAGCATTTGTCAGTTCATTGACATTTCCATCTGGAAAATGGAAGGTCATAAAGACTTCTTGCGGGAACACGCGATTTCCTACTGCTGCATAAGTTTCGATCGTCCCGCGTCTTGATCTAACTTTGACTTTATCCCCTTCTTGAATTCCAAGACGACCAGCATCGACACTATTGATCTCAATGTATGAACGACCAGCAATTTGATTGATTCCTTCGGTTCGGCCCGTCATCGCTCTCGTATTATAGTGATAAAGCATTCTACCAGTCGACATTAAATATGGGTACTGTTCATCCGGCAGCTCTCTTGCTTTTTTGTATGGGATAGCCATAAATAGACCTTTGCCGCGTGTAAAATTCCCTACGTGCATAATTGGTGTTCCAGGATCATCTAAGGTACGGCAAGGCCATTGCAGTCCTCCAGTTTCTTCCAGACGCTCATAAGTGATACCACCAAAAGTTGGGGTTACTGCAGCAATTTCTTCCATGATTTCTTTAGCTGAATCATAATGACAAGGATAGCCTAGGCGAGTCATCACCTCACAGAAAATCTCAAAATCTTGTCGCGCGCTTCCTATTGGTTCAACTGCTTTTCTAACTCTTTGAACTCTTCGCTCAGTATTTGTGAACGTCCCATCTTTTTCAGCATAACTGATGCCTGGTAATACAACATCCGCATACGCTGCAGTTTCTGTCATAAATAATTCCTGAACAACTAAAAATTCTAGATTTTCCAACGCATGGCGAACATGATTCGTATCAGGATCTGTCACGATCGGATCTTCACCAAAGATATATAATCCCTTAACTTTCCCTTCAGATGCTTCCGGCAATACTTGAGTAGAAGTCATTCCGACATTTCGATTCAGCTTAACATTCCAAGCTTTTTCAAATTTTTCGATGACTTCCGGATTTGCAACTTTTTGATACCCTGGGAAATCAAACGGCATACAGCCCATATCACAAGCTCCCTGTACATTGTTTTGGCCACGTAAAGGATTGACACCACAGCCGGGCTTTCCGATTTTTCCGACTAGCATCGCCATATTAGACATACTCATGACGCCTTCGGTTCCAGTAGAATGCTCTGTTACACCTAAACAGTAAATAATCGGCGCTTTTTCAGCTTTAGCATATAGTCTGGCTGCTTTGATTAGATCATCTGCTTCGATATGACAAATTTCGGCTACTTTTTCCGGTGTGTATTCTGCAACTAGCTGTTCTAAAGCTTCAAAACCTTCTGTTTTTTCCTCGATAAATTTCCGGTCTGCTAAGCCTTCTTTTAAGATCACATGCATCATCCCATTAGCAAAAGCGACATTGGTCCCTGCTTGGATCTGCAAATGTAATTCACTATTTTTAACTAGATCGATCTTTCTTGGATCAACAACGATCACTTTGGTACCGCGCTGCATCGCCTGACGTATTTGAGCACCGATCACCGGATGTGCTTCTTCTGGATTAGAGCCCACAAGTAAAATCACATCGACATCTGTCGTAATATCCGCAATTGGATTGGTCATTGCACCTGAACCTAAGGTATGGGCTAGCCCATGAACAGAAGCTGAATGGCAAACTCGGGCGCAGTTATCGACATTATTCGTACCAAATGCTGCTCGAACCATTTTTTGAAACACATAATTATCTTCATTGATCGAGCGGGAACAAGAAAAACCTGCAAGAGCATCTGGTCCATCATTCGCTTTGATTTGTTTGAATTTATCTGCCACTAAAGTCAATGCTTCATCCCAAGTCGCAGGTTCAAAAACACCATTACGCTTGATCAAAGGTTCAGTCAATCGATCCCCTGAACCAACAAATTTGTAGGAAGCAAATTTACCTTTTACGCATAAAAGATTTTTATTTGCTGCACCATTGATCGGTTCAACGCCAACCAGCTTGTTTCCTTTGACTACTAAATTCATTTGGCACCCTGTTCCACAGTGCGGGCAGGTCGTCGGAATTTTTTTTGTTTCCCATGCTCTATGAGTTTTGCGCTCTTTCGCCACTAAAGCACCTGTTGGACAGACTGACACGCAATTTCCACAAGATTCACATAAAGACTGATCAAAGGAGGCTTCATAGCTTGGTGTCATTTTTGTATCAAATCCGCGTTTAGCAATGCTGATCACATCTCTACCTTGACGTAATTGGCACACTCTCGAACACTTACGGCACATGATGCATTTTTCAGGATCATAGGTAAAGAAAGGGTTACTGGTGTCCTCTTGGTGACATGGCATCCTTTTTCCTTCTGTAAACGTAGTATCATCAATACCGTATTCCATACAGTAGTCCTGTAATTTACAATCGCCGTTTTTCCCGCAAGAAAAGCATTCTAATTTATGATTACTCAATAATAGATCTAAAATGAAACGACGGGAATCATTGACTCTTGGCGATCCTGTATGAACCACCATACCTTCTTGGCAATGTGCTGTACAAGCCGTATTCAGTCCGCCTTTTCTTCCACCTTCAACCTCTACCACACACATGCGGCAAGAGCCATCCGGAGCCAGTTCTTTTAAGTGACACAATGTAGGAATATCGATACCAAGCGTCTTTGCAGCTTCTAATACTGTTGTTCCCTTCGGTACAGTAACCTGTTGCCCATCGATAGACATGGTCACAGTTTGTGTTTTGATCATCGTTTCCATATTACCAAAGCCCCCCTTTAACTGGTACAGCAGCTTCTTTCAGTCCAGCTTCAAATTCTTCTGGAAAATAGTTTAAACCGCTTCTCATCGGATTCGCTACAGATTGACCTAAGCCGCACGCTGAAAGATTCGTGACATGTGTCAGCATATGTTCAAGACGTTCAAGGTCACCTGATTCCGCCTGTTTCTTATTGAATTTTGTCAATAGTTCTAAGATTCTCGTTGTTCCTAAACGACAAGGTGTGCATTTCCCACAAGATTCATGTGCAAAAAAAACTGCTACTTGTACCAAGTAATCAACAATACTGACCTGATCGTCCATGACAACAATAGCTCCTGAACCGATCGACAAATTCTTCTCCCATAACCCTTCATATGAATAAATACAATCATCTAAATTTTTAACAGCACCAATCGGTCCAGACTGTCCGCCAAAATGAATAAATTTCAATGGATTCCCTGTAGATGATCCGCCGCCATACTCGTCTGAATAGATAATTTCATGTAAAGGTGTCCCTAGGTTTACTTCATATAATCCTCGATTCTTCACATGACCAGATAAACAAATCAATTTTGTTCCACCGCCATCTTCGGTGCCTAGATCACGGTAGGCCTGTCCGCCTTCTCGCAAAATCACAGGAATTCCCGCAAAAGATTCAACATTATTGACTAATGTAGGTTTTAAATACAACCCCACATCAGCTAAATGAGGCGGTTTTACTCTTGGTCGCCCCGTTTTACCTTCAATTGAATTTAGCAAGGCTGAATTTTCACCACATACATAAGCACCTGCTCCTGAAATAATCGTAATTTTATAATCAAAGCCTTCGATACCTAAAATATTATCGCCTAAAAAACCTGCTGCTTCTGCGTGATCCAGCGCCTCTTGAAAAACCTTTTGAATACGCCGATACTCTCCCCGCATATAGATATAGCCAGCCTTAGCTGAAAATAAGTATCCTGCAATGACCATCCCTTCGATCACACTAAGTGGATCATGTGCCAATAATGCTTTATCTTTAAAAGTTCCCGGCTCACCTTCGTCAGCATTACATACGATATATTTTGTATCTCCTTTGGAGCCGTACAAGTGTCGCCATTTTTTGCCTAAAGGAAAGGCAGCTCCGCCTCTGCCGCGTAAATGAGCAATATCCAGTTCATCTAAAATGGTTTCCTTATCCATTTCTATTACCTTTTTCAGCCCTTCAAACCCTTGATAACGTTCATATTCTGCTACATCCGTCGCATGTTCCATTTTGTTGACTCGTTCCAGCAAAACAGGTTGATTTCGTTTGATCATCTCTTTTCCTCCTATAGTTCCTGATAGCAGCCATTGCGTAAGTCGTCGATCAGCTGATATACTTTTTCTTCTGTCAAATCACTAAATACTGTATCTTTGATTTTAATGACTGGACCTTGATCACATGCACCAATACAAGGAATACTATGATACATGAACAATCCATCCGGAGTTGCCTGATCGATCGGAACCTCTAGAATCGTTTCTAATACTTCTGCCAACATGTCTCCTCCTGTATATAAACAAGGAGTACTGTTACAAATTTTAAGAACATATTTTGCTTGTGGTTCTGTCTTCAAAATAGCGTAAAAACTTAACAGCTCATAAACACGCGCTTCCGATAAGCCTAAATGACTTCCAACCAGCTTTGCTGTTTCTTCATCGATATATCCTTCCTCTGACGCAAATTGAATGTCGAGGAAAATATTTAATATGCGTTGTGGATCAGAATCATTTTCAAAAATAATTGCTTCTTTCTCTTTCAAACTTAACCCCATATTTTTGCTCTCCTATCCTTATCCTTTTTGTTATAATAAATACCCGAATTGGTTTTGACGAGATCGAAATGATTGGGTAATTCTGGAGAATTCAAAACCAAATCTGCTCGATCGATCACTTTTGCTGCAGTTTTCTTCATTCCTTTCTGATTATTCATCATGATGAATAATCCAGGTTCAACTACCTCACGAACAGAATTCGATTCACAAACGACTACTGTATCTGCAGGAACTACTTGTTGAAAAGCTAAAAGACCTTCCAATAAATGATCGTAAAAAACCTTTAATAAATAGACCTTTTCGCACCCCGCTCTTAATAGCTGCATCGTATCTTTGGACCCACTGGCGTTTTTTTCTTCGATCAATTCATACCCTTCGTCAATACTTGTACATATCCCACAACCTGTTTCTCCTCGTTGGCATTTCCCTTTAGCACCGCTGATCGTAATGACTTTTAAGCCATAGATAGGGAAAAACGGTTGTCCTTTTTCTATTAAAGTTTTCGCAAGCGTTGTCTTACCACTATTACGTCCTGTAGAACCGATCTGAACCATCAGAGGCATTTCAAGTTTTTTCATACACGCCACCTACACTTAGCTCTTCTGCTTCTTTTTTCTCAGTTGTGACAAACATCAAAGGTACCGCTAAAAATAGACTGCCGCCGACTGCATTCCCGAAAAAAACAACCACTGTATTGATTAAGTATTCAGACCACTGGATGTTGCTTGCGTTAGAAAAAATCGCTGCGGGAATGATAAATGCGTTCGCTACAACGTGCTGAAATCCGCAAACAACAAAAACCATTACAGGAAACCATAGCCCAAAAATCTTGCCTAAATAAGTTTTCCCCATGGCACCCAAATAGACAGCTAGACAAACAAAAATATTACAGCCAATACCTGAAACAAATGCTACAAGCGGCGTATCATTGATTTTTGCCTGTGCCACAGAGAGCGTTTTTTCTAGAAATGCACCTTCAGTCAAACCAACGATATGACCGAAGAAAAAAGCGACCAAAAAACCGCCAAGACAATTGGTGATCAATACGATCAGCCAATTATAAATCACATCTTTTTTCGTAATTTTCTTTTGCATCAATCCTAAAGTCATCACCATCATATTTCCTGTTGCTAACTCACCGCCCACAAAAGTAAGCGCTACCAATCCAATTGGAAATAAACAACCTCCTAAAAACGTCGCAAAGCTGCCCCACGTTTCAGGAACAGTTCCTGTAATTCTGACAAACGATAAATACCCCAGTGCAATAAAAGAGCCTGCCATAATTCCTAAAATGCTCAACCGAACAAATGATAATTTCGTCTTTGCCTTTGCTTTATCCCCTAAACTGCTGACGACTTCCTGACTGCTGTCAAAATCCATCCTGTACTCCTTTCATGTCACTTTATTTTAATTCCAAAAGACAAGTTCTTTTGGCGTGTTCACATTGTTGATAGTCGTAGACGTTTCTAATGTAATGATCTTAACTGAAAATCGATCGAATTCTTTTGCTATGCGCCAATTTTTTGATGTAAGCTGCTGTTGAAAGACAGACAAACAAGAACGATGGTAAAAAGCAAATAAAGGTTCTAGGCATCCTTTTTGCTGACACAATACAATTTGATACGTTGATAAATACTTTTCCATGATTCGAATCAAATCAACGGTCAAGTTAGGGATATCACAAGCAACTAAAAATAGATATTCTGTTTCTATTTCTTCCAGTCCAGTTGCTAAACCGCCCAAAGGCCCTTTTTCATGGTAATGATCTTCAATGATAGCCACTTGAGAAAAAACAGCTGGAAATTTTGTTCTTTGATTTGCTACGAGCAATACTTTAGGAAAAATTTTTTGGAGCTGTTTTACTGTTCTAAGTAGAACGAACTCTCCATTGACTTTTAGCAAAGATTTATCAAAGCCCATTCTTGTACTTTTTCCTCCACATAAAATGACAGCTGTAGCCTCTTTGATCATTCCCACAGAACTCCTCCTTCTAGCCAAAGTAAATCAAAAAACTAAATATTTTTCATCTAGCATAAATATTTTTAAGCACTCTCATTTACTCTATTATAAAACATCCTTTCAACAAGTCAATTATTATTTTTATTATTTCTTACCTTTATCTGATTCGATAAAGGTAATCTCGCAGCTATTTTGTTCGTTACAGTAAATTTTTATATAAAAAAAGTTTAGAGGATAACTGGTTGAGTTATCTTCTAAACAAAATACTTGATAAAACAATTTACGTTGTATCAGATTGCAATTTCAATCCATTCACTTAGATGACACGCTCTCTAAAGAATAAATTTAATTTATTTTGAACAAATTTTTTTATCTGTAACTTTTGAGTTTCCTCTTTAAAAGCTACGTCAATACTCATTTGAACCACAGAATCGATTATTGATAGAAAAAGCACTTAAATTTTTTGTCCTATAAGCTTCACCTGATTTATTTTCTAAACCATCCAATACCTTTTTAAATCCATTGCGAGCTTTACCCTTTTATCTCTGTCTAATAGTAGCAATATAGAAATAACGACCAGCTTTTTTCATCACGCATATCAATCACACTAATTGATTTTGCTTACTTAACAATAATATAAATATCCTGATTTTTTTGGTAAATATCATAATAATAGTCCGACTTCTTTCGTTCTTTTTCATCGGATTGGAATTCTTCTAAGTTAAAAGGTTGGATATCAATATTCATACCTGAATATGTTTTGAATAGCACTTGATTTGGCCAGAAAAGTGCTGTATTTGTTGGTACTAAATCTTTTAAGATCGGGTAATTTTTAGCAGTATTTTCAAATACAGGTGATTCTTTAAAAAGAGTGTTTGAATAGACCTTTTGCTTATCTGAAAGTACTAAATCCTTTAAATCTGATGCTAACACAAGGCTTTGACGTTCAAATGCATCAAGTTGATAGGACAAAGATGAGGCATAGACAAAAGGAAATGACAGTAAATAGAAACAAAATAGAGTGATTATTCCTTGTATCGGTATTGATAAACTAGGAATCATAGGCAATCGATTAAGAAGTAAGATCAGCGTTATAGCAACAAAAATACTAAATCCATATGCGTATCTTGGCGCTGCTAAAGCTAATTTTTCTGAGAATATCAAGAAAACACCATAGCTTAATATTGATCCTAAAATCAAATAAACAAAAGAAAAAAAGAAGACATTAGCTCTTTTAGTTTTAGCTGTAATAACGTGAACAAAAATGAACACTATCAACAAAACTATAACGAATAATATCCATAAGCGCGTACTTTGTTCTATAATTTTTTGCAAATACATTTTGCTATTAATAAAGATAACCGCTGGAATATCTTTTAGAGAGGCTATTGCAACATTGCCGCCTCTATTTGCTAATTCAGGGTTAAATTTCATTTCAAGTACATAGCTCCCCATAGCAACAATATAAGCTAACGCTGACAACGCTATTTGTTTGAGGATCTCTATCCATTTTTCGTTTTCCAAAATTCTTTTGAAGGACAAAGCCAATACTAAAAGAAGATATACGCCAGAAGACGCTTGATAGGTATTACACATAAGAAAAACGCCGATAACCGATATCCAGAAAAAGAAATACTGCTTGCCCTCCCACCAAAGAAATGGAATGACTGAGAACAAAATGCTGAATGCCATAAAAGGAGCATCAAATCTGAAACTTATATTTTGAAGAAACCAAGGATTTATCCCGACGATCGTGGATACGATCATTGGAATGATCTGTAATTTTTTATCATTTAATACATATACGACGATACTACTGGAGATAGTTAAAATAATTGCCGTTAGAATCGAAGAAACTAATCCTAAATCAGTTAGATGCCTACTTCCCTGTATCACCCAAGCTAAAATCTCACTGCCCCACCGTGAATATCCTTCTGCAAATTTTGAATATCCCCATAATTGCCGTCCAACATCATCTAAATAAGGAAAATTCACTATCCCTATCGCCAAATTGATGACCAGATAAATAAAAAAAACTAAGAGGATACTTCGTTTATTTTTTTCAACAGCTAACACTTTTTTCCAACTCCTTTTTCTCTTTATGGTTATTCATTTGTAAACATTCTAGCCATTGATCTTTTCGAAGAATATTTTATCTACATAAAAATCTCTACAAACATTTTTTAGTCTCATTTGAAATAAATATAATGACAAAAATCGATTATAACAAATAAGAGTGAGCTAGAAATTAAAAAAATTTCTAGCTCTCATTATCTCACGCCAAGCTTATTCTGAATATTGTTTTAGTAAACTCATATATTCAGGATGCTCTTGCAAGTTATTTTTTAAATTTTTCTTATTTGCACCGAGGAATCTATGCCTTTTTATTGCAAAAAATAGCCAAACACCAATACCACCTATAACAAGGAATGCTAGAAAAGGACCTGCTTCATCTGGAAGCACACCTAAAATATTTACTAAGAAAAATCCAAGACTTGCAAACAAACCGTAACGTCCCTTGCGCTTCATCCCTTTTTCAATTGTTGAATCTTCTTGACTCACAGGACGACTGCCATCAATGTCGATTTTTTCCTTTTTAGATGCAGTCATCAACGTCATATGATCGATTCCTTCGTATTTATACGTAATTTTCCAAAATGGTACATACGTATATTTTGATATCAACGTATACGAAAATTTAGTGATTTTTTCATTTTTATTCTTATCACCAGGTAAGAGGCTCTTCATTTTCTTGCGTGCTTCTTCATGGGCAAATCCACGAACAGAACGCAACGCTTCTGAAACCTTATCTGACGAAATTTTTAGTTGACGAGTTCCAGCTGTGTAATGCGCATCAAAGGGCTTCACTTCATTTATGATTGCTAGACCAGAAGCTTTTTCCGCAAATGCCGCAACTGCTCCTGTCAATTCATTGTTGATCAGATAACTTTTATAAGCCGTTCCTGTGAAAATATCGCTTGAATGATTCCAATCAACGACTGTTCGCGTTTTAGTCACAGGCTCTGTATATTTATTGCCATTTTTATCCTCTTTTGTTACGTATTCTGTATAGGTTTCACTGCGATTATAGCCAATATCGGCACTCCAAGAGCCTTCATATGAAACACTTGCCCCCAAATAAGGAATATACACTTGTTCTAATTGGATGCTCGTTGCTTTTCCAAGAATATCTAAAGGAACATTTTCCCCTGCGATCAACCATTCATAAAATTTCTTTTTTGCTAAGCCTTCCGGCACTTGAAACGGAATCAAATCATCCGCTTCATAGGTCAAATTATCAAAATCCTGCTCCGCTTTTGTTGTAAAAGTCGAGTGACAAAAATCGCATGAAAATTGCTGTTTCTCAATATTAAAAGTCACCGGTGAGCCGCAATTTGCACACAACTCGATATTTTTGTTTTTCTCATCGATTTCCTTTTGGATCATATCCAACGTAGTTCCGCAATGCGGGCAATTTTTAAATGATGGATCATTGATCGCTCCCCCACAAGCTGAACATTGATTCTGAACTAACGTTTCTTCCATTTTATTCCCTCCAAAAACTCACTTTTCCTTTTTGATTATCTCATTTTTCCGCCAGAAGGTAAACCCAATAAAAAAAGATACGATTTCAATTTTTTCCATCGAAATCGCACCTCTTTTATTTATTTTTTCTGTTTTCTTAACTTATATGCATATTCACTTGCTTTAAATAATAAATTATTGACAGGTAAATCAAACTCACCAATAAATTCATTGACCGTTGGATTAAAATTAGATTTGAATTTGATCAAACCATCGTTCAAACTTCCTTCAAGTCCACCCATATTGCACGAAGAACATCCTCGTTTAAAGCATTCTTCGATTGCATCGAACCATGTTAAATACGCAGGCATATAGCGCTTGTAACGGTCATCCATACCCGCATATAAAATTTCGCTCGTTGAACCGAATGTGATCGCCAAAGCACCTGCAACGACAGCAACATCCCCGGAATGTGCGATGTTTTCTTCTAATTCTGTCATTTCACGTGTCAAAGAAAAATCTAATTCTTCTAAATTATGACGCTTCTTAACTTGATTTTCTTTCAAATTTGCTAGATCTTCTTTGTTTTTATCGAAACGTTGTTTAGTTTCTTCATAACGTTCTTTCAAATTCACTTCTGCCAACATGATGAATGAATTTTCTGGATAGATCTGTAATAGCTTTTTGAAATAATCACTGTTTCTTAAAGAAATATGTTGTCGTTCTGTCGTCAATTCAATGACTTTAGCAAAATCATCAACAAAATCAGTATGTCCCATTTTCACTGTGACACCTTTTTTCTGCGCTTGCTTCATCATTTTCTTCGTACTTTTTGACAGTTGCTCTTCACTGAAATCTTCTTTATAGATATTTGCTTGGAAACGTGGCTGAATCGTTGCATCCATCGCCATCGTCAACCCTTGATGTTTTGCTCCGCTGGCAATTAGATTATCGATGATCGTTTTGGCAGCAGGATCGATCGTTTGTTCCTCACCTAAATGAAAATCTTTATAATGCACCGTTGGATCCATCTTCACAAATAAGGCTCTTTTTTGTTTGCCGAATTTTTTTAATTCTTTTAAAAAGAAAGCGACTAATTCTTTATTAGAATAATCCATGATCGGTCCGCGTGGGGTATATAACATGGAAAATTTCATCGGTAAAGGTCTGATCAAAACCAAACTAGAGGCAACGAGCGTCCCATTTTCATAAACGCCGACAAGTTCTGAGCCCCAGTTATCTTTTACTTTTCCCCAAGCAGATGATTGCAGTAAATTACATAAGGGATGGTTTTCTACAAAGGAATCATGTTCTTTTGCATCGATTCCGATCTTAAATTCAAACATTGGTTAAAAACTCCTCTACATTTTTGCTTCTGTATTACCATATCATAATTTAGCCACTAGGAACAGTAAAGTTTTTCGGGAAAATAAATAAAAAATGGATCATTAAAGAAATAAGAGTACGGAACAAAACTAAAAACCGTTTTGTTTCGCACTCTAAAATTTAATAAACAGTGGTATCAAAAGAAATTCCTTTAGTCCCAACCATTTTTTTAGATATTATTTCAATTATGCTCTTTTTTCAAAATGAACCGATTTATTGATCCAATACATGATCGGTGCGGCTACTGCCATTGTCACAAATTCACTAAGTGCAAGTGTTGCATAATTGCCCCAAAAAGCAGCTCCACCTTGTGGCGCCAACATATATGCGATGATACACATGGTAGCCGTAAAAAAGACCGTATTCAATGCTAATCGAAGCATCACATTAGGTACTTTTTTATAAAGCAAGGCTGTTAAGCCTAGTGAAATAAATGACTGCATTCCGCCATATAGCGCATCGATAGCACCAAAACCAAAAAAGAAATTATAAACAATTACTCCGCCTAAAACACCCCACATCAACTTGCGGTTGAAAACGACTAAGTGATTCAGACTTTCCGAGATTCTAAATTGGATCGGTCCTGACGAAACTGGTGCGACCAATAGCGTTAAGGCAAGATAGAGCGCCATCACGATACTGTTCATGGTAATTACTTTGACTTTACTGTTTGTTGTAACAGTTTTTTGCATAGTTTCTCCTTCTTTCTCCGAGTTTTTTTACAAGGGATGGTTGATGAACCTTGTCGAGAACTTTTCGTTCTCAAAAAATGATACTTAGGCATTATAGCTTATATTGGATTCTTTCACAATGGAAAATCATCACTATTTTTTCCCGAATACTTTTCAAGCATTGCACATTCTTAATTTTTCCATTGTCTGTTATAATAGGAGTTTGAACAAGGAGGAAACAAATGAAAAAGCATTTTTATCTTGTCATCAATGAAAACGCCGGCAGCGGAACTGGGAAAAAGGCTGCTCAAAAAATCATTAATCAATTACAAACAGTAGCAATCGATCATACAGTTTTTTATACAGAATATGCAGGTCACGAAGAAGTGATCGTCCAAGAATTGGTTGAGCATACACTGCTTCCTTGGTCAGATGATTTGGATATCGAAGTATTTCCATTACTCGTCGTTTTAGGCGGCGACGGAACTTTACATAGTGTGATGAATGCCCTGCAAGCATTTGATCCAAGCATTCCCTTAGGATATATTCCTTGTGGCTCTGGTAACGATTTTGCTCGTGGTGCTGGAATTTCACGTCAAACGGAAAAAGCCTTCGTTCAATTGTTGAAGGCGGAACGCCCGCAAGAACTGCAAGTCATCACCTATAATGAATCGATCCAGGAAGAACAGGGGATCGCTGTCAATAATGTCGGCATTGGTTTAGATGCAGCTATCGTCAATGCAGCCAATGAATCAGCCTCGAAGCATGCATTGAATAGGTTCAATTTAGGCTCACTTTCTTATATTTTTTCGATTCTAAAAGTTTTATTCACTCAAAAAGGATTTCCTGTTCGTGTAGAAGTGAATGGACAAGACCTTGAGTTTGACCGTGCTTTTTTGTGTACAGTAACCAATCATCCTTACTTTGGAGGAGGCGTTGCGATTGCACCTGTTGCCGATCCACGCAAACCGGTTTTGGATCTTGTATTAGTCGAACGGGTCAATCTATTCAAAATTTTTTGGTTGATTATTTTATTGATTCAAAAAAAGCACATGAAATCTAAGTATTTTCATCATTTTCAATCAAGTAAATTAAGAATAGTTTCAACCGTTCCTGAATATATCCATGCAGATGGCGAAATTCTAGGCAAACGAGGAACAGATTTTTCATTTGCAACAGAGCCGAGACTATTTTGGTTTTAACAAAAAAAGAACATTAGACAAAAGCGTGTATTTACTTTCGTCTAATGTTCTTTTTTTATTTTATTGCTTCAAAAGCCTGTCTTAAATCGTTGATCAAATCCTCACTTGCTTCGATACCAGTTGAAATCCTCAGTAAATCTGGAGTCAAACCATAAGATTCTCTCAAGCTTTGTGGAATATCTGCATGAGTTTGTGTTGTAGGATACGTGATTAAACTCTCAACACCACCCAAACTCTCTGCAAAAGTAAAAATCGATAATTGCTTTAAAAAGTCTTTGATCGCCTGTTGGTCTTTTAATTTGAAACTCAACATACCGCCACGTCCTGGATACATGACTTCCTTTACAAGAGGCTGCTGACTCAAGTAATCTGCAACTGCCTGTGCGTTTTTTTCATGCCTTTCCATCCGTAAGGACAATGTCTTCAACCCTCGAATCAATAGCCAACTGTCAAAAGGAGAAAGGACTGCCCCTGTTGTATTCAGCTGATACGCTAATAGATCACCTATTTCCTGCGAACGAGCGATCACTGCACCTGCCAAGAGATCGTTATGACCTCCAAGATATTTTGTTGCACTATGGACAACAATATCTGCTCCTAAATCCAGCGGCTTTTGAATCAATGGTGTATAGAATGTATTATCCACGATCACTTGTGCTTTATAACGCTTAGCAATAGCAGCTATTTTTTCAATGGACACTTCCCCCATCAATGGATTAGTCGGTGTTTCAATAAAGACTGCTGCTGTATGATCCGAAATTGCTTTTTCAAACCCAGCTTCATCTTCCACATAAACAAACTGATACATTCCCATCTTTTCTAATTCTTTAAAATAACGATAGCTGCCGCCATATAAATCTCTTGAAGCAACAATTTGACTGCCTACAGGAAATTGACTAAAAACTAACTGAACTGCACTCATACCTGAACTCGTTGCCAAACCTACAGAACCATTTTCTAGCACAGCTAAAGCATTTTCTACAACTTCTCTTGTTGGATTTTTCGTTCTCGTATAATCATAGCCCGTCGACTCTCCCAAAGTTGGATGCTCATACGTCGTTGAAAAATAAATCGGCGTATTGATCGATCCTGTCATTGGATTTTGATGATTTCCGATTTGTGCTAAAAAGGTGTCTGTTTGAACATTGTCTCTTTGCCCTTCATATCCCATTTGCTTCCCTCATTTCTACCAAAAATAATTGACCTTCATTTCAATTATTCAGAAAAAATGCATCATTTTTTTCTGAACTTCTTTTTATTATATACATTGAACTATTTCTTAAGCAAGAAATAGTTCTCAAAAATGAGTAAGAGAAAAGGCTTAAACAGTCTTTATCTGTTTAAGCCGCTATTTCATAAAATCATAAGGAGTTGTTTTCCCCATTCCAATCATTGGATCGATCGATTGCTCTTGAACTAATGCTGGCGTTAACTGACGTTCGATTTCTAAAGCTACCTGTTCCTCTATTTCTTCCTCAGGCTGAGCAAATAGAGACAATTCTTCTACTTTTGGTTTCGTGGTGATCGGTTCTATTTTCTCTTCTACAACAGAGGCTTTCTTCTCTTTGACTTCTTCGTAGGCAACTGATTTATTTTCATAAGTGTCTGAAAATGGTGATTCCTCGCTCAGTCCTTCTTCATAAGCTTCCAGCTGCATTCTGACAGTCAATGTCATATCATCAGCACTCGTGATCCGTTCTTTCAACATTGTCAAACGACTCGCTGATTCATGTGTGACACAGGTCGAAAAAGCTTGAACTTCACCCAGTAAAATCAAAATTTCCTTACTCCGAGTGACAGCAGTATATAGCAGATTTCGTTGAAGCATTCGATGATATTGATGCACCATTGGCAAAATAACCATTTTAAATTCACTGCCCTGCGCCTTATGGATCGAACAACAATACGACAGCGTAATCTTATTCCACTCATTTCGTTTGTAGCTCACTTCATTATTATCAAACTGTATCACTAATTCATCTACTTTATCTTCTGAATCTTTCGCCAGAATGATCCCGACGATCTCACCCATATCGCCATTAAACACATTCAGTTCAGGAGTATTGACTAAATGCAGCACTTTATCGCCAATTCGGTATACCGATTCATTCCATTTCACTTCTTTTTTTGAACCATCATTCGGATTGAATATCTCCTGCATCATTTTGTTCAATGCATCAATTCCTGCAGCTCCACGATACATCGGAGCTAACAATTGAATATCCTGTGGTGAAAAACCTTTAGCTTTTGCTTTAGTCACGATTTGCCGAACATAACTTTCAATATGATACACATCACTTGGGAAAAAGGAACGATCCTTCTGATTCACAGTGAAATCCTGCGGTAATTTCCCTTGTTTGATTTCATGAGCTAAAGGGATGATACTTGAGCCATCTCCCTGACGATAAATTTCTGTCAACTCCGTCTTAGGAATTTCATTGATCTGTAATAAGTCATGCAAGACTTGGCCCGGTCCAACAGAAGGAAGTTGATCTTTATCACCGACAAAGATCACTTGCATATTTGTTGGGATCGCTTTGAACAACGTATTGGCTAACCAAGTATCGACCATCGACATTTCATCAATGATCAAAAGCCCACCTTCCAGCTCCTTAGCAGACATGCTGGGATTTTTTTCCCGTCCTGTCAAGCCGAGTAAGCGATGGATCGTGCTAGCCGGTAAGCCTGTCGTCTCATTCATCCGTTTTGCAGCCCTGCCGGTAGGTGCTGCCAGTAAAATTGGGAACATATCCTGCGTGTAGTCTTTGATATCTAAAGACAACCCATTCAACTCCGCAAACAACGAAACGATCCCATTGATAACAGTTGTTTTCCCCGTTCCAGGTCCCCCAGTTAAAATAAATAAAGGAGATTTGATCGCTTCTTCGATAGCCGCCTGCTGAGACTCTCCATATAAGATCCCCAAACGTTTTTCGATCATCCGAATATTTTTTTCGACATCTTTTTTGTCATATTTGATCGTTTTTTTGCGTGAAAGCAATCGTTGCACAGATGTCCCAATGCCCCATTCTGAAAAGTAAAGACTATTTTCAAATAGTTTTGTCCCTTCTTGCTGGATTTTACTTTCCTCTACTAAATGAATGATTTGTTCTGCAACTAAGTCCATTGAAATCTCGATTGGACGGCTGGATTCAAGCGTATTGATCGTTTCTTGCAACAACGTTTCAGCTTCAACATATGTATTTCCGGAACGTACTGAATGTTGAAAGATCTCATGAGTGATCGCTGCTCGAATACGTTTTTCAGAATCAGCTTCGATCCCCAGTTGTTCTGCGATCGTATCTGCACGCTTAAACCCAATTCCTTCAATATCTTCGACTAATTGATAGGGATTTTCATGAATGATATCCAGCGTTTCTTCTTTATAAGTTTGATAAATCGAAAATGACAACTGACTCCCGAAGCCATAGCGATTCAAACCAACGATCACTTGCTCCATCCCATGATTCAACCGAATCGTTTCAATGATCGTCTGCCGTTTTTTTTCGTTCAACTGTGGAACTTCCTCTAGTACATCCGGTGTTGCAATGATTCGATCAATGGCATCTTCACCTAGTATTTCGACAATTTTTTCAGCGGTTCGCTTACCGATTCCCGGAAATTTTTCACTGGATAAATAATTGACGACTCCATTTGCTGAAGTTGGCCGTTCCTGCTGATAGTTATCTACTTGAAATTGACGCCCATATCTAGGATGATCGACAAAGTGACCAAAAAAGCGATAGATTTCTTCTTCTTGGATCTGGCCAAAACTACCAGTGGTCACAATTTCTTTTTCTAAATAATCGGTATTTGTGTCTGTGATTTTCACTAATAATACTTTGTAAAAGTTGCTGGGGTTTTGGAAAAAAATAGCCTGAACATGGCCTACGACATATTCTTTTTCCTCATCTCCAAATAGTGTATCCATCGTTTTGCCCCCGCCTTCTTTCCAAAAATATTGTTATTGTAAAAAGGAATCATCATTCCATAATTTTAAATGGTAGCTTTGATCTTCAGAACCAGTTGTTTCTAAAATCGATAAGCTATTATTTTTTAGCCCACCCATACTACGCAACTCGGCTAAATCTTTGCCTGCTAGAGATTGGATCGCCGCAGTCAATGATGCTCCGTGCCCTACGAATAAATAGGGACCTACACCCGTATCAACTGCTTTTTCAACAACAGATGAAATTCTTGAGATTGCTTGCTCGATCGGTTCTCCTTGAAAAACACTCGGATCGTATTTATCTAATTGATAACGCATATGATCCATCTGTTCTGAGTAAGTTTTTCGCATTTCGTTGATCAGCTGACCTTCAAGTTGACCTAACCCCAGCTCTTTCAGCTCATCAGTATAGACGATCTCAACCGGAGACGCTAGTACTTCTTGAATTCCTTCAGCTGTTTTTCTCGCACGTAAGGAGGTGCTGGAAAAAATTTTTTCAAACGGCACATCCTTGATTTGCTGCCCTAGTAATTTTATTTCTTCATAACTCGTTGGCAATAATGGCGAATCACCTGTCATGCCTTGAAAACGTAATTCCTGATTCCATTCTGTTTTACCATGCCGAGTAAAGTACAATTTCATTCTTTTGACTGCTCCCTTGATCCTATAATATTGATTATCTTAACTAGTGTATCATTTTCATTATAAAAATTCCATTCACCTCTAAGGTTTTCTCTAGAAAAATAGCGTATAATGGGAGACGCACGATCAACCAACTTGAAGGAGGCATTCCCTTGTTTTTAACAACCATTCATCATATTGCGATCAACTGTTCAAATTATGAGCAGACGATCGAATTCTATGTAGACAAACTTGGTTTTCAGATCATTCGTGAAAATCATAGAGAAGATAAAAACGATATCAAGCTTGATTTAAAACTAGGTGTTTACGAACTAGAATTATTCATTTCCTCTGATTATCCAAAACGTCCCTCTTACCCAGAAGCACTAGGATTAAGACACCTAGCGTTTAAAGTGACAAATATTGAAGAAGTTATCGCAGATTTGAAAAGTAAAGATATCGATTGTGAGCCCATTCGAACGGACACTTTTACTGGAGAAAAAATGACCTTTTTCTTTGATCCTGATGGCTTGCCGTTAGAGCTTCATGAATAATCACAAAAAAAGTGCGAAACAAAACTAAAAAACAGTTTTGTTTCGCACTCTAAAATTTTATAGCTAACGGTGAAAAATCAGATTCTTCGATGCTTGATCGAACCTAATCTCCCTTGTTCTCAAGCTCTTTTTAAGTTAATCTATTTTATCATTCTCGTAGTGATGCTGTAATTCCAACTGAGGGAAGTTTTGCTGCCGCAGTGCTTCATAAACGACCAAAGCCACCGTATTCGACAAGTTTAACGAACGGACATGCTCATCATTCATCGGGATACGTAAACATTTTTCTGTATTCTCCCGCATAAATTCTTCCGGCAATCCTGTGGTTTCTTTCCCAAACATAAAATAATGATCTTTTTCATCTGCGTAATCTACTTCGCTATATGTTTGATTCGCAAATTTGGTGATCAGATGTAGTGAATGTTCACCTAAATGATTTATAAACGCCTCCAGATCTTTATGATACGTAATATTCACATCATTCCAATAATCCAATCCTGCACGTTTCAGGTGTTTGTCATCTGTAGAGAAACCTAACGGCTCAATGAGATGTAGAGGAGAATTCGTTGCTGCACATGTGCGAGCAATATTCCCTGTATTTGCCGGGATCTGTGGTTCAAATAAGACAATATGGTTGGTCATGATTACAATTTCCTTTCAATTGAATGACATAATTCTCACTTTTTTATTCATTATCGACATAAAAAAAACGTACCGCCTCGGTGTCAATCACTGCGAGTCGTTACGTTAATGAAGCTCTTCTCACTAACTTTTATCAGAACAGGAACCTGATAAAAACCAATGAAAAAACAACTTGTATGTAATATAACACCAATATTGGAGCTTTGCAATACCTTTTCGTAAATTAACTAAATGTAAGCGCTATTTCACCTTTCCTTTTAACATTCGGACGTCAATTGTAATTTCTTTCAACGGGTCCTTTTTCAATGTTTCTTTCACTTGTTCTGCAGCGCCCCACTCCAAGGGGGACATTTCTAATAAATCCAAACGATTTTCTTCCGGAATATGAAAGGTATAACGGATTCTTTCATCCACTAAAATGTCCATCTCTTCAGAAAATTTCGCAAAGACTTTTTCGTTTGAATAAGATTGCTTCCGTTCGTCGTCCGGATAAAATGCTGCCCTCAGTTCTTTCAGATAATCCGCTTCTGGTATGACCTTGACCAATGCTCCATCTTTTGTCAAAACACGACGAAATTCTTGATAGTGTGATGGTGAAAAAATATTCAAGATCGTATTCATTGAGTGATCTGCAAATGGCAAGTTGGTTAAATCAGCGACGCACCAGAAAGCATCGACAGCTTGGTTACTAGCTAAATAAATTCCCTCTTTAGAAATATCAAAACCAACTTTTGACCCACGTAACCCCAGTTTGCTAAGTTCAGATAAGAAACTACCCTCACCACATCCTACATCCAACACACTGGCAGTCGGTTCGATATGCTCTCTGATTTTTTCTAATAACGGGTGATACATCCCGCTTTTGATCATACGTCCACGAGGCTCTAACATTTCTTTACTGTATTCTGTTTGAATACTATGTGAAAGAAAATAAAGCGTCCCTTTTTTTGAAAGATCAAATCGATGTCCTAATTTACAGGTTAAGCTGTATTCGTTTAACTGAACTTGTTCATGGCAAACTGGACATAGAAATTGTTGTTGATGTTCTTCTAAAAAGTTACGTGCTGCCTCAATTTTTTTTAACATAGACTTCTTCCTATTCTATTAAAAAGTTCTATTACATTTTCTTAAACTATCGTTATTTATCTTACAACGAGAACAACGCTTTGGCAACTAGCTGAACTATGGTACAATGCCTGTGAAGCAAAAATGAGGAGTGGAACCAATGATCAAAGAATTTTGTGCTGAGAATTTTACAAATATCCCAACAGCTATCCGAAATGGTGCTAATCGCATCGAGCTATGCGACAATCTTGCTGTTGGCGGAACAACACCAAGTACAGGCGTTATTGAAGAAGTAATTGCCTATGCTGGTGAGCATTCTGTTCCTGTGATGACAATCATCAGACCGCGCGGAGGTGATTTTGTCTATAATGATATCGAATTAAAGATCATGCATACAGACTTGATCGAAGCAAAAAAAATAGGCACTGACGGTGTCGTTTTAGGTTGCTTAACAGAGGATGGATGGCTTGATGAGGATGCGTTGGAGCTGTTGATTGAAACTGCAGAAGGCTTACAACTCACCTTCCATATGGCTTTCGATGCCTTACCGAAAGAAAAACAATTCAAAGCCATCGATTGGCTAGCAGATCATGAGGTTCATCGAATCTTGACGCATGGCGGTCCTAGCGGAACACCAATCGAAGATAATTTTGATCATTTAAAAGAATTGATCGCCTATGCAAATGATCGAATCCTTATTCTCCCTGGCGGAGGTATTTCAGATAAAAATTTAGACACTGTTGTCAATGCGCTGCAGGTAAACGAAGTTCATGGAACAAAAATTGTAGGATAACCCAAAGAAAATGAGGAAAAAGCAGTTTATTTCTAAATAAGCTGCTTTTTCTGTTTGTCTCAATCTTTTCTCCTTTACTCTTCATCACTCTTAATATTACTAGCTTCAATACTCATTACGAGACTTCCTACCAGTCCTAGACCTCCTAAAAAAAATAGTTCTTTTTTTTCAAAAATGATACCCGCACTTGCTATGAATCCACCAACAACCAAATTCGTTAAGGCACTCTGATTCATTCTTCGCTTAGTCAATTTTGGGACTCGAATCTGACTTCCCACTTTTTTATTTAACTGGTTGATTTTTCTGTTTACTTCATTGATCATCATTTTTCCTCCTTTATTTTTTTACTACTCTATAAACTAAATCCATATACATACCATTAGTATGTATATATTAAAAATAAAAATGCTTCTAGCATCTTTATTCTTTGATCACTCTATACATTGTAACGACATCTTGAATATACTCATCATCGATCAACGGAAATTGAACCCCATCATACAACTGCTTAAAAAAATTCAATTTGTTTAAAAGCTCCTCTTCATTCATTTTATATAAAGAAGGCGCTAACCACATATTCGTTGAAAGAACGATCAGTTCAGCGATTTCTTGAGGATATTGAGTTGAGATAGAACCATCTTGAATCCCTTCTTCAATGACTCCTTGAAGATAAGGGATCGTTTTTTGAAATGCTTCTATATACAACTCACCGATCACCCTAGGATCTGTGATCAACGATTTCGCAGAAAAGGCTAATTTCTGATGTTCTAATGATCGAAGGCTGATCCTGTTGATCCGCTTGATTTTTTCAAAACCACTGATTCCTTCCAATGATTGAATTTGCTTATTGATATCAACTGTATATCGTTTTTCTAAGATCGTATTGAAGATCTCTTCTTTAGATTTAAAATGATGATAGATTACACCTTTAGTCAATCCGCCTAAGTTATCGACAATATCTTGAATAGTGGTATGATCATATCCCTTTTCTATAAAAAGCTGTTCTGATACATCCAAAATTTTTTTCACTGTCTCTTCAGGATATTTATTCCGTGCCATTTATTCACCTCTATACATACCGTTAGTATGTATCTTATCTTATGACAATTTTTTTGTCAACTAAATAAAAAAACACACTCATTTTTGAGTATGTTTTAGCTAATAAATCTTATATCAAAAGTTTAGATTCTTCCTTATACAAAATACTGCATGAACAAACTAGCGATATTAAAATAGATCAGTACACTGGTCAAATCACTCAATGTTGTAATGAATGGACCACTGGCCACTGCAGGGTCGAAACCCAATTTATCCATCAGCATAGGAATCAAGCTTCCAGCTAAATTCGCAACAGTGATCGCACAAAGCATTGCCATGCCAATTACAAAACCAAGCGGAAAATTATGCTGCCAAATTCCCACGACAACAAAAATAGAGACTCCAGTTACAGCACCTGTCACCAATCCCGTCAATACCTCACTGATGATCAAGCGAACAAAACTATTGTCTTTTTCATCTGAAACAGCAAGCCGCCTAACTGCAACCGCCAACGATTGCGTACCAGCATTACCAGCCGTTCCTGTGATCAATGAAATGAATACAGCCAAAATACTTGCTTCACTAACTAATTCTTCATAATGACTGATCAATGTTGCTGTAGACATTCCTAAAAATAATAGCGTAATCAACCACGGAAGACGTTTGGATGCGGCTTTAATTGGATTTTCACTTACCTCTTCTACGTTGACCCCTGCTAAACCAGAGTAATCACTGGCAGCCTCATCATCGATAACATCAATGATATCATCGACAGTGACGATCCCTAATAAGTGATCATCATAATCCGTGACCGGCAATGCCAGAAAGTCATAGTCCCGAATCGTTTGAGCAACATCTTCTTGATCGTCTCCCACATGAACCGAGATGACCCGTTCACTCAAAACATCGGAAATCATGGTATCATCATCATTCACGATCAAATCACGCAAGGAAATCACTCCGACTAAATGATTTTCCTGATCGACGACATACACATAATAGATAGTTTCCGCGACATCTGCTTGATTTTTCAATACATACATCGCTGAACGAACAGTCTGATTAGCCACGATCGAAACAAACTCAGTGGTCATGATCGCCCCAGCCGTGTCATCTTCATAATGAAGTAGCTCTTTGATCTCACCGGCATCTTCCGAACTCATTAAGCTCAGATATTTAGCCTTTTGGCTTTTATCCAATTTATTCAATAAGTCAACCGCGTTATCTGTATACATTTCTGACAGCATCTCGGCTGCATAGCTTGGCCGCATTTCAGCGATGTAGTCTTTCATGTTTTCATTATCTTCTTCGATCACATCAAACATATCCGCCAGCTCTTTTGGTGATAAGTAGCTATAGATCTGTTTTCGATCTGTTTCATCGATCGATTGATAAAATTGTCCTTGTTCATAAATGTGAAGTGCTAAAAACAATTCGCGAAACTCAGTCATTTCCTGTTTCTGCAGCGTCTCTAGCAACAGCGAGAAATGCTCTTCCATTTCCTGTCCTTCATTCACATATACCGCTCCTTCCTCGCTATAATCGTGCTGCAATTTTTTTCATATCATCTGCTAAAGGAGACCTTAATTCCATATACTCTTTTGAAAAAGGATGAACAAAATTCAACTGGCAGCAATGCAGCGCCTGACGTTCGATTCCTTGATCCATATTACCGCCATACATCTCATCCCCTAATAGCGAACAGCCAATCGATTCAAAGTGTACTCTGATTTGATGCGTTCTTCCTGTATGCAGCTGGATATTCACCAAAGCTTGATCTGCTTGACGCTTCAACAACCAGTATTCCGTCTCAGCTTGTTGCCCTGTCTCAACGATCGTGCGCTTCAATAGTGACGACAAATCTCTTCCTATTGGCTGATCGATTTTCCCATGTTCAGATAATGACTCTACATGTCCGCCAACCAACGCCTGATAAATTTTTACGACTTTCTTTTGCCGCAGTTCTTGATCCAGCATCGCATGAGCAAAACCATGCTTTGCAAATAACATCAATCCTGTAGTATCACGATCCAAACGAGTAACTACATGAATCACCTGATTTTTATACCCCTGAGCTTTATAATACGCTTTGACTCGATTAGCCATCGTACCATTCGGGTGATACTGAGATGGAATAGAGGCAACTCCAGCCGGTTTATTAACTACTAAATAGTGCTCATCCTCAAATAAAATTTCTAAAGGTTTATTATCAACCAATAACGTCTCATGTTCCAGTTCATCCGGAATCGTCACTTTGACTCGATCGCCTAAAGACAGCTTAAATAAAACATTTTCGACTGATTCATTGACTTCGATCTTACCACCTTGAAACTTGATTTTGGCTAGGAGGCCCCTAGATATCCCCTGCTCTTTTAAAAAATATTTTACTTGCTCCGGCTCTTCTTTCTCTACAATCCAACTAAATTCCATTTTCCTTTAATCCTCACTAATAAATGCATCCTTCACTCGATGCCAAAAATGCATATGCCGATATGACGCAAAATGAATTCGTTCATCAGCAATACGATAATAAATCGATTTGATGTCATCTTGATAAATATCCAACTGATCGACTGTGATCAGATAGTCATTACTTTCCTGAAGTTTGATTTCGACCCATTCGGTATGAGCAATCACGATCGGAGATCCTAACGTTCGAAAGACACGATTGTTCAATGAGGCGATCTCAGCTAATTGAAAGGCATTGATACTTGGGTGTAAAACAGCTCCGCCAATACTCTTGTTATAAGCTGTTGAGCCCGTCGGTGTAGAAACAGACAAGCCATCCCCCCGAAAGCGTTCAAACAGCTCGTCTTTAATAAATACATCTGCTACCATCGTCCGATTAGCACGCTTGATCGTTGACTCATTCAAAGCTAGAAAATGCTTGTCAGGCTTATTCCCGTGAAAACTGATTTTCACATCTAATAATGGATAACTAATGCTTTTTTCCTGATGAACTAACAAGCTTTGCACTAATTCTTCAAGTTCATAGTCCCGCCAATCCGTATAAAATCCTAGATGTCCTGTATGGACACCTAAAAAACTAACCTCATCCAAGCGATGGTTGAAGCGGTGAAAGGCCGATAACAATGTACCGTCTCCACCTACAGAAATCACCAGTTCCGGCTGTTGTTCATCGATTTCAATGTTATTTTGCTTTAACAGCAAAAGCAGACGCCCTGTCACTTCTTTTGACAGCTGCTCATGATTATGAACAATTGCTACTTTCATCTGATGCCTCCTATTGATCTAGTTTCTCTTTCTTTTCAGATAATCGTTGATAATAATCATCTTGAAATTTTCCCCGCCCATGAGAGAATAAATGCTGCGCTTCTTGAATTTCTTCACGAATCGTGGACATTTCTTCATCTAATTGGTAGGCTGCTTCTGCTGCTCTTTGAAGACGTTCTTTCATTTCTTCGGGAAAAACACCTTGATATTTATAATTTAATGAATGCTCAATGGTCGCCCAAAAATTCATTGCTAATGTCCGAATCTGAATCTCAGCTAAAATTTTCTTTTCACCTGTGATCAATTGGACAGGATATTCGATCACTAAATGATACGAACGATAGCCGCTTTCTTTCTTATTCGTGATATAATCTCGCTCTTGAATGATCCGTAAATCTTTTCTATTGCGAATGATATCCACCACTTGACGGATGTCTTCCACAAATTGACACATGATCCTAAGACCAGCTATATCCTGCATTTCCTCTTCAATTCGTTCTACTGGAATATTCCGCAGAGCTGCTTTGGTTAAAATACTATCGACTGGTTTCACACGTCCAGTTACAAACTCAATAGGCGTATGTTTGTTTTGTTCTCGAAACTGCTTACGAATGCCGCGCAGTTTGACTTTCATTTCTCCAACAGCCTGTTCATAAGGTGCCAGAAAAAGCTCCCACTCTTTCTCCATCCTAATCCCTCTATTTCCTTGAATTTGATTCACAGCTTATTTTACCATAGAGCTGAGAAAAATAGGACATTTTGAGAAATTGTCTGTTTTTTTTAGACTTTCGTAAACTTTTTAACTTCTAGTTCACTTTTCTTGACGTAAATGGGTAAAGTATGTAAAAATTGAATTAAATTAAAGAAAGTGGGTCAAAAAGTAGTGAGTGAAAATTTAGAAATAGAATTTAAAACCTTATTATCTAAAGAAGAATTTTTGCGCACCGCTGATTTTTTTAAATTAGAAGAAAACCACTTTTTTACACAAACCAATTACTATTTCGATACAGCTGATTTCCAGTTAAAAGAAAAGCACATTGGTTTAAGAGTTCGAACACTATCGAAAAATGCAGAAATCACTTTGAAAGTACCTGAAAAGGTCGGTTTATTAGAGATCAATGACTCGCTTTCCACTGCGCAAGCACAAGCAATTATTGACTCAGGCATACTCCCTAATTCAGGGGCTGTCTACAATAAATTGATTACATTAGGTATTGCCAAAGATGATTTACGTTTAATCGGCAGCTTAACAACTAAACGAGCAGAAAAAAAACTTCCCCAAGGTTTACTCGCGCTAGATGAAAGTTGGTACAACGAGCAGCATGATTTTGAATTAGAATTAGAAGTTAGTGATGCCATTATTGGTAAAAAAGAATTTTTTGCTTTATTGGATACTTTGAATATCAAAGAAAAGCCATCACCAAATAAAATTCAGCGAATGATGCAAAGCTCAAGTAAAAAGATTAAGAAGTTATAATGGTAAAACATATCATTTCAATTTTCCCAAGTTTTCTGATAAATTAGGGTCACTTAGTTGAGAAATGATGTCTAGTTGCAAAAAAAGAGTCAAATTGGAGGAAGTATGAATGATTGAAATCTATCTGTTCGTTAATCCTTTGGGGGGCATTTGTCTCAACATAGAAAAGGATATTTTAAAATTAGTTGAAACGGAAAATAAGAAAATTCAGTTTCGTTTCATCCCATTAGTTAATATGAAAACGATAAACCACCTGATAAAGTTATTTGATATCCCCGCACATGATATTGAACAACGAAATCAATTGTTTGAAGATATCTATTCCGCAGCTCTTGATTACAAAGCTGCACAGCTACAAGGAAAAAAGAAAGGTCGTCATTTACTTCTCGGTCTTCAACAAGCTGTAGCAGTTGAAAACCAACCTTACTCATCAGAGTTAGTTGAAAAACTTGTTGTAGAAGCTGGTGGTGATTTAGAGATGTTCCATGCTGATCGTGCTTCTGATTTTGTTAAGGAATCATTCCAAACTGATCAACAAATCGCTCGAGAGATGGGCATCACTAAGCATCCTTCTGCAGTTGTTTATAATTACGCTTGTGATCGTGATTTTGGCGTACTTGTTGAAGATTGTGAATCTATGGATGAAATCAAAAGCCTTTGTGAGACTTCGGAAGATAACTTACAATATTTCCATGAAAAATTCGAATTGAACCATTTCAATGATTCAAGAGTTCCTCATGGTCACCTACATTTACTTTAAACAAAAAACCTCCTTATCTAAAAGGAGGCTTTTTTTCTATTCCATTGACTCTACAAGTTTCTCTAATTCATTCAAACGTGTTTCAAAAACTTTCATTGCATCTTCTATATACTGTGGCTGAGTCATATCCACACCAGCCTTTTTCATGACTTCGATCGGATAATCACTGCTTCCTGATTTCAAATAGGTCAAATAGTTTTCTAATGCTTGCGGTTCTTCTGCTAAAATTTTATTTGCTAAAGCAGAAGCGGCTGAGAAACCTGTTGCGTATTGATAAACATAATAATTATAGTAAAAATGTGGAATTCGTGTCCATTCCAACGTGATTTCTGGATCTTTCACAACATCCGGTCCATAGAATTTTGCATTCAACTGCTCATAATATTCACTTAAATACTCGCTAGTCAAAGGCGTTCCTTTCGCATCTTCAGTGTGAATAAAATGCTCAAATTCAGCAAACTGTGTTTGACGGAAAATCGTTCCTTTGAATCCATCTAAATAATGGTTCAGTACATACGCTCTGATGCGCGGATCCGTTTCTGTCTCTAAAAGATACTCTGTTAAAATGTTTTCATTTGTAGTAGACGCAATCTCAGCTAAGAAAATCGAATAATCCCCATAAACATAAGGTTGATTGTTACGAGTAAAATAGCTGTGCACGCTGTGACCCATCTCATGTACTAATGTATAGAGTTGGTCTAGACTGTCATGCCAATTCATCAAAATATAGGGTGCTGTGTCATATGCTCCTGATGAATATGCACCGCTTCGTTTCCCTTGATTTTCAATGACATCGATCCAACGATCATTAAACGCTGTTTCAACAACGGTCAGGTATTCCTCTCCCATTGGTTTTAATGCAGCCAGCGCTTTTTCTTTTGCTTCTTCATAAGAGTATTTGATCGAGGCTTCTCCTAAAATCGGCGTATACATATCATACATATGCAGTTCTTCTAGATTCAGTAAACGTTTCCGTAATGCAACATATCGATGAAGCAACGGTAAATGCTTATTTACAACATCTAACAACGTATCGTAGACACTTTCAGGTATATGGTTACTACTTAATGCAGCTGCTCTAGCCGATGGATAGTTTCTAATCTTTGCCTTATAATTATGCGCTTTGACATGAGAACTCAACGTTTGCGCAAATGTATTTTGGAACTGATCATACACTGAATACAGCGCTTTAAATGCCTTTTCACGAACACTTCTATCGATATTTTCCATTAACTGGCCATAAACGCCATGAGTCAATTGAACTTTTTCGCCATTTTCATCCTCGATCACAGGGAATTTCAAATCTGCATTGTTCAAAATTGAAAATGTATCACTTGAAGCACCAAAAATTTCACTAGCGCCTGCTAGTAGCGCTTCTTGCTCTGCGGATAAAATATGCGGACGTTCATTTAGAATATTTTCAACAAAGTGTCGATAAATTTCCAATTCTGGCTTCTCTGCAAAATATCCCCAAATCAGATCATCATTTAAAGATAATAATTCTGGCTCAAACCACGCAACTGCCTCACTGACTTGTGCAAATAATGAGCTCGCTCTAGAATACAATGCTTGATAGGTTGCATTCGATGTATCCTGATCATTTTTTAAATGAGCATACACGTAGATGACTTCGATTTGTCGATATACTTTTAGCAGCATCTCAATACTATTTAAAAAAGCTGTACTGCCCTGATCCAGCGTCCCTTTATATTTTTCTACTTCTTGTAATTCTTTCGTCAACACTTGGTAAGCATCGTCAAATGCCTGATCGTCCTTAAAAATTTTAGTTAGATCCCAAGTCATTTCAATAGGTAATGTGGAACGTTCTGGTAATTGTTTTGCTCCGCTCATCATATCTACTCCTTTAAGAATTATTTTTCATAAATTTATAGTATCATATTTTGATGTGGAGTAGCACTGATTACGCGTTTCTTTTCAATACTTTTCAGCCATTTGTGGATATCGGCAACACAATATTCATTTTCCCCTGCATTTACCTTCCAACCTTTTGACGTTTTGATCAAATACTGGCAATGGATCAAACGACGAAGCAATTGCTCAAAGCAATACGTTTGAATCGATTCTAACGAAATATTGGGAAAATCATAAAATAATTCTGTTGATTTTGCTAATTCAGCCATCAAAGATGCTTTTAGTTCTTCAGGCAAAAAAACATTCTGATCAAAAAACTGTACCCATTTCCAAACGATCAATTTTAACAGCATATCTGATCCGACACAGCAAAAAATATGGAGACCTGGATAATAAAACCAATAAGGCAAATGGAGAATATGAAAATGGTTGTTATATAATTGAGATTGAATCAATCGTACCTGCTCTTCTCTTTTACATAGTTTTTTATTCAGTTCATCATAATAAGCTGAAATCAACTGTCCAGCCTGATATTCTCTGTAATGATGCAGCGCTGCAGTCACGGGAAAATGAATGATTTTAAGAAGAAAATCTGTAAACAGTGGCCAAGTTTTTTTAGCAGAATAGACCCTCTTTTTCCAATCTTCTTCTAAATGAAAGTATAAGGAAAGCTCCTTTTTTTGCCAATCTGCTGCCCATAAATAGAAACCGATGTTTTCAGAATAATAACATAAATTTTTCGCTAGTCCTGTTAAAATATTGAAGTCACGAAGGATCTTTTTCCCACAGATCCAAACAACCTGATACCCCTTATCTCGATAGTTCTTACTTCTTTCGATCAATCTTGATGAACTTAAAGGACTGCATTGAAATTCCACAGCGATCTTTCCGATCAGTAGGTCTGGCCGCTGATTGATTTCCGGCAAATATTTCTCCAATTCATAAGCAAGTCCTTCAGATTCACACCACGCTGCAAACATTTCCTTCAAAGAAAGATGCTCTTGTGTTTCTCCATCTGCGGCAAATGGACAATGACTTCGATTATAATGTGCAAAGTGAGGAATTTTTATACGTCCGTTCTTGATTTGAACAACAGCTTCACAAATAGGGCAAAAATATTGGACTCCTTTTAGCTCGTCTATCTCTTCTCTGGTCTTATGGAGTAATGTGATGAGCTCTTTGTCTTCCGTATATGCATTTAATATAGTGATCACCTCTAATGCTAATATACGCACTTTTTTCAATGATGCACAAAAAAAACTGAAACAGCACACATATTAAGTGCTGTTTCAGTTTCATTGAGTCTATTCAAAGTAATATCTAGTCAATTCCAATGCATTTCTTTCCATAATACACGTACCATATTCATTTAAGGTTTCAGGAGTGACTGTCGATAAACGAGCAAATTCTAATAATTGTGCTAATTCATTTTCCACATCATTTTTCCCTAACTCATCCAGCAAGAAAATAACTTGCAGATAATATGTTCCTTTAAATGTATATAAATTCGCTATCACAGACTGTAGATAAACTTCATTTGCTAATTGAATCATTGTTTCAAAATCATTCAGTTCAAACACTAAATTTTTTACTGTATTATCAGAAAATTCTTGTGTGTCATCAGCAAAGTCATCTTCTATTTGTTTTCGAATAATATTACTCACTTCTTCTGAGCTCAAATCATTAAAATTTTCAAAATTAGAAACATCATCCATCGAAGCATTTTTACTAATAAAAAGTTCTAACCCATCACTTTTTGGCAGAACCTGAAAGGTAACAGCTTCACTGCCTTGAAATTCATCTTCCACATCAACTTCTTCTAGAATGCTGTAGAAAAAATTTTCTACCTCCTTATGATTGCCAAGTAAATCTAAAAACGTAATCCCTCGGTCAGCCAGATCTTCATTGCCAATCAATACCCGTATGGTATTTTCATTGATATGTTCCATTTCCATGTCGCTACACCTCACTTTTGCTTTTCAGGAAACTTATTCTTACGTACATTGTAGCGGAATCACGCCAAATGTAAAGGGAAAAGTAACAATATTTGTAAATAAACTGTTCTCTTATTAATTTCCTTAACTCTAGTAGCATATATGTTTACTTTTCTATAAAAATTTGATTGTTCTATGTAAAAAATTCATGACAGAACCGTTCAGCAACGAGGCTTATGCGTTCAAACTTTCTATATATTTCGTACTTAAAAATTGATGTAATCGAAAAGTAGTGAAACTATACGACATACCTGATATGACAATAATCACTCCTGCTTTCAATGTTTATTCGTTTTTAAAAGGACTGGGTCGTAACTCGTAGAGTCATGTCCCAGTCCCTCTGCTTAAATTTTATAAACCTGCCATTAGTTGCGCTTGACGTAATTCTAACTGCCGAACTCCTCTTGGCAAGAAACGTCGAATTTCATCCTCATTAAAACCAACCTGTAATCTTTTTTCATCAATCATTATTGGCCGACGCAACAATCCTGGATTCTCTTTTACTAATTCTAGTAAATCTTGCAATGGCAGCTCATCCAAATCCATATTAAGTTTTTGGAAGACCTTAGAACGGGTAGATATAATTTCTTCAGTTCCGTCTTCTGTCATTCGCAAGATTGCTTTCAATTCAGAAATATTCAATGGTTCTGAAAAAATATTTCTTTCTTTGAATGGAATCTCGTGTTCTTGCAACCACGCACGAGCCTTACGGCAAGACGTACAACTTGGGGAAGTATAAAGTGTCAACATGTGCATCACTCCTTTTGTGATTAGTAATACTTTTTTAAAACAGGAAATCAAACTGTTTACCTGTTTAATGTAAGTATACCCAATTTCTAATAAAAATACTAGGTCTTTTTTTGAAAAAAAGCATAGTTTTTTCGTTATTTTACGTTTTTTTTTTAATAAGCAAAGATAAATTGCCACTTAGTCACGAAAAAATATAGCGTTTTCACACAGGTGAAAAATGATACAGTTTCCCCTATTATTCTATCTGTATTAGTCCAGAAATTGTGACAATTTAGTTTTTTTCTTTGTTTCCCTGTTTTTTTTTTCTTTTAGCTGTATAATGATAACAATAACGTTTATTAATTGATTAAGGTGGTTACTTTATGGAAACAATTTTTTCTGGCATACAGCCAAGCGGAATACCAACGATCGGTAATTATATCGGTGCAATGAAACAGTTTGTTGATTTGCAGAATCATTATGATTGCTACTTTTGTATCGTTGATGAACATGCGATCACAGTCCCTCAAGATCCTATTAAATTGCGTCAGCAAATCCGCGGCCTAGCAGCTTTATATTTAGCAGTTGGGTTAGATCCTGAGAAAGCAACGATCTTTATTCAATCTGAAGTATCAGCACACGCAGAAGCTGCCTGGATCATCCAATGTAATACAACGATCGGCGAGCTTGAACGTATGACTCAATTCAAAGATAAATCACAAAAAAATGGACGAACTGGTGTGAGTGCCGGTCTTTTGACATATCCGCCGTTGATGGTTGGAGATATCATTTTATATAACGCTAATCTAGTTCCTGTCGGAGACGATCAAAAGCAGCATTTAGAATTGACTAGAGACTTTGTTGAACGCTTTAACAAGCGCTATGGTCAGGCAAACCAAGAATTATTAGTGATGCCTGAGGTCAAAATCGCGGAACAAGGCGGACGCGTGATGAGTTTACAAGATCCAACAAGTAAGATGAGCAAATCTGATACGAATGCTAAAGGATTCATTTCTATGCTGGATGAACCTAATGTGATCCGTAAAAAAATCAAATCAGCGGTTACCGACTCTACTGGAATCATCGAATATGACCCAGAAAATAAACCTGGTATATCTAATCTATTAAGTATTTTCTCAGCGGTGACAGGTCGTCCTGTTGCAGAAATAGTAACTCAATATGAAGGTAAAGGGTATGGTGATTTTAAATCTGATTTAGCCGAAGCTGTTGTTGAGCTACTTGAGCCGATCCAAACTCGCTACAATGAACTATTAGCTTCAGATGAACTAGATGAGATCCTTGATAAAGGCGCTGAACAGGCACGTCTAGTTGCGAATAAGACATTACAACGAATGAAAAATGCGATTGGCTTAGGTAGAAAACCGCGCAGATAAGAACTTGAACCAAGTAGATCGATTGCATAGTTAAGAAATTACTTCTATTCTCAGTGTAGATATGAATTTAGGGTGTGAAGCAAAAGTACAACGACTTTTGCTTCACACCCTTTTTGTTGATCAATCTCTAAACTGTGCATCATGTAAACGACGGTAATGTCCACCTTTTGATAGCAGTTCTTCATGTGTTCCTTCTTCTAGGATTCCTTGATCACTGACGACGATGATACGTGTTGCATGCTTGATCGTTGCTAAACGATGGGCAATGATCATTGTTGTTCTACCTTCAGCTAAAGAATTCAGTGATTCTTGGATGACCTGTTCTGTTTCTGTATCAAGTGCAGAAGTTGCTTCATCCAAAATCAAGATCGGCGGATTTTTTAAAAACATTCGGGCAATTGCTACACGCTGTTTTTGCCCACCTGAAAGCTTGACTCCTCTTTCACCGATCAATGTATCCAAGCCCTCAGACATCTGATCAATCACTTTTTCTAAATGGGCTAATTTGACAGCCGTTTGGATCTCTTCTTCTGTTGCATCTAATTTTCCATAAGCGATATTCTCTCGTATCGTTCCCGGAAATAAAAATACATCCTGCTGAACGATCCCGATTTGACTTCTTAATGAAGCTAAAGTCATATCTTGAATGTTGATTCCATCGATCGTGATATTTCCTTCGCTTACTTCATAAAACCGCGGCAGTAAATTGCAAAGTGTTGTTTTACCAGAACCGCTTTGACCTACAAATGCGACCGTTTCACCAGGAACGATATGCAAATCGATATGATTCAGTACTTTAGTGGAATCTGCATATGAAAATGATACATCCTCATAAATGATATCTCCTGTTAAATGCTCAACAGCTACCGCATTCGGTTTATCTTTGATTGCCGGCTTTTTGTCGATCTCCTCAGTAAAACGTTTAAATCCAGCGATCCCTTTAGGATAACTTTCAATCATGTTATTGACTTTCTCGATCGGACGCACAAAAACATTGGCCAACAAAATGAATCCAACAAAATCACCATTAGTGATCTCACCATTGATCGTATAATACGCGCCAAAAATCAAGGTAAACAGATTGATCAGGCGAATAAGAAAATAATTGTACGCAGAGCTGACACCCATCAATTTATAAAACATGATCTTTGATTGGCGATAAGCCTGATTCAAGCCCTCAAAGCGTTGACGCTCAAAAGGTTCATTTGCAAAAGATTGTGTGACTCTTATTCCACTGACAGAAGCTTCTACGCCTGCATTGAATTCCCCTAGATTGTCATAAATCTTAGTATTGACCTTTGTCATTCTTTTATTGAAAAAGACTAGTGCAATCGTGATGAATGGTAAAAGAACAAACGTTGCTAGCGCCAATTGGACATGAATACGAAGCATTAGATAAAAGGAACCAAGCAATGTCATCACGGTAATGAAAACATCCTCTGGCCCATGATGGGCAACTTCTGAAATTTCAAATAAATCAGTCGTTAAGCGACTCATCAGCTTCCCTGTTTTTTGATTGTCATAATATTCGAACGGCTGAGTCTGTAAATGCTCATATAACTCCCTGCGCATATCCGTTTCAATATTGACCCCTAACTTGTGACCAAAAAATACAACAATATATTGTAAAACTGTGTTTAAAATATAAAAAAACAGTAAGCCTACACAAGCCAATCCGATCAAACGAAAATCACCTTTAGGCATGATTTTGTCGATCACTTGATTGACGACGACGGGAAATGATAATTCTAATAGACCTGCAATAACAGCACAGGAAAAATCTAAGATAAATAAATGCTTATATGGTCGATAATAGCTAAAAAAACGTTTTAACATAAACTCCCTCTTTCTCTTTTTGACTCTTATATATTATACGCAAAGAAAAGCATTGATGCAAAATTTGAAAAAAATACTTCATACTCTACAAAAGCAAAGTAAAAAAACCTTGAGAATAAATTCACATGATAAGTAAAAAAAGAGAAAAAAGTTTATTTTTTAAGCATAAAAAAATGAACGATCGTTATTTTTTAAATGTAGAAAATAATAATTCTATTTTTAAAATTCCTATTACTTAAATAATATATTTCGATTTTTACAATAATAAAAAATAGCTTCTGTGGTAATTAAATTCGTTGAAATAGATAGTTATTTCTTCATGTAGACAACATCATTATGAAAATTTTCTAATAAATTCATCGGTAATATTTTCAGATATAATGAGTATAAATATCAGATAACTACTTCGTACTTCTTATAATTAACTTTAGTTTTAGTTTTTTATACATTTTGCTCCTTGTTATTTCAAATACTTGAAAAGCTGACCAGTATTTGTTAAATTATATACATACATGTACATCATTGAAAAACACCGATAAGTTGCTTATATCTTGGGGAAGATAGGCCTAATCGGTGTTTCTGTTTATATTATACTAAATGTACATTTTTTTTAAAAGCCTTATTCTAAAGAATCTAGCTAACATTCAATAGCAATCAGCCTCCTATTTCAAGAAAATTTGCCTCTAACATTAAAAATTTCTTTCTGTTCTTTTTTCGTGAAATTCGCTACAATGAAAATGAGATTGAAAAAATTTCTGAAAAATATTAAGGAGTGCAACTTTTTTAATGAAAACTATTGTTTTTGATGTGGATGATACGATTTATGACCAACAACAGCCTTTTAGAAATGCGATCAATACAGTTTTTCCTACTGTGAAATCAGATGATATGCATGAGCTTTACATTCGTTTTCGCTTTCATAGCGATGAAACATTTCCAAAAGTAATGTCCAATGAATGGACATTAGACTTTATGCGTTTTTATCGAATCGACGAATCATTGAAAGATTTAGGGTATGCTTCTGTTATAAAAGAAGACGGCATCACTTTTCAAAAAGTATATGAAGAGGAATTAGACAATATCGTCATGCATCCTGAATTAAAAAAAGTCTTTGACTTCTTAAAAAACAAAAATATTCCAATGGGAATCATTACAAATGGACCAACAGATCATCAATATAAAAAAGTAAAACAGCTTCAACTTGAACAATGGGTTCCTACTGATAACATCATTATTTCTCAAAGTACTGGCTTTCAAAAACCAGAAAAAGAAATTTTTGACCTAGCAGCAAAAGAATTTTCTATGGACGCTGCACACACACTTTACGTCGGCGACAGCTTTGAAAATGATATTGCTGGTGCCAAAAACGGCGGCTGGCACTCTCTTTGGTTCAATCATCGTTTAAGAGCCTTACCTGAAAACGAAACACCAACACATCTTCATGAAGTAACTTCATTTGATGAATTGCTGCCAGTCATTCAATCGATATTTTCATAAGGAAATACAAATAGAGCCCGAAACAAAACTAAAAATCAGTTTTGTTTCGGGCTCTATTTACGAGTAAGCTGCTGCTGCGCTCTGATCACATCAGCTGGGACATACAGCTTCATTATTGTTTCCTTTTCTACAACTCTCCAATGCTCAAAATTGCACGAATATCATCTTCGGTCATTTTAGCTAACTGCTCTTCATTCCCTTGAATTACTTTTTGGAATAGTTCCCTTTTCTCCTGTTGAAGTGAATTCATTTTCTCCTCAACTGTTCCTTCGGCAATCATTCGCCAGACCTCAACGACATTTTTTTGTCCAATACGATGTGCACGTCCAGCAGCTTGTTCTTCCACAGCAGGATTCCACCAAAGATCGTACAAAATAACTGTGTCTGCTCCTGTCAAATTAAGTCCAGTACCTCCAGCCTTCAAGGAGATCAAGAAAACGTCTTTTTGACCTGCATTGAAAGCATCCGCCATTTCCATTCGCTCTTTGGGCTTCGTACTCCCTCTTAGATAAAAAGTCGACAGACCTAATTCAGCTAATTCTTTTTCAATAATAGACAGCATGCTGGTAAATTGAGAGAAAAGCAAGACTCGACGATTATTTTCTTTAGCTGCGATCAATAGATCTTTCACTTGTTCAAGCTTACCAGAACCACCAGAATAATCATCAATAAATAAACGAGGATCGCAGCAAATCTGGCGTAATCTTGTCAAGCCTGCTAAAATACTTAAACGATTTTTCTTGAACGCATCTTGATCCATTTGGCTGACATCTTCCTGCATTTGTTTTAGATAAGCCAGATAAACTGTTTTTTGTTCCTCAGTCAGTACACTATACAAATTACTTTCAATTTTTTCAGGTAAATCCTTAAGGACCGTCTGTTTATCCCGACGTAAGATAAATGGTTGAATCATCTTAGCGATTTCTTCCGGCTTCATCGCTCTAAATAATGTACGCGTTGGAAATAGACCAGGTAAAATCATTTGAAAAATCGACCACAGCTCATCTAAATTATTTTCGATCGGCGTTCCGCTTAATGCAAAACGTTGAGGGACTATTAAACTTTTTAGCGCCTGAGCTGTTTTAGTGCCGCTATTTTTGACCATTTGGGCTTCATCTAAGATCAGATAACCTAAATCAAATGCTTGATACATATCGACATCTTGCCTTAAGCTTGCATAAGATGTGATCAAAATATCCAGGTCTTTCTGAGCCGCAATAACTTCTCGCTCTGCTTTGTTGCCGGCGATAACAGCTGCTTCTAGGTCTGGTGCAAACTTCTTGATTTCCGCAGCCCAGTTGTATATCAAACTCGCTGGCGCAACGATCAATGCTTTGCCTTTGATTCTATTTTCTTCTTTTTCAGAAAGCAAATAGGTAATCGTCTGTAGTGTTTTCCCAAGACCCATTTCATCTGCTAAAATACCGCCAAATTGATAATAACTTAGCATCTTGAGCCATTTAAATCCATCGACTTGATAATTTCGTAAAGTTGCTTGAATATTATCAGGTAATTTTGCTTCAAATTCTTCCGGGTGAGTCAGGTTTGCAACCATTTCCTTGAATGATTCTGAAAAATGAGCCCGTGAATTATTTTCCAGCATACTTTCGATCATCAACCCTTGGTTTCTAGGTACTTGAATCGTTCCTTGAACATTTTTCATATTTTGTCTTAACAATGTCAGTATTTCACTGGTTTGTTGAAATTCTTCTGAATCAAATGACAAAATCTCTCCTGATTCTAAGGTATAAAACCGGTCATTCCGTAATAAGCTGGATAAGACTTCATCGATTTCCTGTTCGCGGATACCACTGATATCAAACCGAACATCCAACCAAGAATCAGAATCGGAAACTTCGATCATTGGCTGATGATGTTGAGCATCCAAGAATAATTCTCGTAGTTTTTTCCCCATCCTAACCTCGCCTAGACGTCGGAAAGCAGGAATTTCTGCTTTGAAAAAGTAATACAAACGCTCACCAGCTGGTAATGGTTTTTCATAGGCATCAACACTTTTTTGATAGCCGAATGTGCCAAGCTGCTCAAGGATTTCTTGTTCTTTTTTTCCGTCACGAATCACTTCCTGATTTTCTCCTGAAGCGATAGAATGCGTTTCATCAGTTGAGAAAACAACATCACCATAAGTAAAATCAACTCGAACTTTGATCATTCCTTTGATTTTCCGGAAAATGAAAATTGTTTCCAAAGAATGGTAAACAACTTCTCCTGAGACTTCATCACTGACTGTGACCGTCCCGATTTTTTCTAATAATGGCACAACGGAACCAAATAGATCTGATAACTCGTGTTTTTCATAAATGATCTCAGGCTTTTCGATCCGTTTCAACAATTGCAGCAAGGTAGTATAAATTGACTCTTGCTCCGGTGTAAACAGATAGACTTGATTATCACTGATCCCCCACTGATAATGCGCCAAAAAAGTAGTGATTCGATCATCGATCTTTAATTTATACGTACCATCACTTTGTTTACTAACGTCGAACAAAATCGGTAACGCGCCTCTAGTAAATGTCAAATGACGATATTTTTTCTCTTCATCATTCAGCTGAAAGTAGGGAATATGGGTCATTTTTTCGATCAATTGTTGTCCTTGATCGATCGGTAAAATGAGGTAGCGCTTATCGATCTTTCCTTTCACTTGGACACCATTCGCACCAAGCAGCTGACTTGTTTGATAAACAGCAGCCAATTGCGTCAATAACTCTTGTACTTCGATCGAAAATGCGTCTTTCTTCAAATCAAAGTAGTGCTGTTTATTGACTAAAAAAGTGCCCTCTTTTTGAAAAGTTTGTAAAAATTCACCGATATTTTTGATGATATAGGTCTTCGGTTTGACTCCTTGATACCCCAATCGAAGAGAAACACCTAAAACAGCCAGTTCGGGATAATAATTATTTGTTTCGATCACATCAATAACCACTTCAACAACTAAAGGAATTATTTTTTCCGTTTCAGCTGTTTGATTCAGCTTAGCAAAGCCTTTTGTAAACATTTCAGACATAGATACAGAACGCTTTTCAAACATCTGAGGCTGATCGTCTTTGATGATCCTTGAGGTTCCTTTTTGCCGCAAAGATAACTCAACAGCTACAGTATGTTTACAATAACCATGATCCATCCAGTATGGACATTCGCAGACATCATTTTCCTTTGCTGAACCATCTAATTGTACATGGTATAGTTCATTCCCTAACACTTCAGCATGCCAGAGTTTTCGCTCTGGGTCTTGAACGATCGACAAGACACGTCCTTCTTTCATATAATCTCTACCGCGCTCTACGATACGCTCCGGTATACTCCATTTCATACGTTCACCTCCTATGCCATTTGATAGGTCACTTTACTTTGACCATTCCCATTTGTTTTGATTTGTAACTGTTGTGGAATTCTTGCTTTTAATTCACTTACATGACTGATAATACCGATCATTCTTCCTTCATTTTCAATTGTTTCCAAGGCTTCCATCGCCATTTCTAGCGCTTCTTCATCTAAAGATCCAAATCCTTCATCGATAAAGAGTGCCTCGATCAAAACACCGCCAGCTTGTTCTTGGATGACTTCTGCTAAAGACAAAGCCAACGCTAACGCCGCGATAAAGCTTTCACCGCCAGAAAGTGTATGGGCACTTCGACTCGTTCCCGCATTGTCATCATATACATTGATTTCTAGTCCAGTTTGATTTTTATAACTGCCCGAATCTTGGTTCAGCTCAAACTGATATCGGTTATTCGTCAACAAACCCAAACGCTGATTCGCAACAGTCAATACTTCTTCCAAGTAGGTTTGAAGAACATATCGTTCTAAGCTTGTTTTTCTTGGATTATCGCCATTGATCGTTGCTGATAATTGATGCAAAGCTGTCACTTCTTCCCATTTTTGTTCTACAGAAGCAATCAATTCTTTGATCTGTTTTTCTATATGTTCATTTGTTTGGATTCTTTCTTGTTGTTGATAGTATTGTTCTTCTTTTGACTGAATTTCATTTGATAAAGAAGTAATTTCCGCTTCAACTGCTTCGATTTCAGGTTGTTCCTTATTCTCTAATTTTTGCTCTAGCTCAGCGAGCTGGAAGATCAATTGGTCTTTTTTCTTATCAAATTCTGTCAATTCTTCTGTGATCTTTTCTAGTTTTGGAACTTCCTGCACTAACAAACGCAAACTCTGTTCATCAAAATCAAACATTGATTCACTGATTGCTTGTTCCAGCTGCTTTTGTGACTTTACTTGCTCCGCTAAACTGGCTTCTTTTTCCTTAGCAAGATGAACTGCTGTATTTTTTAAGATCAAATGTGTTTCCTTTACTTTTGACCATTGCTTTTCGATCGTTTCTTTCATTTCTTCCCACTGAGTATACTGTTGTTCTAATTGTTGCTTTTCATTTAGTACCTCTGTTAAAGATGCATCTTCATTTTGTAATTGTTCTGAGATTGTTTTCAATTTTGTTTTAGCTGAAATCTGCTCTTGATTTTTTTCATTCCATTGATTTTCTTGCTCTTTCAACATCTCAATCTGTTGGTCGACAATTGATGCTAATTCAATGCTCTTCAACTTAGCTGATTCAACTTGTACCAATGCCTGATTCAAATCATGAGCTGCTTTTTCGAATTCATCGCTTCCCTTTTTGATCCACTCTTCAGTTATTGGTTCTGATAGTGTCAAGAAGGATATCTTATTTAAGGCTTCTCTCGATAGCTTCAGTTTCTTCTCTTGTTTTTGCAGTTCACTTGTCAGTTCTACCTTACTTGTTTGAGCTTGCGTAAGTTCTGACTGAAGCATCGCTGCAAGTGCTTCTTGCTTTTGTGCCTTCTTCTCCAGCTCATCTAACTGACTTTCCATCATTTGGATTTCTTCAAGTGAAAATTCTTGGTGTTCGTTTTGTATAGGATGTTCAAGAGAGCCACAGACAGGACAAGGTTCTCCCTCAACTAAAAGCAGGCTTAAGCGGCTGATTTGCATTTTTGCCCACTGGCTTTTTTGTTTTTTGACTTGCTCATAAACGGCCGTTTTCGTTTGTTCAGCTTCTGCCAATGCTGTTTTTTTATTGGTGATTTCTTCTCCTAGCCGTTCTTTTCTTTGTTCAAGGCGTTGGTTATTTTCCCAATTTTCGAGAAATATTGCCCACTGCTCCTGACTTCGTTCTAATGTCAGCTGTTCTTTTTCGATCGTTGCTTGCCGCTCAACGATCAACTGTTGTTCCTGATATGCGTGTTGGGTGATGGCTTGCTTCTCTTTGATTTCTGCTAATCGACTATTGATCTTTGCCAAAGTCTGTTGATTTTGCTGAATATCTTTATTTACTTTCTCTTTTTCCTCGTATAAAGGAATTTGAAATTGCAATTTAGTGATTTTTTCTTTTATTTGAGCCATTGCCGCTGCTTGACTTTGACTCGTCTCATGTTCTTTTTTCCAATGCTGTTCTAATTCCTGCTGCTTTTCTTGTTCCAATTGATTGGTCTGTAGTTGCTCCGTATAAGACAAAACTGCCCGATTTTTTTCGTCGATTTTTTCGATGACGCTTTGATGATCTTTGATCCACTTCAGTTGCTGCTCTTCTGTTCGCAGCTTTTCTATCAACTCAGCTGTTTCATCTAATTCGGCCTTTTGTTTTTCTAACAGTGCCTTCTTAGTAAAATCATTGATCAATTCTTCCAACTGAAATTTTTCTTGTTCCTTCGTTTGCTTTTTCTGTTGAAGGATAGTCACAGCTTCTTTAGTTGCTGATTGTTGCTCCAGCATTTCTTTTTGTTGTAGATTCAATCGTGCTAATTGCTGTTCCACCGTTTGTTCAGCTTCTATGTCAGTCAGCCAATATAATTGATCCAATTTAGCCTCAATTGTTTGTTGTGTTGCTTCGATCCCTTTATTGACTTCCTTTAACTGTAGTTTAAGCTGTTCATTCAAGGTCTGATATAAACGAGTGCCAAAAAGATTTCTCAACACCTTTTCTTTATCACTACTATTTGCGATTAAAAAGGTGCGAAATTCTCCTTGAGGTAAAAGCACGATCTGAGCAAATTGGTTAGCATCTAAATGAAGCAATTCCTGAATAAAAGTATCAACTTCACGTCGCTTGGTATACTCTCTAAGTTCTTTGCCTTTGTGATCTTTAACCACCAATGAAATCTTGGCACTCTGTACTCTAGTACCATCCCCGCGTTTTTTAAATAGTTCCTGTTCAGGCTTTCGTAGAATATCATAAACATGGTCTCCATGTGAAAAAGTCAAATGAACTTCCGTTGGTTCAGAAGGATCTGCAAATGTTGAACGCATTTCTTTTCCCTGCCGCAGCTTTCCAGAGCTTTCGCCAAACAAAGCATAGCTTAACCCATCAAAGATCGTTGTTTTTCCAGCTCCTGTTTTACCGCTGATCAAAAATAATGAGGAATCTTCAAATCGGCTAAAATCGATCGTTTCGTCAATAAAAGGGCCAAAGTTTTTCAATGTTAATTTTAATGGTTTCAACTTATTTCCCTCTTTCTGATTGATGGATTTCAGCTAATTGTTCTTTGATCCATTTTTGCTGTTGACCAGTTGGTTCTTCACCAGTGACTTCTGAAAAAAACTGTTCGACCAATTGATTTGGTGCTAGTTTTTTTAATCCAGCTTTGGTTGTTGTCTTTGCCGTTTGGTCTTCTCTTCCATACAGACGTTCAACACCAATGATTCTAGGATACACTTGTCTTAATTGATTCATCATATTTGGAATAACCGCGCGATCTGTCAATTGCACATGAAGATAATCATCTTTTTGGATCGTTTCATAAAATTCAGGTGAGATCAGTTCCTTGAAACTCCCTTCTATCTGTATGATGTCCCTTACCGGTTGAATTTCTTTGAATTCAAGCGCTAATTTTTGAACGTCGATATCTACGAGCCAAACCCCTTTTGTCTGATTCAGCTCAGATAATGAAAACTTCAACGGCGAACCGCTGTATCTGGCAGTTTCTGATTGAAGAGCATTTTTCCCATGAAGATGGCCTAAAGCGACATAATCAAATGCATCCAGTGTTGCTAATGGTACGGTATCTAGTCCGCCAACCATCAATTTTGTTTCTGAATCTGTTTTTTCACTGCCAGCCACAAAAAAGTGACTAACTAAAACATGCGCCTTCTCCGGATCAAAATGCATGGTCATTTCTTTGACGACTTCTTTCATTGCCTGTTCGATCGTTCTGATTTCTTCATTTTCAAAATACAAACGAGCAGAAATCGGCTCAAAATATGGCAATAGAAAAAATTGAGTATCGCCCATTTCGATTGGCTGAAATGCTTGCTCTAAGCGTGTATGTAAATAAAAATCAGACTGTACAAACCAAGGGCCGCCCGTTTCTAGACGAGTACTGCTGTCATGATTTCCCGAAATAGCTAAAATTGGCAATTTTTCCTGCAAATTCATTTCAATGACCATCTGATTGAAAAGTTCAATTGCCTCCACCGCTGGTACAGAACGGTCATACAAATCTCCTGCAATAACGATTGCGTCAACTTTTTCAGTTTTTGCAATTTGCAAAATTTGGTCAAATGCAGCTTTTTGGTCCTCTAATAAATCAAATCCATGCAGTTTCTTGCCAATATGCCAATCGGCTGTATGTAAAAAACGCATTCCTTCACCACCTAAAAAAAGTCCTTCTCACTATTATACCAAATTTATGGAAAAAGAGGTCATCCAAATGTATTGTAATTATTAAAATTGCATCAAAAAAAGAACCAAAACCTATTTAGGTTTCAGTCCGCTTGTTTTACTCTTTGATTTCATATTTGAAGTTCGGATCGATTTCTTTATCTAAACTATCAAACGCATTTTGCATTCTTCGCTCAACTTCAGCAATACCCTCTTTATCCATTTTTGGAACATCACTGATATCGATCGGCTCTCCAAATCGCACAGTGACACGACGACGCTTGAACAAGTCTTTTAATGTTAATGGTCCTTGATAAACTGCTGGAACGATTTTGACTTTCGCCATTTTGGCGATCAAAGCGACGCCGCCTTTTAGTTCAGAAGAATGTCTCGTCCCGCTCGGAAACATGATCAAACTTAAATCTGTGCTTTTCAAACTTTTGACTGGTGTTTTGATCGCACTTGGTCCTGGCTTATCCCGATCGACCGGAAAAGCATTGGCGTGACGCAGGATGAAGCTTAAAATACCATTTTTAAATAGTTCTTTCTTGGCCATAAAGCTAAACTTTTTAGGTGAACCGCCAACAGCCAAATAAAGAGGCTCCCACCACGTTCTATGAGGTGCAACTAAAATATAATTTTCATTTTGAGGAATACGGTCTTTTTTTTCATAATGAGCATTGCCATTGATAATAAATAGCACAACACGCACAATACCGCGCATAAATGTAAAAAACATAATTTTCTTCCTTTCTTTTCACTAGTTATAAGTATGCCGAAAGCTTTGGCGTTTGACAAGTCTTTTTCTTTAGTTTCTTATGATTCTTAATCGTAGTATAATACAATGATTTTAGTGATTCCATCAAAGTGTCTTTTACATTAATAATCACTGTCAAGTCTTTCTATTTCAGCATAATTACTATATAATCTAAGAAAAATGGAGGCTATCTTATGGTTGAATTCAAACAACTGGCACTTAGTGAAAATGAAGAGAAACTGATCGAACTGCTTTCTGAAAATCAACTTGAAGAGAAACAAATTCCTTCTGAAGCAAATTGTGATTTTTCATTGGCGCTTTACGACGATGGACATTATCTTGGCGGAGTCACAGCAAATAAATGGATGAACATCACACATATTTCTCTACTTGCGCTTGTCAAAAGTGCCCGCGGAAAAGGTTATGGAACAAAGCTTTTAAAAAAGGCTGAAGCTTTTGCTGCAGAAAAAGGAGTATCTGTCATTACGATCCATACACAAGATTACCAAGCAAAAACATTTTATGAACAATTCGGTTATTCCGTTTTTGGAAAACTAGAAGATGTTCCATTTGAAGGAACAACAAAATTTTATTTAATGAAAAAAATTTAATTATAATCTACTTAAAGGAATGAACAATACATGCTATTACCAGGTGAACGAATCGATCAATTATTTGCTGATGATATCCAGATCATCCAAAGTAAAGAGGTGTTTTCTTTTTCGATCGATGCTGTCTTGCTGGCAAATTTTCCAAAGCTTCCTAAAAAAGGAGTAGTCGTAGACTTATGTGCCGGTAATGGTGCTGTGGGTTTATTTGCCAGTAGAAAAACAGACGCTAGAATCATACAGATCGAACTTCAAACACGCTTGGCCAATATGGGACAGCGTAGTATCCAGCTTAATCAGCTAGAACAACAGATGACTATGATCGAACTAGATCTAAAAAAGGCAACAACAGCGGTCAAGCCAGACTCTGTCGACCTTGTTTTATGTAATCCTCCTTACTTTAAGGAACTGCCAACCAGTCAGAAAAATCCTAATCCTCACCTAGCGATCGCTCGCCATGAAATTCATACGACGTTAACTGAAGTCGTTGAAGTCTCTTCAAAGCTATTAAAAACTAACGGACGCTTAGCGATGGTTCACCGTCCTGATCGCTTTTTAGATATTTTACATGCGATGGAAGCTGCTGATATTGCACCTAAACGAGTTCGATTTGTCTATCCGAAAGTTGGAAAAGAGGCAAATGCATTATTGATCGAAGGAATCAAACAAGGAAAGAAAGATGGTTTTCGTGTTCTTTCTCCTCTATTTACTTACGATGAAGAAAATAATTATTTACCAGAAATGAAGGCGATGTTATATGGAAACTGAACACTACTTTTACGTTCTTCATTGTAAAGATGATACTTACTATGGCGGTTACACAACTGATCCTGATCGCCGCCTGAAAGAACACAATAGCGGAACTGGCGCAAAATATACGAGGCTTGCTTCACGTATACCTGCACAAATGATCCACATCGAAAAATTTACCAGCCGCAGCGAAGCAACTAAGGCAGAGTATGCCTTTAAAAAATTGACTCGTAAACAAAAAATAGCCTATTTAAACAAAAAACATCCTTGATCAAAAAAACTGATCAAAGATGGTTTTTATTTATTCAACTTGCATTTTCAACTCCTGCTTTACCTTATAAAGGAAGAATAATAAGAAAATAATATTCACAAGTAAGAACGGAGCTGTATAATCTTGCAACAGCAACCCTATCACCACCCAGCCGACAAAATAAAGAATATTTTTACTGATGAAAGGGAGATAATTGTACTCTTTTTTCGTATAGATGACCATATTGACAAGCGTACCGCCCAGGAAACAAATTAGACTTGCCGCTAAACACAGAACAAAAAACAGTGGATCGATCTCACCTTTTACGTAGTTTTCATATAAGACGATCGATAGTTCCAATCCAGCAAATACAAAATAATGAGAATGGATCAAGACCAGCCCTGCCGTAGTTTTTTGCCGATCGATCCCAGATTTATAGATCGTATTATAAAATAGAAACATCACAACGATCAATAAAAAGAACAAGACACTGCTAAACTGAATATCATTAAATAAAATCGTACTGGCAACAGCAATCACAGCCTCACCAAACAACAGTAAGGTAAATAAACTGTAGCGCTCAGTCAAATGTTCAAAGTTGGTTGGAAAATCCAATAATGCTTTTTTTGTCAAGATCGGGAAAAAAGCGGTGATAAAAATTGAAAATGCATAGATAGCAAAACGAAGCCAATAGCTTCCAAACGGCAGTATTGAAATGAATCCGAGCACTCCACTTACGACTAAAACTACCGCCAATTGAATACATAACTTTTTAATAATTTCATTATCTGTACTTTTCATTTTCAAGTAATACTGCAAAGCAATACTAAAAAACAAAATAGAGGTCGCGCCTGCAAATGTAAAATGAGTTCGCTCAAAATCAACATTGATCGACTGCGCTAAAATAATGACCCAAAACATATCAAAAAACAAAAAAAGAGCACTTAACTTATTTTTGATCGAAAAACGATTCGCAAAAACGGTTTGGTAAGTCCAAATCGTCCAAAAAACAAGCGTCAGCATCAAAAATTCTCCAAGGCTTTTGAAAGACAACAGGTGATCTGTTCCGACAAGTAAAATAGAGGCGATTTTACTAATAGCATACGCAAAAATCAAATCATAAAACAATTCAAACTCAGTCACTTCTTTTTTTAGTACCTGCATTTGATCACTTCCATTCTGATTTAATAAGTTCTCCTGTTCTTTATTATTATAATGGTTCTTTTACCATTAATACAAAAATAGTGATCTTTAGAATAAAAAAACGGTTATGAAACTTCTTTCTATCGTTTCATAACCGTTTTTTTTATTCAATTATTTGAGCACCTAATGTTTGTTTAAAATGTTTTAAAGCCCACTCATGACCTACTGGATCAAAACTGGCGACTGCTGATTTATGCACAACAATTTGATACCCTAAATTATACGCATCTACTGCCGTATGCAGAACGCAAATATCTGTACAAACACCTGTCAAATGAACTTCTGTGATCTTTCTCTCACGTAAACGGATATCTAAATCCGTCCCGCTGAATGCAGAATAATGGCGCTTATCGATCCAATAAACATTTGACTGATCCGAGCTTTGTTCATAAAGATCAGCAAGTGCTCCATACAACTCTCTGCCCGTTGTACCCTTGAGATTATGGGGAGGAAACAGCTCTTTTTCAGGATGATATCGATCTTTTGTATCATGGCAGTCTATTGCATAGACAACAAAATCATCATTTTCAGTAAATGTTTTTGTCAATTCGACTAATGCGGATTCAATCGCTTGTCCAGCCTGCCCTGTTGTCAAAGCGCCCTCATTGGCTACAAAGTCCTTAGTGTAATCAATAGAAATCAGTGCTTTCATCGCTATCCCTCCAATTTAGACAAGATGTTCTACAAAATGAATCACCATTTGAGCAGATTTCTCGCCTGCTTCTTCAATGAACTCATCAAACGTTTGACTTGCCTCATGATCAGCCGTATCACTGATTGCCCGAACAACTAGGAACGGAATCTTGAATTGTGCCGCAGCTTGAGCAATAGATGCCCCCTCCATTTCACAAGCTAATGCCTCTGGAAAGTCTTGAAGGATTTTTTGTACTTTTACTTTATCGTTGACAAATGAATCGCCTGTAACGATCAGTCCATGTCGAACGGACATTCCAGTTTTTTCTGCAGCTTTTTTCATTTCTAGCTTCAAATATTCACTGCACTCATAGTATAAAGGCATGCCAGGCAGCTGTCCTGGTGCATAACCGAAGCCAGTGACATCAACATCAAAATAAGCTAATTTATCAGAGATCACTACATCACCAACTTTTAACCCTGATCCTATACCGCCGGCTGAGCCAGTATTTATGACCATGTTTACTCCGTATTGGTGGATCAAAAGCGTTGTCGTAACTGCTGACAATACCTTACCGATCCCCGAACGTACAACGATTACTTCATGACGCCCTAAAGACCCTGAGACAAAAAGTGCTCCTGCTCTTTCCCACGAACGAGTATCTGATAATTTTTCCTTTAAAATTTTTACTTCCTGATCCATCGCACCGATAATACCGATTTTCATACTGATTACCTCTTTTCTATAAATTCAATACAATAAATATCACGATCGCAAGTAAAATGGCAACAACAATAATCGCTTTCGTCAATGTGCTGCTCCGTTCGCGGATTTTTGTCTGCTCATTTGATCGGCTTTTTGTGATTTCCTTTTGCTTTTTATGTTCTTTGCGGTAAAAGCTGGAAATTTCTTTTTCCTTTTTACGGTATTCTTTATCCGCTTCTTTTTTTTGTTGTTCCAAATATTTCTGTTCTTCTCTTTCAGCCTCTTCTTTTCGCTTTCGTAATTCTGTCCGAGTGACCAGCGGACCTTTGCTCATCGTTTATCCTCCTTTAGCTGCTGCAATTCCCAATATTGTACAGCAAAGATTGTTTTGGCATCGCAAATCAATCCGCTAGCGATTTCAGCTTTTGCCTCAGCTAATGTTAATGTATATAATTCTATCACTTCATCATCATCTAATGGACGAGGATTAGGAACTTTTTCAAGTTGTTCAGCAAAATAAATATGAAGTAGTTCATTCGCAAAACCCGGTGAGACATACATAGAGTTTACAAAAGAGAACTTATTTGCACGATAACCTGTTTCCTCTTCTAACTCTCGCTCAGCTGTTTCTTTAGGATTATTCTGTTCTCCAGGATCGATTTTGCCGGCAGGAATTTCCAAAGTAACTTTTTCCAGTGGTTTTCGATATTGTTTGACCATGATCATTTTATTATCTTCTGTGATCGGAATGACTGCAACAGCACCTGGATGAAACACTAATTCTCGTTTTCCCGTTCCTCCATCAGGCAGTTGAACATCATCGACGACGACCTCAATGATATGACCTTTAAATATTTCATTTCTGGAAATCGTTTTTTCTTCAAAATCTTCAAAATTCATCATACTGTTCACCAATCTTTCTATCGATATCATACCTTAATTTTGAAATTTTATCACTTCTGCTTCTTTTTGTGAATCCTTTCTCTCAATTAAGTGCTCATTTATGCGCAATTCACATGATTTATTAACAATAACTTAGGACTTTCGCTATCAGTTACAATTATACCAGTAATTAGTCTTAACAAACTTTTTTTCGATTTTACTCGCTAAAATAAAAAAAGAAGGGAAACAAGACGCTCGTTTCCCTTCTTCTCTATAAAAACTTTTTTATAATTCTGTCAATGATTTCATAAGCTTGATCATATCAGGCTCATTCTCCTTCTTTGTACTTTCTAAAGTCCAGCTGATACATTGAAGGTAGTGGTCTTCGCTTTCCATTAAATCATACATGTAATAAACTTCTATACCGTCTTTCGTTGCAGTGAACTTACGGCGTTCACCTTTCATCCCGTTATATTTGATCGATTCTTTTTTCTCATTCGATATCTCTCCTAAATCAGAAATATCGACTGATTTTTTAAACGCAGAAAAATTTTCAAAATCTTTTTTGGCTTCACTTAACACAATATAATAGGTTTCTGTATTCGAATTTTTCACGCTAATATCTGCATTATCACTCAATTCTTTTGTCTCGATAGTCTCCCATCCTGTTGGAAGCTCTACTTTAAAGTCACCATTACTTGTCTTGATCACTTCTACTTTGCCCTTGTCTTCAGTAGAAGATTGTGTTGTTGTTTCTGTCGCTTGTTTATTTTCATCTATTGTACTGCTTGTCTCAGTGCTATCTCTGGGTTCATAAAACACTTCATCGCCTTCATAGGAAACAGATTCCTCAATGCTGGAACTTGACTCTTCTTTATAGGCATCCTCTATTATTTCTACCTCAGCTTTACGCCCAAAACAACCTGTGAGCATAAACCCTACAAATAAAAGCGGTATGATATTTTTTATCTTCACTGTATTTCTCCTTTATACCAAATCATTATTATCCATTATACCCTATGGTTTTGCTTTTTTCTCAGATTTCTTTTGACTTTTTTGTGAACAGGATGCATCATTCTACATCCTAAGTAGTAAAAAACAGCTGAATTCACTTGTCATTTCTTACATTTTCTCTAAATATTAAAATCCATCTTTGGACTGATATTCTTTCTTAAGTAGAATGTGCTAAAATAGCATATATAGCGAAGGAAAATTAACTTTCGATGGAATAAATGATTGGAGGGAACTGAAATGAGAACAGGAAAACTTATTAAAATAATCGCCTACTTGATTTTAGCTGGCTTCGTTCTGCGTTTTATTACCGGTATACATCTACCTGCCGTTATCGTGGCTTTAGTGATATTAATGGTGCTGCTCTTTACTGGGTCAAACAAAAAGAATGTGAAAAAAGAAGAACAGCTGCCTAACTTGACCAAGGCAAAAGAAGAACATTATTCTGAATCAGGTATGACAGATCAGGAAATCACCTTTTTCCGTGATACGATGAACACAACAAAAAAACAGATCATTAAACTGCAAGAAAATATGAACGCCTCAACTAAATTGAGAGCGATCGATTTGCGCAATGATACATTGCGAGTATCCAAAGCTTTGTTCAAGGAATTAGTTAAAGAGCCTAAAAAGCTTCATTTAGCAAATCATTTTCTTTACACACACTTACCTAACTTAGTTGATTTAACAAGTAAGTATTTAGAAATCGATGATCATGAAATCAAAAATAAACAAACCTATGAAAAATTAGAAGAAAGTGCTCAAATTATCGATCAAGTCTCAAAATTGATCAAAAAAGATTATGAACAATTTGTTGCAGACGATTTAGATGATCTAGATATTGAGATTTCCGTTGCTAAAAACAGCTTAAAAAGAGATAATGAACATAGTGAAAATGAAGAATAATATCATTAACAGCACTATGTAAGCTCGTTTATGCACAGAGGAGGAAACTATATGGAAAATAAGCCAAAAGATGTGACACCTGTCAGTGATACTTTAGATGATTTATTAAATAACCCGTTTTCAACACCTATCGATTCATTGACTGCTACACAGCAAAGCGAAATTTCTGCTTTACAGGATCAGCAAGTTGCTGCCCGTTTGGTAGATAAATTACCAGAAGAACGTCAGGCACAAGCCAGAGAATTAGCGTCAAAAATCGATGTACAAGATGCCCAAGCGGTCATTACTTATGGAGCTGCTGCTCAAACAAAATTAGGAGAATTCTCTCAATCAATGTTAAATCATGTGCAAGCACAAGATATTGGCCCTCTTGGCGATTCATTGACCGATTTGATGTATCGTCTAAATGAAGCGAACCCGGATGAATTACGGACTGGTGAAGGAAATATTTTCCAAAAAATGTTTGGAAAAGTCAAACAGTCGATCTTTGAAATCACTGCAAAATATCAAAAAATCGGTGCACAAATCGATAAGATCGCCATCAAACTTGATAAAGAAAAAAACGGCTTGCTAAAAGATAATTTAATGCTGGAACAGCTTTATAATAAAAATAAAGATTATTTTGATGCATTGAATATCTATATTGCTGCAGGAGAATTAAAAATCGAAGAATTACAAACAACGATCATCCCGGAAGCAATGAAAAAAGCAGAAGAATCAGGCGATCAGATGGACGTACAAATCGCCAACGACTATACACAATTTTTAGATCGTTTAGATAAACGGACACATGACTTGCGATTGGCTCGTCAAATCACGATCCAGCAAGCACCACAGATTCGGCTAATTCAAAATACCAACCAAGCACTAGCAGAAAAAATTCAAGCATCGATCAATACTGCCATTCCACTTTGGAAAAACCAAGTAGTTATTGCTTTAACTCTTTTGAGACAAAAAGATGCTGTAACTGCACAACGCCAAGTCTCCGAAACAACCAATGATCTATTGAAGAAAAATTCTGAAATGTTGAAAATCTCAGCAATCGAAACTGCTAAAGAAAACGAACGCGGTATTGTTGATATTGAAACATTACAAAAAACACAAAATGACTTAGTAGAAACGATCCAAGAAACATTACGTATTCAAAAAGAAGGAAAAGAAAAACGTAGAGCTGCTGAAATCGAATTAGGTCATATGGAAGAAGATCTGAAAAATAAATTATTGGAACTGACTCAATAAGAATCAGAGCCCGAAACAAAGCTATTTTCTAACTTTGTTTCGGGCTCTTTTTTTGATGTAGTAAATAAAGCAGCTATGTCTACTTGGCTTCTTTCATCCTTGTTTAGACGATTAACAAAAATAAATACCTTCATGATTTGCACACTTAGAATTGAATTGGTGACCACAATTTGGACAAGAACCGCTTTGTTTATATTGATCATAATTCATTTCAACAGAGCAGACCCCACAGAGAATTATTTTGACCTGGGAATCTTTACTGACCGGCCAAGCTTTAAAGCTATGCTCTTCCATTTCATCGTGGCAATGATAGCATGCATAATACGTTCGACATTCATAACACTGATTGGCAACAACATCATACTCAGAATCATAATGGCTGCATCTGCCATGCTCATCAACACTGATGCCGCTGATCCTCTTCACGATTGTTCCCCTTTTTTTACAAGAACTCTTGACAGTCTCTTAGCAACAAAAGCAGTTAAAAAGGCCTTGATCGTATCCCCAGGAATAAATGCTAAACTTGCCACTAAACTTTTTGAAAGAGAAACATCTGATAATAGACTTACGCCAACAGCACCACAAAAATCAATGAAAACTGCGCCAAAGATAAAAGTAATGACAAATGCATAGATAAGCTTCTGATTGTTTGGATTGAATTTTTCAGTTAACCAGCCAATCAAAAAAGTCGCAAAAGGATACGCGAAAAGATATCCTGCCGTAATACCTATAAATACAGTGATCCCACCACGTCCACCTGCTAAAATCGGAAATCCGATTGCTGTTAGTAGTAAAAACAGCAGCGTAGCAATCGTTCCATTCTTTTTCCCTAAAAGTAACCCACTCAACATGAATCCAGCATTTTGAATAACGATCGGCACTGGTAACAGACTAATTGGGATCGGCGGGAAAAATCCTAACACAATAATAATGCTTATCATAATTGCAATTCTTGTAATATCTTTTGTCTTCATAGATCGGCTCCAAACTATTTGTATTTGTTGTATCTTTAAAATACTATTTACTTTTTCTTTTGTCAACCTTTTTGAAATAAAGGTTAACCAAAAGCAGAAGACTCAATTATATTCTCACATCAATAGCATTTACAACTATTTCTTTTACTATTTTAGGTGGTCTGATCGATTTTTCTTTCCAAAAACTGTTCAACTTGTTCAAGTTCAAACTCACTTTCACTATTTTTTTGACATAATTTATGTTGTTTTCTAAATGATAATGGTGGTAAACCAAATTTATCCTTGAATGATTTATTGAATGCCCTAAGACTGGAGAAACCTGTGTCCAAAGCGATGTCCATAATTTTGGCATTCGTCTTTTTTAGAAGACGAACACTGTAAAATAGTCTGACTTCCCGTAAATAGATTTGGATAGAAAAACCTGTACACTTTCTAAAGTTTTGAAAAAGAGTATATTTATCCAACATAAAATGTTCGACCAATTTTTCTAAGCAATGCTCCTCGATATAATTTTTATTGATATACTCCAAAATCTCTATAAAATCAGTGAATGGGCTGCCATCTACTCTCAAGGTCTTCTCGATGAATATAATCTGATTTCTCAGTAACAGCTTCAACAAATACTGAGGATGTTCTTTATAAAGTAGACATTTAACAATTTCTTGATAGATTTTTTCACTAGAAATTGTTAAAGGATTGGGTTGTTTAAATCGACAGTTCAGCCACTTTTCTGGCGTAATGTTCAAGCTTACACTTAATACCTGATTCTTGCTGCTTGGAAAAACACTCATCATTTCATTCTTATTCAAAAGGTAAATCTCCCCTTTTTTCAACACCACATACTGATCCAATAAAATCAATTCTATTTGTCCTGAAATAACCATCAACAGTGTTAATTCCTCATTAGGATAAAGCATTTTTTCTTCTATTTCGCTAGTGAAATATTTAGTGATCGTTGTTTTAAGTCCTTGTTTGCTATGCATTCTCTTTGCTCCCTCATGTTTTTCATTCTTATTTTTCCTTCTTGATAAAGATACGCAGAATTTTAAGATTTTTATTTTTTATCAATCATCAGTCTTTAGTTGTTTTTCTTGTTGATAATGATACAATAAAGTAAAAAGTACTTTTATCTAATTTAGAGAGGATGAGCGATTTGGTGCACTTTAATTCTAGGGAAGAAGAAAAACAATACTATGAGCAACACGCTAGTGAAGCCGAATTTTTAAATTGGTATCATCAACAAGAACTTCCTGAATATGAAAAGCCTTCTCTGACCGTAGATATTGTTTTGATGTGCTATAACAAAGAAGAGGATCAATTAAAAATATTATTGATAAAAAGAAAAGGCCATCCTTATCGAAATTCATGGGCATTACCTGGGGGATTCGTCAACCGAAATGAGTCTACTGGTGAAAGCGTACTGCGTGAAACGACTGAAGAAACAGGTGTTGTTATCTCTAAAGAAAATATTGAACAGCTGCATAGTTTCAGCAGACCTGATCGTGATCCGCGCGGCTGGGTCGTGACTGTCAGCTATTTAGCATTTATTGGAGAAGAACCATTGATTGCAGGAGATGATGCTAAAGAAGTACGCTGGTTTACGATGGAACGTGACGGAGATCTTCTTTCACTAACTAATGGCAGTGTAGAGATTATTTTGGACTTGAAAACAGGTGCTTCAAACGGCAAAGATACATTAGCTTTTGACCATAGTGAAATTATTTTAAAAGCATTTAATCGGGTTTCAAACAAAATGGAGCATGATCCGCAAGTTCTACAGGTATTGGGAAAAGATTTTACAATTACTGAAGCACGTAAAGTATTCGCTAAATTTTCTGGAGTCGACTACAAAACGATCGATCACTCAAACTTTAAAAAAGCAATGCTTCATCATTTTGAAGAAATTGGCGAGCGTCCCGTAGGAATCGGTCGTCCTTCAAAAATTTACCAGCTAAAACCTGAAAATTCATTGAATGACCACTAAATGTCATAAAGAAAGGATCTTACTATGGCGACTTATCTAAGATATGCGCAACCTAATGATTTGCCTGAACTGATGGAAATCATTGTCCGGGCAAGGCAACTTTTAGCAGAACAGAAAATTCCACAATGGCAAAATGGTGAAGGCCCAAGTGAAAAGCAATTGATTTCAGATATTTCTTTGGGACACTGCTATGTCCTGGTCGTCGATGAAATGATTGTTGGTCTAGGCGTTATTTCTACCGATAAAGAACCACCTTATGAACAAATAAAAAACGGTAACTGGCAAGATACAGGTTCATCTTATGCTGTTATCCATCGAGTTGCTCTTCATTCAGATCACCAAGGAAGAGGTTTAGCGCTGACCCTGATGAATCTGCTTATTTCAGCCGCTAGGTTAAATGGATATTTAGATATCCGAATTGATACTCATCCTAAAAATCAAGCCATGCAACAATTGATAAAAAAAGCAGGCTTTTCGTATCAAGGGGATATCCTGTTGGAAGCACCAAATGGAGAGCGTTATGCTTATCAATTAGTTTTAACATAAATAAAGAGGTGAAACAAACTGTTGATCAGTTGTCTCACCTCTTTATTTTACTTATTTTGACACACTCTACTAAATTGAAGACTGTTCACTTTCATTCTTAACTAAACATCTATCAGGGATACAACCCCAATAGATACATTTTTACTATAATTCAACGTTTCACTTTTAAATACATGCCCACACTAGAAGGACTTGTTTCAACAAATCCAAATTGTTCATATAATTTATTTGCAGGCACATCTGCAATTAGATTGACATAAGCTAGCGGGTCACATTTTTCATTTATATAAGCCATCAGCTGCTCCATGATCTGCTTTCCTAAACCTTGTTTCTGATATTCTGGGTGGACAACAATATCAACAACTTGATAACTTGTACCGCCATCCCCTACGATTCGTCCCATTCCAACTAATCTTCCTGTCTCTTTTTCTCTAATACAGATAGAAAATAAGCTATTTTTTAATCCTAATTCACTTGCTTTTTTTCCACGTGGAGACAGACCTCCGCTTTTACGTAAATCTAGGTATTCTTCAACTTTAGGTATTTCTGTCTTTATTGACCAAAACTGCATTTTTTGTGCCTCCTTCATCCTGTTTTCTTTTATATTATACATTGGATACACAGAAAAATGGCAAAGAATCTGAACATTGACTTTTTCGTCATCATCCAGATTCTTTCAATATCATTTCAGAATTTCTTTTGCAATAAAGTTAGAATATTTGACTTGTCCATCAACATTGGGATGAACTCGGTCTTCATAAAACCACTCTTCATGTGCATTACTATAATTATACCAATCGATAACCGTTAAATTCTTATATTTCTTTTTCATGTTGTCCAACATCGTATTAACTTCGTTTTGCCATCTACGTGTTGGAACGCGAACATTGATCCAATAAACTTTTCGCTTCGTACCAATCGCTGACATAAATTCATCAAACTGTGCTTCAGTAAATGAGCCATTCGTCCCAAGCCCAACCAAAACATTGTCTTTTAATAATTTATCTTTATCCAACTTTTGAATCGTCGGAGCACTTTCATATAATTGTCTTCCCACTTCACCGTCAACAATTATTTTTGGAAAAATTTCCTGTAGTCCAGCTGCTGCATCAAGTACTACTGAATCCCCAAAAGCAGTGATCTCCATCCCTTGTGCTTTTTTGATTTCTTCAGCTGTCAAATCAACATTTATTTCTGGTGCTTTTGCTGACTGTTCTGTAGACTCAGCCGTTTTTCCTTCGTTTTTCGCTTTCTCTGCTTCTTTACGTTCTTCTGCTTTTTTCTTATTTTCTTCAATCGTTTTTTGCAGCTGCTTTTGATCAGCAGTTACTTCATTAGATGGTGCGATCGCCAGACCATATAACGCAAAACAAGTGAATACTGTGCAGATGACCGCAGTGATTTTAGCCGAAGTAAACCAAGGCTTTTTAAAGAAATCTTTGATTGCGAACCATGTATACTTATAATAAAATTTGCCTAAAGGTTTTTCAATAAAGCGATAAGAAAGCTCGCTGATGCCTAAAATCAAAGCTAGTTCGATCAATGAGTGCAATAAAACATGATCACTAAGATTTTTTATTTTGGCTTCGTAAAAAATCATCACTGGAAACTGATACAAGTAGATCCCATAGCTTCTCTTACCGATCCAAGTAAAAACAGGATTTGTCAGCCAACGATTGACGTCAGCTCCTGGATGAGCCGTAACTGCTACTAAAAGCGTAGCAAAAATACTGACAATAAACATCCCGCCGTAATAGACAAAAGAATAACGATCTGCGAAAAACAAAAACGAGGCTAATAAAACGACCAATGAAGCAATTCCGACGCCATTCAATAAATTCCTTGCTTTAGCAGGAATTTCTTCTTTCAGACGATAGCTTGGCCAAACAAAAGCCAAACCACTCCCCATTAAAATCGAAAATAATCGCGTATCTGTTCCGTAATAAACCCTTGTGGGATCCGATCCTGGTGTGAACAAAACCGCCATCAGCACCCCAGAGATGACTGTCGCCCCCATGATCAAAGCAAAAATTTTACCACTATGTTTCACGTATTTTTTTAAGACAATAAATAACAACGGCCAAACCAGATAATTCTGTGCTTCAACTGCCAATGACCAAATGTGAGTAAAAGGAGATTGTGTAGCAAAACGATCAAAATAAGAAAAGCCTTTAAATATTTGCCACCAGTTATTATAGTAAAATACGCTGCTGGCAAAAACGCTGCGTAAATTGTTCAGTAAATCTTTTTGGAAAAGAACGATATAGGCTGATGATAGGATCAACATAGCAATCAAGCCTGGGTAAAGCCGCTTCATCCGACGAATATAAAAGCCCTTGACATCGATCGTTTCGGTCTGAAGCCATTCCTGCCTCAGCAGGTCAGTAATCAAATAACCTGAGACAGCAAAAAAAATAGGGACACCTAAATAGCCCCCATGCATTATATTTGGGAACAAGTGATAAAGAATCACGCCAATGACCGCTAGTGTCCGAATTCCATCAAATCCGGTGATATAACGGCGATCTTCTAACCTTTTATTAATATTCATTTATATTCCAACTTTACTAATATTCTATTTTGGTATTTCGAGTAATGTTTAACAAAGAGACATGATAATAAAAATGACGAATGATAGAAAAAATAATTCTGGTTTGATCAAAAAGGTGATCGAATGAAGTGAAAATGATTTTCTATCTGGCTCATGCTCATTGACAGTCGATGTTTTTGACTGATTTAATGTAGTAAGTTAAATATACGTTCTTTCGGAGGAAATGGCAAGGACTCTCTCTCCATTTTTCTATATTTTTAATCAAATTTTAGATATTTATTTTTGTAAAAAAAAATTGACTCATTTATCAGGTCATCCGCTGATAAATGATGTCAATTTCTCCCCTTCTTATTCTCGGAAATTTTTACTAAAAAACCAAAATAAAATAACAATAATTCTAAAATATAAACAATTATTTTTTCTCTAAACAAGTAATGCATATAAAGATGGATTGTCACTCAAATCAATATAATTCGGATCAAATGTAGCCATCTTTTTTAATAAATTGGATAATTCTTCTTTTTCTTTTAAAAGAATCCCCAAAATTACTGGTCCGGTTCCCCGGTTCACCTTTTTCGTATATTCGAAACGAGTGATATCATCATCAGGACCTAAAATATCGGTTACAAACTCTCTTAATGCTCCAGGCCGCTGTGGAAAGTTAATGACAAAATAATGTTTCAAACCTTCAAAAATCAACGAACGTTCTTCGATTTCTTCCATTCGATTGATATCATTGTTTCCACCACTGATAATACAGACCACTGTTTTTCCCTTGATTTCTTCCTTGATGTGTTCTAATGCAGAAACACTCAACGCCCCAGCAGGTTCCACTACGATCGCCTGCTTTGTGTAGAGCTCTAGAATCGTCGTACAAACTTGTCCTTCATCAATGGCCAGTAATCTATCTACATAGTCCATTGCATGTTCATAGGTCAGATTGCCAACTTTTTTCACCGCAGCGCCATCAACAAACTTTTCGATTTGTTCCAACATGACCGGTCCGCCTTTATCAAAAGCTGCTTTCATCGATTGAGCCCCTAATGGTTCTACACCGATCACTTCGGTCATTGGACTTACAGCTTTTGCATATGTAGAAACACCACTGACTAAACCGCCGCCGCCGATCGCTGACAGTAGATAATCAACTTGAAATTCCGCTTCTTTTGCTTCTTTAAAAATTTCAACTGCAACGGTTCCTTGCCCCGCCATGATGTTTAGATCATTGAAGGGATCGATAAACGCTTGATTATTCGCTTTTGCATAGTCTTTCGCCGCTGCCGCAGAGGAATCAAACGTATCACCGATCAATTTGACTGTGACTTCATCACCACCAAAAAATTTCACTTGAGAAATCTTTTGTTGAGGAGTGGTTGTCGGCATAAAAATCGTTGCAGGAACTTTCATTTCTTGACAGGTATAGGCAACGCCTTGTGCATGATTACCCGCACTCGCACAGACAACGCCGTTTTTTAGCATTTCTTGCGGTGTTTCTTTGATAGCATAATAAGCTCCACGTAACTTGAAGGAACGAACCTTTTGCAAATCCTCTCTTTTCAGATAAACATTGCATTGGTATTTTTGGGATAAGTAGATATCGTATTGTAATGGTGTTTCAGTTACGACTTCCTTTAATGTATGATACGCATCTTCTATTTTTTCTCGTGTTAATTGTGACAACTGTTCCACTACCTTTCATATAGCCAGAAAAAGGCTGAGACTAAAGTGTTTAGCTCCAAGAACCAAGTAGGTATTGTGCAACACTGTTTATCTGCAGCGAGTCTTTGATGAGAAAGCATCCACTTATTCTTCGTTGTGTTTTACAGTAATTTCAGCTTATTTCCGAATCTTTCAACTCTTAGTGGTTTAGGACTTAGAATGTTGCTAGCTTTACTTTGTTCTTTAAACAGTAGTGAAACTATATGCATTAGCTGATGTGATCGAAGCGTAGCCGTAGTAATTGCTTTTTTCTCGCCATTTATTTAGGTTTAGAGAGCGAAACAAAACGGATGTTTAGTTTTGTCCCGCTCTCTTTATCCATTTGCTACCTATTTAGTCTTCTCTAGAAACAAAAGGCATCATTTTACGTAGCTCTGCTCCAACTTTTTCAATTGGATGTCCAGCATTTTCTTTACGCATTTGATTAAATTCTTTAAAACCATTTTTGTTATCGTCAATGAAGCCTTTAGCAAATTTTCCATTTTGAATGTCTGTCAAAACATCTTTCATATTCGCTTTTGCTTCTGCTGTAACAACTCGTGGACCTGAAACATAATCTCCATATTCCGCAGTATTTGAGATAGAGTGACGCATTTTCTCAAATCCTCCTTCATAAATAAGATCTACGATCAATTTTAATTCATGACAAACTTCAAAATAGGCTAATTCTGGTTGGTAGCCTGCTTCTGTCAACGTTTCGAAACCTGCTTCGATCAAACTAGTCAAACCGCCGCATAAAACTGCTTGTTCTCCAAATAGATCTGTTTCTGTTTCTTCTTTAAAGGTTGTTTCAAGTACTCCTACACGCGTTGCGCCGATTCCTTTTGCATAAGATAAAGCAACATCACTAGCATGACCAGAAGCATCTTGATAAACTGCAAACAATGCAGGTACGGCAAAACCTTCTGTAAATGTCCGGCGAACAAGATGACCTGGTCCTTTAGGAGCAACTAAGAAAACATCCACATCTTTGGGTGGTGTGATCACATCAAAATGAATATTGAATCCATGTCCAAACGCTAAGGCATTGCCTGCTTCTAAGTTTGGTGCAATCTCATTGTCATAAAGATCTCCTTGGATTTCATCCGGTGCTAAGATCATCACAACATCTGCTTTTTTAGATGCTTCTGCTACTGGAAAAACATCAAACCCATCATTACGAGCTGCTTCAGCTGATTTTCCTTCGCGAATACCAATGATGACTTGATTTCCATTATCTCTTAGATTTTGCGCGTGAGCATGTCCCTGAGAACCGTAGCCAATGACTGCGATCGTTTTTCCTTCTAATTGATTTTTTTCTACTGAATTATCATAATATACTTTTGCCATGTTGAACCCTCCAAATTTTTTATGCTTATAAGCGTATGCTTAAAACCCTTTTTTAATTGTTGCCTCTTGTAAATCCTGTAACGCCAGTACGTGCAAGCTGTTTGATGCCATATGGTGCGACCACATCAACAAATGCACTGATCTTTTCACTGGTACCCGTAACTTGAATAACAACAGAACGTGTTCCAACGTCGATGACATTTGCTCGAAATGGATCGATGACTGAAAATAATTCTGCCCGAACCGCAGCAGGTGCGTTGACTTTAACTAATGCCAATTCTCTTTCCAAATGAGCTTCGTCTGTGATATCAGAAACTTTGATCACATCGATTTGTTTGTTTAATTGCTTTGTGACCTGTTCACTTTCATTTAAATCCGCTACCTGAACAACTATCGTTATTCTTGAAACATGTTCTTGTTCTGTTGGACCAACTGAGATACTGTCAATATTCACCTGTCTTCGTGTCAATACCCCACTAAAACGGTTCAGCACACCAGAATTATTGTTAACTGTTGCAGTGATAATGCGCCTCATTTACTCCACCCCCAACATCTGATAGTTCGCTTTTCCAGCTGGAACCATCGGCAGCACGTGTTCTGTCGGAGAAACCATTACTTCGATAAGTATTGGTCCCGTTTCCTTGAAGGCTTCTGTCAGCGCCTTCTCCAACATTTTCGGATCATCGATTTTAACACCTTTGATATGATATGCTTCAGCCATTTTTACAAAATCAGGCTGACTGGAAAAAACAGACTCTGAACGGCGATTATTGAAAAAGCTCTCTTGCCACTGACGAACCATCCCTAAGGACTGATTATTTAAAATGACGATTTTGATCGGAATATTATACTCATTTAAAATGGCTAATTCTTGATTCGTCATTTGGAAGCCGCCATCGCCAACAAATAAGACAACTTCTTTATCTGGACAACCTAGTTTTGCGCCAATTGCTGCTGGAACACCGTACCCCATTGTTCCAAGCCCTCCACTAGTGACTAGCTGCTTTTCATTTTTAAATGGATAAAATTGAGCCGCCCACATTTGATGCTGTCCAACATCTGTCGCAACGATCGCTTCTCCTTTGGTTAATTCACCAATGAATTCAATTACTTTTTGCGGCTTGATTTCTGCCTCTTGTTCTTTATCGTATTTAAATGGATGTAATTTTTTTCTTGAGAGATTCAGTTTGTTCCAATCATTCCAGCCACCACAAGTCACATCGATCTTCAACATTTCCTTCAATGTCTCTTTGGCATCAGCTACGATCGGGATCTGAGTATCAATGATTTTTCCGATTTCAGCGGGATCGATATCTACATGTGCAATTATTGCATTTGAAGCGAATTCTTTCGGTGCACTTGCCAATCGGTCATCAAAACGCGATCCAATATTAATCAATAGATCACAATCAGTTAATGCCATATTCGCCGCGAAAGATCCATGCATCCCGCCCATTCCTAAGAACAACTCTTGCTCCGTCGGGATCGCTCCTAATCCAAGCAAAGAACTTAATGCTGGCAGTTGATATTTCGTGATAAATTCAACTAGCTCTTTTCCAGCATCTGCATGTAAAACACCCGCTCCTACAAGTACTAACGGTTTTTTAGCGACAGCTAATGCTCCCATTAGTTTTTTTACTTGCAGTTTATTTGGTTTGACCGTCGGCTGATAACTTGGCAAATGAAGTTTGACCTCAATATCGGCTTCCGCCTCCATTACAGTCATATCTTTTGGTAAATCGATCACGACTGGTCCTTTTCTACCTGTAGTTGCAATGTGAAAAGCCTCTTCAATGATTCTTGGCAATTCCTTTGTATCACGAACTTGGTAATTATTCTTTGTGATCGGCATGGTCAAGCCAATAACATCCGCTTCTTGAAATGCATCTTTTCCAATACCATCAGTGATCACTTGCCCTGTAAAAACGACCATCGGAATTGAATCACTCATGGCATCTGCAATACCTGTTATCGCATTTGTTGCTCCAGGTCCGCTTGTAACGATAACCACTCCTGGTTTACCTGTTGCTTTTGCATAGCCTTCTGCTGCATGAACTGCTCCTTGTTCATGTCGTGTCAAGATATGAGGAATGTCCCCATCATATAAAGCATCATATAGAGGAAGTACTGCACCACCCGGATAACCAAAAATCATTTCAACCTTTTGTTTCAACAACGCATCAATCAAAATCTTTGAGCCGCTTTTCATTTTTTTCTGTTGTTCTGCCATGAACTTCCCTCCTCTAGTCTAGCAGGTCTTCTGGAATCTGCATGATTCCTCCTGTGTGAGCTGACGTGACCAATGCTGTATAACGCGCCAAATATCCTGTTTTTACTTTCGCTTTGAATTTTGGTAAATGGTCATTTCGTTTAGCTAGCTCTTCATCAGAAACATGTAATTCTAATGTGCGATTAGTTAAATCTATCTCAATTTCATCTCCGTCTTCAATTAAAGCAATGGGACCACCAGCTGCTGCTTCAGGTGAAATGTGTCCTACTGCGATCCCGCGCGTAGCACCTGAAAATCGGCCATCTGTGATCAGAGCCACATCTTTACCTAAACCACGTCCGACAATACTTGATGTTGGCGCCAGCATTTCCGGCATTCCCGGTCCACCCTTTGGTCCTTCATAACGAATAACGACTACATGTCCTTTTTTCACTGTATGATTATCGATTGCTTCAACCGCTTCATCATGAGAGCTGAAACAGATCGCTTTACCGACAAATTTCTTGATCGATGGATCAACTCCACCAACCTTTATTACGCTGCCTTTTGGTGCAATATTTCCGTAAAGGATCGATAACCCACCGACTGGGCTGTATGGATTTTCTTTAGGATGGATGACTTCTTCATTTTTGATCACTGCATCCTGAACATTTTCTCTGATCGTTTTTCCTGTTACAGTGATTCTATCTGGATGAATTGCATTCCCCAAATCAACTAGTTCTTTCATGATCGCTGGTACTCCTCCAGCTTCATGTACATCGTGCATGGAATAAGCAGAAGAAGGAGCAATTTTTGAAAGATACGGAACTCGTTTGGCGATTTCATTGACTTCTTCAAGGTTGTAATCAATTTCTGCTTCATTCGCAATCGCCAATGTATGCAAAACAGTATTCGTAGAGCCGCCCATAGCCATGTCCAAAGCAAAAGCATCATCGATTGCCTCTTTAGTGACGATATCTCTTGGCTTGATTTGTTTTTTAACTAAGTCCATCAGATGGAATGCTGACTTTCTAACCAATTCCTTTCGTTCATCAGAAACTGCTAAAATCGTCCCATTCCCTGGAAGAGCCAATCCCAAGACTTCCATTAAACAATTCATAGAATTTGCTGTAAACATGCCCGCACAAGAGCCGCAAGTTGGACAAGCATTTTCTTCCATGAACTTAAATTCTTCTGCTGTCATCTTTCCTTCTTTAAAAGTCCCGACTGCTTCAAACATAGAAGATAAGGTCGTCGTATGTCCTCTTGGGTCGATTCCTGCTTTCATTGGCCCACCAGAGCAAAAAATCGCTGGTACATTCGTTCGAACACTAGCCATGAGCATACCTGGCGTAATTTTGTCGCAATTTGGAATATAGAAAACACCGTCAAACCAATGAGCATTGATCACTGTCTCCGCTGCGTCCGCAATGATCTCTCTACTTGGTAATGAATAGCGCATACCAATGTGCCCCATCGCGATCCCGTCATCAACGCCGATCGTATTGAATTCAAAAGGAATTCCTCCTGCTTCACGAATCGCTTCTTTAGCAACATCCGCTAATTCTCTTAGATGAACATGTCCAGGCACAATATCAATATACGAATTGCAAATCGCAATAAATGGCTTCTCCATATCTCTGGCATTTTTTACTTGTCCAGTTGCATATAGCAAGCTTCTTGCCGGTGCTGCTTCGATTCCTTTTTTTATTTGATCACTACGCATTCTTCATCCACTCCAATTCAGTTAACTTTCTTTACATTGTTTTCTACAAAAAAACATCCCAATCATAATGAATGGGATGTCTTAGTAAGAATCCCATTTACCAAAGACAAACAGGACTCAAACATCTGCAAAATTTCTCAGTGTTCTAAGTCCTTCACGATAAAATAATGACTAATACGTGGTTGTTGTTGGTCTTCTTCATGGCAATGGTCTCCTCGTTCAAAATCTATAAAGATTAAAATTCAATGTGATAAATAAAAGCTTTTGTTAACTATAAACCTAATAAATGAGATTGTCAATAAAAAATGGTGAAAAATGTCAGAAAATTCTAAAAATGTTTGTTGTTGTTTTTTGACTTTATGTTTTATAAATAAAAAAAGCCGTACCTTTCACTTAAGGTACGGGCTTTTTAGCTCTTTTGGAAATAATACAGCGGTTTGTGCGACAGACGTTTCATTTGTCTTTTTTTATCTTCGATGATCGTCAACAACTCTTCTGAAAAAGTTTCTAAAATCAATTTTCCACCCTTATAGGTACTTCCACCCATTGAGATGACTTCATCCGGGGTCAAAATTACTTTTCTGTGAGCAATCTTTTTGAAAAACTCTTCGACTAGATAAGTAGGAAGATAGAAATTGTTTTGCGCAGAAAAAGATTCCAAATATATAAAGTCGTCGATGCTGATATAACAATCATCCATAGAAATAAAGTTAACAGATTTATCGACATAAATATCTCTCTTTTGCAAAATTTCATTGATTTTTTTGTTCAAAAGATTCAATGTTTCGATTTCTTTGACGAAATGTTCCAGCTCACGATAACGTGCTGCTTTTCGTTCTTCAAACGTCACTCGTAAAGCAACGCTGATCGACACAATCACTGCGCCAACTAATACGCCTGTTATGCCTGCGATAAAAACAACCATCCGAATCCCCTCACTCTTCTTTACTTGCTTTTTTAGTATAACATACTCTTTCACAAGCGTAAAAACATAGAACAAAAAAATAAAAAGGATTCATTTACTTAAAAATTTTCAATTCTTTTTGAAACGTGATCTTTAAAAGTTATATAGATTACTTTATAAGTTGATGATATAATATAATGGTAATTATATTATTATAAAGTGGGGATTTAAAAATGGGGAAAAAAGTGATTAAATTGGATTTTGAGGAAGTTATTATTGCTAATGAGGATGGGAGTACGATCAGAGCTCCTTATGAATGGTTGAACTTCAAACCAGAAATTGGGGATTTGGTTGAAGTATTTGAAGATGGCGATGAACTGATCATCCATAAAACAGAAGCAAAAACAAATGCAGAAAATCTGCAAGACAAAATCAACATCAATATTGTCAATGAAAACAATAATACTCAATCAGTTGGTGGTTATGTACAACAAGGTAGAGTAGTCAATAAATGGATTTATTTCATTCTAGCATTTTTCTTAGGCTGGATCGGTGCTCATAAATTCTACTCTGGTTTTTCTGGAAAAGGCATCATGTATCTTGTTTTCAGTTGGACTGGCATTCCAGCTCTTATTGCTTTCTTCACTGCGATCATAACTTTATTGAAGCCTGCTGACCAAAATGGCAACATTGTTGTCACTTCATAATATTTATTTTGAGAATAATAGTAGAAGGCAGAAACACGACTCAACGTTTCTACCTTCTATTTTTTCAGTTCATTTAAGTTGACCTTTTTTGACCAATAAAGTATACTTTTTTTAAGCATTCAGGTATGCTTTGTGATAAAATGATTTGAAGAGCTTTTTATATAGGAGGAATATACTATGAACTTAATACCAACAGTCATTGAACAGTCATCTCGTGGAGAAAGAGCTTATGATATTTATTCACGATTATTAAAAGATAGAATCATTATGTTAAGTGGTCCGATCGATGATAATGTAGCCAACTCAGTAATTGCTCAATTATTATTTTTGGATGCACAAGACTCTGAAAAGGACATTTACATTTACATCAATTCTCCTGGCGGAAGTGTTTCTGCTGGTTTAGCAATTTTTGATACAATGAATTTTGTTAAAGCAGACGTCCAAACGATCGTACTTGGGATGGCTGCATCAATGGGCAGCTTTTTACTAACTGCTGGTCAAAAAGGTAAACGTTTTGCCTTGCCTAATGCTGAAATCATGATCCATCAACCACTTGGTGGTGCACAAGGACAAGCGACAGAAATCGAAATCGCTGCAAAACATATCTTGGATACGCGTGACCGTTTGAACAAAATCTTGGCTGAGCGTACTGGTCAGCCTTTAGAAGTCATCGAACGCGACACAGATCGTGACAACTTCATGACAGCTCAACAGGCAAAAGAATACGGCTTGATCGATGAAGTAATGGAAAATAGCAGTGCCTTAAGCTAAACCTAAAATCAGATGTCCAAAATTCTTTTCCGGATTTTGGACATTTTTATTTCAACTTAGACTAAAAAACGCTACACTATAAGTAAAGAAATGAAAGGATGTATAACATGGATATCTCAATTATCGATGCAACAAAAGTCACTACAAAAAATGGTTTAGTCATTGGTCAAGAATCAGCTCCAGTAAAGATGGTCGAATTTATGAATGTTCGTTGTCCCTACTGTAAAAAATGGTTTGAAGACTCTTTTGACCTTTTAGAAAAATATGTTAAAGAAGGAAAAGTTCAGCGCATTATCAAGCTATTTGATAAAGAGAAAGAAACATTACAGCCTGGAAACGTGATGCATCACCACATTGATTACGACTTACCAGAAAGAGGATTACTTAGTTTAAAACAAATGTATGACACGCAAGATCAATGGGGGCATCTTTCATTAGCAGATGTTGCCATCTTTGCCCAAGATAACCTACAGCTAGCCGAAAAGAAAAATCCTGCAATGATCGATGCTGTGATTGCTGAAGCAAATGCTGCTAATATCAAATTTGTTCCAACGATCGTTATTGGTGAACATATCTTTGATGAATCTGTTACAACGGAAGAATTGATCAGCTACATTGAAGGAAAATAAAAAAACAAAGACAAAGCTATTGTGGCTTTGTCTTTGTTTTTTGTTCTTGTTTTCTCTTTAGTTTCTTTTCAGCGAGCGAATCTTGCGTTTCTTTTTGGGCGTCTTCACTAAAATTCAAGATTTTATCTACATCTTCTTTACCTAAAAAGTCGCCCAAACCTTCACCTAATTGTTTGATTTGCCGCATAATAAAGTCTTTATCCTCAACACCCATTTCTTTCACCTGATTTCTATTTTTTAGTTCACGTAACTTTGCAGCTATGCACTTTTTTCTCTAAGTTTTTCAGCAAATTCATTGATTTTCCTGATTCGATGATTGATCCCCGATTTTGAAATTGCACCTGAAGGAATCATCTCACCAAGTTCTTTCAGACTGACTTCCGGATATTCCAAACGCAATTCAGCGATTTCCTGTAATTTTTCCGGTAGAGCCGTTAAGCCTACCACACTTTCAATATACTGGATATTTTCAATTTGTTTTGATGCAGCATCGATCGTCTTATTTAAGTTCGCTGTTTCGCAATTGACCAAACGATTAACAGAATTGCGCATATCCCGCACGATTCGGACATCTTCAAATTTTAACATCGAATTCGTTGCACCGATCAATGTTAAAAAATCAGCGATCCGTTCTGCACCTTTCAAATAAGAAATATAGCCGTTTCTTCTCTCTAGCGTCCGTGCATTCAAATCATAATAATTCAGCATTTGACAAATATCTTCATTGTGTTCTTCATAAATAGAAAATATTTCTAAATGGTAACGACTGGTTTCAGGATTATTGACTGAGCCAGAAGCCATAAAAGCACCACGTAAATAAGATCTCATCTTTTGGGCATTCCCCATGATTTCATCTGATACATGGCTATTGAACATCATTCCATCTAAAATATCTAAATCTGCAAGAACGTCTTTAGTTCCCTGCTTTAAACGAACAATATAAACATTGTTCTTCTTCAGCTTCATTTTTTTTCGAACGAGTAACTCCGATCGTACGTCATAATGATCTTTTAAAAGAGAATAAATACGTCTTGCGATCGCAGCATTTTCTGTTTGGACATTCAACACGAATTGCTGATTCACGATGCTTAGTGACCCATTCATTCGAATCAATGCAGCCAGTTCTGCTCTAGCATGTTCCCGATGGACTTCTAGCGTCGTTAGTTCTTTCTTCACATCTGAGGCAAAAGACATTTTTCTCTCCCCCTCTCTTTTCCTTTTAGTACCTTGCTCCAAAAACGATTCGGAACAACTCGTCAACTACCTTATCACCATCATGAAAAACGCCGCCGTCTCTTAATTTCAGAAAATCAGTAGAAATCACTCGGCAACCTTCCGATCTTAATTTTTGAAAGTCATGCTCCACTTGTACAAGATACTCATCATAAACGTCCGGATCCATGTATCCGTCAGGTACTTTTTCTGTGTTGACTAATACCGTATCAACAAACTTACTTTTGAGATGATCGTGTAAAACACAAACATGATCTGCATCTGTAAAGTGTTCAGTTTCACCTTTTTGTGTCATGATATTACAAATATACACGACTTCACCTTCTGCATTGATAATGGCATCTCCAATTTCACTGATCACCAAGTTTGGCAAAATACTAGTAAATAAACTTCCCGGACCTAAAACGATCATGTCTGCTTCTTCAATTGCTTTTACTACTTTTCTAGCAGCTTTTGGCTGTTCATCGTCGTTTGTATTTGTTACAAAAACATAATCGATCGTTTTTCGATCTACAGCAATATTCGATTCACCAACTGCCACTGTTCCATCTTTGAAAACAGCATGTAAGGTCAATGGTCTTTCTGATGAAGGAAAAATATGTCCGTCCACATGCATCATTTTTGATAACAATTGGATCGCTTCATACGTACTACCACGCATTTCAGAAACTGCGGCAATAATTAGATTGCCGATCGCATGATTAGCAAAATACTTATCTGATTTATCAAAACGATACTGAAAAATATCTTCATACAACTGCGGCATATCCGATAAAGCAACGAGCACATTACGTAGATCACCGGGAGGAGTCAGGTTCATTGATTCCCGGATTTCACCACTACTGCCTCCATCATCAGCAACTGTTACAACAGCAGTGATATCCGCGCTTTGATTTCTCAAGCTTTTTAAAATAACAGGCAGCCCAGTACCCCCACCGACAACAACGATCTTAGGCTTTCTGATCCGGTAAGTTTTCATTTTCATGAGCGGTTCACCGTCTCTTTCCGTTTTCCTTTATCACGATGAGTAATGTTCACATGATACTCCTTACCAAGTTCTTTGCCTACTCGTTCTGTCAAAGCGACTGAACGATGTTGTCCGCCAGTGCAGCCGATTGCGATCGTGATACTTGATTTGCCTTCTTTTTCATAGCCAGGCATCACGTGTTGCAATAGATCGATGAAACGAGTGTAAAATTCTTCTGTTTCAGGAAAACTCATAACATAGTCGTAAACAGATTTATCTTGCCCAGTCAATGGTCTCAACTCTGGTATATAGTGAGGGTTTGGTAAAAAACGTACATCCATTACAATATCTGCATCGATCGGCAGACCATATTTAAACCCAAACGACACCATCTCCACACGAAACCCATGTGTGTCGCGTGTTTTAAATTCTTCATTGATTCGTTCTCTTAGTTGTCTTGGAGAAAGATCCGTTGTATCGATGACGACCTGAGCGTCTCCTCTGATTTCTTCCAGAATCGCACGTTCTTTTCTGATCCCTTCTGTGACCAAGCCATCCATAGCTAACGGATGTGCACGTCTAGTTTCTTTATAGCGCGAAACTAACTCTTCATCAGTTGCATCTAAAAACATGATCGTCGTATCGATCAAATTCGTATTTTCAAGTTCGACCAACATATCCTGAATTTCTCTAAAGAAATTACGCGAACGTAAATCGATCACCAAAGCAATTTTAGTTACTTTGCCTGATTCCTTGATCAATTCCCAAAATTTGGGAATCAGACTTGGCGGCATATTATCAATACAAAAATATCCCATATCTTCAAAGCTTTGAATTGCGACAGTTTTACCTGCTCCGCTCATTCCAGTGATTATTACTAATTGTAAATTATCAGCCATTTTACAGCGCCCCTTTAATAGCATTTGACTAATTATAACATTCCGGGCGTATCAATGAAAGCTTTTCAACCATTCCAGTCTTTTACATTGGCTATCTTTAAATAAAAATGACCATTTGACATCTTGACATCAGATCAAACAAAAAAAGCAAAGCAGAAATTTTCTATTTCTGTTTGCTTTTACGATATACATATTATAAAAATAATAAAGGAACGATTATACATCTTCGATTACATTTAAATAATCCAAGCTTAAAATCGGATCGTCACACTTGATATTCGAACGGTCGGTTGGGTGACATTTAAGAACTCTTACTTCCAAGTCATCTTCTTTTTTAGAGATGGCTTCTCCAATAAAGAACCAAGAAAAGTTTGAGCCATGACAAACATAATGAGCGCCAATCTTAATTTCTCTTTTTTCCAAGAAAAATCATCCTTCCATACTTTTTTCGTATGTATAGAATATCATGATTTTATTCAAATGTACCGTCCAACATACGTATATAATTTACCTTTTTTTGACTATTTTTAAATTAAAGTTATTAAAAAACAAGAGTTTCTCCATCTTGTTCATTTTTTTCTCATTTACTTTTGGTTTATATTTACTTTTTTCACATCTAAAATAAATATAAGAAACAAAAAAACAGTTTTCAAATAAATGAAAAACTGTTTTTTCTTTTTTGAACGGGTTATTTATAGAAGGAAAGATATATACCAATTAGGTTGAACAATATATCTACCTGTGAGTGATTTTACTGTATGAAAATGAAGAAATCAAGACTACTCACTAAATTTCCTCTAATCTTCACACATTCTTTAAGTTTTGTAAAATCACGTCCTAAATGGAGTAGACCAATATCATAGAACCCGTTTCAAATATTTACCAGTATAGCTAGTTTTGACTTTTGCAATATCTTCCGGCGTTCCAGTGGCAACGATCGTTCCTCCACCATCTCCGCCTTCTGGACCAAGATCGATCACATGATCCGCTGACTTGATGACATCTAGATTATGCTCGATCACTAAGACAGTATTTCCCGCCTCAACTAATCGTTCCAATACAAGCAGCAAACGAGCAATATCATCCGTATGCAGACCAGTGGTTGGTTCATCCAAGATATAGAAGTTTTTACCATTGGAATTTTTGTGCAGTTCACTAGCCAGCTTCATCCGTTGTGCTTCCCCACCTGATAATGTCGTTGCGGGCTGTCCTAACGTCACATAACCTAATCCTACATCAACGATTGTTTTTAATTTACGATGGATCTTAGGAATATGTTGGAAAAAGTCTACAGCATCTTCCACTGTCAAATCAAGAATATCAGCAATCGTTTTGCCTTTATAATGGACTTCTAACGTTTCAGAGTTATAGCGTTTGCCATGACAAACTTCACAAGGAACATATACATCAGGTAAAAAGTGCATTTCGATCTTGATGATTCCATCTCCGCGACAAGCTTCACAGCGACCACCTTTTACGTTAAAGCTAAAACGGCCCTTTTTATAGCCACGCACTTTTGCTTCATTCGTTTTTGCAAATAAATCACGGATGTCATCGAAAACACTTGTATAGGTTGCAGGATTACTACGCGGTGTTCGACCGATCGGACTTTGGTCGATATCAATGATTTTTTCGATTTCTTTATAGCCCGTGATACTCTTATGCTTCCCAGGTTTATTAGAATTACGGTTGAGTTTTTGTGCCAAGGCCTTTTTTAAGATCTGATTAACTAGTGTACTTTTCCCCGAGCCAGAAACACCAGTCACTGCAACAAATTCACCTAAAGGAAATTCAACGGTTACATTCTTCAGATTATTCTCTGCTGCACCAGTAACCTTGATTTTTTTGCCATTCCCTTTTCGACGCTCTTTTGGTACTGGAATGACTTTTTTGCCGGATAGATACTGACCTGTCAACGATTTTGGATTTTCTGCTACCTCATCAGGGGTTCCGGCTGCAACGATTTCTCCACCAAGGTGGCCTGCGCCCGGACCTACATCAATCAAATAATCAGAAGCCCGCATCGTATCCTCATCATGTTCTACGACAATCAGTGTATTTCCTAAATCCCGCATCTTTTTGAGTGACTCGATCAAACGGTCATTATCTCGCTGATGGAGACCGATTGATGGTTCATCCAATATATATAAAACGCCAGATAAATTGGAACCGATCTGTGTAGCTAAACGAATCCGCTGTGCTTCTCCGCCGGACAAGGTTCCCGCAGCTCGACTAAGAGTCAAATAATCTAAACCAACATTTTGCAGAAAATTCAACCGATCTTTTACTTCCTTTAAAATCGGTTTGGCAATCATTTGCTCTTGTTCAGATAAAGTGACTGTTTCAAAAAAGTTTACTGCTTTTTTGATTGCTAATTCACTGATTTGTCCAATATTTGTATTATCGATTTTTACAGAAAGAGCTTGTGGGTTTAAGCGATAACCTTTACACGTCGTACAAGTCAATTCAGTCATGTATAAACGCATTTGATCACGCGTGAAATCACTATTCGTTTCATGATAACGGCGCTTGATATTCGTTAAGACACCTTCAAAAGGTACTTCAACATCACGAACACCGCCAAAATCATTTTCATAATGGAAATGAAAAACTTCTCCATTAGACCCATTCAAAATAATATCCTGATGCTCTTCTGGTAATTCACTGAATGGTGTATCCATATCGATATTAAAACTTTCAGCTGCTTGCTCCAGCATTTGCGGATAATATTGCGAGCTGATCGGATTCCAAGGAACAATCGCTCCTTCACGTAAGGTTTTAGTCCCATCAGGGATCACTAAGTCCTTATCTACTTCCAATTTATTTCCCAACCCATCACAATCAGGGCAGGCGCCAAATGGAGCATTGAAAGAAAACAATCTCGGCTCAAGCTCGCCAACAGTAAACCCACAATAAGGACATGCATAGTGTTCGCTAAACAGCATTTCTTCACCGTCGATCACATCCACTAATGCATAACCGTCAGCTAAACGTAATGCCGCTTCAAATGAATCAAATAAGCGTGAACGAATGCCGTCTTTCACTACGATTCGGTCGATCACTATAGAAATATCATGCTTCTTATTTTTCTCAAGTTCAGGAGCTTCGCTAACATCATACGTTTCTCCATCTACTCGCATCCGAACATAGCCTTCACGCTGGATCATTTCGAAAATTTTCTTATGTTGCCCTTTTTTCTTCACGATCACAGGTGCCAAAATTTGGATCTTTGTTTTTTCCGGCAATTCTAAGACTTTATCCACCATTTGTTCAACTGATTGACTGGTGATCTCAATATTGTCATTCGGACATATTGGATGTCCAACACGAGCAAACAATAATCTTAAATAATCATTGATCTCCGTCACCGTACCAACCGTTGAGCGCGGATTTTTACTAGTAGTTTTTTGATCGATGGAAATTGCTGGGCTTAATCCATCAATACTATCGACATCTGGTTTATCCATTTGACCTAAAAATTGTCTAGCATAGGCAGAAAGACTTTCCACATATCGGCGTTGACCTTCTGCATACAAGGTATCGAAAGCGAGTGAACTTTTCCCAGAACCTGATAAACCTGTCACTACAACCATCTTATCTCGCGGAATTGTAACATCTATATCTTTTAAATTATGTGCGCGTGCACCATGAATAACGATTTTATCGTTTGCCATTACTTCTCTCCTTTTCACTTTTTAGTCCGATGTCCATTTCTTCTACACGAATAATTCGTAAGAGTAATGGCTCTCCTTTATGTTTATTGGTCTGGTGATCATTACTTTGAAACACAGCGTTACTGTCATTTTTGTACTGATACTTGCTCGTCTGCAAAAAAAGTATCATTGAACAGTGTGTGTCGGTTTTTAGAACAATCGATTCCTATGATTTTCTATTTCCTTCGGCCGAGTTTTCTTATGTTTCAAAGAAATCAGTTTAATCTGCTGCTTTTAGCTCTAAGATCGTATCTCTCAGCGTAGCGGCTGTTTCAAAGTCCAGCGCTTTTGCAGCATCTTTCATTTCTTTTTCCAGTTTCATCAATAAATCTGCTTTTTCCTGACGAGTCATTTCATGGTAAGACTTATCGATCTTGAATGGTTCATTCTTTTCATTGTTCGCCTTAGAAATCGAAATCAATTCCCGAATCTCTTTGATGATCGTTTTCGGCACGATCCCGTGTTCTTCATTATATTTCTCTTGAATCGAACGGCGACGAGCTGTTTCATCCATCGCTTTTTGCATCGAATCAGTTATTTTATCCGCGTACATGATCACTCGACCATCTGAATTCCGCGCCGCTCTTCCGATCGTCTGAACAAGAGAACGCTCACTTCTCAAGAAGCCTTCTTTATCAGCATCTAAAATAGCGATCAATGATACTTCCGGTACATCAAGTCCTTCTCTTAGTAAGTTGATCCCGACTAACACATCGAATTCTCCTAAACGTAGATCTCGAATGATCTCCGTTCGTTCCAATGTTTTGATATCACTATGCAGATACTTGACCTTGATCCCTAATTCTTTGAAGTAATCTGTTAGATCCTCTGACATTTTTTTCGTGAGTGTAGTAACGAAAACCCGTTGGTTCTTCGCTACACGTTCATTGATTTCACCAACCAGATCATCGATTTGTCCCATGATCGGACGAACTTCGATCAATGGATCTAGTAAGCCAGTTGGACGAATGATCTGCTGGATCACAGTATCCGTCTGTTCATGTTCATATGGCCCTGGAGTTGCTGAAACATACACGATTTGATGAACATGCTCTTCAAATTCTTCCAACCTAAGCGGGCGATTATCCAATGCACTTGGTAAACGGAAACCATAGTCGACCAGCATTTGTTTTCTTGCTCGGTCTCCATTGTACATCCCTCTGATTTGAGGCATCGTCACATGTGATTCATCAATCACTAACAGAAAGTCATCTGGGAAGAAATCCAGTAATGTATATGGCGGCTCCCCTTCTGAACGACCATCCATGTGACGGGAGTAATTCTCGATGCCGGATGTGTAGCCCATTTCACGCATCATTTCAATGTCATAATTCGTTCGTTGTTCCAAGCGTTGTGCTTCCAATAATTTATTTTCACTACGTAATACTTTTAATCGCTCATCTAATTCTGCTTGAATCTGAGAAATAGCATGCTCCATATGATCTTCATTCGTCACAAAGTGAGTTGCTGGGAAAATTGCTACATGCTCTGTCTCTGCAATTATTTCTCCCGTCAACGCATCCACTTCTCTGATTCGTTCGATCTCATCACCAAAAAATTCGACTCTTAACGCATGCTCATCTCTAGATGCCGGAAAAATTTCAACCACATCTCCCCGAACTCTAAAACGGCCCCGCTGAAAGTCAATATCATTACGCTCAAATTGAATATTGACCAAGTTCGTCAACAATTGATTACGATCCATCTCCATACCTACACGAATCGATACAACCTGTTCGCTATATTCTTTAGGGTCTCCTAAACCAAAGATACAAGAAACCGAAGCAACAACGATCACATCATTTCTTTCTAATAATGAGCTTGTTGCTGAGTGACGTAATTTATCGATTTCATCATTGATACTGGCATCTTTTTCTATATATGTATCGCTGGAAGGAACATAAGCCTCTGGCTGGTAATAATCATAATAACTAACAAAATACTCGACCGCGTTATTCGGGAAGAATTCTTTGAATTCACCATAAAGCTGTCCAGCTAATGTCTTATTATGCGCGATGACCAGAGTTGGCTTATTGACCTCTGTGATTACATTAGAAATGGTAAATGTCTTACCTGTTCCTGTCGCTCCAAGTAGAATCTGAGCTTTCTCGCCGCCTTCGATCCCTTCTGTCAATCGCTTGATTGCCTCCGGCTGATCACCATCCGGCTGATACTTTGAGACTAAGTCAAATGTATTGGAGGTTTCTCTTTCTATCATTCAACATCCTCCTCTGAATAATTTACTGGCTGCTTCCATTCAATCATTAGCCAATGACAATAGATACAAAGTTTCTAAAATCACTACTATTAAATTGAAGGGAAACCTCTGAAAATATTTTACCATACCGAACATATTTTCGCCACCTTTAGAATATATTGCGTATACGCATTTTTTTAAGCTTTCAACTTTATTTTCAGTTTTTAGCTTCAATATTTTTCACTTTATAATGTAATATTATATAACATCAAATGTTAGAAAACGACATTTTTTTACGTTTAACTTGTTTAATGACTTGTGTTTTACCCATTTTTTACTATATAATTATTCAATATGTAAATATAGGAGGTATTTTATGAAAAAGAAACATTTTTTGCTTTCATTTATGCTAATGATGGCAAGTCTACTGACATTTACACTTGGACAGTCGGCTCAGGCTGAGGAAAAAACATATAATATAGGAACAGATTTAACTTTTGCGCCTTTTGAATTTCAAGATTCCAAAGGAGAATACATCGGTATCGATGTCGATCTGCTTAAAGCCATTGCAGATGATCAAGGCTTTAAGGTCAATCTAAAACCGCTTGGCTTTGATAGTGCTATTCAGGCAGTTCAATCAAAACAAGTTGATGGAATGATCGCCGGTATGAGTATCACAGACGAGCGAAAGAAATCTTTTGATTTCTCAGAACCTTATTTTGATAGCGGATTGCAAATGGCAGTCAAAAAAGGCAATGATAAGATCAAAGCTTATGATGATTTAAAAGGAAAAACCGTTGCTGCTAAAGTGGGAACAGAAAGTGCTACTTTCCTTGAAAAAAATCAAGATAAATATGGCTATACAATCAAAAACTTTGACGATGCTACTGGACTTTACCAAGCACTCGAAAATGGTGAAGCAGACGCAATTTTTGATGACTACCCTGTGTTAGGCTATGCAATCACGAATGGGCAGAAATTACAGTTAGTCGGTAAAAAAGAAACAGGAAGTTCTTACGGGTTTGCGGTAAAAAAAGGACAAAATAAAGAATTACTTGAAAAATTCAATGCTGGTTTGAAAGATTTGAAAGACTCAGGTAAATATGATGAAATCATTGCCAATTACATTTCTACTGGAAATGAATCCGAGGAACAAGCAGATACACAAATGAAAAAGATCCAACCAAAAAAAGATACGTATGTCATTGCCAGTGATTCAACATTCGCACCTTTTGAATTCCAAAATTCTGATGGTGAGTATGAAGGAATCGACGTTGATCTAGTCACACGAATCGCTGAACTCCAAGGATTCAATATTGAATTTAAGTTTATTGGTTTTAGTTCAGCTGTTCAGGCGGTTGAATCTGGACAGGCAGATGGGATGATCGCTGGAATGACGATCACTGACGAACGTGAAAAATCATTCGACTTTTCGACTCCTTATTTCAATAGCGGGATCCAAATCGCTGTCAAAAAAGGCAACGACAAAATTACTTCTTATGAAGATTTAAAAGGGAAAAAAGTCGGTGCAAAAATTGGGACAGAAAGTGCCGATTTTCTTGAAGCAAATAAAAGCAAATATGGTTACTCCATCAAATATTTAGATACAACTGATGCCTTATACAGTGCCCTTGAAATCGGTGAAATCGAAGCAATGATGGATGATTATCCTGTTATCGGTTATGGCGTTGCTCAAAAACAGCCTTTAGTAACACCGATTCCTCGTGAAGAAGGTGGAAAATACGGTTTTGCCGTTAAAAAAGGCAAAAATCCTGAATTGATCCAAATGTTCAACGAAGGGCTTGCCGAATTAAAACGAACAGGTGAATACGATAAAATCGTTGGCAAATATATCAAAGATGCTTCTACGGAAAACAAAGTAGATGAATCAACCTTTGTCGGTATGATCCAAAATAACTGGAAACGCCTATTAAGTGGATTATGGATGACGATTCAATTAACCTTGATTTCATTCATTCTTGCATTGATCGTTGGTGTGATCTTCGGATTATTCAGCGCCTCTCCTTCTAAAGCGTTACGCGTGATAGCCACTGTTTATGTCGACATCATCCGTGGAATTCCGTTGATGGTACTTGCTTTCTTCATTTATTTTGGCTTACCTGGAATTCTAGGATTCAATATTCCAGTATTCCTTGCTGGGATCATTACCTTAACGCTAAACGCCAGTGCCTATATCTCTGAAATCGTACGCGGCGGGATCAATGCGGTTCCTACAGGACAAATGGAAGCTTCGCGCAGTTTAGGACTTTCATATAACCGGACAATGCAAAAGATCATTTTGCCGCAAGCAATCAGAATCATGATCCCATCATTCGTCAACCAATTCGTTATTTCATTGAAAGATACAACGATCCTTTCAGCGATCGGGTTGATCGAATTATTACAAACAGGAAAAATCATCGTTGCCAGAAACTTACAAAGTACACTTGTTTATTTTGTAATTGCGATGATGTATCTAGTCTTGATCACAGCGTTGACAAAACTAGCAAAAGTCTTGGAAAAGAAGGTGAAATAATATGGCTGAAAAAATTCTAGTCGAGCATTTAGTAAAAAAATATGGTGATAACACTGTTTTAAATGATATTAATGTTTCTATCCAAGAAGGCGATGTTGTTTGCGTGATCGGTCCTTCCGGTTCTGGTAAAAGTACTTTCCTTCGTTGTTTGAATCAACTGGAAGAAGCAACAAGCGGCGATATTATTATTGACGGAGCAAACTTAACAGATAAAAATACCAACATCAATAAAATACGTCAGCATATTGGTATGGTGTTTCAACACTTCAATTTATTTCCACATTTATCGATCATGGAAAATATCACATTAGCTCCTACTGATCTAGGTCGTCTTTCTAAACAAGAGGCGGAAGAAAAAGCCATCCAGCTTTTAGAAACTGTGGGTCTTGCTGATAAAAAAGATAGCTATCCAGAATCATTATCAGGTGGTCAAAAACAACGTGTTGCAATCGCTAGAGCCTTAGCGATGAACCCGGATATCATGCTATTCGATGAACCAACCTCAGCCCTTGATCCGGAAATGGTCGGCGATGTATTAAACGTTATGAAAAAACTTGCAAAACAAGGAATGACGATGGTGATCGTTACTCATGAAATGGGCTTCGCTAAAGAAGTAGCAAATCGTGTGATGTTTATCGATGGCGGAAATTTCCTAGAAGACGGGAGCCCGCAGCAGATCTTTGAGAATCCTCAAAATGAACGGACGAAAGATTTCTTGGATAAAGTTCTAAATATTTAAGACTAACTGAAAAGACATGATTTGAATGATTCAAATCATGTCTTTTTTAGTTTAGATATTCTTTTCTTGATAAATCTACTATTCTAACGTAAATTAAAAAAGAAGTTATTTTTGAAAGAAGGCTGCCGTCCATGAAACGCATTTTCTCTTTTTTTATGCATGATCTACTATTTTCTATCTCTTTTCTAATAGCACTTATTAGCTGCTTTTTCGGTACATTTTCAATTGAGTCGATCGACTTTAAAGTCATCGTTTGCCTGTTTGGTCTAATGCTGCTTGTCGCTAATATTGAAAAGCTAGGTGTTTTGACCTATCTCGCTGAAAAACTGATCGATATATCGACTACTACTCGTGCTCTCATTAGAAATATCACACTCCTGGCTTTTTTTAGCTCTATGTTATTGACAAATGATGTCGCTATTTTAAGTCTGATGCCGATCTACTTGACGATCACGAAAAAAGTTTCGGATATGAGCCATAAAATGACTGGTGCTGTTCTACTAATCATCGCAGCCAATTTAGGCAGTAGTTTCTTCCCTTTCGGCAACCCGCAAAATTTGTTTTTATTTTCCTATTACTCATTGACTGTTGGTACATTCTTCAGTTGGGCTTCCCTCTTGCTGCTTGTATCGTTCAGCTTCTTATTTCTGTCCTTTTTTTGGATCAAAAAGACCCCTATTCCAAATCAAAAAGAGCCGCTGCCCTCGATCGATCAACGCAAAACCAGTTATTTAAGCTTGATCGGATTAGTGATTTTGGTTGGCGTCTTCGACCTGTTTCCTTATTATATCGTCATTCCTATTGCTGTTTTGCTTCTTTCGATGTATGATTTCAGCAGTTTAAAGCAAGTTGATTATCGGTTGTTGGCTACGTTTATCTTTTTCTTCATTGCTGTCGGTAATTTTTCTCAATTGGAAACTATTTCTCTATTGATCAAAAAACAGTTCACAACAAGCTCAGCTACGTTTTTTGGCAGTATCGCAGCTAGTCAGGTTATCAGTAATGTTCCGGCTGCCATTCTTCTCGCTCCATTCACTACTCAAACCCAAGCCCTGTTCTTTGGAGTCAATATTGGCGGCTTAGGAACAATCATCGCCTCTTTAGCTAATCTGATTGGGTTTAAAATTTATAAGCAATATTATCCAAATCAAGGAAAGCGATTTTTACTAACGTTTAGTCTGATCAATCTGATTTTTCTACTTGGATTTATTGTCGTCTTTTATTTTACTCTATAAAAAAACAACAAAATGATCGTCATTTTGTTGTTTTTTTTCAATTTCTAATTAGCAATTGCTTCCAAACGTGCTGTTACTTCTTGTTCTGTCAAATGATTCTTCGCTACATAGCGATTAGCTGGATGATGACGGCATTCATCTGAACAGCTGCCAAGATATTTAGCTTCATTTTCTTCTGAAGCTAAAATTTGTTTATTACAGAACGGGTTAGCACAGTTGATATAACGTTCGCAAGGTGTTCCATCAAACCAGTCTTTACCGATGATTTTTTTATCGACATGATTGATTTCCACACTGATACGTTCATCGAAAACGTACATTTTTCCATCCCATAATTCACCTTGTACTTCAGGATCTTTTCCATATACAGCAATCCCGCCATGAAGTTGTGAAACATCTTCAAATCCTTCTTTTAGCATCCAGCCAGAAAACTTCTCACAGCGGATTCCGCCAGTGCAATAGGTTACGATTTTTTTATCCATAAATTGCTCTTTATTTTCTCTGATCCATTGAGGTAGCTCTCTGAAATTACGGATATCAGGGCGAACTGCGCCTCTAAAATGTCCCAGATCATATTCATAGTCATTCCTAGCATCGATCACAACAGTATTTTCATCAAGCAAGGCTTCTTTAAATTCCTTAGGCTCTAAATATTTACCTGTTAATTCTAACGGGTTCACATCCTCTTCTAAATTTAAAGAAACAAGCTCTTTCCTTGGACGAACAAACATTTTATGAAATGCCATCTCTTGTGCTTCATCGATTTTGAAGTAAGTATCTTTGAATCTTTCATCCGCAAGCATTGCTTCCATATAAGCATCTGTGTCAGCGATCGTTCCAGAAAGTGTACCGTTGATTCCTTCTGATGCAACTAAGATTCTTCCTTTTAAATTTAGTGAATTACAAAATGCTAGATGTTCTTTCGCAAATTGTTCTGGATTTTCTAGTGGTGTATATTTATAGTAAAGTAATACACGATAGTCCATTCTTATCTTTCCCCTTTTTGTACAAACTGTTTACAAGACAGTCCTTAATTTATCTTCATACCTATTAAGTATATAAAAAAAGAAAGCGAAAAATCGAGATATTTGCTTGTGTATTAATGTACAATATAAAAGCTTTGAAACATAGCTTCTTCAAGCATATTTCAAAGCTTCTATACTTACCATTATTGTCCAGAAACGGCAAAATAATTTTCGTCATTATCCGCAAAATTAAACACAAGTCCTGTCGGCAATTGAACCATCTCGCCTACTCGAACACCTGCATCTTTCATTTTTTTATACAAATTCACAATATCATCAGAGAAAAACATCAATGATGGCGTGTTGCCTGCAACTTCTGGCGAATGTTTTTGAATAAATTCCAAATCATACAAGACTATACTAGTATCTGCATCTTCACCTGGTGACACTTCCACAACCAAAGTTCCATCAACTGCATCTCTTTCCTTCTCTACAAAACCGATTTTTTGCCAAAATCGGCTTGATTCCTCGACATTTGTTACATACAACATGATTTTAATTTGATTAGTAAACATTATTGAGCTCCTTTTCTAGATAGCAATTATTCCATTTCTATTATATACTTTTTACTATATCTTATACCAAGGTTTATGAAAATAATTTTGCTTTAAAAAAGGAGATGCAGCTAATAAATAGCCGTATCTCCTTTTCATTTTAACTCTCTTGGGGAAGAGAAGTGGATCACAAATTATGCATTTTCTTCAATGACTAAATTGCTGTCATTTAGGACATCACGATCTAGTTCATTGATTCTAGAACTCGTCACGATTCCTGCGACCATGCTGTCACTCACGTTAACAGCCGTTCTCGCCATATCGATCAACGGTTCTACAGAAATCACTAATCCAACAATCGCAACTGGTAAGTTCATAGCGCCTAGTACGATCAAGGAAGCAAAAGTCGCTCCACCACCGACACCGGCAACACCAAATGAACTGATTGTAACAATTGCAACTAACATCAAAATAAATTCTAAACTAAAGACATTAATCCCAACAGTTGGTGCAACGATCGTTGCCAACATTGCAGGATAAACCCCTGCACAGCCGTTTTGACCAATCGACAAGCCAAAGCTTGCAGCAAAGTTAGCGGTCGCATCATCGACGCCCAATGCCTTTGTTTGTGTTTCAATATTTAAAGGTAATGCTCCCGCACTTGATCTTGATGTGAAAGCAAAGCTCAACACTGGAAATGATTTTTTCAAATAATTTACAGGATTTACTTTTACCGCAATCAAAATCGCTAAGTGAATCAGCATCACAATAATCAACGCAGTATATGAAGCTAAAACAAATTTACCCAAGTTCAATATTGCTTCAAAATCACTTGTCGCTACCACATTTGTCATCAACGCCAACACGCCATACGGTGTCAAACGCAACACAAGTGTCACGATACGCATCGTAATTTTATAAAGACTATCGATCAGATTGGCGAAAAATTCTCCTTCTTTTGGCGCTTTACGCTTTACACCAAGATAGGCTACACCAACGAAAGCCGCAAAAATAACTACGCCAATCGTACTTGTTGGACGAGTGCCAGCAAAATCTGCAAAAACATTTCTAGGAATAAAAGCTAAAATTTGTTGAGGAATCGATAGGTTTTCAACGGTTTCCTGTCGAGTCGCAAGTTCTGCGATCCGTGCCGTTTCTGCCGCTCCTTCAGTAAATTTCGCACCTTGAAGTCCAAACAATAATGTAGTTCCGATTCCGACCAATGCAGCGACGGCAGTCGTACCTAACAATGTTGCCAGCACATTAAAGCTGATTTTTCCTAATTGTTTGGATTCTTTCATTTTCGTAAATGCTCCGACGATCGAAACAAAGACTAAGGGGATTACGAGCATTTGTAAAAATGCTACATATCCATTACCTACAATACCGATCCAGTCCATTGCTTGTGTTGTAACTTTATCTTGAGTACCAAATGCGAATTGAATAATTGCGCCTAAAACAATACCCACGCCTAATGCAGCAAAGACACGTGTTGAAAACTTAAGGTGTTTTTTCTGCATACGATAAAAGACGTATAACACAGCGACAAAAGCCAGGACCACTAAAACAGTGATGAGTGTTGTCATTTTTTTCCCTCCCAATTTTTAAAGCGAAAGCAGCCTTTAAAGCTAACCACCGCAAAATAAATGACAGTCCATCAAAGGAAGTAAAGGTTCCCGGGAATCATTCTTCAATGATCCGCCCTAAAAATTAAAAAGCTTATTTTTAGTGATACGTCTATTTTACCTGATTTTAAATAAGAAAAGATACTTTTTTGTTTCACTGATGATAGTAAAAAAGAGTTTGTGATAGTTTCAGGCTATCGCAAACTCTTTTTTCTATTTTATCCTTCTTGTGATGATTGAAAGTTCAATTGAATTCCTGGCTTATCCAGTGCAATTTCAGTCACTTCATAGGCCATACGTTGAACAATGCTGAATAGAGGACTTACTAATTCATCCACTTCTTCTTGGCTGATGTCTTCTTGTTTTTCAATTTTGTGATTGATGATATGGTTGATTTGACTCACAGATCCTGACAACACATATTCTTCAAATACTAAGCGAAACTCTAAACGAGCCGCGATAATTGAATTTTCTTTAGGATAATTTTCATCTGTTGATTCGATTGGTGAAAAACCAACTCTCAGATCTGTTTCTACCTCACCCATATCTTGTGTACGCATATCGTAATGAAAAGCTTCTACGACTTCTTGCTGACGTTTTATTTCCACGTTTTTGTACTCTCCTTTATCTTCGGTTTGACAGTCACTATTTTACTAAAAAAATAATTGCTCTGCTTAAAATCATTATAACATATTTCTTTTTCTTAAAAATAGCTCAAACCCTTATTCCATTAATTTTTAAAAGAATGGATCGGTGCTGGAATACGTCCACCTCGTAAAATAAAATCGGTAGAAGCGTAGTCATTGACTTTCATCACAGGTGCTCTGCCTAATAATCCGCCAAATTCTACCATATCTCCGACTTGTGTCCCTTTGGCTGGAATGATTCTGACAGCTGTTGTTTTATGATTGATCACACCGATCGCTGCTTCATCGGCAATCATAGCGGCAATTGTTTCAGCAGAAGTTTCTCCAGGAATTGCGATCATATCTAATCCTACCGAACAAATGGCAGTCATTGCCTCTAATTTTTCCAAATTCAAAGCGCCATTATTCACCGCATCGATCATGCCAGCATCTTCAGAGACTGGAATAAATGCGCCGGAAAGTCCACCAACGTGATTACATGCCATTACTCCACCTTTTTTCACCGCATCGTTCAATAGAGCCAATGCAGCAGTTGTCCCATGAGTCCCAACACTTTCCAAGCCCATCTCTTCTAAAATATAGGCAACACTATCTCCGACAGCTGGTGTAGGCGCTAAAGATAAATCAACGATCCCAAACGGAACGTTCAGTCGTTCGGAAGCGATTTTTCCAACTAGCTGACCCATTCGTGTGATTTTAAAGGCTGTTTGTTTTACGACCTCAGCTACAACGTCAAAAGGCTCTCCCTTGACCTTTTCCAGTGCCCGTTTGACAACTCCTGGTCCACTGACACCCACATTGATGACACAATCAGCTTCCCCTACGCCATGGAAGGCACCAGCCATAAATGGATTGTCTTCAACAGCATTTGCGAATACGACTAATTTGGCGCAGCCCATATCGGATCTTTCTGCAGTTTCTTTGATCACATAGCCCATATGACGAACAGCATCCATATTGATACCGGCACGGGTTGAACCGATATTCACAGAAGAACACACAAATTCTGTTTCAGCCAATGCTTGTGGAATCGAATTAATTAGGATATCATCACCATGCTGATACCCCTTTTCAACTAAGGCGCTAAATCCGCCAATAAAGTTGACCCCAACCGCTTGAGCTGCTCTGTCTAATGCTTTCGCATATTTCACATAATCTTTATCTGGACTAGCTGCGGCAATGATCCCAATCGGAGTTACTGAAATCCGTTTGTTGATGATCGGAATCCCGTACTCTGATTCAATTTCCGCTCCAACTTTAACAAGATTTTTCGCTAAGCGAGTGATTTTTTCATATATTTTTTGACAGGCACGATCACTATCACTATCAATACAATCAAGTAATGAAATCCCCATCGTGATCGTTCTGATGTCTAAATTTTCTTCTTCGATCATGCGAATCGTTTCTAAAATTTGGTTTGTTTCCAAAATGATTCCTCCTAATTTTAAAAGTAACACGAACTAGCTTATAAAGTTAGATGATGTAAAAAATAAAGCTCAAGCCAGTATGTGATTATTATAATTTGTGCATCACGTTGAATATTTCTTCGTTTTGGATACTGATCGTGACCCCTAATCGTTCACCTAATTCATTCAATGTTACACGAATGTCTTCAAAATTAGCTTGTTCTTTGGAAAGTTCAAGTACCATCATCATCGTAAAATAGCTATCCATGATCGTTTGAGAAACATCAAGGATATTAATGTTCATTTCAGCTAATGTCTGGCTTACACCAGCGATGATCCCTACTTTATCTTTTCCTATAACTGTCAGTACTGCCCGCATATATTTTCCTCCTCAATCATTTTTTCCATTATAACATAGCACGTTCACTTGTTAACAAAAAAGCGGAACAAATCCTACTAAAATGAACTGATTGTTCGCTTTTCAATAAAAAAATTGAAAATCAACTCTTCCTAGTCAATTTTCAATCTACTACTTCTACTGTATTCATTTTTTAAACCACTTTAAAAAACTGCTCTTTACATTTCGAACAAGTTACTTTGATCTTGCCTCTTTTTTTCGGCGCACGTAACTGCTGTTTACAAGCTGGACATTTAAAGTAACGATAGGTATGCCGATTGACGAATCTTATCTTGATCGTCGAAAAAAACGTTAGCACCCGTTGTCGGCTCGCTACAAAACGAGTATTTTCATTTGCTCTTGGGTATATCCGTTTTGAAAAAAAGCGATAATTCGACCATAACCATAACCCAAATGCTGCAAAAAATACAACTGACGTTGATAAAAATAAATTTACTATCAGCAAAATCAAGCTAAGCAACAACAATGTGCGATTAAGTGAATCGATTCGTGCATATCTTCCAGTTAATAATTTCTGCACTTTTCTATTCCAACGAAGCAATCGCTCAAACCACAGTTGTTTCATGTTATCCCTCTTTCTCTACTCTATGCTATTATCTCAATCAATAATCGCCAATTCAAGAGTATTTACGAATAAATTTGCTGGAGTTTTTGAATTTCCTCTTTGATTTGAGCTTTGACTTCGTCCGGCTCTATCACTTCGATCGCACTACCAAAAGAAAGTAAATAAGACGTTAGCCAACTGCCTTTCGGTTGCTGTGTTCTTACCGTCGTATACTTTTCATAAGGCTCTATTTCAACTTCAGACAGCTCTTCTTTGATTCTATAAAAGAGCTCATTTTGTACTCGGAATACCACATCAGTCGTTTCAAATCGGGGCTGATAGTTTTTGTCTAAAAGCAATATATCGATTTCATTATCTGTCATGACCAAATCAGCGATCCGTTTCAATTTAAATAAGCGCGTCGTTTTTCGAACACAACAATATCCTGCAAGATACCAAGCATTTTGCTTAAAGATCAGTTTGTTTGGCATAACTTCTCGAGAAATTCCTTCACCTTTGCCATTCTTATAATAAAAAGAAACACATTTTCCTTTTATTTTGGCTTCTGTGATCAATTCGATCGCATGAGCTTCGTCTTCTTGTCCCCAAGTTGAAAAATCGATATCGATCCAAGGTTCTATTTCTTTATTGAATAAGGAGGAAAGTTTATTGACTAATGGTTCGACACTACTCAGATTCGCCGCCGATAAGTTCTGTAACCCTACTATGATCTGGTCCTGTTCTTCATCATCAACAAAGGTTGCCGGCAAATGATGTGTATCCAACAAATGGATCCCTCCATCACGGCCACTTTTAGCGTATATCGGAAAGCCTTGAGCAGACAATACATCAACATCTCGATAGATCGTCCGCGTCGAAACTTCCAACTGTTCCGCCAGATAAGTCGCTTTCACTTTATTATGGAGAGTCAGGTAGTGCATGATGTAGAATAATCTTGATAAACTATTCATGTATCTTAAAATCCAAGATCAGTTTGCTTGTTTCACCAATAAAATCGTACTGATAAGAACCAGACAATCCCTGTAATTCTCCTGTACCTTTGATGATCATTCCAGGTGAATCAAGTGCTCCTTTATCGAATAAGCCTTTTTCCGCAGCTGTAAAGGTTCCTGTTTTTCCTTTATACTGTCCTTCAAAATGAAGAAATCCAGTAATTCTAGCTGTAGCAAGATGGCCATCTTCTTGATTGCTTTCAATATAGTATAATAGATATTCAACCCATGCGATTCCTTGCAAATCTCCTTCAAGCTGATACTGAGCGTGTACTTGATTGAGCGGAAAATCTGTCTTTTCAGCATCAATTGTCTGTTCATCCCACTTGGTCACATTAAATGTTGTACTCATACTTACCCCTCCTATAATTTAAAGGATACCAAACATACGTTCTTTTTTCAAGATGGAATTAGTAAATTAAGTGCACTACTAGTATTAAAAATTTTCCCTTATTTCTATGTGCACACATAATTACATAAATAAATCGTCATTTACTGGTAAACTTATTATTGATATAATAAAAAAAGTGTTCATAAAAGATGCTCTGTACCATGATAAACAGTGAAAAATCTTGGAAAAGATAATTAGACTTTTTGACTTATCTTTATAAAAGAATACATGAAAATAAAGGGGGAGATTTGTGTGTCAATTCTAAAAAAAATCAATCAATTTGAAAATTTTTTATTTGCAGTTCTTTTATGTTATACATTTTTTGGAGCCATTAGATCATCTTTACTAAACTTCCAAAATATTTCAAACTTACTTTATAGCTTTGTAATTATTTTGTTTTTTCTTACTACATATGTGTTTCTTTCAGATAAAAGGACGAAAATAAAAAAGATAATAGTTACAAAATTACGAATAATTTTAACTCACGAACGCCTTATCGTTAGCTTGATGTTTTGTCTATTTATCTTGATCCAGATAGCTTTATTAATCAATATTACTGCTCCTATCGGCTGGGATGTACTTGATAATTTTAATGAGGTTACCTCACCAGACAAAGGCCATTTTAGTTTTGCTTTATCTGTTAATCCCAACAATCAATTTTTCTTTTTTATGATGTACGGAATAAACACGATCATTAACAACATTGATTTTTCAGGTTCGTTAAGTAATTCCTGGTTATCTTGGCAGATAGTCAACTGCATATTCATAGATCTAAGCATCATTATCCTTTATTTATCTGCTAAAAAGTTATTCAATCGATCGATTGCTTTTATTACCTTTTGTCTTTTCTCTTTTTCATTGGCACTTTCACCATGGATCTTAACACCTTACACAGATACCATGGTGTTACCTTTTATCAGCTTTACAATTTTCTTCTTTAGTATTTTAAGAAATAATGATTCTTTAGCCTTATGGAAAAAAATGATACTGATATGGGGTATCGGGATGCTGATAATGTGCTGTTTTTTTATGAAACCATCTTCTGTAGTATTCTTTATTGCATATGTACTGGTCGTTTTACCGAGGACGCTATTATCCAAAGAATCACGTAAAAAAAAGACTTCACTGATTCTCACAACTGTGATACTTGTGACCAGTTTGATACTCACACAACAATCTTTTAGATTCTTTACTCAACACCAATCGATCATCTCTTTTGATACATCACTTGCAAAACCGTGGACCTTTTTTGTGATGATGGGACTAACTGGCTCTGGAGGCTATAGTGATGCAGATACTCAGATGATCTACAGTATCCCAACAGCTAAAGAAAAAAAAGAATACACTAAGGAAATGATCAAAGAACGAATTAAAAATAAAGGTGCGATAGGCTATATAAAATTTCTATCTCAAAAAAATATCAATAATACTGCTAATGGCGATTTTGATTGGGGAGTAGATGGAGCAGATTTAAAACCGGCATCGTCACCTAAAAATAAATTACAAGCTTTTTTACAAAATTTATACTATCCTCAGTCACTTCAGTCTGCTAATATTCGATTTTTAATGCACATCGTCTATCTACTCACTTTAATAGGAATGATACTGACGATAAGAATGAAAAGAGAAAATGTTTTGATTGAGATACTTAAATTGACTTTTATTGGAATGATTTTCTATTTGCTCTTATTTGAAGGCGGTCGCTCTAGATATTTGATTCAATTTTTGCCTTTTCTATTTTTATTATCTGCTAATGGTTTTTATTATCACTTTAAACACTCGTTATCAGAAATTTAAACAACTACGGAGGCATAAATCTTTAATACAACTAAATTGTAATTGATTTTTACTTATATCATTCCCATCTAACAAACCGCAAAAAAAAGAACAGGAGATACTAAAATCCTAGTTCCTTTTTTGCGGTTTATTCTATTTCATAACAACTCATTGATCAACTCAAGCTTTGAATGGTCATAGACTATTTCTCAAAATATTTTAAATTCATTGACCGGAAAAAGCTGAACTATTACTTTTCCGATGATATTCTTCTTAGCTACAAATCCATAATGGCGACTGTCTGTCGCATATGGTCGGTTATCCCCCATTACAAAATAATATTGTTCAGGGATCACAACTGTTTTTCGTGCAAAGTTTTCTGTGTAATTACGACCATTTTTTTGGCTTTCATTGACCTCATCGATCAAAAATTTTTCATCGACTGGTTGTTCATTGATATATAAAGTGTCTGACGTATAGTCGATCGTCTCTCCCGGCATGCCGATTATACGTCGAACTTGTATCTTTTCATTTCCTAAAGTAAAGACAGCTAAATCAAATCTTTCTAGATCACTCGTCTTTTTCGTTACTACCTTATCTCCTTCACGTAGTGTAGGAACCATCCCAAACCCGCTCACGGTAACGATCCTCACAAAACAAAAGCTGACTAACACTATAAGAATACTCCCACTAAAAAAAGCTAAAAATAACTCTTTAATAACTCTTTTACGCTTACGATGAGCTTGTTTCTTTTTGTTTGATGTAGGTAGGAGGCGTTTTTTCTGTATCTGACGTTTATTTCTGTGCTTTTTAGACGAATGGATGCGACGCTGTCTCTTTTGTTTAGCAGAGTTTCCGCTTATTTTCTTGATAGTTGAGGGGCTAGACAATGATTTTTTCTTCATGACTTTTCCACTCCGCCTATTTTTCTTCTGAAAAGGCTGTTTCATCGACTTTATAATAGGTGAATGCTGCTTTCTCGTATGTTTTTACTTTCTCTATATCTTCTAAGAAGCTATCAACTATTTGGTCGTTCCCGTAAAAATTTTTGGTTTGCGTACTTGCATTCATCCCAACTTGCTTGATCGCATTATAATAGCGATTCAATGTCAACTGGCCTTCTTGGGAATTGATCGTACTAGCCGTTTTTGTTCCGTAGCTAGCCATAGCTGTTGCTAAATAGCGGATATTTTTTTGTAATTTTTCTTCGTTGTCACCTTTTTCTTTAGCAAGTGCTAATTGTTGTTCAAAATCACGTAAAAGATAGTACCCTTTCACTACTGAATCTGAATCATTCGTTGTCAGGTTCATGGCTTGGTAATAAGAAAGATAGCTTGATGCACCGGCAAATAAACCTGTTAAAAATAATAGCATCAGAAAAAATTTAAGACTGCTTTTTTTCTTTTTTATGAGCATTTGACGTTTTTTGCTTGCTGCTCGTTGCTTCTTTTTATTTTTTAATCGCCTGACTGGCAGCCGTTTGATTTGCTGTTTTATTCGTATGATTCTTACCAAAAAATAGCCTGATCCTAGGAGCACAACGATTGTCATTGCTATACCTATAACGAAAACCCAATCTATAGTAGACACTCTCTTCAGCTCCTATACTGCATTAATTGTTTGTTTTTTTCTGTTTATTGCTTATCTTTTCTGAGGGTTGTTTCTTTTGTTTTCGTGTCTTTTTATTAGTAGCATTCTTTTTATTTTTGCTTTTTCTAAAGAAATGAACAATTAAGAAAAGAAGGAAAATTCCTACAAGAAACGCTGCAACAAGCAATAAAATTAATTTCCAATCCAAACTCTTTTCCTGAACTAAACCAACATCTCGCTCATTGAATTTATTTGCATCTTCATCAGTGATTTTGAATGCTTGCTTCCAAGCCCATTTTTTATCACCAGAAGTAATCAGAATATCAGCTTCATAGTCTCCAGGGATCATTCGCTCGCCATTCATGCTAACAGGAAAATCAATAAATGAATTTGGCGCCATCCGCATAGCCGTTTGTTTTCGCTCATATAAGACCGTTTCTTTTCCTTTTTCAGTAATTTGTACTTCTGCGGTCATATCATTTAAATAGGCAGCCTTGATATTGGAATAGTTGATAAAAATTGCATTTCGGTAATTGTTTTGACCTGCTTTCACACTATTCAAAGATAAATCGGGATGTATTACAGTATCATTTTCTTGTAAAAGTACACCAATGACATATGCGTATTGATTGATGATTTTAGATCCTCCACTATTAGTCGTTGCATCTTGTCCGGCACGCATCAATTGAATGCCGCCTGCAACGACTCCATCATACTCTGTCTCCGGCATTTTAATCGTCAAATCTAAACTTTTAGTTTCTCCTGGCGCTAATTCAACAGATTTTGGACCTTCTACAAGGTCAATAAAATTGAATTTCAAGGATGGATCATTTTTGATTGCTGATTCACCATATTCGATCACACCGTTTTGATTTGTTTTTGCTCCATTCACTTGGACATCGATCGTAACCTTTTCAGCACTGGGATTGCTTAACATAATACTTAATTGCTGTTGCTGCCCGGGCGTCATTTTCAGCTTGTAGTAACCTAACTCCTTATCTATTTGATTATCTGGAAAATTAATACTATAGGTAAATCCCGTTGCACCTGCTGAATTCTCCTCATCAGCAGATACCGATACTGCTTGACCTAAAAATAAAAATCCCACAATTATACTAAAAACTAGACTAATATACTGCAGCGTAAAAGACTTATGTGTTTTCATAACCAACCTCGCTTATTCTGAAATGATTTTCTATGTATACAGGCCAACAAGGTTGACTTGTTGGTCTGTAAAAACTGTTAGAATCAGTTTATTATGCTTATTGTGCTGCAACGATTTTCCATGTTACTGTTGCTGTATAATCAGTTGCCGCCATATTTGAAGCTGTCGCTGCTGGTACAGTTAATTTAACAGAGCTAGTATCCGTATCCGGAGTCCCTACTGTAGAATCTTTACTTTGTCCAAATTCCATGATATAACGACCTTTACCTTCTTTTAAATCTTTACTGGCAGTTACGATCGTTTTAGCATCATCAGCTGCTTCTGTTAATTGGAATGCTGTTTGTGCATTTGAAGGTACAGTATTTGTATTGCTTCCCTGTGCAGAAACCATTCCATTACTAAAATCGATTGTAGAACCTGTTAATACATTTGTTCCTGTAGTATCTTTGAATTGACTTGATAATTGTGCTGTCACAGTGTATCCATACGTACCGCCTGAACGAACATCCGCCCATTGAACATATGCGCCACGAGTTTTTGCTCCTGCTTCAAAGCTCATTGGTTTAGCAAAACTTGTAACTGCATCTGCAGAAGTTTTGATCGTACCAAAATCTAGATCTGTTGTTTTTTCAACAACTAATGGACCTTTATCAGAGTTCGTATTTTCTCCAGGTGATTCTGGATCAGGATCTGGTAATATTTCGTTAGGGTTTTCTGGATCGACTGTTCCTTGGTCTCCACCACCAGCAGTCCCTTCTTCGACCTTAACTGTACCAGTTGAATTTAATTCTGTTGGAGCTGCAAATGCAGGTGCAGCATTTCCTAATAAAGATACTCCTAAAATTGCTGCTAATGTTGTTGCACAAAGACTTCTTGCTTTCATATTGTTGTTCCTCCTAAAAGTGTGTGTAGTTTATTAAGGCAACTTGGCTAATATCCAAGTTATCTCCGTTTGGTATTCGACCGGATGGATCACTGTCGTTTCCGGTACGGTCAGGGTAATCGCTGAATTGCTATACACTGGCTTGTTATAGGTTTGATCTATAATTGGCTTATGCGAAGCATCAACGACTGGTGTTAGTGTCTGAGGTTGATTATTCGTATTGGTCTCTGAAGCGCCGAATGCGATCGTCCAAATTCCTTTACCACTATTTTTTCGCGCAGTCGCTACTTCATATGCCGAACCAATCGAATTCAAGGCAATCGTTTCGCGTGTTACTGTGGGTGCTTCACTAGTACTACTAGAATTTGCCCAGCCTTTATCCAAGGACAAGACAGCACCTTTCAACTCTTGTTCCTCAGCATTTTGAATGATCGGATTCGTAAATTGTTTTTCTTGTTTGACCTGTAATGTCCAGCCTGAGGAATCCGCCTGCTGATCTGTGATCTGTATATAACTTCCTCTTGGTCCTGTATCACCAAAAAATTGTTGTGCCCGTGCATTGTAACGACGAGCACCTTTCGTGATCTTACTTTCACCAAAGTCAAGTGCTGATACATAATCGATCCGAAGTGGGCCTGTTGTAGATGGACTTTTCCCAGGATCAACTATTGTACCTGGATTTTCAGGATCGACAGGGCTTGTCGTTGAGCTTCCTTTTACTGACACTGATCCAGATTGCTCCATAGAATCGGGAGCTGCCTGCGCAGATAGACTGTTGATGCTAAACAAAAGGACAAGACCCGTCATACTAACTAGAAAAGAAGTGTGTGTGAATCTCATTTCTGCTCCCCCTTTCTCCTTTTAGTAAAAAAGAGAAAGATTAGAACGAAAAGAAGCAAGCCGCCTCCGATTAGACTATAGTGCTTGATCTGTTCTCCCGTATTAGGAAGCGGTTTTCCAATAGGTTTGCTTGGCGTCGCTGAACTGGGTTCTGTGCTGGTAGAACTGCTGGTGTCAGTCGTTCCTTCATAGAATGAAATTTTTCCATCTGTAATGACTTGACCGCCATTTCCTTCATTCGCCTGAACAACGGTTTCTGTAGAAATGACCCCTATCCATAGAATCAGAGAGCAACAGAACAAGATAAATCGCATTTGTTTCATTTTTCTCTCTCCTTTTATGGTTGTCCTGCCATCACTTTCCATGTAATGACGCCAACGTAATCTCCTGTATATACCGTATCAGAGGAATTGATTTGAAGCTTGATTCCATCCGTATTAGCGGCAGTTCCCCAGCCGTTGCTGACAGTATAGCTTCCCATAGTTCCTTGCGTATTGGTATAAATGACTTGTGCATCTTGATTTAAAATCGTTTCTTTTCCCTGATTCACATAGCGTAAAGCATTCGTCAGTTCTTGCCCTTTGGCATTTTGCATCGGCGAGGACAAAGAAGCAGTCATACGCCAACCATTCGCTGCTTCTGCACGAGTATCAGTCACAACTAATTGCTCATCAAAAGCAGGATCTTCTACTCTTTTGGTTGTAGCATCATACGTCAATGTTCCAAACTCCAACGCATGCGGCACTGAAGTTAAACTTAATACCCCTTGCAGTTTGTATCTTACAGTAACCGTTGTATTATCAATTTTTACTGCAGCCTCATTTTCTGGACGTTGAGCGATGTCATAACCCGCTGCTAATACGTTTTCTAATTGAGCTTGAACTTCAGCATTTTGGGTTAGATCGACCGTATCTCCGACTTGTGTATCAAGTGTCAATGTATAACCTGAAAGTACTTGGTCTACTTCATTCACAAACTCGACATTCAACACAGCATCTACATCAACAACTGTGACATTGATCGTCGTAGAGATATCTGTTGGCAATCCTGAATCACTAGCTTTGACTGTTAGTGTCACGGGATATGCTTTAGGTTGAATCGCTGCAATATCATTCAACCCACCAAAATCCGTCACTTTTATAAATGAACTAAGATCAGTTTTTTCACCCTCAACTAACTTATATGCAACTGGTTGGCTGTGCGTGAGAATGTAATCTTTCAATTGATCTTCGGATAAATTACGAATATCAACATACGAGGCTTCAATATCAGAGCCGTAAATTTCTTGCGCCGCTTTGTTCACAGTGAGAGTAGATACAACAGTCGTCATATTCCCAGCTTCATCCGATAAGTCAACTTTTACAGTATGCTCACCAAGTTGACCCATAAAGCTGTCAACCAATGACTGGGGTGTTTCTGCATTAAAAGCATACGTGAAATTTTGTGGAGTTGGATTAGAATCGGTTGGATTACCTACAAATTTATCTGCAGTCGGTGTAACTTCGTTTAAAGCAACATGATAATTTACGGACTCTCCTTTTGGCGGCGTTTTATCTAAAACTGTCTGATTCGTGTAGCTGTCCTTCCCATTCAACCATGCATAAGCCTTTATCTTTTGCCCTGCTTTCAACGTAACATTCTCAGGTAGTTCGAAAGTAAATTTTCCTTTATCATCTGCGATCGTATTGAATTTTCGTGCATCACCTTCAACTGGAGAAGCTACATCAGGAGTCGTTAACAATACATCTTTACTTGGATCGTTTTCATCTGTTACTAGATAAAACAGCATTGCTGCACCATTATTGACTGTCCCAGAAATTTTTTGACCACTTCCTAGTGCTTTATTATCACTGATTTCATCTACCCCAACGATAACATCTGGAATATAGTCATAGACAATTCTTGAAAAGTTTTCTGTTCGATAGTTATTTATGAAATTTGTTTGGATCGCATTTGTAATACTATTTCCTGAAACACTTGTTGTAGTAATACCGTTATACTTGATGGTCATTCCATACATCGGTGTCCAGTGGAATGTTGGTGTTACTTGTGCTGCATCCTGCTTACTCCAAGAAGAAACTTCCTGAATATCAGCTGTAAACGTCCCTGGATTCGTCATATTGATCAAATTCGCATTTGTATTTCCGCGTGAATCCAAGTCTATTTTTTGAGCATTCGAGAATTGGAAGATGGTATTGCTGCCAAAATCCAGCATATTCCGAACACCGGTCCCATCTTTAATAACAGATTCAAAGGTTCCTTTATCACCAATAATAAAAGAAGAACCACTACCTCCATAGATCATTGAGCTTGTCGATGTCCCTTCATTTGTAGACGTGAATTTTGTTACACCTTGATCGCTTACTTTAAATTTAGAGCCGTTAGAAAGATCAAGAAGACGTCCAACTCCCCCGTTTTTATTCAAAGTCAGCTGCCCTTTTTCTGCGACATCAAATTTGGCGTTTTGTCCCATGGAAATAACTGGAGCCCCTGCTGTCATCTGATTTGCGTTGATAATCATTTCTGCATTGTCACCGACATTGATAGCGGAATTTTGTTGAAGCATAAATCCTGCACGTGAACTAGTCGTCGCAATCGGACCGTTGATGTTCACATTAAAATGACTGCTTTCCTCCAGATCGATACTCGTCGTCCACTGAGAAGTTGCTGATTGATAACCTAAACGTACGGGTACACGTGTTGTTCCATCTGCCGTCTCAACATTTAATGTAGCGTTTTTACCGACATCTATTTTTCCATTTCTTTGGACACTTATCACAGAGGGAATATTACCGCCGTCAGTTTGCCAAGAATTTGTTTCTCCTGCGTTCCCTAATGTACGAATCGTTGCAGTAGCATTTTCTTCTAAAGTCAACGAAGGTTGGATTGTTGCGACCGTATCATAGTTAGAGTACCAGCTACCTAAAATCACACCATCACCATTTTCGACTTCGATCGTTGTATCTGTATTAGATGCAAATAAGAGTGTATGTGACTCTAAACCAGATTGATTGGTATTGGCCATATTGCGAACCGCTCCATCATAAGAGGTGTAACTTGTTGCTTTAGACTTAATGACGTTTTTCCCTTCAAAGCGTAAAAGAGCTTGGAAAGAGGCCGTCACTTGTGAACCTGTATAATTTACATTTCGATATGTGATACTTGAGCCATAGGCATTTCTATCCCACATCGTCACAGGTCCATAATAGTGTCCGCCATACATATCTACATTATCGACGACTGCTTTGTGTACGATCGATGTATTCGTTCCCCACCTATAAGAGTAGCCAATAAAATCAAGAGAGTAGCCATTTCCTAATAACACATAGTTTGGTCGGCTATCCGAGACAGTTCGATCCGTCCTATTCGTTACAGTATTGGTCATAGAATTTTGCACATCGACAATCGTTACCGTGTTACTCATCAATGCAGCATCCAGTTGATCCCATGTACTTACTTTTGCTACATTTCCGACATAAACGATGACTTCACTTGTTAAATCGCTACCTGTTCCTGACACATTTGAAGGAACGGTCAATGTCAAATGAAACTCCTGTAGATCATTTGTTGCAACTGTATCAAGTCCTTTTAGATCCGATAGTTGGATCTTATCGGTTACGTCAACGACAGATTCACCAGACAGTCCATATGCTTTTGCTCCAGTATCTCTGAGAATCATCTGTTTGATTGCTTCAGTATCACCGTTATAGCTTTGAATATCCGTCATTGTTTTTGCTATATTTTTAGCTACGATCCCCGTCCCGTTTTCCGATAATTCAAACGTTTCAAGATTTGTCATTTGCGGTTGTATGGTTTTTGCATCCCTACTAGCTACATCTAGCGTTGGGGTATTTTTTTTGATAACTTCAACTTCAGATGACTCGTTCGTTGAAAGGGGCGGTGTCGATTCTATAGTACTTTGACTGGTAGATTCTTCTGCTTTCAGCAATGGCGTACTATGATAAAAATAGAAGCCTATCATTGTAATGAAACTCAGAAACAAATAGATACTTTTTTTCCTTTTCATTTTTTCACCTCCTTTCAACTGCTTATAAAACTAATCGGTAGCCTTTTGATCGTACAGTCTTGATATAAATAGATGTGCTCTCCAATTTATCTCTGATGTGAAAAACCACGTTTGCTACTCGATAAGGTCGATCACTATAGGGGGATTTCCAAAGAGCTTCATAGATTTCTTTATAGGAGAAGGCTTTCCCAGGGCTGCTATATAATAATTCCATAATTTGATATTCTAATTTCGTCAACGCAATTTCTTCGATCTGATTTTCTTCTGTAACGACAGAAATACTTAAATTTCGAGGGTTTAATTTCATCGATTCTATTTCGGAATCATTCATTTTTGTGCTTTCTTCTACTGGAGTTTGTTTATTTTTCCTAGTAAACGTATTTCGTATGACTAATAGAGGCTCTGCTGGAAAATAATTACTATTAAATACATTGTCGACACCTAGTTGTAAATAGACTTGCCGATCGACAGTCGTTGATTTTTTGGAGAGAACCCAAATGAAAACATCACTTTCTTTGCGAATCGACAACACCAATTCACAAATGAGACTGATCGAATGTTCTTGTGTTTCTTCGATAAAAATACCATCCAAACCTTCACTGCAGATTTGTTCTTTACTTAAATAAGTCAGCATGAAACCATTTTTTTCAAACTCAGACATTATTTTTTCAGGGTAAGTTTTTTGCGATACAATTCCTATTTTATACATGGCGTGCCTCCTGATTCTGGTTATTTAAAATAAAAGCATTTCATTCCCTATTGTTTTCAGAAATGTAGTATAATATCTAAACTCTTTCTTATAACTTCTACTTATAGGAAAGAACATTATGAAACTCAGATTTATCTATAGTTCAAGCCGTCAAATGACCATTGATTTGACGGCTCTTAAAACAAAAAAATAAGAGACTGAGGCATAACTCTACGAGTTATATTCCAGTCTCTTTAAAAACGAATAAACGATGGGAACAGAAGTAAATCCTTCTGTCCTAACCTCTCATATCATTTAAATAAAGAAGGTTTTTTCAACAATGCGTCAACGGCTTTCATTACTTCCTGCCGATGCTCTAACAATGAATCAGCGTAAGTGTCAAGCGTAAGCTTTGTCGATCGGTGACCTAAAATTCGACTCAAGCTAACGATATCCACACCTTGCTCCAAACATCTAGTTGCAAATGTGTGCCTCAACACATGAAAATGGATCGATGCGAATTCTGTTTCACGGATCATTCGCTTAAAACGGTAATTGATGACTCTTGGCTCTGCTAATTTTCCTCGACAATGGATCACATAGTTGGACGGGGAGGTTTCTTTTTTTTCTAGTAAATAATCTTTCAAATTGGTCGCCAAGGGGATCACTCTGCTAGAATACGCTGTTTTTGGGCTTCCAGAGATCAATTCTGTTTTATTGATCGTGCTATGTTCATCGATAATTCTTGAAATCGTTCGATGAACTCGGATCAATCCTTTATCAAAATCAATATCTTCCCATCTGAGCCCACTGATTTCTCCTATCCTCATCCCAGAATAAAGAGCTAAAATAATCGGAGAACATTCAGTTTCATTGAATGCCAATTCTTCTAATTTTCTCTGCTCCTTACTACTTAATGAGTGAATGATCGGCGCAGCCAGTTTAGGTAAATGAACTGAATTACACGGATTTTTATCTATATACTCGTTTTTCACTGCTTCTTTTAAGGATTTATTGACAATCGTAAAAATCAAACGAATCGTGCTACTTGCTAGATTCTTTGCGACTAATCCATCAACAAATTCTTGTAAGAGTGCAGAAGACATCTTCACTAAATGACATTTACCCAAGATAGGCAAAATATGTTTGTTCAGCAATCGAAAATAATTTGAATATGTTGTGGCTTTCACTGTTCGTCTTACCGTATGATCAAGCCAGTAAATGATCCATTCTTCATACGTTTTACGAGAAGAAATCATAGTTTCCTGAGTGATCAACTGTTTCGCTTTTAGAAAAATCAGCTTTTCTTTCACCTCACTGTATTTCTTTCCGTAAACGTATCCATAAATAATCTTTCTTGTTGGTGTTCGTTGTTTAATGTAACGACCTTCCCAGCGACCGTCTTTTCTTTTATAAATATTTTCTCCCTTTTTAGACATTTATCATCATTCCCTTTCAACAATTCTTGACGATTATTTTGACGGCTCATTCTTATTTTTTGATATAACACTATAAAAACAATGTTTTTTAGCGATCAAAAGCAGAAATTTATTTTATAAGCGACCAAACTCTTTCATTATTCTCTTATTTTTCAAAAAAATATAAAAAAATTGATAAGATAAAAATGAAATATTGCATTGACTTCAATGGTTTTTTAGATTAAAGTTATCTTTGTTAAATGAATTTAAACTGTGAATTAACGTCATTTTCTTGTAAGTAGAAGTTATAAGAAAATAAATATGAAAACATATATATTAAATTAAATAACTAAAATGGTTTTATATTATTATTTTTGAACCACTAGTTAAACTATACTATATTTAACTAGTTTTTTTCAAAATAATTCAAATTTTATTGATATTACGAATAGTTTTTTCAGGAAAAACTAAAATTATGAGGTCTATGTTTTAGTTGATGATGTTATCTTTTAATCCTTAAACTAGATCTTTTGATAAGTAAACTGAGATATAACTCTTTAAGAGATACTCTAAAACCTGTTCAACGGTGAAATCAGAAGCAGCTAACAGGTATAGCTTCACTGTGCTTCAAAAATAAAATGAAGCTAACAACATTCTAAGTGCTGAATCATTAATAATTGAAGAACTTGCTTCTTAAGGTCGAATCCTTCTACCCCAACCTGATCTCTTCAAAAAAAAAACGTTAAACTTTCTGGGCTAGGCCTGAAGTTTAACGTCTTTTTAGTTTATCTTGTTTTTACGATCATCTCTAAAGCTTTGGCTAAGTCTTCACTGGAAAGATCGATCTGCTCATCTTCCATACATTGTTTCAAATTCTCAGTCACAACAAGTCCAATCACTTTATCGATACTAGAACGGACAGCCATCAGTTGAGTCACAACTTCACGGCAGTCCTTCCCTTCTTCCATCATTCTTAAAACGCCGCGAATTTGCCCTTCTGAACGTTTCAAACGATTAGCTAATTTAGGATCACATCCCACTAGTAACTTCTCCTCTCCAAGCAGACATACCGCCCATCACATTAGTTACATCATACCCTAATGATGCTAAAAATTCACTAGCCATTTGAGAACGTCCGCCAGAGTGGCAAATAATATAATATTCTTGTCCTTTATCCAAGGTTTCTGCTGTTTCTTGCAGCGTGCTTAGAGGCATGCTTCTCGCTTCTTTGATATGAGCAGACTGATACTCATCCTCTTCTCTCACATCAATAATTTTTAAGTGATTTCTTTTTTGTAATTGTTCAAACTCATCGATCATGATTGATTTATACATTATTTAATAACCTCCAGGGGGTAAATCATGCTATAAAGCTGAAATGCTCCATCTAAATTTTTTACAGTAAAACCATTATTTTTCAAGATTCGTTCTGCTAAGTAGCTTCTTTGGCCGCTTTGACAGCTCACAATTATTTCTTGTTGATTAGGTATTTCATCTAAACGAGCTCTCAACTCATCCAACGGAATATTTTTAGCTTGCGGTAAAGCACCATTGTTTTTCAACTCATCAGGATTCCTCACGTCAAGCAACAGCGCACCGTTTTCAATTGCTGCGTTTAACTCATAATATTGAATACTTTCTGAAAAACCTTCTAAAATATTTGCTGCAGCATATCCGACCATATTAACTGGATCTTTTGCTGAACCAAAAGGCGGTGCATACGTAAATTCAAGTTCAGGTAAATCAGTCACTGTCAAACCAGCCTTAATTGTTGTCGCAATAATGTCGATTCGTTTATCTACACCATCTGATCCAACTGCCTGCGCACCAAATATTTTCCCAGAAACAGGATGAAACAATAATTTCATTACGATCGGATGACTGCCTGGAAAATACCCAGCATGGCTTTTGGATGTCGTATGAACGACTTTATAGTCTAACTTATCATTACGCAATTGCCGCTCGCTTAAGCCAGTACTAGCAGCTGTAAGTTCAAACACACGAACGATTGCAGTGCCGATACTTCCTTGATTTTTTCGTGCTCCTCCCATGATCACATCTGCCACTTGTCTCCCTTGACGATTAGCTGGTGAAGCTAATGAGATCAATGCATCTTCGCCTGTAATTTGCTGCTTCACAACGATCGCATCCCCTACAGCGTAAATATCAGGATCGTTTGTCCGGTAGCTCTCATCAACAAGAATACCACCCCGTAAACCGATCTCTAAGCCAGCGTTTTGCGCTAACTCGCTAGAAGGTTTGACCCCAATTGACAGGATGGTAAAATCACTTTTGATGGTTTCGCCTGTACTTAGTTCAATTGTTTGTCCAGCATCTTTGAATGCGGTTGCTGCAGCCCCTGTATAGACAGTGATTTCATTTCGTTTCAGTTCTTTCTCAACAAATGCAGCCATTTCTTCATCTAGCGGTGGTAAAATTTGCGGAGCTGCTTCGACTATGGTAACATCGATTCCTAATTTTTTTAGATTTTCAGCCATTTCTAAGCCAATGAAACCCGCACCGATCACAACAGCCTGCTTTGGTTGTTCCTGTTTAACTGCTTCAACGATTTTGTCAACATCAGGTACGTTTCTCAAGGTGTGTACATTAGTTGCCTGAGCTAGACCTTCGATTGCTGGGACAACTGGTTGCGCACCAGGTGATAAAATCAGCCGGTCATAGTTGATCACAGCTTCTTTGCCTTTCGCGTTTATCCGAATGTTTTTAGCCTGACGGTCGATTTCAAGTGCTTCTGTTTCCGTATGAACGTCAATGTTAAATCTCTTTTTAAGCTGTTCTGGAGTTTGTAAAATCAACGCTGAACGCTCACTGATTTCCCCAGACACATAATAAGGAAGTCCGCAATTTGCAAAAGAAACATAGGGTCCTTTTTCCAACACAGTAATTTCGATTTCCTCTGATAGTCTTCTTAACCGAGTCGCAGCTGACATTCCGCCAGCTACGCCGCCAATAATTACCACATGCATTATAATTTTCCTCCTCTTACCGTTCCAGACCAACGGCTCATTCCACCTTTGACATTAAATGCTTGTATACCTTTTTTCCTCAAAAACTTCGTTGCTTGTCTGCTTCTCAATCCAGATTGGCAAATGACATAAACTGGTCGATCATCCTTCAAGCTGTATGCGCTGATTTTACTCAATGGAATATTTTTGGCGCCAGGAATATGTCCTGCTTGAAATTCCGACTTCTCACGCACATCAATGATTTCTGGATTCAACGTCAACTTCTGTTGAAGTTCTGATCCATTGATCGATGTCTTGTTAAAAAATGAAAACATAGGCTCCTCCTTTATACCCCTATGGGTATTTACAAAAACTAGCATAAATGATTTTTGGTAACTTGTAAAGAGAATTGTTTCATTTTTTTCGTTCTCTTCTACTTTTCATTCTCAAAAATTTTCTTAATCAAACTGAATTATTTCTTAAGAAAGCCAAACAATTATTAACTTATTTGGCATCTTTTTGTAACATTGAACCTCTATACTACATTTATTCACTAAAAGAAAAGAGGGGATGACGTGAATCAAAGAATCCTTATCAAACGAAATGTCTTACCGTTATTATTGATTCTACTTCTTTCGATTGCGAGTATTTTCTTGATTTTTAATAAAGAAGAACAACCTATTCAAGACGAAGCTACTGCGTACCAGCAACTTTTTATCGATGAAATAGCAGCTGAAGCAAAAGTTTTACAAAAGCAGACACATTTATTCGCCAGCATCACGATTGCTCAGGCAATTTTGGAATCTGATTGGGGACGTAGTGATCTAGCACTCGAAGCAAATAATCTTTTTGGGATCAAAGGCACATTTAATGAGCAGTCTAGTATTATGCCAACTGAGGAATTTATAGATGGTGAACAAATAACGATCGACGATTCATTTAAAAAGTATTCGACGATCCAAGAATCGATGGTCGATCATATGGAATTTTTAAACGGAGGAACTTACGAGGCAATCAAAACCAGTAAAAATTATCGTGAAGCTGCTGTCGCTTTACAAAACGGCGGCTATGCGACAGATCCTGAATATGCAGAAAAATTGATCGCCTTGATCGAGGAATTTCAACTAGATAAATACGATAAATAGTCTTCTACTTTCTAAAATCCATCAAAATCTATCAGGATGAGAAAGGTGTTTTTATGGATAAGTACTATACCATTTTAGCTGACAGCGGAAAATTATTGTTCAGAAATAAGCTGCACACTATTGTAAATACTCTTTCAATAGCGGGGTATTTCTTCAGTCTGACACTTGTTATTCGCTGCTGGCTTACACTAAATTATTTTGAAGCATTAGAAAGAGAAAACTTATTGAACCAAAATGACTTGATAGACTCTTTTACGCAGTCAACAGCCGCAAGAAATTTGATTTTGTTACTGACGAGTTTAAAGAGCGGTCTATTTTTGATTAGTCTGGGATTATTTTTAGCGGGTCTTTTTTATTTATTTCTTCACTTCCAGCATATTCTACTAATAGATAAAGAGGAATTGATCACAAAAAAATTACTGGGAAGCTCTGATTTGAGATTGACTAGTGAACTTTTTTCTGATTTTTTACTCTTTGCCATTCCTAGTGCCTGTATTGGTTTGCTTAGTGCGCAACTGCTTTATATGAAGTTCTTTCTGATAGCTACTTCATGGATCAAAGAACTTCTGTATACCCCTGGCCGTTTTTCTCTCTTGGTCGATTTGCCATTGATCGGGGTGTTTCTACTTGTTCTGATTTTTCAATTTTTCCGTCTAAATTCGCAATTAGCAAGATTATAAAAGGAGTTGCTGCTTATGAATATTTTGATTGCCGATGATAGTCCAGAAATGGTTCAGATTTTGAGTGCTTATATAAAAAAGGCTGGCTTCACCGTATTTACTGCCTTTGATGGTGAAGAAGCACTAGAACTTTTTTATACAGAAAAAATAGATTTAGCGATCATCGACTGGATGATGCCAAAAGTTGATGGTATCGAAGTGATCAAAACCATTAAATCAGAAAGTCCAGTCAAAATTTTGATGCTGACCGCTAAAACAACTGGCGATGATGAATTTCTTTCGTTATCCAGCGGTGCTGATGACTTTCTAACGAAACCCTTTCATCCTAAAGTATTAGTACTGAGAGTAAAAAAATTACTTGGTGTAACAGAAACGATCACGATAAAAAAATTAGTTATCGATCCTGCGAAACTCAATTTTTGGAAAAACGATCAACGAATCGATCTAACAAAAAAGGAAAGTGATCTATTGATGTTCTTAGTCAATAATCGTGGAACGATCTTAACACGAGAACAGCTTTTAATTGGTGTTTGGGGAATGGATTATGATGGGGTCGCCCGTACTGTAGATACACATATTAGACGCTTACGGGAAAAAATTGGTGATGAGATCATCACTACCAAAAGAGGAGTGGGTTATCTCGTTGAAAAAGAAAACTAGAAAAATCAGCACGACTCTCACACTCACTTTTTCGTTGATCATCATCGGCAGCTTTTTTGTGATGTTCATTTTCAATACATTGGTCGTTCCTTATTACTATAGTGCGAAAATGGAACATAAAGTAACCTCAGTGATGGCTTCGATCCAACAGTCTCCTAATGACAGCAAACAACTTGAACTTTTGGAAAATGAGCAGCAAGTAACCATCGTAGCCTATCCATTAGATGGCGCTTCACTTGATGATTTCAATGAAGGTTTATCTCTCAACTTGAATAGAAAACAGATCGCTTTAAATCGTTTTTGGGTCACACAAGAGACCTTAGAGCAATTACAAAGTACATCCCAACCGATCCAGCGAAGCTTTGATCAAGGAAAACAAAAATCTAGCTTTCTTGTTGAAATGATGGTGATCGATGATACTTTTTTCTTAGTTGGTATTTCTACCGTTAATTTCTCTGAAACAGCAGAATTGATCAATAGTTTCAATTTTATTTCCTTGAGTCTTACTCTAGTTTTGATCATTTTTATGATCTATATTTCTGTTCGAAAAATCACAGATCCCCTTGTTGATTTAAAAAAAGTAGCAGAAGAAATCACTGCTTTAACGTTTGTGACAACTGAGAATATCCCTGCAAATGAAATTGGAGAATTAGCAGTCAGTATCAACAAGATGAGCTATGCTTTGGCTACCTATCAAAAGAATTTATTAGCGAAAAATAATCGATTGAAGCAATTCACAGCAGATTTGACGCATGAATTAAAAACGCCAATCGCGTTGATCAAAGCTTATAGCTCGGGAATCGAGGATGGCTTAGACGATGGTACCTACTTAAACACTATCTTACAACAAGCACAACGTCTAAATGAAATCGTCGATCAAATGCTTGATTATGCAAAATTGGAACAGCAGCACTCCTTGCAAAAGGTTCCACTCCAACTATCTAAGATTTGGAAACAGACGTTGCAGGAGCAAGAATCATTGATGAAAAAAAAATCGATCTTGCTCCTAGAAGCTGAAACAGATAGACCACTATCTTTGATCGAAGCTGATCCTTTACTGTTAAAACGTGCGTTTGATAACTTATTGACCAATAGCATCAAATATACCACTGACAAAGAAATCCAAGTCAGCTGGCGTGAAACAAATGAGTTCGTTGAGCTTTCGATCAGCAATCAAACCTCCTTGCCTTCAGATTTTGATGTAGAGAAGCTCTGGGAAGCCTTCTATGTTCATGAAAAATCACGAAATAAAAACCTATCAGGTACAGGATTAGGTTTATCCATCGTTCAATCGATCATGAATGAACACGGATTTGACATAGAAGCGCGTCTCGTCAATAAAACGTTGATCTTCAATTTACATTTTTATAAACAAACGATTGTCGAGGTAAAAGAGTAACTCGGATAAAATAAAAAACCAGCATTCGGAATAGCTAGAATGCTGGCTTTTTCGCTTTATTTCAATTCAAATGTCATTTCAACCGGATTATGATCTGAATGCTCAAACCTTTTATCGATCACCTTCCCATCGATAGTTTGGATATTATCAGAAATAATGAACCCATCGATCAACGCAACAAATGATTTGCCTTTTTCATACGGTTTATCCAAATTACGAACAGAAGGCACTGCTTCTTTTCTTTCGCTCAGCTTCGCTACACTGAGATTTTCAGGCAATTCTGCTTTGGGGAACGGCTGCAGCCAAGTATAAGCCTCCGTTGGATCATTTTTAAACGTTTCCGTAGATGAGGGCAGTAGATCGTGGTTGAAGTCTCCACCACAAACCACATAGTTGCCTTTTTTATATTCCCGTTCCATATGATCAAACAGCTTATGCACTTGCTCTTTTTGAATCGCCTGATCTTTGATATATGCGGATAAATGAACATTATAAAGCATCAAATATTTGCCATTTTCAACAGGAATCTTAGATACCGTAAACGCCCTATCTAAATCAAAAAACTTATTAAAATTGGTTTCGATCGGCAAACTGTAACGTGTACTACTTTCGATTTTTGTATTGCTGAGTGTTAAAATTCCTGATTTTGATTTCCCGATCGGATCCAGCACTGGATACATCAAGAAGGCAGAATCATAATTTACCGCAAAGGAACTTGTATAATCTTTAAAGCTTTGATTGATTTGCTGTACTTCATCTACGCCATGACTACGCGTCGCTTTTTCATCCACTTCTTGAAAAAGCGCAAAATCAGGCGCTATTTGTTTTGTCGTTTCAATTGCGCCAGCAATATTTTTACGAACACTTTCCTTACTTACCGCTTTTGATTGTTTCCCGCCATCCATAAAAAACGTATAATCAGGCGTATACGAACCATAACCAATATTGAATGTACTTATTTTATATTCTTTGTTTGTATAGAGTGCCTTGCTTTCAGCTTGCTGTTGAACCTTGATTGAACGATCATCTTCGATTCTTGAATAACTAAAATAAACATACCCTACATAAACTAAAATAATAGCGATCATTGCGACAAGTGCGCTGAGTAAAAACTTGATCTTTCTTTTCATTTTTCCTTCCTCTTTCCATCATATAAATAAAAATAGACTAACAACCATTATACAATAAAACAGCTGTTCATCTATTGTTATTGTTTAAGACTGTCGTTCATTGAGCAATAAACACTTTTAAGGCAGCTTCAAACGTAGATCTATTGCTCTTTTTTGATCAACTCTGCTATTTTCATGACGGTATTAGCATTTCTGATCGTAATTCGATCATAATATGCTGAGCTGACGATTTTCGACCAGCGGGTTCTCGAAAAAGTCTTTAATGGCGCAGACCAGAAAATCACCCGTTCGTGATGATCGACCTGTTCGTATTCTGGTTTTGCTTCACCTACTGCAGCCATCACCTCAGCTGTCGTCGTCGGTGCAATGATAAAAATCGCATTGTGTTTCGATTCCTTGTCGATATTCCACCAATTTGGCGCATGTGCGACAGCTTCCAGCCACTCTTCACCAGAAACGATCGTCACAGGAATGTGTAATCCTGTCATCGTTTCAATCAGCATTTCACACTCTTTGGTCAGGACATCAGGTGTCTTTTCTTCCGTCGAAAAAATGACATTTCCGCTATTTAAATATGTTTTTACGTCTGTAAATCCGTGCTTTTCAAATGTAACTTTCAGCTCAGCCATAACGACACGATTTTTTCCTCCAACATTTATACCACGTAACAGAGCAATATATTTTGGCATCTTCATTTCTCTCCTTCCATTCGATCAAATACCTATTCTAAATTCTTTATTCATATTATAATAAAAACAACGAAACAATCCTACTTAAAAGAAAAGAGGTATCCTAATGGCAGATTTAAGTGAATTTACCGAAAAAATAAGTGATTCCGAACAACGTCAACGATTAGAAGGTCTATTTGCATGGATCAAAGAAAACTTCCCTCAATTAGAAACAGTCATCAAATGGAACCAACCAATGTTTACCGATCATGGAACATTTATAATCGGCTTCAGCGTCTCTAAAAAACACATGTCGGTCGCACCAGAAACAGTCACACTAGCTGCATTCAAAAAGGATATTGAAAAAGCGGGATATGAGCATACTGATAATATCTTCAAAATCACTTGGACACAGGAAATCGATTTCTCCCTTTTGAAAAAGATCATTGATTATAACATTCAAGAAAAAATCGATTATACAAAATTTTGGCGAGAATAGCTGTTTCCTCTTTTAAATACAGAGTTTCTTCAAAAAAGTAAGAAGGATAGGATTTTTTTGAAGTAGTAAAACCATTAAAAATCGTTTATGATTTATTCATAGAGAAATTACTTATCTTCCCCAAAAGATAAATAGATAATTTGATCCCATCTTGGCTGAGATGGGATTTTTTTGTACTCCTTACTTTTTAGACTACTTTATTGCGATGCTAAGCGAGTCGTCTCTACTCTAAATAACTTCGTAAATGCTTAGACGTATATGAATCAGGTACATTCAATAAATCAACAGGATACCCTTCAAAAAGTACCTTACCGCCTAAATCACCTCCACCGATCCCCATATCGATGATCCATTGCGCATGACTGATGATTTGAAGATTGTGTTCTAAAACAATCAGTGTTTTCTTTTCTGTTAAAAGTCTTTTGAATAGCATAAGTAAGCTTTTGATATCAGCCTCGTGTAACCCCGTAGACGGTTCATCCAAAATCAATAAATCAGTCGTATTTTGCCGGATGATCTTAGCTATTTTTAGCCGCTGTAATTCCCCGCCTGAAAATGTATTTAGTGACTGGCCTAATTGGACATACCCCAAATTGACGTCTATGAGTGTTTGTATAGCTTGTGTTAATTCATTTTCTTTAAACAGCTTGCTCGCTTCTTTAGCTGATAACTGTAGAAGGTCATAAATATTCAAGCCACGCCAAACGACAGAAAGTGCTTCATCATTATATCGTTTGCCATGACATTTTTCACAAACCTGTTCGACATCTCCCATATAAGCTAGATCTAATTTTAAATAGCCCTTTCCTTTACAAATAGGACAAGCACCTTTCCCGTTATAGCTGAAAAGAGAACTGCTTTTTCCTGAAGCATGAGCAAATAGATTTCTTATCTTATCAAAAATACTTAGGTATGTTAGTACATTCGAACGATTGCTTCCAATTATTGGGCTTTGATCCAAGATACTTGCTTCGGGATATTTTTGCTTGAAGAGCTGGCGAATCAATGTACTCTTCCCAGAGCCAGCTACGCCTGTAACAACCGTTAAAAATGCTTTAGGTATTTTTACTGATGCATCCTTAACATTATGCAAACTGACTTTGTTTAATGAATAATAGTCGGAGAATTCTTTTCTTTCAGTATTGATCGATCTACTAGCAGACAGACTTTTCCCTGTGATCGTATCCGATTTGAGTAATTCTTGATAGGTTCCTTCAAAGGTGATCTTGCCGCCTTTATTCCCTGCTCCTTCACCTACATCAACAACATTGTCTGCAATTTTTATAATATCAGGATCATGGTCAACTAATATCACAGTATTCCCTTTATTTTTCAGTCCAATAATAATTTTTGAAATTCTTGATAGATCTTCCGGATGAAGACCAATACTAGGTTCATCAAAAATGTATAAAACATCGGAAAGTGCACTGTTTAGATGCTTAGTCATCTTTATTCTTTGTGACTCCCCACCAGAAAGTGTTGAAGTTGGCCGATTAAGAAATAAATAGCTCAAACCAACACTTTGTAAGCTAGCCAGTTTTTTGATCAAATCATCCAAAACAATTTTCACTTTAGGAGAATGTATATTTTTAATGAATAAGATCAATTCTGGAATAGTCATCGTTACACAATCAGCGATCGATTTTCCATTGATTTTTGCAGATCGAACGATGTCGTTCACCCTAGTACCTAAGCATTCTGGACATTCTCTAACTTCAAGGATCCGAGCCAATTGACCGGTATAATTGGTCTTTTCTTTTTCAATAAAATTTTTGGTGATTCTCGGAATAATACCTATATACGTTGAGGTTTTTGGCCATTTTTCTGTTGGATTCTTTGGCGCACTTCCTTTATCGTACAAAAGAAGATCTAATTCTCTCTTATCGTAGTCTTGGATTTTTTTATCGTTATCGAAATTTCCTGACTCTGTGTATCGTGTCAAGCGCCATCCACCTGGTTGGAATGTAGGAAAATCGATCGCCCCTCCATTTAAAGATTTACTAAAATCAATAAGCCGATTCAAATTGATTTGTTTCATCTCACCTAGCCCATTACATTTTGGACACATCCCTTGCGGATTATTAAATGAATAAACCATAGAATAACCAATAAACGGAACAGCGATCCTTGAAAACAACAGACGCAGGCTTGAGTAAATATCTGTCACAGTACCAACTGTTGAACGAGCATTTCCACCGATCTTCTTTTGATCGACAACGATAGAAACTGGTAAATTTTCTACCGCATCAACGATAGGCTGTGAGTAGTGAGGCAATAGCTGCTGAATGTAGCTAGAATATGTTTCATTTAAAAGACGCTGAGATTCTGCTGCTAACGTATCAAAGACTAAAGATGATTTGCCTGACCCAGAGACCCCTGTAACAACCGTTATTTGATATTTAGGAATTTCAAGGGAAACATTTTTTAAATTATTTGTTTTTGCACCTTTAATTGAAATAGTACTACTCATGAGCTTTCAACCTTTCTGATTTAAGCGCCTTTGAAAATTTTTCAGCTAGCTGTGCTAATTGTTCCTTTTCTTCACTATTAAATACCGCATTCGCTACCAGTTGAAGCTCTTGATGTCCTTTATCGATATCATCCAATAATTGACGCCCCGTTTCAGTTAAAATAGTCAGTAACTCTCGTCCATCTTTTTCATTTGGTTTTTGCTGAATATAGTGCATTGTCTTTAATTCTTTTAAAGCCTTAGATAACTTTGTACGACTGATTCCGAGTAACACACTGATTTTTGATGGTGCTATTTCGCTTTCTAAACTAAGAAGACGTAAGATATCATACTGAAGCCAGCTAATCTCTTGAGGGTTTCTCCTATTTCTTTCAGCTACCAGTTCACACTGCAAATTTATTAATGCATCTTCGAGCGTATTCATTTGATTCACCACCTGAAAATAATTTCTATATAGAAATTATATACAAAAAGAAATTACAATGCAATGGTGATCGTTCATTTGTTAGAAAAATGATTTAGCTATTAAACCTATCGCTTAAATATAAAAAAAGAAAAACCAATGAGTATGATTCCTACACAACGAATGAAGGTTTGCGCTTTTTCACCTGCCTCAGGTAATCTATTCCTTTTGGGTAGATTTTTTGAAGGATCAGCCATGTTAATATTTGGTTCTTGTTTTTTCTCAACTCGATCTATTTCTGTTGATTGTTCTGTCTCTAATTTTTCACTGCTGCTAACTGAACTTTCTCCTCTGTCACTAGCAGATTTATTTTCATTTCTTATAGATGATTCAACGCTGAATGTCGTTGACGATGATCGTCTGTCAGCCTCGCTCGAAGAACGCGTGCTTGTTTTATTTTCGATACTAGATTCTGATGTTGGACTTGATGTTTCTGTCGTTGTTTCTTTTGTATCATTTGTAGATTCTGTGATCGCCGTGTCAGTAGGCGTCGTTTCTGTACTAGCAGGCTCAATAGATGAACTTTCTTCTGTAGAAAAAAGAGTACTAGAATCAACAGCAATACCATCGTTATACCAAGTATGCCCATCTAAATAATAATCTTTTTGGTCTTTGATGATATGGTTTGGTGTAACAACGATCGTTTCTGCTTCTGCGGCTATTGTCCAAAATCCTGTTATAAAAATAGCTAATGCAAACATAAAATATTTTTTACTCATGTTCTCGTCCCTTTCCTAAAACTCTGCCCTATCATAAACAAAATCATTTTTTATGTAGAATAAAGTCCTATATTTAGGACTTTCCAGCAAAATCTGCTACACTCTTTTTATCAACCATCATAGCTTGGAAAGGAATTGTATTATGAAAGAATATGGACTGGTCATACGCGAAATCCGTTTATCTAAAGGCATTTCTCAAAAAGAATTGTATAGTAATTTGATTTCAAAATCTTATGCGATCGAATTTGAAAAGGGCCGTCATGATTTATCATTAGAATTATTGGAACAAGTCTTAGATGCGCTAACCGTCACAGCCGATGAATTCCTGTTTATCTATAATCAATACACCATTCCAGAAACGACTACCTTTTGGACCTTATTGGCCAAAGCCTCAAATGAAAATAACCTGAACGATTTATTTAAACTAAAAAAAGAAATCCAAACGCAAGTAACTTCTGATAAAAAAGAACTCTTTTTAGCTTTAGTTGAAGGACGCATTCACATCGTCAATCATTTTCTTCACTCTAACAAAATCGATTACACCAAAATTCCAGCTGAACAAATGGATATCGTGGTTCGATTTTTGTTGAAACGAGAATCATGGACACTCTTTGAATTGCTGATTTTTACAAATACACTAGATTACTTTTCACATGATCAAAGAATGATTTTCAAAAAAAATATATTTAAACTGCTAAAAAAATACCGCAATTATGACCGTGGCAAAGAAATTTTACAAACATTGTTGATCAACTTTTCTGAACTGTGCTTGAAAGAAAACGAACTTTCAACGGCCAAAGAATTACTTGATCAGCTAAGTGATTTAAATACTGATCTTAATAGTGGACTTTTTAGGATCATTGAACGTTTTTTTAGAGGAATACTTTTGATTTTAGAAGGTCAAATACTATCTGGACAAAAGGCTTGTGAAAAAGCTTTGAGCATCCTATACTATCTTGAATATGAGCAAATAGCTAAAGTTTATCAAGCGGAATGGGCACTCCTTCTATGATTTTTAATTCACACACACCTATAAAATAAAAAGCTCCTAAAGTATTTTACCGCTTTAGGAGCTTTTGCTATTGAATCGTCTTATTTACACAAATATTGAATATTGCTTATATGAATTTAACTGCTGTTCCATACGCAACAACTGACTGCATATCTGCTTGTATCGTACCCGAATCAAATCTCATCATTACAATCGCATCTGCGCCTAGATCAGCGGCCTCCAGCTTAAGTCTATCTATTGCCTTATCACGAGCTTCTCGCTGCATATTTGTATATGCTTTGATTTCTCCGCCGATCACACTTTTTAGTCCTGCACCCAAATCCTGCAGCATATTTCTAGAAATCGTTGTTAAGCCAAATACTTCAGAAATAATTTCGTATTGTTTACCTGGAATAGTCTCAGTTGTAGTAATTAACATTATTTTCCTCCTTAAATTTACACACTTTTGAACCAATCAATTGGATTTAAATTTTTTCACTATATTATCATAAACGCCATTATAAAACAATATTATGAACAAAAATGACAAAATTACCATTCGTCCGATTTGAAATGATCTAAGTAACTTTTGATAATTTTACAAAGTTCAATTAATCCATCGACAATATCAGAAGTATCAATATAGGAAAATGATAACCTTAGGTGTCTGCTCTTTTTCCCATTCTTGTCACAAAATGAACGAGATAAAAAAATTACTTCATAGAATCTAATTGTTTTTTCGAATCACAAAATACCTGCCATAATTGAATTTGAGCATCTTTAACTACAACTTTCCAACATGCTGGAAAGTTCCAGAAGCGACTTTTATTTCCTAGATAGGAACCACTTGCACTGCCTATTATCATTGAAAATTCTTCATTTTCAAGATAGTCATCTACTTTGATGGTATAGTCTGGAAACCAATCAAAATAGCCCTGCCAACCTGCTCTCATTTGTTCTTTACCATTCTTATCCCCATAGGTATCAATAAAATAGAAATTTTCAGACATCATTTGGATAATTAAAGGTATATCCTGATCATTGATTGCATCAACAAAATTCAATACGACAGCTTTTCTCATTATTTTCTCCTCTCTATGATCGATTCTTTTCTTGCGTGATATATATTTTTACCAAATACTTTTTATTAGAATAAAAACGAACAATACGCTTTTCGTATTGCTCGTTTTTTTGTAAAATCAGCGAAACTCCTGATTTCGAACTACCATTTATTAAGAGTCAGCGTCTAAACATTTTTATCTAGAAACATTAGAGAAATTCAAGAATCATTAAATAGAATACTGTTGCAAATAAGTATAAAATGTACGAACCCACAACCATTCTACCTGAATCAATGTTTTGCCACTTATTCAAGTGTGTTTTTTGATAAACAATAAATAGCATCACTACTGTATTCAAAAAAACACTTAACTGTCTAAAATCAAATATTAGATTCCATGAATAAGAATATGTAGAAACTTGCATTCTAGGCAAAAAATAGTAAATAACAATGGCTAAGTTGATTCCAAAAGTAGACCCTTGATTCATTTTATTCATAATATCTCCTCATTCCTATTCCTATGTTCTTAATTTCATTTTATTCCTTTAGTTTCAATCATCTGTCAATTTAATTATACAATGAAAGCGTATTAATATAAACCTTCGTTTATGAGAAAAAGAACATTTGAATATTATCACATTTCCTTTTTTCACCGTACTTCATATTTTTACCTTCATGAGTACTTTTCCCTGCTTAATTAAATCGTTATTGTACGTTTTTCGTATCAATGACATAAATAAAAGAATATGATTCAAAAAAGTTCACTTGTAAGAAAGTTATCCTTTTCCCTCTAACATAAGCTTTCTAGAAGTTTTGCACCCATTTGTTATACTTGCCAAAAAATTTTTTCAATCTGCTTTTTTGTTTGAGTACTTTTTTACTCTAAGGCAATTTTTTTTACTATTTGCAAAAGGACTTGACTATCATCTTGTCTTTAAGTTAAGATAACATTACAAAACAAAATAAAAAAAGGCGCCCTGCAGGAGACAGCAAATCATCCCGCAGAGCCCTGTATTATCAGCCACAACTAATAATACAAGTTGCCTTCCGTCAATATGTTATTGACTTATTTCATTGTACTAAAAGTAAGAAAAGATTACCAGCTTTTTTCTGACTTTTCTTTGAATTGGTTAATTTCTATTTACTGAACGTTTCATGGTATTAGTCGCTGACGAATACCATTTTTTTGCGTTTTGAATCATAGCTTCGATAATTAGAGCGAAAAACAAAATAAATAAGGCACTCTGTAAAAAGGACAGCAATCCTTCTACAGAGCCCTGTAAAGTCAGCCACAACTGACAATACAAGTTGCCCTAGTCAATGCGCATTGACTTATTCATTTTACCTAAAATTTGTAAGAAATACTAGTGTTTTTTTACATCTTTTAGCTTTGAATAGGTGAATGGTTATTCATTGAACTTTTGCACGGTATTGGTTGGTGACTAATACCGTCTTTTTTTCGCTCTTTTTATATATAGTACACATCAGGTTCTCCTTTTTTCCTAACATTTTTTTCAATTCCATCCCCTGATGTGTGCGAGCTGCTGAATAAAAATCAATGACTCACCATGTGTTTGTCATCTCGTCTAAAAAAAAGGTGTGCTTACGTCAATGCGTAATCGAATAAAATGAAAAAGTAAAAATAAACATGCAAACAACTATTTTCCGAGAATAATGCAGACGTCATGAAAAACACAGCTTATAATTTTTATCCGGTAGTGCTAATAAGAGACTGACTAGCAGTAGCAGACTCTTACTAAAAAACAAGCTGGCTTTGCAGAACCAACTTGTTTCACTTCTCCGCCTATCTCAACTCCATTCCTTTTGAAAAAGACCATACCAACCATTTTTTTAACATGGGAGATAGGCGGAGAATTGTTTTTAAAGAAATAATTTTTTTTACTATAGCTAGTTCTTTCTCTATCTAAAAGCTATACTTTCTTCTTGACAAACAAATTTTATTAGATACTTTTATTCTAATTTTTATCAGAAAAAGGATATTCTTCGATAACTTCTATCCCCCATTCTTTGATCAAGTTTAATGCTGGAATCAACTTTTTGCCATCTTCAGCCAGCAAATACTCGACATTCGGCGGAACGGTTTCGTGCTGTATTCGTTCGATCAATCGATACTGCTCCAATTCTCTCAACGATCTCGTAAGCATAATATTTGTGATCCCAGCTAGTCGCCGTTTCAACTCATTATATCTCAATGGCTCCTCGGCTAACTTCCAAAGAATTGGAATTCGCCATTTTCCACCTAGAATTTTTAATGCTTCTGTTACTGGGCATTGGACCTGTTTGCTTTCCTCCATCCCTTCACTCCTTCATCTAAGGCACAAAAATGTGCGTACTTGTTTTTTCGTTTTCTAAATCTATAATAAAATTGTACCACGAAAAAAAGCTTTACAGAATGGAGAACGAACATGAAAAATAAATTGATTGATTATATCAACTCAGAAAATGCCGATCGCTTCGTCTATAACACGGCTTGCTTAAAAGTAACTGCTGGTAATGACTATAAAGAGGTCTACAGTCAATTATTGGACTTTGCAAAAGCTACGGCTGCTGAAGAAAATTGCATCGAATTCTTTTTTACGCCAAGTGATATCGAAAAAGGAGAATTCATGTTATGGGAAGTATGGGGGAATATGGAAGCTTTTGACAGACACATGACGCAGCCACATACAACAGAGATTCTTTCACGAAATGTGATTGAGTTACAATGGAATAAATTGGCAAGCTGGAAGTAAAACGGTTCTATTTGATCTTTATTTATAGAATAGAAATAGATTCCTTCTTTTAATCTGCGACATAATAAAAGAAGGAACCAACTATTCTTGTTCATCTGTTCGATTTTTCTTCTTTCTACTGTAAAATGTCAGTGCAATTGACGAAAAAAATCAACGATTTCTGTAAATAGACTTTCTATTTTAACAATTATGAAATATCATAAATAATCATACGTATCTCCTGAATCTGTTGTCTATATGTTACTTCATTGATTCTATTATGCTCCCTCTCTAAATTTAGCCCCTCAATCTTCTCCTCAGCTAAACGTAGTAATTGTTTTTTCTCCTCTTTTCGCCACTTTACCACGCCTAAAATAAGAAACGGATACAAAATCATTATACCACCGACATACTGCAAAAAATAAAAAATGTAGGCAATGACCGTGATGATCGTAACAACAATTTCTGCTATGAATAAAATACCGATTCGTTTCTTTTTTCGCTTTAATTCTTCCATACTTGACTCCTTAATTTCAACTTTTCAACGATAAAATAGGATAGAAAAAATTCCTCACAAGAAAAGCTTTGATCTAATTCTGATCGTTACAGATTTAAGCGCTAGCTTTTAGAAAAATGATTATCCCATATACAATTAAATTTGATAGAATAAGTGCATTCCTGATTCTAGACCAAAAAGCCACTTGATAATCCAGTTTCCATTTTGGATCGTGTCTTCTTTTCCAATAAAATGAAAATGTATGATGCGCCACAATTTACACATCCTTTCTTTATGAAGTTTCACTCTTTGATTTGAATAGCCACTCTGAACAGATTTCCTGATTTTTCTAGCAAATACATCTCACTTACAGTCTATCACAAAAAGACATTTATTTTAATCTAATTATTAAGTAAAAACTGATCTATCTTGTATCAAAAAAACACTATGATTTCTTCTCACAGTGTTTTCCTTTCATATAAAAAATCAGCTGTTTTTCTCTTTACAAATCAATTTGGAGTTTATTTGTTAATTCCCTATATGCGTCCATCAGCCAAGGATGAACCACCTTTATATCATTATTTAATAAGTATTCAATGTAATAATATGCAGCATGCTCCAATGATTGATTTAACGCATCCATCAAACCACTAAGGTACGGAGGCTCTCCTGTTTGGTCCCATTTTATTTTATCTGCAACAAACACGACTAAATCTAAATCAGAATAACCGCCTTTTAATGTCGTATGACATTCTATTGCAGATAATATTTCTGGATCAGTAATTTTGAATATATCCAGTGCCATTTGTCTGGAAATTTTTTGATGAATGATCATGGGAAACTTGATCTCTTCCTTACATAGTGGAATTTCCAGCTTCTTTGCTACATCAACTCTTTGATCATTATGATAAATTGCCGAAATATCATGCAAAAATCCTGCGATTTTTGCTTTGTTAGGATCTGCTAAACTTTTTTTCGCTAAATTATAAGCATATTCCCCAACAGTTGTACAATGATGATAGGTTTCGATTTTATTATTACTATGAAAAAAATCTTTTATTTCTATTTGCAAATCAAGAAGTTCTATGCTTTTCATATTTTATCCTTTCAAAACAGATTATGATTATTTACTATTGTAACACTTAACCGAAAGAAAAAAGCCCAGTTAATGTATACTGGGTCTTTAAATATAGTTCAAATAACGATTATTTTTTGTCTTTTCCAATTATCCGATATATTTTCTTTTCCACTTCAACAATCACAAAAACGACGATTCCTGATAACAGCGCTAAGCCCCAGTATTGAAGACCGATTGCTGCTGTATCAAAAACAATATGCATAAATGGCAGATAAATCAATGCACTTTGCAACAATAATAATATCAAAATCGTTCCCCAAAGAATTTTATTAGAAAAAATACTTTTATCAATTGGGAAATCATAAATATCACGACAATTCAACATATAAAAGATTTGGCCAAATACGATCGTTGTAATCAACGTTGTTTGCATCACTTCAATACTTGAACCATTTTCAGCAAGGTAATTATTCACGATAAAACCTAACCCTGCCAGTAAAACAGATACATAAAAAATTCTAATTACTGCATAACGATTCAAAATATTTTCCTTAGGATCTCTAGGCGGTATCGTCATTCCGTCTTTTTCTAACGGTTCAAATCCTAACGCAAAGGATAATGTAATCGTTGTGACCATATTCAGCCATAAAATTTGAACTGAGGTCAACGGAAGAGGCTTATCGATCAATAAAGATACAACAACTAAAAGTCCTTGAGCGAAAGCGGTCGGTAATGAGAAATAAATTGTTTTTTTCAAATTCTCATACACACGTCGTCCTTCCTTGACCGCACTAGTGATCGTGGCAAAATTATCATCCGCTAAAACCATATCTGCTGCATCCTTTGTCACCTGTGTTCCTTTGATTCCCATTGCTATTCCAATATCTGCTTGTTTTAAAGCAGGTGCATCATTTACTCCATCACCTGTCATTCCAACGATTTGATCATTTTTTTGAATGGCGTTGACTAATCGTAATTTATGCTCTGGTGTAGTTCTTGCATAAACATCATGCGTCATAACCACATCAACTAGCTCTTCATCTGATAATTGTTCGATTTCGTGCCCTGTCATAGCGTTCGTATAGTTTTTGATGCCGATTTCCTTTGCGATCGCAATAGCCGTGTCTTGATGATCTCCGGTAATCATTTTCACTGAGATTCCAGCTTTGTTACTGATCGAAACAGCTTCGATTGCTTCTGGTTTTGGTGGATCCATGATTCCAAATAAACCGGTCAAAACCATGTCTTTTAAATCATCATGTATGATCGTGTCTTTTGTCTTAGCTACTTCCTTAAATGCAGCGGCTAAAATCCGCTGTCCTTTTTGTGCTTGCAGACGAATATTTTCCTCCCAGTAAGAGAAATCTATTTCTTTTATCCCATTTTGAGTGAATTGGTGACTCGTCTTAGCTAATAAAACATCAGGTGCACCTTTTAAATAAATAAACCGTTGTTGATCCACATCGACTAAAGTAGCCATATATTTATACGAAGAGTCAAAAGGAATCTTGTTTACTTCATGGACTTCTTCCACCAAAGCCATATGATTTGCCCAATCCAGCAGTGCTCCTTCGGTTGGGTTTCCAATAATTTCTCTTTGCCCTTTCTTATACGTAAGTTTTGTATCATTACAATATAAAGCCGCTTCGATCATCTTTCTAAGCGGACCATCTTCCTCAACTTGATTCAATTGTTTCGAATTTGGTTCTGTTTGATCGTCTTCAATCACTTCATCCGCTAAGGCTACAGAAACCACAGTCATTTCATTTTTTGTCAAAGTTCCTGTTTTGTCTGAACAAATAACTGTCATACTACCTAACGTTTCTACAGCAGGCATTTTTTTTATGATCGCTTTTTGTCTCGCCATACGTGTTACACCTACAGATAAAATCAAAGATAATACAGCCGGCAATCCTTCTGGCACTGCTGATACTGCCAAGGCGATCATTGCTGATAGTAATTCTTCCCCCGTCAACTCTCTGAACAAAAGACTGAAGATTGCTAAAAATACGATCAAAATTGCCAAGACATAAAAGATTTGTTTATTTAACCCTTTCATTTTACGAATCAACGGTGTTTCTGTTTCCTCCACACTCTTTAAATGCTGATTGATTTTTCCGAGCTCTGTCTCATCACCGATGCTTATAACGATTCCTTTGCCAGAACCGCTGTTCACAAGTGTACCGGAAAATACGGTATTGATACGATCACCTAATTCTGCTTGCGTTTGAATAGCATCACTATTTTTCTCTACAGGCGTAGATTCTCCAGTCAAAATTGCCTCTTCTACAACCAAATTGTAGGATTCAGCGATTCGTAAATCGGCTGGAATAATATCTCCTGCATTTAAATAAACGATATCTCCCGGCACCAACGTTTCTGCATCCACTGTTTTTTTCTCCTGATCGACTAATACAACAGCTTTCGTACTCATCATAGCAGTTAAACTATCCAATGAATCTGATGCTTTAGCTTCCTGAACATAACCGATGATCGCATTGATAATCACTACTAGCAAAATAATACTCATATCAATGAAATCTCCACTAATTCCTTTCAACACTGCAGAACCAATCAAAACATAAATAAGTAAATCATTGAAGTGACTTAAAAATTTTTGTAAGTTACTGACTTCCTCTTCTTTTGAGAGAACATTGCTGCCATACTTTTGATGCCTTTCTGCCCTTTCTGTTGTACTCAAACCAAATTTATTGACATTCAGCTTTTCAAAAACCTCATTGATCGTTAAGCGATACCATTCCATAATAACTACTCCTTCACTTATTCAAATAGTCAAAAAATGTCTTGTTTTCCACATTATATAAGCATTATTTTATTTTGTCGTACAAAAGGAACTGCATAAAACTTTTTTATTTAGATTACAGGCTGACTCTCAAACGATTATTAACTAAATAAAGAATCAACACGACTATTTAATATGTTTTGAATAAAAAAACAAGGAGGGATTATCCATGTGGGTGGATATCGTTAAGCATTGGTTAGATGTTACTTCTAACTTTTTCAATTTCTTTAAATAATTAATTACAGAATAGGAGAAAATATGTATGTTTATTATCAATATTATACAAGGTATTTTAAATACAGTTTCAGGCGTTTTAGGTTGGTTTAAATAGACTTTAAAACAAAAAAGAGGAAGTGAGCTTTAGTTCACTTTCCTCTTTTTTTACCGTCATTTTTTGTCTATATAGTTTTCAACTAAATTTCTTCAATTTTTTCTCAGTAGGAACCATGTGACTATCATAATTTTCAATCTTAAACTTCAAACGATCTAATGCGCTTTGCATCATATCCACTCGTTCTTCTAAAATGATTTTCTGCTCGTTCAACAACTCTAAACATGCGGGAACTGTGTGATCACCTCCCTGAAAAAGACTTAAATACTCGATCAAGGATTCAATTGAAAGACCTGCGTTACGCATTTGTCTGCTAAAAATGATCCAACGTAGATCTTCCTCATTAAATTCACGAATCCCGCTTTCGGTCCTTTTGACTGGCGGAATCAATCCAATCCGCTCATAATAACGAATTGTATCCGCTGATACATTCGTTTCCTTGCTTGCTGTACCAATATTCATACTAAGCTCTCCTTATTTCATAACATATCGTTTAAACTAAGCCTTAAATCAATGGGACAATCACAATTTTTTTATTCGTATTCTTTTCCAAAATATATTTCCTATTATGATAACCGCTAAAAGTAATAACAAAACAGCCTCTAAAAAAAATATTCCCCGAATTGACGAAAAATTAGATATTCTCTCAATCAACGCAATCCCGTAAGGCGAAAATGCCGAACCTAGATTGAATCCTACTAACAATAACGACATTCGAGAAGCTGCCCTTTGTCCTGAGTCATTATTAATTCTGTTAAATATATAAGGAATAAAGGTTCGGAAGGCAAAACCACAAATCATTGCTCCCATCCCCGTAATCCATACACGATCAGAAAGTCCAATCACTAGCATTGCCAAACTCATCATGAGAAATGAAAGCGGCAATGTCCATTGTTTGGTCACAGAAAAAATGGGCCCAAATAAAAAACCAGCAGTCATCGCGCCAACTCCGATCAGTGATAAAATATTACTGCCATCAGTTGCATTTCCATATCCTAAAGTCGTCACCAAAAAAGTGCCCTTAACAGTTATCGACATATACATACACACAACCAAGATCAATAAGCAAATATAGCTTACAAATACTTTAGTGGACAATATTTTTTCAATCAATTTTACTTGCTCAGAATCGCTTTTATTTTCACGATTTGGACTTAGCTCGTCTGGAGAAATCTCTGGTACAAATAGAGCAAACAAAATAAAAATCGGTACTACAATCAGATAAACCCAAAAGGATGCCTGCCAATTGATTTTCAGTAACTGCCCCACAACAAACGTCAATGACATTCCGCCGATCCCTTCAAATGCACTTTGAAATCCGATGGCTGCCGCTCGTTCATTTCCATGATAAAAATAGCTAATAATTGAAATAAGCAGCGAATTGAACATCCCTATACCGAAACCAAAACAAGCTCTTGAAATAAATATGATTGCAAAGTTAGTCACTATAGCTGGAATGATCCCTGAAATCAAAACGATTCCTAATCCCAGCAAAACTGACTTTTTATAGCCTATATATTTAGCAATCTTTGTACTCAATAATACAGCTGGAATAATGAATAGTGCTGGAATCGTTGTTAACATCTCTACCAATGGCAATGGGATCTCAGGAAATGTTTGAGCGATCGCTGGTAGATTTGCTCCAATCGCGGCACCTGAAACAACGATCAATGATACTGCTAAAATCGAAATTTTCCTCATTTTTGAACTGTCCACTTTTTTCCCTCCTCAAGCTCTTTTCTTTTTCAGGATACCTCTTAGAGTACACTCAAAGTCAAGGAACTATTAAAAAAATAGCAAAGCTTGACTTAGAGCCAACTCTACGTGGTAAAATGAAATGAGAAAACTGTTCAGGAGGATGAAGCAATGACTTATAAAATCCAAGAATTTTCACAAATCACAGGTCTGAGTCCATATACTTTACGCTTTTATGAAAAAGAAGGTCTCATTACCGTAAATAGAGACCAAAATAATATTCGAATTTATGATGAACAGAATAAAGAATGGATCGATTTTTTCTTACACTTAAAAAAGACTGGTATGACGATCGAAGATCTCAAACAATACATCGACTGGTGGCACGAAGGAGATGCAACCAATCAAAATCGATTGGCGCTTTTACAAAAACAGAAACAAATTGCTTTAAATGAAATGAAACAAATTCAAGAAGGAATCGATATGCTGGATTATAAGATCGAGAAATACCAAAAGAAAGTCGATGCTAGTCGAAGAAAATAAATACGATTTTTCCAACCTTGACATGATGCTGTCAAGGTTCATTTGTTATACTTCTTCTTAGTAATACAATAAAAATGACCACCAGGAGGAACATATTATGACAATGATCAACGTTAATGGTACTGAACTTTTTTATACAAAATCAGGGCAAGGAGAGCCAATGCTATTACTACATGGCAATGGAGAGGATCATCATATTTTCGATCGGCTAAGTCAAAAACTACAAAAAGAATTTACAGTGTATGCGATCGATAGCCGTAATCATGGGAAAAGCGCCCAGACAGAACAGTATGATTATGAACGAATGGCTGATGATATCATTGATTTTATCGATGTGTTGAAGCTTGAAAAGGTCAATATCGTTGGTTTCAGTGATGGTGCCATCTTAGCGATCATCATGGGCATCCAAAAATTATCTTGTCTCAATAAACTAGCTCTTTTAGGCGCTAATACAAGCCCTGATCAGCTAAAACCTGAAATATTTGACCATATTGTCGAAAAATATGAAGAAACGAAAAATCCTTTATTTAAATTGATGATGGAACAACCAAGTATCCCTTTGCAAGAATTACGTAAAATCGAAGTCCCTACACTGATCATCGCTGCTGATGATGATCTATGCGAATTAGAGATATTTGAACAAATGCACCAACTGATTGAAGCTTCTGATTTGAAAATCATGGAAAACCAAGATCACGGTAGCTATATTATTGATAACGATATCTTAGCAGAGCCGTTACTTGATTTTTTCTCTGCCTAATTACAAAAACGAGCCAGATTTATTAAATGAACTGTGTTATGATCGATGAGTAGAAAAGTGAAAAAGATGGTGGCTAACTCCTAGAAAAAGGGGTGATGCTTATGGTTCTCTGCTTTATCCCTGGAAAGGAATAGACATGTCTGTTTTTGAAGCACTTACGCTGATGGTTGCATTTGCAACTTTAGTTGTGCTGATCATAGACCAAGATAAACCAAAAAAATAACCATCTAATTCCACTTGGACAGTAATTAGATGGCTTCACAAATTTAATTGTATTCACCGTCTTTTGAACGGGTCTACAAGAGAGGTAGGAATTTCTACCTCTTTTCATATTCATCATAGCATAAAAATATAGTTATGTCACACTGTTCCAAGATAATGAACGATGTGATTTGTTTTTTTTAATTCCAAGTTATCTAAAAAGATTGTAAGAAACCTATTCCATCGAAAGGATCTCACGTTATGATTACTCGTAAACAAGCATTATTAGTTCTTGACATAGGAGGCTCGGCTGTTAAATATGGCATTTGGTGTCATGAAACATTGTATCACCAAAGTATTTTTCCTACGCCGCGAACTAGAAAACAGTTTTATGCATCTGTACAGCAATTATATGAACGATTTTCAGATGAATTTTCGATCATCGGAGTAGCTGTCAGCTGTCCTGGAGAACCTGATGAATCGACTGGAATGATTCGGGGACTGAGCTATGTTCCTTTTTTGCACATAGCTGAATTTCAAAAAGAGTTTTCTGACTTCGTGGGCTTACCTGTCTCATTACAAAATGATGCAGATAGTGCGGCATTAGCTGAGATGACTTTAGGGATCGGTAAAAATCATCAAAATGCATTATTTACGATTATTGGATCAGGTGTTGGTTTATCCATCGTAAAAGAGGGACGCATTCTTAAAAACGCTGCTGAAAAAATCGATACAGTCGAGAAATTGATCGCCGATGCAATAAAAATGATGAATAACTCACACGTTTCTCCTGTTCAGCTAGGAAGAACAGTCTCTTTAAAAAATTTTAAATGGCCAAGTACGATCGAAGGAAAAGATGTATTCGAGCTTGCAAAACAAGGAAATGATGTTGCACGTCAAGAAATCGAGCGCATGTATTCAGCACTTGCAGAGATCATGATTTTTCTAAATGACGCCTTTGCTCCAGAATTCATTGGTTTAGGCGGAGGAATCAGTAATAATCCTGAGTTATTACCTAATCTAAATAAAACGATCACTGAATTATTAGTGAGCCAAAAACCTAAAATCGATATTTATCGAAGCTTATTAAAAAAAGAACATGAATTATTGGTACCCAATATAAAAATTTGCCACTTTAAAAAGGATGCCAACTTGATTGGCGCAGCACTTCATTATCAAGAGACATATTCACGATCATAGTAAAAAAACCAATGCCATTCTTCACAGAAATGTGGAACGGCATTGGTTTTTTATTATTTATTGTATATTTTTGGTCCTTTTCGCATATTTCTACGATCATTCTTCGGTGCTTCCATCTGCTTAGATCTACCACCGCTTTGTTTCTTTTTGATCAGCTCAAGCATTTTCTTTTTTGTATCCATCTTTACACCACCTTTGTCAGTAACGTCACTGACTCGATATGGGTCGTTTGAGGGAAATTATCTACTGGTTGAACTTCTTTTACTTCATAACCACCCTCTACCAACCAAGCAAGATCTCTTGCTAGTGTTGCAGGATTACAGCTAACGTAAACAATGCGCTCTGGTTTTGTTTCGATCAAGGTATCGACTAAGCTTGCTTCCAAGCCTTTACGTGGAGGATCAACGATCACAACATCTGGTTTGATCTCTTGTTCCAATAATCTTGGTAACGCTTCTTCCACAAGTCCCGCAGTAAAGGTCGCATTTGTAATACCGTTTAGTTGAGCATTACTTTCCGCATTTTTCACGGCTTCTTCAATAACTTCCACACCATAAACCTGTTTCGCATCTTTTGCTAAAGTCAGACCGATCGTACCGATACCACAATAGGCATCAACGACTACTTCATTACCTGTTAAAGCTGCGTACTCTTTTACTTTATTATACATTACTTCTGTTTGCTGTGGGTTGACTTGATAGAATGAACGAGAAGATATTTCAAATTTCAAATCAAAAATCGTATCAATGATCTGATCTTCACCATGAAGTAAAATTGTTTCATCACCAAAAATGACATTTGTTTTTTTCGGATTGACATTCTGTACGATGCTAACCACTTCAGGAAGCGCCTCTAAAATATCCGGGACGATTTTACTTGTCGGGAATAGCTTTGGTGTTCTTGTAATCAGAACTACCATCATTTCTCCAGTATGATAGCCTCTACGAACAACGATATGTCGTAAGTTTCCAGTGTTATCAGACTCATTATATGGTTTCACACTGTAACGTCTCATGATATCACGAATCTTGATCACTGCTTCATCGATCTTAGGATCTTGGATATAGAAATGTTCCAATGGAATCAAATCATGGCTATTTTTTCTAAAGAAACCTGTTTGTAATTGATTATCGATTTTTCTTACTGGAATTTGTGCTTTATTACGATAGCCCCATGGGTTCTTCATTCCTAAAGTATCTAAAACTGGCACATCCGGCAATTTGGCTACACGCTGCATCACGTTTTTTACTTGGTTGGTCTTGAAATTTAATTGGGCTCCATAAGCTAAATGCTGCAGTGGGCTGATGCCGACTTTGGTAAAATTTCGATCTTTGACTGGTACACGGTCTTCACTCGATTTTAAAATAGTCACTACTTTTCCATAGCCAAAGCTTTTACCGACTTTCAGGACTTTGATTTCGATTTTCTCACCTGGTAAAGCATCTTCTATAAATAGCGGATAACCATCGATTTTAGCTACACCCATTCCTTCATGAGTCAAATCAATGATCTCTACTTCGATTGTTTCATTTTTTTTTATTGGAAAATTATTCATAGGTCGCTCCTTCTTTTATGCGCTTCACTCATTCTAATGAAAAAGTACAGGAAAAGCAATAGAGAGTTCGGATTTACAGTGAAAGAATTATATTTTTAATGCAGAACGTAAAAAGATGAGATAAAAACGGTCTTCTTTACCTCATCTTTCATTATTTCATTTAAACTAGTTGATTTCAGCCAGTTTATTTTCAATCAATTGAATCACTTCTTTTTTTGCTTCATCATTTTCGATAAAATCATATTTATCTCCATCGATTTGAATTTTTGGACTTTCATCATAGTCTTCAAACCATTTTTCATAGCGGCTATTTAGCTCTTTGTAGTATTCATAGAGTTCTGGATCATCGTCGACCTGCTCGTATGAACGTCCACGACGTTTGATTCGTTCTAGCATTTTGGGAAAAGATACCTTGATATGAACTAATAGATCTGGACGCTTTTTATGTGCAGCGTACGGTAGTTCCTGCAGCATGTTTTCTAACAACGAATCGTAGACCTTCACCTCAGTTTCATTTGCTCTGCCCAAGTCAGCATTCAAATGGAAAAGCAACGAATCTTCGTAGATCGAACGATCTAATACATTATTTTCATGAGATAACGCTTGTTTAATGCTATCAAAACGTTTGTTTAAAAAATAAATTTGTAATAGAAATGCATATTTTTGAGGATCTGCATAAAACAAAGGTAATACTTCATTATCATCAACAGATTCATAAAATGCCTCTGAACCTAAATGTTCTGAAATAATTTCTGTCAAACTGGACTTTCCTGCACCAATTGTACCTGCTAAAACGATCACTGCCATCGAACTCCCTACCTATATTAATTATTTTTTTTAATTTTCAACCAATGTATCATACCATATATCGAGTTAAAGGTGTACATACAATACATAACAAACAATGCATAGTCCCCGCCAGCATGTGTCCCAGCTTTAAACCACAAAATGATAGAAAATAAGTTTCCTAATAACCAAAAAACAAATTGTGACTGATACCGATTGATCATCAATAGCATTCCCGTTGCTGAGACACTAAAAGTTACTGCATCAAGTGTTTGCTGTGCATCATTGACAAATCCTAGAAGATAATAAGCAGCCAGACCGATCACTAGCCAAATCAACCCCGCATATAACCATTGAACTCCTCTTAAGACTTTGACCTCTGTCACACTTCCAGTTCCATCTTCACTTGCTTTCAGCCAAGCAAATAGTCCTGTAATATCCATGATGATATAAAACGTTTGAAGCAGTACCTCTGCATAGACTCTTGTTTTTAGACCAAAATAACCAATGATCAACGCACTGATAAAACCGAATATATAGTTACTTACTTTTCCTTGAGCAATCAGATTGACACAAATAATTCCGGATAAGCCTCCAACTAATGTGATCCAACTGGATGGATTAAAAAGAAACGCGATCAATTGGACTAAAATCATTATTATCAAAAATAAATAGCTTTTTCTTTGCCAGCCTTTAAAATCATTTATAATAAAATTTGCACTCATCTCAAACAAACCTCTCGCGACTGTTATTATCACCTTCTGCAGAATTGACGACTTCATTAATTTACTCTTGTTTGCATCAGAAGTCAATGAGAATCCTTCTCAATAATGAATTATGAGAGCTTTTTTATGCTATATATTGTGTTTGTTAATTATACAGAAACCATATATTGTGTTTTTCCGATAAAGTCTCTCATTTTTGAATCAAGCCTCCTAATTAAAAAGAGGTCGCAGTCAAAACTAAGATGTTTTGACTGAAACCTCTTTTTTATGAAAGAATCAACCGATTTGTCCATTGTTATCAATATCTTCTTCGGTCAAACGCTCAACTTCTTTTACAAACTCTTTGCTTGCTGCATGATACTGATCTTCTTCTTCCTGACCATCTTCATCCTTATATTCACTTAGGACTGATCCCATGATCGCATTTGAAGGAATCGCATCGGCATTGGCAAACATTTCAATATGCTGATGCAAATTCGTAAATTCCATTGGTGCATCGCCGCCATATTCTCCGTCTAAATTGATCATCATCTTCGCTTTGGGGTCTAGAGTTTCGGCATGTAAATAGCTTGTTTTCGTATAAATCAACCGTGGATCTTCCACATGCTTGCCACCATTTAACATCAAAGCAACTAAATGAAGGATCTCAAAAACATTTGCTGTTTTAACGATGATCAAAGAAAATTTGCCATCATCCAGTTTGGCATCGGGTACGATCGTTTCAAATCCTCCAACTGAGTTTGTCAGCCCAAGGAAAAACATGGATGCATTTCCTTCATATACACCCTCGTCGTATTCCATCCGCATCTTGATTGGTTTGACCCGCGGCAGCATTTCAGCACCCTTAGCTAAATAAGCAAGGTAGCCAAAAATACTTTTCAACTCTGAAGGAACTTCATACGTCAACTCAGTTAAATGACCACCTGCTGCGATATTGATAAAATAATTCTCGCGCGCACGGCCAATGTCCATTTTGACAGTTTGGTTTTTACGAATCACTTCCGCTGCCTTAACAATATTATCTCGAGGGATTTTCAATGCTCTTGCATAATCATTCGTTGTTCCAGCAGGTATAATCGCCATCTTGGGACGATTTTCTAAAGGAGCGATTCCGTTCACCACTTCATTGATCGTTCCATCTCCCCCCGCTGCAACAATCAGGTCAAATCCTGATTCGGCTACACGGCGGGCTTCATTTTTAGCGGAATTTTCTTCTGGAGTTGTGGCAAAAGCACTAGCTTCATATCCACATTCTTCCAAGATCGAAAGAATGTCTGCTAGGTTTTTCTTGACTAGTTCTTTACCGGAAGTTGGATTATAAATTACTCTTGCTTTTTTCATCTGCATCTGCTGCTTTCTATCGTTTTGTCAATTCTTCTTGGAGCAGTTTGTTTACAACACCTGGGTTGGCTTGACCTTTCGTTGCTTTCATGATTTGACCTACTAAAAAGCCGACTGCACGGTCTTTCCCATTTTTGAAATCATCGACAGATTGTTGATTGTTATCCAACACATCATTGATGATCGGCAACAATTGAGAAGGATCAGAAAGTTGAACTAGACCTTTCGCTTCAACAACTTCTTTAGCATCTCCGCCATTTTCGATCAATTCTTTAAAGACTTTTTTCGCGATTTTCGAACTGATCGTGCCATCTGCGATCAACGTGATCATTCCAGCTAGATTTTTAGGCGTTAGTTTTGTATCAGCCAACTCGACTTTTTCGCTATTCAAGTAAGCAGAAACTTCACCCATCAACCAGTTTGATACTTGTTTGGCATCTGCTCCCTCTGCTAAGGCAGCTTCGAAGAAATCAGACATTTCTTTCGTCAATGTCAAGACCATTGCATCGTATTCTGGTAATCCTAATTCTTTCGTATATCGTGCACGGCGAGAAGCAGGCATTTCAGGCAGGCTTTGGCGTACTTGTTCGATCCATTCATCATCGATTACAAAACGCGGTACATCAGGTTCTGGGAAGTAACGGTAATCACTTGACCCTTCTTTGACACGCATCAATAATGTTTTATTCGTCGTTTCATCAAAACGACGCGTTTCTTGTTGGATTTCGCCGCCTGATAGTAATACTTTCGCTTGGCGTTTTTCTTCAAAGGCCAATCCTTTTTTAACGAAGCTCATAGAGTTCAAGTTTTTAATCTCAGCTTTTGTTCCGAATTCTTCTTGCCCGTATGGACGTAATGAAATGTTGGCGTCACAACGCATTGAGCCTTCTTCCATCTTCACATCAGAAACATCTGTAAAAAGAATGATCGAACGTAATGCTTCTAAATAAGCATAAGCTTCTTCTGGTGAACGCATATCCGCTTCTGATACGATTTCGATCAGCGGTGTTCCTTGACGGTTTAAGTCGACGTAAGAATAACCGCCTTCTCCATGAATATTTTTACCAGCATCTTCTTCTAAGTGAACACGTTCGATTCGAATACGTTTTGTTTCGCCTTCTACTTCAATATCGATCCAGCCATCATGACCGATAGGTTGGTCGAATTGAGAAATTTGGTAGGCTTTGGGATTATCTGGATAAAAATAGTTTTTACGGTCAAAATGTGTGTCTTTTGAAATTTCACAATTTAAAGCAAGTGCTGCTTTCATTCCAAAAGCAATCGCTTCTTTATTCATGACTGGCAAGACGCCTGGGTAACCCCAGTCGATCACATTTGTGTTGCTGTTTGGCTCAGCACCAAAATGAGCTGGCGCCGGTGAAAAGATTTTAGAGTTTGTTTTTAATTCTACATGGACCTCAAGTCCGATGACAGTTTCAAAGTTCATTAGTCATTCCCCCCTAAGATCACAGGTTTTTTCGTGTGGAAATCTGTTGCTTGCTCAAATGCATAGGCTGCTTTATACATCGTACTTTCATCGAAAGCTTTCCCAATGATTTGTAAGCCTACTGGTAAGCCTTCTGAGAATCCAGCCGGTACGGACATACCTGGTAATCCAGCTAAGTTCACTGGAATCGTCAATAGGTCATTCATATACATCGTGATCGGATCATTGATATTTTCACCTAACCCAAAAGCGACAGTTGGAGATGCTGGACCGATAATAATATCATACGATTCAAATACTTTATCAAAATCTTGTTTGATCAAAGTTCTAACTTGTCCTGCTTTTTTGAAATAAGCATCATAATAGCCAGCACTTAATGAAAATGTCCCTAGCATAATACGACGTTTTACTTCAATACCAAAACCTTCTGAACGTGAATTTACATACACGTCTTCAAGATTCTTCACATTTTCAGAACGATAGCCATAGCGAATACCGTCAAAGCGTTGTAAGTTTGAGCTTGCTTCTGATGAAGCGATGATATAGTAAACAGCTACACCGTATTTTGAATGTGGTAAGCTGACTTCTTCAACCGTTGCGCCTAATGCTTTAAATGTTTCTGCCGCTTTAAGGACAGCGTCACGAACTCCAGCATCCACACCTTCACCAAGATATTCTTTTGGCAAAGCTACTTTCATGCCTTTGATGTCGCCTGTTAAGCCCGCTGTAAAATCAGGAACAGATACGCCGGCAGAAGTGCCGTCTTTTTCATCAAAGCCACTGATGGCATTCAATGCTAAAGCATTGTCTTGAACGTTTCTAGTCATTGGACCGATTTGATCTAAGCTTGAAGAAAAGGCGATCAAACCAAAACGAGATACACGTCCATATGTTGGCTTCATGCCGACGATTCCGTTGAATGAAGCTGGTTGGCGAATACTTCCACCCGTATCGCTTCCCAATGAAACAGGAATTTGACCAGCAGCAACTGCTGCTGCCGAACCACCTGAAGAACCTCCTGGAACTTTTGAATGATCCCAAGCATTTTTTGTTTGTTTGAAATATGATGTTTCTGTACTTGCACCCATCGCAAATTCGTCCATGTTCAATTTTCCAACTGGGATCATATCTGCTTGATACAATTTATCCATTACCGTTGCATCATAAATCGGATTGAAATTATGCAGCATTTTTGACGCTGCTGTTGTTAAAATATCTTTGGTTACAATATTGTCTTTGACACCGATCGGAATTCCAGCTAAAGGATTAGATTCAGTGATCCCTTTTAGGTCGATCGCTTTCGCTAACTCCAATGCTTTTTCTTCACTAACTGTAATGAATGAATCGACATCTTTTTCTGTTTCTTTGATGCGATCCAAGGTTGCATGTGTTAAGTCAGTTGCGGTGATTTCTTTTGATACTAAAAGATTGTGCAGCTCTGTAAGTGATTTATCGTATAATTTCTCCATTATGCACCAGCCTCCCCGTTATCGATAATTGCCGGCACTTTAATGTAGCCATTTTCTGATTCAGGCACGTTTCTCATTAGCTCATCACGATCCATACCAGGTACGGCATGATCTTCACGCATCACATTGATCGAATGCGCAACATTAGAAGTAAAAGGGACACCCTCTGTGTCTACTTCTTCTAATAATTCCACCATATCAATGATCTTGCCTAATTGATCAGTAAAATCTTTTAATTCTCCATCGGAAAATGATAGTTTTGATAATTTTGCTACATGTTTCGCTTGTTCTTCACTAATTGCCATGGATACCCTTCTTTCCTTTAGAAGAACTCCGACAAGTTGATTCTATAAAGAGACTTGCTCAAAAATAGAAGACCGACTTGTTAGAGTTCTTTCGTTCAAATTTATACTGTTAAATGAAGCATTTTTATTCAATAAAACAGCTTTTTCCTTATTCTATCATAAAATTCTAAGAAAATTGGCTAGAGACCAAAAAAATCACTTATAATTGAAAAAAATTGTGATGATTTAGCGATATAGCCCCTCTTATGAATCAGCCGTTGTACTGTTATCAATCGCTGTGACCATTTGCTGTTCATCCCAAACTTCGATCCCAAGATCCTGAGCTTTGGTCAATTTACTTCCAGCATCTTCTCCAGCAACCACAATATCCGTCTTCTTGGAAACACTGCCTGTAACCTTACCACCAAGACTTTCGATTTTTTCTTTTGCTTCTTCACGATTATAATGCGTCAGCTTCCCAGTTAAAACGACTGTCTTGTCTTTGAATGGAGATTCTACTGCAGCTAATTGAGCCGTGCGGATCCCTTTGTATTCAAAATTCACACCGGCTTTTGTCAGTTCATCCATCAATTCATGAACTTCTTCATTATCAAAGTAAGTGACTAAACTATCGGCAATTGTTTCACCAATGGAATCTAGCGCCACAACATCTTCTTTCGTTGCTTTACTGATTGCCCATAGATCGCCAAAATGCTCCGCTAAAACTTTTGCTGCTTTCGCTCCCACATGACGGATCCCTAAACCAAAGATCAGACGCTCAACAGAATTTTCCCGACTGGCTGCGATCGCCTGAAAAATATTATTTGCTGACTTTTCTTTGATCTTTTCTAAAGTCATTAATTGCTCTTCTGTTAAAAAGTACAAATCAGCTACATCAGCAACCAGACCAGTATCGTACATCTGCTCCAATACTCGTGGCCCTAAACCGTCGATATTCATTGCATTTCTAGAAACATAATGATTTAGTCCTTCTTTGATTTGAGCAGGACATTTTGGATTGATACAACGTAAAGCAACTTCTTCATCCAAATGGACCAATTCGCTGTCACAAACTGGACAATGTGTTGGGATCTCGTAAGGTCGACTATTTTCATCACGATTTTCCGTCAGGACTTGAGCAACCTCAGGAATGATATCTCCTGCTTTGTAAATAAGCACTGTGTCATTCAGACGAATATCTTTCATCGCGATAAAGTCTGCATTATGCAAACTCGCACGACTGACTGTTGTTCCAGCAACTCGTACCGGCTGCATTACAGCAGTTGGTGTTACAACACCCGTTCGTCCGATCGTCCATTCGATTTCCTCCACGACCGTTTGAGCTTCTTCCGGCGGGAATTTATAGGCGATCGCCCAACGCGGAGCTTTGACCGTAAAACCTAGTTCATCCTGAATCGTAAACTCATTGGTTTTGATCACGATCCCATCGATTTCATAAGGAAGCTCTGTTCGTTTTTCATGATACTCTTCAATATAAGCCCAAACTTCATCAATATCCCTACATAACTTTTTCTCAGGATTTGTTCTTAAACCAATTTCAGACAATTCATTAAGTGCATCAAACTGTGTCTGAGCCGTCATTGGTCCAAAGTCTGCTACCGTATATAAAAAGGTGTTCAAATTTCTTTTTGCTACCATACTTGTGTCTAGTTGACGTAAACTTCCGGCAGCTGCATTTCTAGGATTCGCAAAGACATCTTGTCCTGCTTCTTCCCGTTCTTTATTCAAATTAACAAAAGACTGCTTTGGCATGTAACACTCGCCACGCACTTCGATAGAGATCGGTTTCTTCAATTCTAACGGAATCGATTTAACTGTTTTCAGGTTTTCAGTAATATTTTCCCCTACTGTCCCGTCTCCACGAGTAGCCCCCTGAACAAATCTTCCATTTTCATATTTCAAGGAAATCGCTAGCCCGTCGATTTTTAACTCGCAGCAATAACTGACCGGTTTTCCAGCGAGTTTTTGCACACGTTCATCAAAATCATAAATATCCTCTTTGCTGAACCCATCGTTCAAGCTATACATTTGAACTTCATGTGTGACCTTCTCAAAACCAGATAAAATTTTACCACCCACACGTTGCGAAGGTGAATCAGCAGTGATCAAGTCTGGATATTCTGTTTCTATATCTACTAATTCTTTGTATAAGCGATCGTACACATAGTCTTCTACAGTTGGCTTATCTGCCACATAATATTCATGAGCATACTGATTCAACTGATTGCGCAATTCTTTTACTCTCTCTGTTGCTTCGGCTAATGTCAACGGCACCTCTGCCATGGTAGATCCCTCCTAAATTTAAAAGCGGAACAGGTCGCTTAACCTTGAACGGAAAATAGGAAAAATGAAATGTGGCGCTTTTTGCCACAATTCATTTTTATCTTTTTCCCGAAAGGCTGACCTGTGCAGTTCGATAATACAAATGTTCAACACTTTCTTACGAAAATCTTGTACTGTTCATCATCAGCTCAATTTCTTTCGCTGTGATTCTCAGCAAAAGCGGAACAGGTCGCTTAACCTCGACTGAAAAATAGGAAAAATGGATTGAGACGCTTTTTGTCTCACTCTATTTTTGTCTTTTTTCCGAGAGGTTGGCTTGTGCAGCTGGATAACGATAGATGCGGAACAAATCGGTTAATCCTGTAGAAAATTAGGAAATTGACTTTGAGGCGTTTTTTGCCTCACTGGCAATTTGTCTATTTTCCTAAGGATTGATTTGTACAGCTCGATAACGATAGATGCGGAACAAATCGGTTAATCCTGTAGAAAATTAGGAAATTGACTTTGTGACGTTCTTTGTCACACTGGCAATTTGTCTATTTTCCTAAGGATTGATTTGTGCAGCTCGATAATGATAAATGTGGAATAAGCTTGTTCAGCTCTGACAGAAAAATAGAAAATTGACTTCGTGACTCGTTTTTTCACAAAGACTCTCTCTTTTTCCTGATGTCTATTTTGCATAACCTAAGATATTTTTTCAATCGGAGCAAATGCCGCCAGTAATCGTTTGATTCCTTTTTCCGGAAATGCCACATCCAATTCCAAGTCTTTCGCTGTACCGCCCACTCGAACCACAGTTCCTGTGCCCCAAGCTTTATGTTTTACTTTGTCGCCGGCTTTCCACGCCATTGCTTCACCGCCGCTTGCCACTTTGTCCGTCACCGGCTGTCTCGTCGGCTGCGTATAAGCAGGTTTAAAGACTTTTGGTTCAAAGGTTCTTGCTGGCGCTTTTGGTGCTGCGATCGAACCTTGCTGGTCCATCAATTCTTCATCGATTTCATCTAAAAAACGACTAGGACGATTATATTGCGTTTTACCATATAAAGTCCGAGAAAAGGCATTCGAAATATATAAAATTTCTTCTGCTCGCGTGATTCCTACATACGCAAGACGGCGTTCTTCTTCAAGCTCACTTTCTTCCAGCATCGCTCTGGAAAGTGGAAAGACGCCTTCTTCCATGCCAATCAGAAAGACGACCGGAAATTCTAAGCCTTTCGCTGCGTGCAAGGTCATCAACGTTACTTGAGAAGTGCTTTCTTCAAGATTATCTAAATCAGAAACTAACGCTAAGTCATTCAAGAAAACAGCTAATTTTTCTTCTGGTGCATCCGCTTCTTCTTCACTTTGGCGTTCATAGCGTTTATCAAATTCCTGTGTTACGGTCAAAAATTCATCTAAGTTTTCAAGACGCGCTTGCGATTCTAAGTTATTCTGTCTCACTAATTCTTCACGATAGCCGCTGCGTTCTAAGACTTCTTTGACTAATTCTGTGATCGTCAAGTAAGGGATCATCTGTGTTAAATCCTGGATCATCAAGCCAAAATTACCTAATTCTTTTCCAGCCTTACCAGTAATATTCGCTAAATCGACATTTTGAGCAGCTTCTAGTAAAGACCAGCCATGCATTTGGGCAAAGCTTCTCAATTTTTCAACTGAGCTTTTGCCAATGCCTCGTTTTGGTTCATTGACCACACGTTCAAAGCTAAGTGAGTCCATCGAATTAGAAATAATGTTTAGATATCCTAGAATATCTTTGATTTCTTTACGATCATAGAACTTGTGTCCACCAACCATTGTATAAGGAATATTCGACTTCAACAGCATTTCTTCCATGACCCGCGACTGTGCATTCGTACGGTATAAAACAGCAAAATCACCATAGATTCGATCTTTTTCACGCATTTCTTTTTGGATCTGGCCAACGATGAATTGCGTTTCATCTCGTTCATTGTCCCCACGGTAATAAACGATTTTTTCACCATCCGTATTTTCCGTCCACAAATTTTTATCCCGACGATTACGGTTATTTTTAATGACATTATTTGCAGCATCAAGGATTTTTTTTGTTGAACGATAGTTTTGTTCAAGTAAAATCACACTAGCATCTGGGTAATCTTTTTCAAAATCCAAGATATTTTGCATATCAGCGCCACGCCAGCCATAAATACTTTGGTCTGCATCACCAACAACACACAGATTTTTAAAACGGGCAGCCAGCATATTAACTAAGGTATACTGTGCATGGTTCGTATCTTGATACTCATCGACATGGATATAATGGAACTTATTTTGATAATATGTGAGAGAATCTGGATGTTCATTGAAAAGACGAATCGTATTCATGATCAAATCATCGAAATCCATGCATTGATTATTCCTAAGTTCTTTTTGGTACATTTTATAACATTTGGCCACAATCTCTTCATAAGGTGTGCCTTGCAATTCTTCGACTTTTTCAGGAGTCTGTAATTCATTTTTGGCATTACTGATAGTTCCTAGGATCGAACGTGGATCGTATTTTTTCACATCGATATTCAATTCATTTAAAATTCGCTTCATCAAAGTTCGCTGTTCAGAGGTATCGATGATCGTGAAATTACGATTATAACCGATATGATCTACATCTCTGCGCAAAATCCGAACACACATCGAGTGAAATGTTGAAACCCATACATCATCTCCGCCAGTTTTAAGTAGTTTTCCTACCCGTTCACGCATTTCTTTTGCGGCTTTATTGGTAAAAGTGATCGCTAAAATATTCCAGGGATTCACATCTTTTTCTTCGATCAGGTAAGCGATACGATGGGTCAACACTCTCGTCTTTCCACTTCCTGCTCCAGCCATAACTAATAATGGGCCTTCTGTATGCAAAACAGCTTCTTTTTGCTTTGGATTCATACCTTGGATCAAGGCGTTTTCTTGTGCCATCATCAACGTCCTCTCTCTTTTTTCAATCTTATCTATTATACCAAAAAAAAAACAAAAGCTGAACTGATTATTACCAATAGGTTTTGATCAGTTCAGCAAAATGTAAAGGGATTAAGTTGTAATAATGTTTGCTACTCTTCCGTAGTAACACTATCTGTATCTTCTTGAGTGATCAACAAATTTAGAACCTCACTACCATCAGGATTTAAGAAAATAGCTCGGATCTTGACATCCGGGATGATTGCTTTTGCTCCATCGATCACTGGTTTCAAGCCTTTGACCAAAGTTGGCTTCAACGCTTCTGCATCAACGTCTGCAACAGATTGTTCTGCAAATGTGTACGTATAGACGATCGTACTGTCTTCTCCTTCAGTGATTGAAATATCTGAGTACATTCCCTCATATTGTTTTTTCAAATTAGGAACCTGAGACTGAGCACCTTCGATCATCAATTTAAATGTTTTAGAGTTGCCTGACTCATCTGTTTTTTCAAGACTCTCACTTGAAGAAGATTCTAGCTTCTCACTAGTAGAAGACTCTGAACTTTCTTTTTGACTGCTACTGGTAGTGTTAGTATCGCTACTCGCTGATTTTTTACTTGTGTTGCCACATCCACTAATAAATAACATTCCCATAACAACAAAAACAAGCCACAATTTCATTTTTTTCATTTCCATTCTCCTTTTAAACACTTTTTTAGTACTTATTAACTTTAGCATATTCTACGGAAACATTCTATCTGATTATGAGGAATCTCTCCTTTTCTACAATACTTTTGCCAAAATTGTTTCACTAGTAAAAGGGAATGTATAGTTGGTACATTTACTCATGCATTATTCATTATTTTTTTAGCCATTTCTTCATTCACATAGACGGAGACTTCTCCACCATTGACTGGAAAATCCCCAGCTCCTTTTTCATCTAAAATAATTTTTGCTGCATTATTTCCTAGAATATCGATGAAGGTTTTTCCAGCGTGAATCGCACTGATCGTCATATTCTTTTGCCCAGACTGAGCATTGGTCATAATCACAGCAAATCCTGATCGTTCATTCTCAAAAACCCCGGTTCTGACCCAACCAACGACATTTGGATCGTCAAAATAGTCCAGCTCATTTCCATAAGCTAAATATTCTCGGATTTTTAACAGCAAGTTCAGTTTTGTGCCAACGGGTTCTACATTTTCACTAGGAATACCAAAAAGGTCACCCCAAAAGACAACAGGTGTTCCAGACTTACGTAAGAGGATCAATGCATAGGCATGAACTTTAAACCATCCATCGACCCAAGACTCTAAACTTTGACCTTTTTGAGTATCGTGATTATCGACAAATGTCACAGCCCACTCTGGTCGTTCTTTTACTAACGTTCCTTCAAAAATATTCCGCATATCGTATTGACCATTTGAATTGGCCGCTTCATATAAGTGATAATGTAAAGGAACATCGAATAAGGAAATCAATGCGCCAGATTGATCGATATACTTGAGTAATTTTTCTATATCACCATTCCAATATTCACCAACTACGAACAATTCTCTACCTTTTTCTTTTCTTCTATTTAGTAACCAATCAACAAAGTAGTCAAACTGAATATGCTTTACTGCGTCTAAACGGTACCCATCAACATCTGTTAATTTTTGATACCATTGTCCCCATTTATTAAGCTGCTGAACAGTTTCAGGATAAGATAGGTCTAAATTACAGCCCATCAAGTAATCATAATTCCCATTTTCCTTATCAACATCGTCTTTCCAGCCCTTCCCATCAAAATTAAAAATTCCATGGTCTTTACGGCGATCATCAAAATCCACACCCGAAAAATTTCTCCATGTCCAGATATAATCATCATACATTTGTTTTCTTCCTGGAAAAGTAAATTTCGTCCACGCTGTGATCTCTTCTTCTCCACTGATTTTTTCATTACGATTTTCTGGACGGTATTTGACCGCAGAAACGTTTTCTTCCTCATCGGCTCCCATAAAATGATCAAACACAATATCAGCATATACCTCGATCCCAGCTTCTTTTAGTGATTTGATACACGCTAAATAATCATCCTTAGTGCCATATTTTGTTGCAATCGTTCCTTTTTGGTCAAATTCACCTAAATCGTACAAATCATAAGGGGCATAACCAACATCATTAATCCCATTTGCTCCTTTATAAGCTGGCGGCAGCCAAATACCAGTAAAGCCCGATTTATGTAGTTTCTCTGCCAGCTCCTTCACACGCTGCCAATGAAGACCATCTGCTGGTAAATACCATTCAAATCCTTGTAATATCGTACGATTTCCCATACTCATCCCTCCGATTTTGTTATTTACATTAAGCCAAGAACGCGTGCTCTTGTCAAATAATAGATTTGCTCTTAGCAACATTTGAACATTCAAGAATCTTTTTGACTGTTTTTGACCGTTTTTGATTGCGAAACGAATTTGAGTATGCTATTATAGTCAATGAAAGAGGTGTGAAAATGCTTACAGAAGAGAGACATCAAGCAATTTTACGGTTACTTGACCAACAATCGATTGTAAAATCACAAGATTTAGCACTTTTATTAGATGCATCAGAATCAACGATTAGACGGGATCTAAAAGAATTGGAAGAAGCTGAATTATTGGAGCGCGTTCACGGTGGCGCCAAGCGGATCTTAAATTTAGGTTTCGAACAAGACATGACGGAAAAAACAGTCAAAAACACGCAAGAAAAACAGATAATCGCTAAACTAGCTGGTTCATTTGTTCAAGATGGAGACGTCATTTATTTAGATGCTGGTTCTACGACCTTAGAAATGCTGCCTTTTTTATCAGGAAAAAATATTACTGTTGTTACGAACTCCGTGCATCACGCCGCCAAACTAGGAGATTTAAACGTCAACACTATCATCTTAGGTGGCTCATTAAAATTATCAACGAAAGCAATCGTAGGTTCGACTGCTTTAGAACAGCTCAGTCGTTTTCGCTTCAATAAAGTTTTTATGGGCATGAACGGGGCACATCCAGAATTTGGTTTGACTACTCCCGATCCTGAAGAAGCTGCACTAAAACAGTTGGCCATCACTCATGCTGAAGAAGCATATGTGTTGATCGATCAAACAAAGCTGAATAAAATAACTTTCACAAAGGTTGCTGATCTTGAAGCAGTGAGTTTACTGACGAACCAGTGCTCACCTGATATTTTGGAACAATTTCAGAAAAAGACAACCATTAAGGAGGCAAAATAATGATCTACACAGTAACTCTAAATCCTTCAATTGATTATATCGTTCATGTCGATGATCTTAAATTGGGTGATTTGAATCGTATGACAGCGGACTTTAAGCTTCCTGGAGGAAAAGGAATCAACGTTTCACGTATTTTAAAAAGAATCCAAGCTGAATCTACAGCTCTTGGTTTCATTGGCGGCTTTACAGGAAATTTCATCTCTGACTGGCTAAAAAAAGAAAACATTCAAACTAATTTTACAACAGTCGAAGAAGATACTCGCATCAACATCAAGCTAAAATCCGAAAAGGAAACTGAGATCAACGGACTTGGACCAACGATCAGCAACGAAGAAATGCTTGAATTGAAACAAATTTTAGGAAATGTTCAGTCAGGTGACATCGTTGTTTTGTCCGGCAGTACTCCAGCCTCTTTGCGTCAAGGTTTCTATGAAGAATTAGTTCAAATCATCAAAGAAAAAGAGGCAGACTTTATCATTGACACTACTGGAGCTGATTTACTTAATGCTTTGCCACAAGCTCCGTTGCTTGTTAAGCCGAATAATCATGAATTAGCAGAGCTTTTCGATGTTGAATTTCAGTCGATTGAAGATATTTTGCCATTCGGTGAACGCTTATTACAGGATGGAGCCAAACATGCCATTATTTCAATGGCTGGAGATGGAGCTTTACTCTTTACTTCAGATGGAATCTATCAGTCAAATGTCTTAAAACGTCCTTTGAAAAATTCTGTTGGTGCAGGAGACTCTATGATCGCCGGATTCGTTGGTACTTTTGTTAAAAACAACGACCCTGTTGAAGCTTTTAAATGGGGGATCGCTTGTGGAAGTGCTACAGCATTTTCAGATGATCTAGCAACAGCTGATTTGATCAATGAATTGATTTCGGAAGTTGTAGTGAAAAAAATCCGCTGACTATTGAAATTCAATTAAAGGAATTTGCTAAAAAGATACATGTATTTAAGAAAACGTGCAGCACAGGTCAGCCTTTTGGGAAAAAGATAAAAAGAAATTGTGGCAAAAAGCACCACAGTTCATTTTCCCTATTTTCCAGTCAAGGTTAAACGAACTGTTCCGCATCTATTGTTATCTAGCTGCACAAATCAATCCTTAAGAAAATAGATAAATTGTCAGTGAGGCAAAAAACGCCTCAAAGTCAATTTCCTAATTTTCTACAGGATTAACCGATTTGTTCCGCTTTTAAATTAAGGAGGAATTTTTATGAACATCAAAGAGTTACTTGTCAAAGATGTGATGATCATGGATCTACAGGCGACTGATAAAAAAGGCGCTATCGATGAAATGGTTCAAAAGATGTATGATGGTGGCAGAATTTCTGATATCGCTACGTATAAAGAAGGTATTTTAGCTCGTGAGGCTCAAACTTCTACTGGTTTAGGTGATGGAATCGCAATGCCTCATGCGAAAAACAAAGCAGTTAAAGAAGCGACTGTTCTATTTGCAAGAAGCAGCAAAGGTGTTGACTATGAAGCACTCGATGGTCAACCGACTTACTTATTTTTCATGATCGCGGCCCCTGAAGGCGCAAATGATACTCACTTACAAGCATTGGCAGCTTTATCTCGTCTACTGGTCGATCCGGATTTTGTTGCAAAATTAAAGGAAACTAAAACGCCAGAAGACGTACAAAACTTGTTCCAATCTGCGGAAGAAGCAAAAGAGGCAGAAGAAAAACAAGAACAGCTTGCAGAATCGAATCAAGCAACAGCAGATCCAACTCGCAAATTTGTGGTTGCCGTTACGGCTTGTCCAACAGGCATTGCTCATACTTATATGGCTGAGGATGCATTGAAGAAAAAAGCAAAACAAATGGGTGTTGAGATCAAAGTTGAAACGAATGGTTCAGAAGGAATCAAAAATCGTTTGACTGCTGAAGATATCGCTCGTGCAGATGGTGTCATTATTGCCGCAGATAAAAAAGTGGAAATGAATCGCTTCGACGGAAAAGAATTAGTCAATCGTCCTGTTAGTGATGGTATTCGTAAAACAGAGGAATTGATCAACCTTGCAACCAGTGGAAATGCTCCCATTTTTCACGGCACAGAATCAGATGCTACTGATGAAGACAGCTCTGCCGATGGTTCCGTTGGCTCGCGAATTTATAAAGACTTGATGAACGGCGTTTCGCATATGCTGCCATTTGTTATCGGCGGCGGAATCGCAATTGCCCTTTCCTTTATGATCGATCAATTTATCGGTGTCCCTCAAGATCAACTTAGTAGTTTAGGTTCTTATAATGAAATTGCGTCTTGGTTCAATCAAATCGGTGGTGCCGCATTTGGCTTTATGCTACCTGTTTTAGCTGGTTTTATCGCTTCTAGTATTGCTGACAGACCTGGATTGATCGTTGGTTTCACAGCTGGTGCCTTAGCTAATACTGGCGGTGCTGGATTTTTAGGCGCATTGATCGGTGGGTTCTTAGCAGGTTATGTGATCATTTTCTTGAAAAAACTCTTCAAAGGATTACCTAAATCACTAGACGGGATCAAAACAATTTTATTTTATCCAGTCTTTGGTTTACTGATCACTGGCGGTTTGATGTTGCTGATCAACATTCCGATGAAGATCATCAATGATGGGCTAAATAGTTTCTTATTAGGCCTTGATGGTACAAATGCTGCTCTTCTTGGAGTTTTACTGGGTGGAATGATGGCCATCGACCTTGGCGGACCAATCAACAAAGCCGCTTATGTATTTGGTACAGCATCGATCGCAGCAACTGTCACAGAAGGTGGTAGTATTATCATGGCTTCTGTTATGGCCGGCGGGATGGTTCCTCCTCTTGCGATCTTTATCGCAACACTGCTCTTTAAAAACAAATTTACTCAAGATCAAAAAGATGCTGGTTTGACGAATTTGGTGATGGGGCTATCTTTTGTCACAGAAGGAGCGATTCCATTTGCCGCAGCTGATCCATTAAGAGTCATTCCAAGCTTTGTCGTTGGCTCGGCTTTAGCTGGTGGTTTAGTTGGCGGATTCGGGATTCGGTTATTAGCTCCTCATGGCGGGATCTTTGTCGCATTATTGTTGAGTCATCCTATTTTATATCTTGTATTTATTGCAATCGGTGCAGTTGTATCTGCCGTTATTCTAGGCATTGTCAAAAAGCCCGTTGCCCAAGACTAATCCTTAAAACAAAAAAACGAATCAAAACAAAACGTTTTGATTCGTTTTTTTTATTATAAAATTCTCCAGTTTATATCATTGGCGTAACTAAAAAAATTATATTACACTTAAGCCATACTAGTTAATAAATTTATGCCAATATTATGTGTTTAAAATAACCGGAAAGGATAACTATAATGTTCTTCATTATAGCGGTTTTTTATGAATAAATTAGTAGGTAAAACCATATTGATTACAGAAGCTGCAGGCACTATCGGTAATGCCATCGCATTGTCCACTGCTAAAGAAGGAGCTTGCGTTATCTGTACCAGTACAAATCTAGAGAAATTAACTCCGATTATTTCTAAAATCAAAGAAAATGGCGGGACAGCGATTGCTCTTGAACATACTAGCAATTCTCAACAAAGTTGGGAAAATAGTCTTTCATTTATCATAAAAACGTATGGTAAGATCGATTGCTTCGTTAACTGTGCCAGTATTATTTCACCTAAGATGCTTCTGAGTTTAACGAATGATGATTTTAATACTTTACAAAATACAGTCATCAATCCTTTTATTTACGGCTCAAAGCGAATTTTTCCTTTGATGGTGCCGAATAATTGCGGCTCAATTATAAATATTTCAACGATCGAAGGCTTAGTTGGTTTAGATGAACACCATCCTTACACAGCAATCAAAGAGGTCCTTCGTTCATATACACTTGATGCAGCATATGAATATGCGCCCTACAATATACGTGTGAATTCAATTTGTCCAAGTGTAGTCAACACACCACTATTAGAAACAACATTTCCTATTGCTAGACCTTATTATAAAAAATATGTTCAGTTTCCTGATTTTGGTAGCCCTGAAAATGTAGCCAAATGGGTCATTTATTTAGCTAGCGATGAAGCAAGTTTCATCACCGGAGCTGAAATCGTCATTGATAGCGATCAAATCATTCAGTGATCGTCATTAAAAATAAAACGGATGGGACAGTAGCCGCTTTTTTTCTCATCGTTTATACGAATCAAAGTGTTTGGGACAAAACTCTGCGAGTCAAATCCCAGACACCTGTAATTCGGATAAACGGTGAGAGCAGAAGCAATCCCTTCGGAAATAAGAAAGAATTCACAAAAATTTGGAAAACAATTTTCGTGAATTCTTTCTTATTTTTCGGGATTAAACACTTCTGTCTCAACCTCTCTTTTCTATTTACTCACTAATATCGATCGTTTGGTTGACAGATTCTAGATAGCTGTAATCTAAAAAGACGACTCTTAAATGATTTTTAGCCTTCTGTAAATCAAAACGTGTCGATCGCTCTTTTTGTTTCAAATTACTGATATTCACATCGATCAGTTTATCCCACAATGCTTCTAACGGAACTTCTTTGATTGCTTCCTGCGGTAAATAGAAACGTAAGACAGAAACAAATTCATCATACTTCTGATCCAAAACATTGATTTCTAAAAACTGTCGGATATAAAATTCATACGCCGAAAGGCCACCATCTAGCGCCATCTGAGGATTCAGCACTCGATAATTCATCATCTTGCGGCTTTTTTCATCGATCCAAGGAAAATAAGCTTGCGCATTTAAAATTCCTTTTGTACGATTTTCAACATATTTATGGTGGACACCATCGTAGCTTCTAGTTACAAAATATGTGGCATCTTTTTTTTCAACAGGCTGATAATAATGGTTTTGATACTGAACGGTTTGTGTAACATCTTCAACAAATGCATATTCAATGTATGGCGGACGTAAAACCCCAGTCCCATTATTCCACGCGAGTTGATCATACCCCATCTGATCTCGATATAAGCGTTGATATTTTTGATTGACCGAAAGCTCCCAGTTAAAAGGATCATTGAATAAGGTTATCTTAAGAACATTATTCGCTAGCTCGGTGATCGATTGTACCTGCTGGACCTCTAAAAAAATCGGTTTAGGGATGATCTGAAAAAAAAGATCCGAATAGTACATCTTCCAGCAAGAAGTTAAACACAATCCTTTAAAGAAAATATCGTAGCCCGCTAGTTGGTTACAATCAACGATGACCTCTTTATTCCGATTATAACGCTTCGGTAATTTCTCAATTTCCTCTGGCATTTCAAATGTTCGCTTTTCGATCATTTCCACATTATTATACAAATATTCATCTAAAGATCGAATATAACCGTAAATACCATTTTTGACCATCCGAGTATCAAGATAATCTTCGATCATCGTCTGATAAGCAAAAAATAGATCCTTATCTAAAATTGTTCGATCATGAAGGGTAAGCTCAGAGATATGCAGTTGGGATTCTCCACCCTGTCCTTTTATTTTGATCCACAGATCCTCTTTTTCTGTACATCCTTGGATTCGCTTTGTAATCATTGCTAAATTAAATGCTTGGACTTCTTCATTGTCAAAACAATAATTTTCAATCGTTGTCATGATCCGTAAAAAGCTCAACCAATCAATAATATCCTGCTTCATTTCTTCCAACGAACGAGTTTTACGCTGAAGAACCATATAGATTTTCTCTGTCTTTTTCATTTGCCCACCTCATTCCTTATAACAAGTATAACGAAAATGAGGTCAGAGTTCATCTAATATACTCCTAAAAACACAAAACTAGTTTTGATTCCATCGCATTTTCTCACTATGGTTTGCTTTTTACAAACCGATTGATTAGATAAAATAGGAAGGTTCCAATACAAATAATGAGAATGGCAAGATAAAAAGCATATAGCTTTGTTCCAGTGAGATCAGAAATTTTTCCTGTTAACGATGGAACGATCACGGAAGCGGACATTCCAAAAAAATTAAACACTCCATACATAGTAGCAATACTTCCCTTAGGCGCCCCTTCTCCCAGCCATGAAATAATGATCGGCTCGACTGCTAATTTACCAAAAAAACCATACGCCATGATTCCAATCACCAAAACCGTTTGATTTGTTGTCGTCACAGTTAGAAATAATACAAATGCAGCTAACAATTCCAAAAGAATGATCAGCTGGATTTTTTTCTTAGGCATTTCATCCGCAACTCTACTAAAGACCAATGCCCCAGGAATTGCTGTAAAAAATACGAGTGAGGAGGCCAAACCAACAGATGTTCCAGCAAACCCTTTTTCAGTCTCTAAAAAATTAGGCAGCCATGTATCGATCAAATAGTAAGTGTACAAGGTCGCAAAATACAAAATATACGCAGAGATCATTCTTGGTTTGAATAGTTGTCTGACTGAATGATGCTCTTTGATTTTAAGCTCGTCTTTTACTGCAGTATATTTCTTAGGTTTTTCCATTCGAATGTAACGACTGAACATGAGCACTGCCAATAGAATCAAAAGGATCGTTGTAAAAATCAGTGCCTGCCATGGTAATTTTCCCGTACCAACCAAATAACTCGAAGAAACCAACCCTAAGCCGCTGCCGATCGCTGTACCACTGTTGACAACTGCTGTTGCCAAGCTGCGCTTAGACACTGGTACATATTCTGCTGTGAGAGAATATGCGACGCCATAATAAGTGCCACAACCAAGCCCCGCCAAAACACTTCCTAAAAAGACAATACCGATCGTTTGAGCCGTTCCTACGATCAATGCACCCAGTCCAAACAATAAAAAGCCAGGAATCAAAATTTGTTTTTTGCCAATTCGATCCACTAATATCCCTGAAGGAATCTGCATACAAACATAGCCTAAAAAATAAAAGCTGGAAATGTGCCCTAACTGTGCATCACTTGCTCCGCCAAAATAGTCACTGATGATCGGATAAATCGGCGTCAAAACCGTTCGATAGATCCAAATAACGATCCAGCCTATCGTTAATATGTAAATAATTTTCTTCCAGTAAGGTACTCTTTCGTTCCGTTCGCTCTTTCCGTTCATTATTCACAGCCTCCTTTATTAAACGAGCATGCCTAAAACGATCTCTGCCACTTGAGAAATATTGCACAAGAATAAACATAAGAGAGGTCAGACATTAACAACTAGCATGACGATGTCTGACCCTATACTGATTATTCATTTAAAAACTGAAAGTTCTATTTTTTGATAAAAGCTCCAACAAATCCTGATGAAACGCCTTCTTCTTTAGTATAAATAACATGTCCTCTCAAGACTGTCTGCATTACTTGTGCACCGATCTCACGACCAATATATGGACTGATTTTATTACGATACTCTAAGTCTTCTGCCTTTAACGTGTACGGAGCATTCGGTTTGATCAATACGAAATCAGCATCTTTTCCAACACTGATCCGTCCTTTTTGCGTTAGATCATAGCGATCTGCTGGATTTGCAGCGATGATATCAGCAAATTGTTTCAATGACATTCCTCTTTTTTGAACCCCTTCATCATAAAGGACATCCACATTGTTTTGGACACCTGAAATACCGCCCCACGCTTCAAAAGCATTCTCTTTATCCTTTAAATCAGGCGTACAAGGTGAATGGTCGGATGTTACAAAATCAATTTCTCCAGCCAATACCTTGTCCCACATGCCCTTTTGATTTTCTTTGTCACGAATCGGTGGAGAACATTTGACCACAGGGCCAATCGCATCCAGCTCATCAAGATCAAAATACAGATAATGCGTACATGTTTCACACGTCACATCAACACCTTCTCGTCTCGCTTTGGTCACTTCCTCCACGCCTTCTGGACAAGCAATATGGCAGATATGGATGCGGCAGCCCGTTTCTTTCGCAAACAAAATTGCTCGGCGGATCGGCTCAACTTCTGTAAATACAGGTCGAGTTGCTACGTACGCTTTTAACGTCGTTTCCCCATTTTTATAAGCAATTTCGCCTAATCTATCAGTAATCGCAGCATTTTCAGCATGAATTGCTAACACTTTTCCTGTCTTAGCAATTTGCTTCATTCCTTCATACAAAGAATAGTCATCGACATTCATAAAATCACCATCGATACTCCGATCGCCGCATGTAGCCATAAAACATTTATATGCTGCAACGCCGCCATCATTTAATTCTTGAATGCCACCCGTCAAATTAAATGGTACTAATCCGCCGAATGATCCGACATCTGATTTTAATTTTTCTTTACCTGCCTCATATTTTATCTCTAAGGACCTTCCATCGACCGTAGCCGGTACTTGATTTAACGGCATTTCCATAAAAGAAGTCACTCCGCCCTTTGCACAAGCAGCTGTTCCTGTGATATATCCTTCCCATTGATCACGATATCCACCGCCTGGATCTGTGATATGGACATGTGCATCCACCATACCTGGACTTACGACCAAGCCAGATGCATCAATAACTTTTTCAGCTTCACCGAGATCATTACCAATGGCGGCAATCAAACCATCCTTCACTGCAACATCTGTTTTGACTTCACCAGACTCTAAAATCACTAACCCATTTTTAATCACTAAATCATAGCTCATGTTCGTTCCTCCTATTTTTAAAAGCTAAATGACGCTCAACAGTTAGAATTTCATCTAATCGATCCAATCCATTTAGCTAGTTGTTCTAACCTTTACCGTACTTATTTTTTCAAAAATTTTCTTAATAAAAGGTACAGACAAAACGCTGAAGCAAAACCCGCTAACCAAGAAATATCAGAAATCACTTTAAAAGCTGGAATAAAATGACCGCTCAAGCAAATAACCAATGCTACGATCGTTGCGACATATGCTGATTTATCTAGCCCCTTATAGCGATTATGGCTATTATCTTTCGACTGATCCATATAAAGCTGATCCAAATCGATCGTTTGTTTTTCAACAAAATAATAATGTGCAATCATCGTACCGGCAACAGGTCCTAAAACTGCACCGATCGTATTCAAGAAAATGAATATACTTGCTGAATTTTCCATGAGCTTCCATGGCATGATCAGAAAACTAATGATGCTTGCCAGTAATACACCTTTTTTATAATCGATTTTTTTCGGAAATAATGCACATAATTGGTACGCAGCCGGGATGATATTTCCCGTGGCATTTGTCGAAACAGTCGTTAATAAGAAAACCAGCATCGCCACAATGATCGCAAATGAGTTCTCCCAGCGATCAACGATATTCAAGATATTCCATTCCTGAATCCCGTAATGGATCGAACCGCCGATCAAAATCGCTACACTGGAAAAAGCGAAAATTCCATACCCTACAAGTAGGCTGGCAGTTTGGCCGATCGTTTGATCTTTGGTCGATTTCGCATTTTGTGTAAAATCAGAAACACTAGCTCCCGGTGCCGCCCAAACTGCTAAAACGGAATTCATGATCATGAAGTAAACAAAAATCGGCGAAATATTATGCGCTGCTCCAGCCACATTATAAGATAAAATCGGACCAATTCCTCCAGCGACTCGAATTGCCCAAATCGCCATCCCGCCAAATACAATATAGATCAACGGACTTAAAATCGCAGTGAACTTGTTTAGTATTTTTCCTCCACCTAGTCCGATCAACATATTTACCGCCCAAAAAAGTGTGAATGCGATCAAGCCTGGAACTGAAATACCTAAAATCGTTGTTCCTCCGCCTAGTGTTAAAAAGCCCGGCCAAATTTTTCCAATCAAAATCAGTAACGCTAATGAACCAGTATAATTTTGCAAACCAAACCAAGCAATCGCTGCGACACAGCCTCTAAGAAATCCTGGTAATTTTGCGCCAAGATCGCCATAAGTCGAACGTAAATGCATAGCAAAAGGAATCCCATATTTTGAACCTGCACGACCATTGAATGTCATAAACAACGCAACCGTCAGTGCACTTAAAACTAACGCCAGCATAATGTTGATTGGTGATAAGCCTAAAAATAAAAAGCCGCCGACTGCTGTATAGTTTGGAATATTGTGGACAGAACCCATCCATAGCGTAAAGTAATTCAGCTTGCCCATCATTCGTTTAGATAACGGCTTAGGCAATAGGTCATCATTGTATCCTCGCTTTCGAAATTCCTGTAATTCGGATTCAGTGATTTGATAATCTTGGTTTGTCATTTCTTCGCCTCCTTTTTAAGCGCTTTCAAAAAATGTAGGATAAAAATAGAAAATCGATCGAACGATGCATAGTCAGCAATAATAAAAAGATGTGTCTAAATTCCTTGCACTATTCAGTTCCAGAAGTTAAACACATCTCATTATTTACTTAATTATTCAGACTTTTTTTCTTAAGATTCGCTAATAAGAATAAAGCTGTTCCCGCTACCAATAAGATAACTGAAATATAAAAACCCATTTCTTTTGAACCCGTTGCGTCTGAGATAGAGCCCGTCAAGGTTGGTGCAATGACTGAAGACATCATACCGAAAAAGTTGAATACGCCAAGAGTGGTTCCGATGCCGACTTTAGGGGCATTTTCACCCAACCAAGATATGATGATCGGCTCCACTGCAAGCTTTCCTAAAAATCCATATAAAATCAAACCGACTAATAACAATGTTGAATTTGTTGCTTGAACTGTCAACAATAACATCACAGCTGCTAAAAATTCTAAAACGACAATAAACTGTACTTTTTTATGCATAAACTTATCTGCCAAACGGCTGAAGAACAACGCCCCTGGAATGGAAGCAAACGCTACAAGTGAAGCAGAAAATCCGATCGCTGCACCTTCAAAGCCACGTTCTGTACCTAAAAAGTTCGGCAACCAAGTAACCGTCATATAATACGCATAACAAGTGGCGAAATATAAAATATAGGCAAATAGCATTTTTGGTGAAAATAATTTTTTCATTGATACTTGTTCTTTTTCAACCACTTCTGCAGTCTCCGTTTTTACTTTCGCTTCTTCTGCAACGGATTGAGCTAAAAATTCAGCATCTTCTTTATTATTACGAATAATTGCGATAAATGCGATCAACATCACTACGATCAACGCAACAGAAATATACATCATTGTTTGCCAAGGAAATTGTAATTGAACAACCAAGAAACTTGATAAAATCAATCCTAAACCCGAACCTACTGCAGAACCGCTATTAACGATCGCTGTTGAAAAACTTCTTTTATCTTGGGGAATATTTTGAGAAGTCAATGAGTAAGCTGAGCCATAAAATGATCCGCAACCTAAACCAGCTAAGACACTACCAAAATAAATCATCGAGATGCTTGTCGCTTGAGAAATCAAAAATGCTGCAATACCAAACACGATAAACCCAGGGATCAAGACTTTTTTCTTTCCGATTTTATCTACTAAAAATCCTGCTGGAATCTGCATCGCTACATAACCAAAGAAATAACAAGTAGAAATAAATCCTAAAGCAGTATCAGAAACATTCCCTCCAAGGGACTCATTGATTTGCGGATAAGCAGGTGATAACGCCGAACGGTATACCCAAATCGTTACCCAGCCGGCACATAATAGTATGACAATCTTTTTCCAGTAATCCATTCCTGAACTCTTTACTTTTTCATTCGTTGCATCCATGTCTTTTCCTCCAACTGTTATTTTTCTATATATGATTTTAGACAAAGTTTGTGCATTTTGCTATGGAATATATAGAGAAATCACTTCTTTATTCGCTTTAATTGTAAGCGGTAGCAATCTTTCGTTCATCATTACTTTTCACAAACTTAGCAAAAAGTTTGTGCAAAACGAACAATAAATTGTTCTTTCACACAAACTATGTGAAGCTATTTTTTATAAATCGCCAAAGCAGCTTTTACCGCTTCACCTTTCGCAATAGCGGCGCCATAATAATTCAATGCACCTTCTAAAGCCGACAATACATGAAGAACATTACTTTTACGGCTGCTGTAGCCCATATTTCCAATACGCCATACTTTTCCTTGTAAGGCACCAAAAGAAGAAGCAATCTCAACAGCAAACTCATCCAACATCAATGCGCGTACTTTCTCGCCATCGATCCCTTCAGGAATCATGATCGGTGTGACGGTCGGCATCTTTGTGCTCAATTGACCATAAAATCCAAGTCCCATCGCTTTGATGCCTGCAATGATTGCCTGATCATTCAATGCATGACGAGCATAAACATTTTCCATGCCTTCTTGAATCAGCATTCTCAAACCTTCATGCAGTCCATAAACCATACTGGTCGCCTCCGTATGATGATTGATCCGTTCCTCACTCCAATAACGTTGCAGTTGGCTTAGATCAAGATAATTGCTGCTGATATGATTTTCATTGCGAATATCTTTACTTAGCCCTAGCTCTTTTTGATAACGGGCATCCAATACTTTTTCTACACGTTTATTATAGGTGATCAATGCTAAACCAGAAGGTACGCTCACACATTTTTGTGTACCTGCAATAGCGATATCGACTGCCCATTCGTCTACTTCTAAAGGTACACCACCATAAGTTGCAACCATATCCACGACAAAAAAGAGATCATTTTCCCGACAATATCGACCGATTTTATCCAATGACTGCATCTGTCCGTTAGCTGTTTCACCATGGACCATTGCTACTATTTTCGGTTGAAATTCTACTATTGCTTGAATGACCTCATCCTGCTCAAAAGGTGCATCCCATTCTTTTTCAAGATAATGGATTTCTGCTTGAGCACGTTCACATATCTCTCCTAAAAGATAAGCAAATCGACCGTAGACAGGAATCAATACTTTATCTCCTGGTTCGATCAATGCGATCAATGCCGCTTCTAAACCAGATCGAGAAGTACCGTCGATCGCAAACGCCTGCTCATTTTTGGTCCCAAAAGGAAGTTTTATCATTTCCTTGACTTCATCCATGATTTGAAGAAAAGATGGGTCAAATTGACCTAAAATAGACGCTGACATAGCCCTTAAAGCAACGGGATGTGCCTCTACCGGCCCTGGTGTCATAATCGTTCTACTTGGTACTGATATTTCTGAAAACATAACTATTCCTCTTTTCCGTTTTATTTCCATCGTACTCTTATATGCGCAAAAGTCATTGTCATTATTAAACAAAAACATAAAATATTCGGTTAATATGCACAAACCATTCTTGAATCTGGATACGCTATCATTTACAATAGAGATATTCTCATTATTGTATATTCTAGGAGGCAATTGATTGACTACTTTAGAAGATTTATTGAAAATACCACGTTTTTCTGATTTAAAACTATTGACACATCCATCACATATAAATACTATCGTAGAAAGTATTGAAATATCGGAAACGCCTGACGTGGCTAACTTTATCCCTAAACGAATTTTTCTACTAACCACTGCGATGGTGTATAAAGACAATCAGCAAGCACTCATTTCCTTGATCGATTCTTTGAAAGAACAAGAAGCTGCAGGAATCGGAATCAAAGTGGGGCGTTTTATCGAAACGATCGATCCTGAGGTCGTTGCTTATGCAAATAAAATCAAATTCCCAATCGTTCAGGTTCCTAGCACACAGCCTTTAGGCGCCCTGTTGCACCAACTTTTGAATTATTTATGGGATACAAAAACAGAACAACTGAGTTATGCGTTAGACATCCAAAAACGTTTTTCAGACTTACTGATCCATGATGTCAGTATCGCACGATTCATTGCTGACTTTGGAAAGATGATCAACACACCGGTGATTTTACTGAGCCCTTATCGTAAAGTAATTGCACACTCTAAGCACTTTACCCAAACATCTAAACCTGCTGAATATTACGTTGAACAATTAGTTGAAAAATACAAATCTTGGAACGAAGATAGTCATGCTTCATTTATTATCGATGACTTAAATCAACTCCCTCTTCAAATTGCAGGCTTTTCGGTAACAGTGAACACCTATTTTCCGCATTATTTATTGATTTTAAACCCAGAACAAGTTCCTTACCCAATGTCTGAATTTGCAGTAGAGCAGGCTTGCTTGGTGCTGTCTTTCATGCTGTACAAAAATCAAAAAGTCCAAGAATCACTTGAGCTTTTGAAGAGTGATTTTTTAGGTCAGCTGATCGAACATCAGCAAACACCTCACCAAGTACAACGTGACTGGCTTGATTTAGGTGCTAATTATGGACTGAAGAAAAGCACGCAATACCAAATCGTGTATGCCGTCTGTAGTCAAACGACCACAACCGCAACAAAAATCAAGTACCAGCAGGAAGAAAGTGATGTTGCTTTTCAATGGCTTCAAGAAAGTTTACCGCACAGAGTAAAATACACAAGTATTTTCAAAGTAAAAAACACGAATCATCTTGCTATTCTGATCCAAAGTAAAGTCAATGACTTGGAGCAGATCTTACAGGAGATTTCGCTTGAACTCTCTGATAAATTACCGATCACACTTACTTTTTCTTTAGGAAATCTATATGAAACGGCCGAACAAATCGCCAGCTCATTTATTGAAGCAAAAACCGCTTATGAAGAAACTTTAGCGATGACGGAGACACCTTTGATCCATCGCTATCACCCTAAAGGAATGAAGAGTCTTTTTGAAAAAATGAGTGCCGAGGACATTCATTATTTCTGCGAAACGACCTTGAAAGAGCTCGCTTATCCAACTGAAGATTCCTTTATCGAGCTCAGAAAAACACTCAAATGTTACTTGAGTTTTCAATGTGAGATTTCTAAAACAGCCAAGGAAATGTACCTACACCGAAATACGATCAAATATAGGATCGATCACTGTGCTAAATTATTAGGCAAAAATATTCAAGACCCCATCAACAGTCTAAACTTACGCCTGGCATTAGAATTATCCGAACGTTCAAATCAACATTAAAAAAAGAAGTTGACCTATCAGAAAGATTCGGTCAACTTCTTTTTTTAGCCTGTGATTCTTGTTCCTGCTTGTCCTGATAAAGCTAGGTCTACCTCTTCTAATGAACAAATGATCGCTGTTTTTCCCTGTTTAGCAAATGCAATCGCAGCTTCCATTTTCGGACCCATACTGCCATCAGCAAAATGTCCTTCATCCATATACTGCTGAGCTTGACTGACAGAAATCGTTTCAAGCTTCTCTTGGTTCTCTTTACCGTAATTGATATAAACATTGCTTACATCGGTCAACATCATGAATGTATCTGCGTCGATTTGCTCGGCTAATTTTTTACCCGTACGATCTTTATCGATCACAGCTTCGATTCCTTTCAGTAAACCATTTTGGCAGCGGACCACAGGAATCCCTCCGCCTCCTCCGGCAATCACGATCGTATTTTGATTTAATAACTTAACGATAGCGTCTACGCCATGAATCGCTTTTGGCTGCGGTGATGGTACAACACGACGATAGCCTCGACCAGCATCTTCCATCATGACCCAACCCTTTTCTTTTTCCATCTTTTTGGCTTCTATTTCAGAATAGAAAATACCAATTGGTTTATTTGGCTGCTCAAAGGCCTCATCTTCTGCTGAAACTTCTGTTTGTGTCAAAAGAGTAACGACATTACTTGTCAAACCTTTTATTTCCAAAGAATTTTTCAAGCTTTGCTCCAACATATATCCGATAAACCCTTGAGATTCAGCATTACAAACATCTAGCGGGAATGGGGGAACGACATCTTTGGCTTCTTCATTTTGTCTTAAAATATTTCCTACTTGCGGACCATTTCCATGGGTCAACACAATTTGATAATCTAATTCTTCTATTTTAGCAATCAATTCTGCACTAAGCTTTACGTTTTCCAATTGTACATCTAATGTTGCTTCTTGATTTGGTTTTAAGATCGCGTTTCCTCCCAATGCGATCACGACACGATTTGCCATTTTTCTTCCTCCATTTTCTTGATTGTCATTTTACTAAACGAGATTGAACATTTAGGCATAACAAATAACGCTTGCTAAAGCTGCCTCCTTTTCAACAACAATAGTAAGTGGTCTAAGTTGATCTATCTTTTTCATTAGAAGAGGTCGGGACAGAAGTGTTCAGATCCTAGAAATAAAAGGAGTAGCTTCTGTTCCCACCGTTCATTCGTTTTTAAAGGGACTGGATTGTAACTTGTAGAGTTATGTCCCAGTCTCTTCTAAATGGATTATTCTGTAAAACCTAACTTCTTCGCATAAGCTAAGACAGCTTTTTCAAAACAATCAATTGGCGGTGTGACTGTTCCTGCACCAATTTGACCTAAGCCAGCTTTTTTGTTAGCAATTCCTGTATTGATCACAGGAAGTATTCCTGTTTCGACAACTTTTCTAGCATCGATTCCTAAACAGATGCCTTTGAAATCCCAAGTTGGAACAGGGAAATTCGGATTCGTGTCGATACAAATCTCTGTCATTTCATCACTTGTATTCAATGCATCATAAAAGCCACCTGAACCGACAAAACGAGTTACTGCCGGTGCTGCAATCATTGCCATGCCCCCAACGCCGAAGGTTTCCGTTATCGCACTATCGCCCATATCTGGTGCCGCATCTGTTTCACTGAAACCAGAGAAATATAATCCTTGTGGTGTGTTCACTGGACCTGTAAACCATTCATCTCCCATTCCAGCAATTCGAATCCCAAATTCATGTCCATTTCGGCACATAGCTGTCACGATCGTTCCTTCTTGGATTTGTCTAGCCCCATCCATCACCGCTTTTGCCGAAGCCATCATCACATTTAAGAAGAACTGATCTGTATCAGCTAAAAACTGAACAACTTCTTCGCGTTTCACTTGATCGATATCTGTTAAACCAACAATGATCGGCGCCATTTCTTTTAAGAAAGCCAATGAAGCTGCAATATTTCGTTGATGAAATTCATCTCCCATAGCGATTGCTTTTGCTATTAAAACGTTGATATTCAAACCATCTTCTTTTGTTTTCAAGGCTGCACTCAAGACAGGTGCCAACGTGTCTCTCATCCATCTTAAACGAGTGATCACTTCATCTGAATAGGCACCAAAACGTAATACAGCACCGATTCCTTCATTCATTGTACAGAATGCGCGATTACCGTCTGTTTTGTTTTCAACGACTAATACCGCCATATTCGCAGATGTGATACCGCCCATTGGGCCTACAGCATTTACATGATGACAAGGAATCAATTTCACTTCCCCTGATTCCAGCATTTCTCTAGCTTCTTCTTCAGTATCACACCATTCTTCAAATAGGGCAGCGCCAACGCAAGCGCCTTGAATAGGATCGACCATCTTATCATAAGTAATTGGCGGTCCAGCATGTAGCAAGACTTTTCCTTGATTTAATTCTTTGATCACTGATTTTGCCGGAACTACATCTAATAAAAAAGGAGAACCGGCAACGATTTTAGCTGCAACTGCCTGATTTGCTTCATCGATTGTTTTATATGACATTTTTTGTTAGCCTCCATTAAAGCTGAACAAGCTGTATTTCTTTTAATAGCTTGAATAGCTTGATAATCTTATTTGCCTAATTCTACTTTTTTTAGAAATTGTAATGCTTTTTGTAGTGTGATATTTCCACCTGCAATTGGTTGCCAATCATATTGAACGACTTTACCGCCATGATTTGTGATTGCTTCAGAAAAACTACGTAAGCCAATATTGATAAATCCTTGATTTGTCAATAACGCCAACATTGCTTCAGATGGTGCTATCGAAACAGGTGTCACTGCTGACTGCGGTAAAACTTCTTTCACTTCTACTGTCAGCGGGTGCTCTAAAATTGCTAGCGCCATGCGAACCGCTTGGGCATTACTATCACAAAGTATCACTCCAGCTTCTTTCATGATCGTTTCTTGTTCATGAATATCTTGAGGATCTTCGTCAGTGCCGACAACTGTACCGATGACAAACAATTCTCTTCCCTGATTTTTTGCTTGTACTTTTAATTCTTTGATCGTAGGAGCAAGTTCTTGTGCCATATTTGCATGGGAACCATAACCTAGTACAACATCTAATAAAATAATAGCTGTTTCAGGATCTTTTCCTACTTCTTCCAGCATTTCTTTACGTTTTGTTGGATCGATCATTGGATGCGGTTTCCCTTGAGTATAAATATCATCACCTAGATCGATGATTTCGTGCCCTTGATTTTTCAAAATGAAACCTTCTGGTGCATGTTCTCCCTCTGATAAGTGTAAACCTTCTTTAATGAGCATTGCTGCTTCATAAGCCAGTGTACCGCCAGAGTATAAACCTTTCACATATTTTTGTTCAGGTTTCAGCGTATGTGCTGGTACATTCAAGCTTTCTTCTCTTGGTGTAACAGCTTCTTTATTCAACAGTTGAACGGCGATTTGAGCAGCTTCTTCAAGTGTGTATGCACGATAGAGATTTTCTTCATGTGCACCTGGTTTCTCTCCTAGGAAAATCGTCACTGCAGGCTTAGAAATACTTCTTAAAAGGTTCAGTACTTCATCACGAACTTGGGCTGCTGGTGGTTTAGAAATCACTACGATCACTTCTGTATTAGGATCTTTCTCCAACGTCATGATACTGTCTTTAAGCGTGATACCGCCAATTTCCTCTTTTAAATCGCGACCTCCTGTACCGATCGCATTCGTCACACCACCGCCTAATTTATGGATAATCGTTGTTACTTCTTGAATACCTGTACCTGAAGCACCAACGACACCGATTTTTCCTTTACGTACAGCATTTGTGAAAGCTACAGGAATACCGTTAATGATACCCGTACCGCAATCTGGCCCCATTAGTAAAAGTCCAGCTTCATGCGCTTTTTCTTTCAAGCGCTTCTCATCTTCGATCGCTACATTGTCACTAAAGCAAAAGACATGTTTCCCTTCATCTAACGCTCGTTCGATTTCAAGTGCTGCATGTGTTCCAGGAATAGAGAATACTGCTACGCCAGCTTCTTTTCCTAACTCAAAAGCTTTGTCCCAAGTTTTGGCAACTTCTTCTCCAGCGCCATCTCCGCCGCCTTTTGTTTGCTCTTCTAAAAATACATCGATCTCTGATAATACCTGATCGATCAACGAATCATCTTCGATATCTAAAACAATCACCATATCATTTGATGACGCTTTTTCTAATTCATCTGTATATAGACCACCAGTTTTAAAAATATCTTTATTCGCTGGAGTCCCCATCATAACAGAGACATTATGAACACCATCAATCGTATTTAATTTGTTCGTCAATAACATCAATACGATGGAATCCTGATAGCTGTTCGCTTTGATTATAGTATGCAGCATTGAAATTCCTCCATTTGTTTAAAAGTGTAGTGAGCTCGTATAAGCTCTTATCGAAAAAATGTTCAACTCTTTCTTACGAAAGTCTTGTACTGTTCATCATCAGCTCAAATATCTTCGCTGTGATTCCCAGCAAAATAGGAAAAATTGATTGTGACGTTCTTTGTCACACTCCATTTTTATCTTTTTTCCGAGAGCTTAGCTCACGAAACTGGATAAGTTTAAAAGTGTATTAGGCTCGTTCAACTCTGATTGAAAAATAGAAAAATATGTCTGTGACGCTTTCTGTCACATACAGATTTTATCTTTTTTCTGAAGAGTTAGCCTATGAAACTGAATACATTTAAGAGTGTAGTAGGCTTATTCAACTCTTATCGAAAATGTTCAACTCTTTCTTACGAAAGTCTTGTACTGTTCATCATCAGCTCAAATATCTTCGCTGTGATTTTCAGCAAAATTGAAAAGCTATTCAGCAAATTTATTTTTATGATCATAGCGATCATAATGAATATCATCGCTGATCAAATATTGGTAAATATCATCGACGATCTCAATTCCATTTTCTTCATAATTTTTTTCTCGTGCCCGTCCTCGTTCACCAGGATAATTTACTTCTGTAAATCCAGGACTAGGACTGATTTGTTTGATTTCATCCAGCATTGCAGAAATATTTTCCTTGAATGTATCTATTCCAATGAAAAATTCTGGATTGATCACAATATGAAGCTGTCCTAATTCACGTCCTTTAGACAAATCATGATACATTGAAGAAACATGTTTACCGAATGGTACACCTAATAAAATCCCAGACAGGACATCGACCATCATCATCAAACCATATCCTTTTGGTCCTGCGATCGGTAATAAAGCATTAACTGCTGTAGAATCCGTTGTTGGATTACCTTTTTCATCGACTGCCCACGAATCTGGAATGGCTTCTTTTTTCGAACGAGCATGCAAAATCTTGCCCCATGCCTGAACAGTCGTTGCCATATCAAACGTGATGATGCGTTCATCACTACTTGGCGCTGCAAAGGCAATCGGATTTGTACCAAAATAAGGCTCACTTCCGCCAAATGGTACCACCATCGGATCAGATTGACAAACAGATAAAGCAACCATATCTTGTTCTGCCGCTCGTTCCACATAATAAGCGAGGGCTCCACTATGAGAAATATTACGCACACCAACAACTGCTACGCCATTTTCTTTTGCCATTTCAATCGCATGATCCATAGCGAATTTCGCTGCCACAAAACCTGAGCCATTATCACCTTCAAACATTCCACAACTTGGTGCAGTCTGCTCAAAGGAGAAAGCTGGATCGTTTGTTATCCCGCCTTTTTCAATTCTTTCGGAATAATATTCTACACGCATTGCCCCGTGCGAATGAATCCCTCTAGCATCGGCAAAAGTCAACACATCGCTGACGATCGCTGCATGCTCATTTGATAACCCTGCTTTTGCAATTTTGTCTTGGATCAATTGATGTAACTCTGCTTTCGTAACTCTCATAAGTGAATCCCTCCTTTTAATAAAAGCGGAACAAGACGTTCAACCTTGACTGAAAAATAGGAAAAATAAAATGTGGTGTTTTTTACCACAATTTATTTTTATCTTTTTTCCGAAAGGTTGGCTTGTACAGCTGGATAACAGTAAAAGCGAAACAAATCGCCTAATTCTGTAGAAAATTAGGAAATTGACATCGAGACGTTTTCTGTCTCACTGGCAATTTATCTATTTTCCTAAGAATTGATTTGTGCAGCTAGATAACATTAATAGCGAAACAAATCGCCTAATTCTGTAGAAAATTAGGAAATTGACATCGAGACGTTTTCTGTCTCACTGGCAATTTATCTATTTTCCTAAGAATTGATTTGTGCAGCTAGATAACATTAATAGCGGAACAAATCGCTTAATTCTGTAGAAAATTAGGAAATTGACATTGAGACGCTTTTCGTTTCACTGGCAATTTATCTATTTTCCTAAGAATTGATTTGTACAGCTAGATAACATTAATAGCGGAACAAATCGCTTAATTCTGTAGAAAATTAGGAAATTGACTTTGAGACGCTTTCTGTCTCACTGGCAATTTATCTATTTTCCTAAGAATTGATTGGTGCAGCTGGATAACATTTAAAAGCGGAACAGGCTCGACAAGCTCTGACAGAAAAATAGGAAAAATCGATTGAGACGCTTTTTGTCTCATTCTATTTTTATCTTTTTTCCGAAGAGCTAGCCTGTGTAGCTGGATAACATTAATATTCAACACTTTCTTGTGGAAGTCCTTTTACTTTTTTACATTAGTTCAGTCTAATTATTTCTTTTCGCCAAAAGCGTTCGTATTTTCATACCGATCATAATGCAGCGTATCACTTTTCAGATAATCATAAATATCTTTGACAATCTCAATACCATCCGCCATTGATTTTTCATAATTGATTTGATTGATTTCACCTGGATAATAGACTTGATCAAAACCATCAGCGGCTGGAATCTCATGAAGCTCTTCCACCATCTCATTCACAGAATTCTTAAACATATCTAGATCTGTGAAACATCTTGGATCGACCAAAATATACATTTGACCAACATCGCGGCCTTTAGTGATGTCATCATACATCGATGACACATGTTTCCCAAATGGTAAGCCTAAAAGCATACCGGATAAGATATCCACCATCATCATCAGTCCATATCCTTTTGGTCCTGCGATCGGTAATAGACCATTTACTTTATGCGGATTTGTTGTAGGTTTCCCATCTTTGTCGACTGCCCAAGTATCGGGAATATCTTTATTTTTAGAACGAGCATCTAATACTTTTCCCCATGCCTGAACTGTTGTCGCCATATCAAAAACGACCGGCTCATGACCTTTTCTAGGAGCAGCAAATGCAATCGGATTCGTGCCAAAATAATTTTCTTTCCCGCCAAACGGCACGACCATTGGATCAGACTGACACATTGCGATCGCAACTAAATCGTGTTGTGCAGCTTTTTTCACGTAATAAGAAAGTGCACCACTATGACTGATTTTAGAAATACCGACAACAGCTACGCCAGATTTTTTCGCCATATCGATCGCATAGCCGAGGCCGACATCTGCTACGTATTGTCCAGCTCCATTTTTTCCGTGGACGATCCCTGAGCTTGGTCCAGTTTCTTCAAATTCAATTTTTGGATCAAGGGTTACGCCGCCTTTGTCGATTTGTTCTGCGTAATACTCCACTCTAACGGCGCCATGTGAATGGATACCGCAAGCATCTGCAAATACCAAGTGTGTCGCCACTTCCTCTGCATGCTCTGATTTCAGACCTGCTTTTTCTAATTTATTTTCAATCAATGCATGCAATTCTTCTGGTTTCACTACAACAGTTTCATTCATTCTTAAACTTCCTCTTCACTAAATTAAATTTCTGGATCACGGTTACAGTCTTTTGAATAGACATACATCAAAGGCTCATCACGGCCAACAGCATATGCCGCTTGTTGTACATAAGAACTCATAAAGATGTAATCCCCTTTTTCGACCGGCATCCATTCATTATCCAAATTGTACATGCCTTGTCCTGAAAGTAAGTACGCTCCGTGTTCTTGGTAATGTGTTTCGATATACCCATGGCTAGCCCCAGGTTCAAATGAAAGGATGTGGAAATTCATGTCAAAACCTAAATCTTTCGGTAAGAAATCCCATAATAAAACATCTTTCATTCCTTCATATTCAATCGGTTCAATGTCATTGACATTTCCTACGACTTTATGTGCTTCATAGCCTTCTAATGGTTGATACCGTTTTTTGTACAAGAAAATCTCTGTATCAGCATCTTGACCATTCTCTAAATACATCAATGTGCTTGCTGGTAAATAAACATAGCCGCCTTTAGTTACTTCGTGAGTTTCAGTGCCATCGCTGACTTTTAGGGCACCATCGATCACGTAGACGATCGTCTCGATTCCTTCACCGCCAAAACCACGTTCATTTTTACCATCTTTATGAAGGGTAATGACATAATCGACAAAATTTGCGCCTAATTGTTTCGAACCTAAAATCGAACAATCACAATTTTCAAAACCTGGAATCACATTGTTCACTAATCCATCGTGAGGAATCAGTGCATAATTATTTTTTTTGATGACTGCTCTTGAAGATAATAAACCGTCAAGATAGCCTGTTTGATTATTTTTGTACCCCATTTTATTTTGCCTACTTTCTTATTTATATGCTAATTCGTACAACGTACTTGCTAATACTTTTACGCCATTGACTAAATCATCGATGTCTGTCGCTTCTGCTGGATTATGACTGATTCCATTGATACTTGGAACAAAAATCATGGCAGTTGGAAAATTAGGAGCGATGATTTGAGAATCGTGACCGGCACCACTATGCATAACTTTATACTCCATATGTTCCGCTTTAGCAGCTGCTTCGATCGCTGTTACGATTTCTTGATCCATTGGTACTGGTGCTTCATCCATCCATAAATCGATGTCGATTTCTAATTCATGCTCCGCAGCGATTTTTCTCATCAACGCCTCGATTTCTTGCGTAAATGCATGGAGTTCGCCACTGTCCGTATGACGACAATCCATCGTGAATAAGACTTCACCAGGAACAACGTTCACTGTATTTGGTTTTGGTTCGACTTTTCCGAAAGTCAACACTAAAGGATCACCGACCTCAAGCGCACGATCGATTGCTTGTGAACAAATTTTGGCAAAACCGTAGACTGCATCTTTGCGATAGCCCATTGGTGTTGTTCCAGCATGGTTTGCTTCACCTTTTAAGACGATCGTATATCTTCTTTGTCCGGCAATATTATTGACGACACCAATTTGAAGATTTTCTTTTTCAAGAACTGTTCCTTGCTCGATGTGGATTTCTACGAATGCTTTGATATCATTGCGCACAGCTTTTGTTTCATCTCTAAAGTCAAAGCCATGGCGGCGCATCTCCTCCACAAATTTCAAGCCTTCAAAATCAGCGATGTCTACGACATCTTCTTTCTTCGCCTCACCAACAAAGTTTTTACTGCCCCAGAAAACTGTCGGGAAACGACTGCCTTCTTCTTCTGCCATCGAAATGACTTCTAATGAACGTTTTGGCTTTCCGTGTGTTTCTAACAAATACTGGATCGCTACATAGGCTGCGATCACACCGAACTGACCATCTAAGTTTCCTCCATTTACAACGGTGTCTATGTGTGATCCTGATAGAACCGTTTCTTCTGGAAACTCTGTTCCTTCTATTCTGCCAAAGAGGTTCCCGATCTCATCAAATGAAGCCGTCAGACCGATTGCTTCTAATTTTTCTTTTACAGATTTTTGTGCTGCCAACCATGAATCAGAATATAACAAGCGTGTCATTCCGCCGGTTGGATCATTGCCGATACTAGATAAGTGATCGATATTTTCTTGTAACACTTTCTTTAAATCCATTTGATACATCTCCCTCTTTTGTTATCATATTCATTGTAAGCGGTTCCTGATTTTCACACACTATCCAACTTTCACAAATTAACTCTTATCTTTGTGCGCATTAAACATAAATATTGGGTTTACTTGGGTTAAAATAGAAATAAGTTCGTGAAACTATTTAAAATTACGGAGGAATTCTCATGCTAAAACAAGAATTTTGCTATGCTCAATTAGATGATCTACTGTTATCTATGACCTTTTATTCTGATGAACACACAACTGAAAGTAAAGCCACACTACTCTATTTCCATGGTGGTGGTCTAGTTTACGGTGAACGGGATGATCTACCTAATTCTTATTGTGAACTACTTGTAGAAAATGGCTACAATCTATTGACTGTCGATTACCCGTTAGCACCAGAATGTAAACTTGCTGAGATCGACTCTTATCTTCAAAAAGCAATCGATTGGTTTTTGGCTAATCATCAAACTACATTGGGATTATCTAACGCTGATTATTTTTTATTTGGGCGATCTGCTGGCGGCTATTTGGCTTACTTACTCTCTTCAAAATACCAAAAAACCGAACAAAAAGGAATGATCAGCTTCTATGGGTACTACGATTTGACTGATCCTTGTTTTAGCCAGCCTAGTAGTTATTATAACCAGTTTGCTAAAGTAGCACCACTAGCAGCACAAGCGTTGATCTTTCCTAAACCCAAAGCAACCCTATCGATCAACGAACGTTTTTCTCTTTACTTATCAGGTAGACAATTTGGGAATTGGTTAAATTATTTAGTGAAAACTCCTAGTGAAAAAAATACTTTTAGCTTATCTGAAACAGACTTAACAAGCTTACCACCGGCTTTCTTAACTCATAGCTCTGGTGATCAGGATGTACCTGTTGAAATATCTAGAAAAGCAGCTACTCTTATCCCAGCAGTGACTTATGAAGAAATCTCAGATTTGCCACATGATTTTGATCGTGACCTAAACAACGGAGAAGGGCTGCGTATTTATCAACTATTGATCGGTTGGTTAGATCAAACTACCTCAAAATGATGATTTTCAACAAAACAAAAAAGGCATTCCTCATGAAAAGGAATGCCTTTTTTAGTTGAATTATTTTTCTGTTGCTGTTTCAGTAATAACTTCTACTGCTTTTTTCATGCGAATATCATGTTTCAACATATCTTCTGTTAAGACACGTTTTACTTGATCGATCGGCATGTTGTATTGTTCTGAAAGATCTTTGATTTCGTTTTCGATCTCTTCTTCAGTAATTTCGATATCTTCAGCAGCAGCGATCGCTTCGATCACAAGGTTTGTTTTCGTACGAACTTCTGCTTCTGCTTCAAATTGTTTGTGCAAGTCAGCTTCTGTTGTACCAGTTAATTGATAGTACATATCAGGCGCGATTCCTTGACGTTGCATGTTGTTCAAGAATTCATCCATTGAACGGTGAACTTCATCATGTACCATGACATGTGGAAGATCAACGATCTCAGCATTATCAACTGCTTGACGGATTGCTGCTTCGTCTTTAGCTTCTGTTGCTGCAGCTTCTTTAGATTCTGTTAATTCTTTACGGTATTTTTCTTTTAATTCGTCTAATGATTCAACTGAATCATCAACGTCTTTCGCAAATTCATCATCCAATTCTGGTAATTCTTTTGCTTTTACTTCGTGTACTTTCACTTGGAAAACAGCTTCTTGACCCGCTAAGTCTTCCGCTTGATAATCTTCTGGGAAAGTTACTTTTACTTCAACTTCTTCGCCAGCTTTTTTACCAACTAATTGGTCTTCAAAGCCTGGAATGAATGAATTAGAACCTAATTCTAGAGAGTAGTTTTCACCTTTGCCGCCTTCAAAAGCAACGCCGTCTTTGAAGCCTTCAAAGTCGATGACAACTGTGTCACCTTCAACAGCAGCTTCGTCTTCTTTGATCACTAATTCTGCTTGTGCTTCTAATTCGCGTTGGATGCGAGCATCTACGTCTTCATCTGTTACTTCACGGTCTTGTTTTTCAACTGTTAAGTTTTTGTATTCGCCTAATTTTACTTCAGGTTTTACTGTTACTTCTGCAGTTACGACCCAGTCTTCGCCTTTGTTCATGCTTTCAACGTCGATTTTTGGTTGTGATACTGGATCGATCCCAGCTTCTTTCACAGCTGCTTCGTAAACTTCTGGTAATACAGCGTTCAAAGCATCTTCATACAATGCTTCTTCGCCGTACATACGGTTAAATACTTGACGTGACACTTTCCCTTTACGGAATCCTGGAACGTTAAGATTTTTTTTGACTTTATCAAATGCTTGTTTCAAGCCTTTTTCAATTAAAGTTTGATCAACTGAAAAAGTTAACACACCATCGTTGGTGCCTTTTTTTTCCCATTTCGCAGACATTTGTTTCCCTCCGAATAACTTAATTTTATACATGAATTGATGTTATGCATACCTTTAAATAGTACACTATAGCTAGTTAAATGTAAACATTTTAGGCGGGAAGAAGCGAAAATATTCACGGATTTTTGTATTTTTTTCTCTCATAGATTATTTTTTTAGCTTTAGCGTTCTTGAGAGCTGTTGCTAGACACCCTAGCAGATAAACACCAAGTAAAACAGAGACGATCAATCTGATTGGTTTAAACATAGCGATAGCTGCTAGAAAAATAAGTAAAATAGTAAAGCTAAACGGATTTTTATAGGACTGAACTTCCTTTTTTTCGGCAATCGTGCGTGCTTTTTCAATCGTTGGCCGACTCCCGTCTATAACTAGCTCTGTTCGATCCATTCCAGTGATCAATACTTGGTAATTTTTCCCTTTACATTTGTAAAAAACTTGCCAAAATGGGACATAAAGATAATCGGAAGCCATTTCATATTTTAATGAATCGATGTTCATCTCTTTTACCTCACTGCTCGATAGCTTGGATTTAGCTAGCTTCTTTGCAGAAATCGGAATATGTTTTTTTACTATTCTTGTGATCGCTTCGACACTTTTAGGTGACACAGGTAAGTATGAACCATTTTCCCGCTCTTCATTTTTGAGCGCTCTCGCTCTTTCCATGAATTTTTTGCACTCAACTTTTTTTGCAAAACTTTGAACTTCTAAAGAAAGCTCTGTTGTGATCAGATAACTCTTGATCGAAGAACTTTCAAAATGATCCTGTACGGTTTGCCATTCCATCACTTTTCTTTTCTTCTCAACATCATTTATCTCCACGTATGGTCCCCACGTTTCCTGACCGATATCCGCACTAAATATTGCCTGATATTTAATAGTCGCGATCATATAAGGAACATATAACGGCTTTATCTCTATACTTTCTATTTCTCCTTGAGATAAATCATTCTTAGCCAACCATTCATAAAAAGCCGTTTTTGCCTGATCTTGTGAAACCTCTAAATCCAGCTTTTCTTGTTTCCCAAAAAAAGCTTTGTCTAAGCCCATTTGATCATTCAACGAGAACGTAGACTGACAATAGTCACACTTGAATCCTCCCATATAGTGATCAAGATAAGAGCCGCAATTTGAACACAGAAATGCTTGTTGATCACTGTTTTCCTGCTGCGGCATCATGCAGTAAGAACATCTTTGCGCATTAGGATCAGCCATGGGCGCGCCGCAGGTCTTACATTTATTTTGAATCAGATGTGCGTTTTCCATTTTTTCCTCCGATTGAAATGAGTCATAGTTTTCAGTTAAAGAACGATATATTTTGTCCTCTCTGTATCAAATGATCTGTAGTGCTTTCAATGGAACAAAAGTATCGGTGATAAAAATTTCAGTCCCATTTTAGATATGTAAAGTCATTCATATTATAGACAACAAATCCCTAATCATCAACAGGCTCTTTCTTTAAACACTAAAGGTTTTCTTCTAGCAAGTAAAATGGCCATGTCTTTTGTCGCTAAATAATCCTTTACGCAGCAGTACTTTCTATCAAAAATAGCAACATAGCGTAACTAATGAAAAAGTTTTCACTAATTAAAACACCATGTTGCTTTCTATTTAAACCAACATAAACAGTCAACTGTATTTTTTATTTATCACAATTCATATTCCATACAAATCGATGTCTCCATCTCTTCATAAGGCGAGAAATTGGGAATTCTCGTAAAGCCATATTTTTCATAAAATTTGATTGCACCAAAAAAATAAATATCCGTTTCCAAAATCAACTTCTGAACCCCCTGTTTCTTCGCTTCATCAGCCAAAATATCTATCAATTGCCAAGAAATCTTCTTTGAACGATATTCATTTTTGACAAATACTCGTTTAACCTCTGCATGATCTTGATCAAATCTTTTAAGTGATGCGCAACCAATAGGCTGCTCTTGATCATATGCTATAAATACCAATTGATTTTTAAGAGGCTCATTGAAAAGAGAGTAAGCTTCTTTATCTTTTTCATTGTAGCTTTGATGATCTAAGTCTTCATCCAACAATCGACATAGATAAAGAAAATGTTCGTCTTCTGAGTTTGTCTTAACAATTTTGATTTCTGTAGTATGTTTTGTCATATCATTTTCCTTTCTATCACATTCTTAAAATTTCTTATTCCTACTAGCTTCTTTAAAACATTTGTTAATCCAGTTTACTACTTATAAATGTTGAAATCTATTGATAATTTTTTTACCTTCAAATTTGTTTGATTCATACGATTTACTGTTTTCCTCACCATACATATATCAAAATACGTACTAAAGACTATAATATGCAAAAAAAGACAGGGGCAGCCCTGTCTTTACATAAATATCAAAATCAGAAATAAACTACATACTTTATCATTTATAGCTCTCAACTTATTGCTTTGATTTAAACTATTCTGTGATATTTTCGTGCGCACTAGAAAAAATAGCTTTTAAAATAGGATTATTGCTTTTAGTCGCCAACATATTTGTCGGTAAAAATGGACATACAGAGACGAATGTGGCTAATGTCATAAACAAGAAAATAAACAATGGTGAACTGCTACTCATAATAGTAGGTGCTGAATAACTATCAGAATATTGATAAAGCATACTTGTGATCGAGCTTAAAAATGATGAATAAAAGCTCAAAACAAATGTAAGATATAATCCGTAATAAAGGACCATCAATGCAAGTATCGCTTTGCTCTTTAATCCTACATCTCTTAATCTTCTCACTGTCAGCGCCAACATGGGCACAACTAATGCTAGAGAAAAAATGACAATGATAAATAATAGAACTGGACTCACAGATGACTCATAATAAGATCGACTGGCAGAATTAGTGCTTATGATGATAAATAGAACAACATAAATAATAGCAATACACAAATTCGCCCACCAAAAACCTGCACGAGTTGAGCGCCCTCTAAAATCAGCATAGCCTTTCCAAAAATCTTTTACTGCTTGGGGAAATGAAACTTTCCCTGTTTCTTCAATAGTTTTCATAAAATACTCCTTTCTCCATTACAATAGTTTACATTGTGTCAGTATTTTTTTCAAGTAATTTTTGTACTGTTCTGAAAAAAGGAGTAAAAAAGATTTATGGTTAACGGTGCAATGATCCTCGTCAATGAAACCATTATTTAAACTCATCAAATAACGCTTTTCATTCAACTAGAATGTATATTCTGACAAGATCACGTTCAAACAGCATTCAACTTTCTTCTAGTTTCAAAAAAAGAATACAATCGGTATATTTGTTAAAAATAAAAAACTAGAAACACTAAATGGTGTATTTAGTTATCGCCGTAGAAGTCGAAGCAAATTACCTTACATGGATTTTTATTTTTTTATAAATTTTTTCCCACACAAATAAATATCTCCGTATCCTCATAAGGCGAAATATTAGGAATTCGTGTGATCTCGTATTTTTCATAAAATTTGACTACGTCAAAAAATAAATAACTGTTTCCAAAATCTACATCTGAAAGCCTTGTCTTTTTTCTATATAAACTGATCCATCAATTACCATGAAACTTTTTTTACGCTACTCTTTTTGGAGAAAGACCCTTTTGAACTTTACATGCTCTTGGTCAAATTTTTTGAGTAAAACACGATTGGCTATTCCTCGTCATACTCCATAGACACTGATTAGTTTTCACGAGATGTATTGAAACGAACATACCCTTCTTTATCTTTTTTCATCGTAGTTATGATTATTTAAATCTTCATCCAATAATTAACATAAATAAATCGAAATGAATTTGATGTCGTTTCGAGAATCTTGATTTTTGAATTTTGTTTTCTCATATGATTTTCCTTTCTATTTTTCTAATCCTTTTTTTGCTCTACTTAAAAATAATTCTATTATTCACATTCTAATAGATATACATAATTGATTCGTTTTTTAATCTGCACTCGATCATACAACTTTTTTATAAAAAAATAGAAGAACAAGTTATTACTCATTCTACTATCTTTCTACTTATATTATTAATAATCATTTTTGCTATACTGTGTAGGTTTTCCAACGAGTTCGGTTATTCATTTTTCTGCTTAATGATTGCTAATTAAATAAAGTGTCATGTAACTTTTTCGCATAGCCATCCGTCATATTACAAATAAAATCGACAGCCATTTTTAAACGATAATAATCTTTATCTATCTCTGAGCATCCATCTGTTTCTCTTTTATACAAATCTTCAGCGCTTCTTGGCAAATTATTGAACAAGCGCTCTTCATATTTATTCATTGATTCTTTATCATGTTTCAATACAACTGGAATAAATTCATCCAAAAGACGATTGATAATATTGAATCCTAATACTTCCTGATCTAAAATTGTCTTTGTTTGAAACACATACCTATACGAAAATTCTTTCAATGCCTTAAAGCATTTTACCTCATCACACTCTTCATTTATAAGCTCACCATGGAAAGTTCCGGACATGATTTCTTCATAATGGTCAACAAATGTTTGACTTGCACTTTGATAGACTTTTTTCTGCGTTTCGCGCAAAAATTCCTGAATTGCTGCTGCTTCAGAGCCTTTATTGATTAAAAATTTATTTGTATTTGTTTTTTCATCAATAAAAGATTTTAGTTTTCTATAGCTATATAATCCATAATTGTAAGCATCTTCAATATCCGAAAATGTATATGCCACATCGTCTGCTGCTTCTAACAAAAATACAAGTGGGTGACGGCAATCCATCGTTCCAGTTACAAATTTTATATTTTTAAAAACTTTTTCCTCTGAATAAAAATAACCGACTTTTTTAGTTAACAAATCATCTTTATTTACTTTATCTGACGAAGCTGTGTACTTAATAACAGAATCCAACGTCGAAGCAGTTAAATTCATTCCTGTTTCTGATGATCCGTTATCATTATGTAACTTAGTAAGCAAGCGAATAGTTTGCGCATTCCCTTCAAATTTCAAAAAATCTTGTCTTTGCTGTTCATTGAATAACGACCAACATGAAAGTGACTCTCCATTTTTACTAAACCAAATACGAATCGCTTCTTCCCCAAAATGTCCAAAAGGAGGGTTTCCAATATCATGAATTAATGCCGCAGTTTCTAATAAACGGTAGCTTTCATTTAACTCATCAATCCTGATCCCTTTTTTATTCAATTTACTAATTACACCTATTAACAAATCCCTTGTATGCATTGCTACTTCTAAACTATGCGTCAATCTTGTACGTACAAAATCATTTCTCTCTAAAGGAAAGACCTGCGTCTTATCTTGTAAACGCCTAAAAGAGTCACTTTTTATAACTCTACGATAATCACTATTGAAAGCCACACTCAATTCTAAAAGATAATTCTTATGAGTCAGTTTGTCATTAGGCCATGCTTTGTCACTTTTTAAAGAAATTCTAAATGTTCCAACTAACCTTTTCCATTGCATCATCTGATACTCCTCCTACTTACATTTTCAATTACACTTTTTCTAAATGTGATACATAAATATTTTTGCACTTTCCAATATCTTTGAAACTCTTTTCTTCGTACGGCAACTGTTCATTCAATTGAAATTTAACTTTATCCCCTTTTTTAAAACTCCCCCAAGTATTGTAAAAGAATAGCCAATGACTATCACGTTTAGGTAATTTTTCAACACCAAGTACTTCAGGATTGATTAAGCCAGATAATTTAAAACAACTGGATTTCTCTTGCCATTTATTTGGCAAAATCCTTTTTTCTTCCAATACAGCTTCAAAAAAACCATCCTCATCTTGATTTAAATAGTAACTTTCTTCTATCAATTTTTTTATTCTTTCTTGGAATGGTTCTATATTTCCCTTAATATCAATCGCGACATCTTCATCAGCAACAATATTAGTATCTGATGATAATTTTCTTAACAAAGAGTGGATTTCCTTAACACCTGTTTTTTCATTCAACATAATTGTTAATCGGTCTCTATTAACTGCTCCCGCTATCTCATTAGGTGAAAAGCCTGGCAATGCGATGGGATAGTGTTTATCCGTAACCATCCAAGATGCTCCCATCTCATTCAAACAAATAGCACTTTCATAATAGTTTCTAGATAAAAAATACAATACTATAGGACTCTCAGCCAATTCAGATTTTAATCGGTCCAAAATTAATTCTCCTGGCTCCACTCCGCTAGTAATATTCGAACTGTAAAAAATATCCTTTTCGCGAAAACCAAATCTTTTTAGTAATCTAACAAACTCATCAACATAATTTCGATCTAAAAAGCTGTGGCTGATAAATACTTTCCTTGTCATCAAGATCCCTCCAAATAATAGTTTCATTTATAGTATATCAAATATTCATCCATAAAGTAATGTATATTATTTAATAATTATTCAAAACGAAACAATTAGTTTATATTTAAACTCTTAATATAAAGAATAACATGTATAACTGGTCAAATTAGAGTCTTGAAAATAAAAAATAGATTGTGTTTTACAAAAAAAGAACCAGATACACCCATTAAAGGTACCTGGTTCTTTTTCTAATCCCAACTCTTTCAGTTTTTCGCCTAGTTCTAGCTTATTTTCAAACCATTTATATTTTGACTCTATTCTAAGCTATATAACGTTTTTCATAATACTGTTCCAAACGATTTTGTCCCCAACCGATCCCAATACACAGTAACCAATACATCACAGCTACTAAAATATACATCGACATATAGTCAAACGTTCTACCACCAACGATTTTAGCCTTTTGGAAAATATCCGGAATCGTGATCATCGCCGCCAGCGAAGTGCCTTTTAATAAATCCATCGCCACATTGCCCAATGCCGGAATAGAGATTCGAAACGCCTGCGGTAAAATAATTTTACGCATCACTCGTCCAAAAGGTAAGCCTAACGCGTACGCCGCATCCCATTGTCCAGTACCTACACCCGCGATCGATCCGCGATAAATCTCAGCAATAAAGGCACTGCTGGTCAAACTAAAGCAAATACACGCTGCAGTCAATGCATTTAACTGATACGGCAAACCAAAATACAGTAGGAAAAGCAAAACCAGCCCTGGCACACCACGCAAAAAGGAAATATAAAAACGAACAAACCCTTTTACGATTTTTGACGGCAACATACCAAGCATCGTCAGTATGATACCTAACATATTCCCAATCAAAAAAGTCAACACGCTGATGCCAATGGTATAAGGTAATCCCGTCAGTAAAAATGGTATGGAGTCAACCATTAAACGAAGATCGATCATCGGAATATACATTTACTCCACCGAAACACTTTCTTCAACCTTTTCCTTTGGTTCTACTGAAACATCCGTTTGGAAATACGTTTCAGAGATTTTCTTCAATGTGCCGTCACTCGTCATTTCTTTTAGCGTCTCATCGATCTTTTCACTAAGTGCCACACTGTCTTTTTTCATTAAAAAGCCGGTTGAATTGGCATTGAAATAGACACCCTCTAAAATTTTCACTGGAATGTCCGGCAATGCCCCCACAGACATTTTTTGCAGGTAATAATCATTCAAGATCACATCTGTCCGACCATTGGCAACATCTGTCAAATACTGATCGTTCGTGGCATTATCATATGTTACTAGTTTTGCTCCGTATTTCTCTGCGATTTTCATATAATTTGTATTTGGCTCACCTGCTGCTTTTTTGCCTTTTAAATCTTCCAGAGAAGCGATAGCTGAATCATCACTTTTCCGCACGATCATGCTGTCAAAAGAGTACTTGATCGGCGAAGATAACCTGAACTTCTCTTTTCTTTCTCCCGTCAAGCTAAAATCATTTGCCGCTAGATCTGACTCTCCTTTTGCCACAGATGTAATCTGTCCATCCACATTGTACTCTTTAAATTCAACCTTCAAATCCAACCGTTTAGCCACTTCCTTGATCACATCCACATCGTAGCCAGTCAATTCATTTTGATCGTTGTAGTAAGACGAAGGAAACAAGGTACCAGATGTCGCGACGGTCAGCTTCTTCGCTTCTTCTACCTTTTCCCAACTTTGATCTTTATCTGAAGATGATTCTTTCGATCCCCCACACGCTGCTAAAACAAGCAATAAGCCCATCACACTTAAACTAGTAATAATCTTTTTCATTAGAACCTCCTATGATTCGCGATAAAATTTAGGTAATAAAAACTGCTGTTCCTGCTCAAAAAGTTCTCCTACTTGGAAAAGTAGATCCTCTCTGCCTTTTGAAGCCATAAACTGAATCCCCAGCGGTAAACCAGAATCAGCGATATGGGTAGGTAAACTGATCGCCGGCTGTCCAGTTAAATTTGCCAGCTGTGTAAAAGGCGTGATCGTCAAACTCTTCTCAAACATCTCATAGATCAACCTCTGTAACTGTTTTACTGATAAAGATTCTGCCTGAGCTAAGTCTTGGCGAAACTGATCACTTTGCAGCTCTGCATCGATTTTTGGTGCAATATCTGCTGCCGTTGGTGTTAAAAATAAATCATATTCTTCAAATAATTGCTCCATTCGATAGGCAGCCTGATCCCATAATTGCAGTGACTGAACATACTCGCTTGCAGGTAATTGTCGTCCATATTGGTAGATTCCCCACGTCATCAGCTCCATATCAGAAATCGTTAACGGACGTTGAATGGCTTCCTGAATACCGCTAAACATTGCCGCAGTCTCTGCACCATTCATTGCGTAATAACTGTCGATCAATTGACGTCCATTGACTGGATACGAAATTTCGGTCACTTCATGCCCTTGCTGCTCTAAAAAAGCGACCGCCTTACGCACTGCTTTGACAGCTTCTGATGAAACAGGCGTCCCAACCGGTGATTCAGTCAAAAAGGCAATTTTCAAACGTTTTTTAGCGGATGCCGTTTGGTGAGACCATTCTGCCTTTGGCGCTTGATACGGCGCTGCTTTTTCTGTCCCTCGCAGATGATAAAAAAGCGTCTCCGTATCTCTCATCGAAATAGTCAAAGCAAAATCGATCGAAGCCCCTTGCCAGCCTCGCCAGCCATTGGGACCGACCGGCATCGTGCCTCTTGTCGGCTTTAAACCGATCAACCCACTAAACGAAGCAGGAATCCGAATCGAACCACCGCCATCACTTGCACCAGCAATTGGAAACAAACCGCTCGCCACAGCAGCGGCCGCACCACCGCTAGACCCCCCCGGAGAATAAGCCAAATTCCAAGGATTTCTCGCTGGACCATAAATCATTGGGTCAGAAATATTCTTAAACCCAAATTCAGGCGCATTAGTTTTTCCTAACGGAATAAAACCTAAACGTTCTAATCCTTGAACAAAATTATCCGTTGCTGTTGCTCGATGCTCCTTGAGTAAACGAGATCCCGAAGTCGATTTCATATTCGCTTTGTCTTGCCCTAACATTTTCAACGGAATTGGTAGACCAGAAAAAGGGCCATCAGCTATTTGAGTCGTTTCAAAGTGCTTTTTGGTAGCTTCAGCATCCCAGTCGACAAAGGTGTTTAGATCAGGATTAAGCTTTTTTACTTGCTGATCTCGCTCATCGATCCATTCGGTGACACTCAGCTTCTTTTCTCGGAATTGTTTTGCGTAGTATAAACCATCTTTCATTACTGCTCTCCTTTCGATTACTTGCTGTTTTTTATTATACAGGTTTGTATTGGAAAACCGTGATAAATTTGCTTGAGGGGGTTATTTTTAGAAAGGTTTTTGTATGAAAATATATTTAGGTCGGTTTGCTATACAGAATCATTTAAGGCATAACAACTATTTAAGAAAATAGCCTACTCTTACTTTTTAATTAAGTTATGCATACAGGATAGTAAAGGAATGACTACAAACAAAAAGTAATTACATTGTATTTACTAATTACTTGTTGTATAATAGTATCAGAAAATAATTTCAGGAGGGGATATTATGAAGACCAGAAAACAAGGGAACGCAATTGTCTTGACGATTCCAGCAAAATTCGGAATAGAAGAAAATATTGATTATATCGCCATTAAGGGTGATGATGACAGCATTACTTTCATTAAAAAGAAAGCCAACTTATTTAAGACGGCATTTGAAGATAATCGAGAATTAGAAGTCGGTGATGGGTTTCCAGAAGACAACGCTGTTGGAAAGGAACAACTTTAATGGTTTTCAGTATTCATGGATACACGCCTAAGCGTGGAGATATCGTAATCATCAATTTTGATCCTAGTATTGGTAGGGAAATCCAAAAGAAACGACCAGGTATCGTCATTAGCAGCGACGAGTACAATGCCGTGACTGGAATGATTGCCGTTTGTCCGATAACGCCAACTACCAACGTGAAAAGTCATTTTATCGAGCTGAGCGCTGATCACCAAGTGAACGGACATATAAACCCTTTACAGGTTAAAACATTTGACTTTACTGCTCCTGAAAGAAATGTCCGCTTCATAGAAAGAGCAACGCTGAAAGAACTAGGAGAAACTGCTCAAACCGTTAATATGATATTCGATTTTTCTAGTTTAATGACTGAATAAAGAGGCTCTCATGAATTAACTTTTTCATTGCTGTATTTCACGACGGATTCGCTTCTGTTTCCACTGTTTATTTACTTTTAAAAGACTGGATCGTAACTCGTAGAGTTATTCTCCAGTCCCTTTTTCTTGACCGTTCAGAACTACTAGCTGAAATTATTCAAAGCAATTTTTATATACTGCTAAGGTCACGTAAGATAGTATCAATTAATTTTCATTCACTTAACGAAGCATTTTAGCTCTTTCAAAGATCGATCCCAAAAGAAGTAATTTCCTCATATTCAGCATCTGTTAAATGCAAAAAAATCATAGTTTCATGTCCAACAGTTCCCATCCACATATTTTTTCCTCTAAAAAAGGCAATGTCTTCTGGTAAGGTTGGCCCACACCAATCACTTATTTTGCTTGAATACTTTAATAATATCTCTAAAGAAGCACTATTCAATTTGAATCTATAAACATCAGCAACAATTTCATAACGCATGACAATCGAGGTGCCCCATCTGTTCGTTTTTTCTACTTCGACTAAAAATTTGGATAGTTCATCGAGTAATTGATAGGTTTGAGGATTATATGAATATGAATAGTCTTCTTCAAAATCAATATCATGTCGAATCGTAAATTCAAAGTAATCACACTCTGTTTTCAAAGCCATTTGTAAAACAGATTCATACTGTTGCTCGGTCAGCTCTTGTTCATAACTATAATGATTTCTAAATTCTCGAAGCAACTCCATAAAATGAATGACCTCCTTTTCTGTTCCAAGTATGAAACTTTCCTCCTTAATCCACTAGCTAATGCGACTACTTTTTTACAAAGCATTCTAGCTCTTCCAAGGATCAATTCCTAGGGAATTAATTTCCTGATATTCAGATTCTGTCAAATGCCAAACACTCTCAACTTCATGACCAACTGTACCCATCCACATTTTTTCACCTTCGAAAAAAGCAATATCCTCTGGTAATGTCGGCCCACACCAATCACTTATTTTCTTTGAATAGCGTAACATTATTGCTAATGAAGCTTGATTCAGTTTATACCTATAGACATCGGCAACGATCTCATAACTTATTACAAGTGATGTTGCCCATCTATTTGTTTTTTCTACCTTTACTAAAAACTCAGACAATTCATCCAACAGCTGATATGTTTGTGGATTGTATGAGTACGAGTAGTCTTCCATAAAATCAATGTCGTGACGAATCGTAAATTCAAAATGATCACATCTAGCTTTTATTGTCATAGATAGTATTTTTTCATATACATCGTCACTAATATCTTGTTCATAATTATACTGGGCTCTAACCTCTTGCTGCGACTTCAAAGAATGAATGACCTCCTTTCAAATCTTCTTCCGTTAAAATGTTTAGATTCAGCGCTTTACTCATTATTTATTCTCCTTCAGATTATAAATAACTTCTGCTTGCGGACTTCCTTGAGAATCCTTTTTTATACCCATTTTTTCAAATACAGTCTTCTCAAGATACTCATAGCCTTCATTCACCAAAACAGAATCTGTATAAGATTTTATATATTCCGGATGAACAGCACTATACCCTAGTTGAACCTTTCCATTGACTTCATCTTTATAATCATTGATTGTCATCGATGTATCAATCCCTATTGGTCCTGGTCCCATGTTCCAACCGTTCCATGTAATTTTCTTTACGCCAGAATAATTTTTTATAATATATTCTGACGCTGCTTTTTGTGTTTTCTCAACAGCCTGTATATATTCTTCGTTTTGCTTTTGCTTGTTCATGTATATTTTTCCACCGATGCTTATTAAAAGTAACAACAGAACAGATATACCGATAACAATTTTTCTTCTCATCTATTCTTCTCTTTTCTTACTATGACTTTCTCCATGATATGCTCTATATATTTTACCATATAAACAGACTGAAAATAGGTAAAATAGTCAAAAAGTATGTTTTAATTGATAATTAGTTATTTGTATTCACTTGTTTAGCTCAAACTAACGACTCTTAAAAAATTATTTCTCTGTTATTTTTCCTTATATATAAGAGAACAAATCAAGCTGTTATTTAATGCTATTTTTTACAAAAATGACTAGATTTCTCTTGTACTTTTTGTATATACTGAGGAAGTAGAATAGAAAGGAGAACTTTCTCCCTTCTGTCATCAAGGATTTCTCGTCATCAGCTTAAAAAATGTTATGATCAGCAATAAAAAACAGCTCATGTAGAAATGAACTGTTGATATCAGAATATAAAATTGAATTGGCACTTCACTGTCCGGCAGCAACCAGACAGATGAAGCCTTGTAACGACAGCGAACACTGCCCTGACAAGTTGCCAATAGTGCTAGCAGCAGATACTAGCTTTTTCAGTGTAATCAAGGTTTGTCTATTTTTCTATAGACTTCTTGCTTTTTTAGTGTACGAAAAAAGTGATAGCTGTTTCTTGTGGACTATTGCAAACGATATTGGGTGAGAATACCTGATATCGTTTTTTCTATTCTACAATTTAGTGAAAGGAGGTATTTTTCAAGATAAAACAAAAAAGCACTTCATCATCTGACAGCAATCAAATGATGAAGCCTTGCATAGACAGCGAACACTATCTATACAAGTTGCCAATTACTAGCACTTTCGCACTAGTTCTTTTATTGTACCTAATTTTTCTGTTATTTTCTAGCACATTTGGAAAGTTTTAGTTTAAGGAAGGTATTTTAGTAAGTTCTTGCGTTTTTTCTAGGAATTGATGGCGGTATTGGTAGTCCACAAACTCCAATAGCGTTTTTTGTTTTATGTTGAATAGACGGTGACACAGATACAGCAAGGCTTGAGGGGATAAGATGAAAGTCGTTTGTGTTACTGGTTGAACTAAAGTTGCCTGAGTCAATGCGCGAAGAAAGTGAAGTTAATAATAATTTCCGAGTCTATTTGAAGTTCGGTAATTTGCTAAGTTAAATTATTACAAGCACTACAAAAAAACTAGGTACACTCTGACGAGTGACCTAGTTTATCAAAGATTATTATTCAAAATCAAAATAGTCGCTATCTATTTTGAAAATTTTATACGTTTTGGCCGTTTCAACGCCAACTTGATAATCAATCATCAAATCAGTTAGTTGAATTCCATCAATTAAGACAATACCTTGATTTTTGGCAAATTCCATCGCACCTTTTGAGAATTTAGAGGTTGTAATAAATACTCCCCTGTCAGCATTGACACCCGCTAATGCCCCATAAAATGATTGAATATCATTTCGTTGAACGACATTTGTTTCTCTGTATCGTTTTGCTTGAATATAAACTGTACTTGTTCCAAGCGGATCTTGATTAATAACGCCATCAATTCCACCGTCATTCGATTTACTCGTTACTTTAGCTGTTCCATTTTCACCACTGTATCCCATAGCCACAAGTAAATCCACAACTAAACGTTCAAAGAAATAGGGATCGCTATTTCTAATTTTGCTTAGTAATTCAGTGGCTACTTCATTGTTCAAGGTTGTCGCTAATTCATCAATCCTTTTTCGAGGATTGATTTCATCATCTTCTGATATTGGCTCGTCAGTTTCATTTAATCCTGCCAGTTTATTCCGTTCATTCATTTCTTGCATATACTTAATATAGGCTGGTTGCTTTTTCAATATTTTTTTATTAAGTTGATCACCGTATTCATTCAGTAAAGATATTCCCGAATCAGTAATTTGATAAATCCCTCTGTTTGGTCTAACTACGGCATCTGCTTTAAATAAATCACTTAGAGCAAAACTAAAACGATTAATCAACACGCCATCACTATTTGGATATTTAGGGTATTTTATATTCCGAATTTCATCTGGAATCTTTAAAAATTGAATTGCTTTTTTGCTAATGGTCGACGTGGTTGTTTCTTCTCCAGTCTCAAGCACTTTCAAAATGTAGGGAATTAAAGAATCATACGTTGGTATGCCATCTTTTGATTGTTTTAGTTTTTTCCAATCAGTGTTCATGTTTTTACCTCTCTATGTCTTAATTTAGCAATAGATAATATGACTAAACATAATACTAAACGGTTGTTTTCAATGTTTTATATAAATCTTTTGCTAGTAATGAATAAACCAAATTGTAAAATGAATAACCTGAAGCTTTTTGTAAAATTTATATTTCATCTGATTATTCATTGCTTTTGTTTCTTCTACTATTTGAAGTTTGTAAATTACGGTTCAATTCATTCATTTACTATTTATTCCTTCCTGTTTTACACAAATTATCAACTATAGTATACCAATTTTTTAGAAAAAAAGATAAATTATTTACATTAGTTTAAATCAAGGAACATTTTGATTACAGCAACAATCACGCCTCCGATTACAGTGATCAACAGTTTGTCCAACTTGGGTTCAGCTGAAGTGGGATGATCTCCCTTATTATGATTACCAATAACAGAATTTTTTATTTTATTTCCGTCCCCAATTTGCATGCTTTAGCTCTCCTTTTCTTTATTTTTCTCTTTTTCTCCAATAGAAGAATGATCTATTCTGTTCTTATCACCAATCTTCACTGAACTATCTGAGTTTCCACAATAAATATTTATTGTAATATTTACGGAAGCTTCATTTTCCATTGCTGTATCTCCTTCCCCTAACTATCAAGTTTTTCAAATGTATTTTTTAATCCCATACTTTCATAAGTGTCTAATTTCAATGTCACTAGCTCTTTTTCCAATTTTGTGATTTTCTTTCGTATTTCCTCTTTTTTCATTTGATAATGCTGAATGATTTGTAACTGTTTTTCAAGTGGAAGTTTTGGAATTTCCATCTCGCTAATTGCATTTGTTGATAGTATTCGAACGGCCGAACCTTCAGCATTTACATCAAGATATCCTTTTCCTACTGGACTATCTAAAAATAATTCGATCCATCTCGGAGAAAATCCATCATTTGTCAGCCGAATATTAACAAAATTTTGAGAGAAGATGACGTCTTTCACTTCTTTTTCAATCACAGTAGTTTTAAATGTATTTCCTCGGTTTGATATAATCAAATCATTTTTTTGAACAAAATATTTTTCACTTGTTACCTTTTCCCTATAAATAGAAGACAACTGATCATAATTTAGCTTTCCATCATGAATATCAGAAATTTTAATAATTTTGATGTCTCCTGCTTCATGTTCGTCTTTAACTGTTGTAGTCAAGCCTCGGCTTATTTTGGCAATATCTTTGATTTTTACAGTTTCCACATTACTAAACACATCTAAATTAAATGAAAATTTACCTAAATCCTCAATATAGATTTCTGATTTATATAAATACTTATCAGGTAAAATATTAGCTTCACTGAGATCTTTGACATTTAAAATTGTTGATTTTGTTTTTTCTTCATTCTTGGTCGTTAGTAGTGTCATAATTTCATCGATTGTTTCATTCATTAATTGATTTCTCATATCTACTTTTTTTAATTCGGAAGCACTCATATTGATCAATTGGATTTTTCCTTGATTATTAGTCTCTTTCTTCTTGTTGATTATTAAGACGACAATAGGAATTGATGTCTCCGGATAAAAAACCCCTGCTGGTAATTGAATAACCGATTCAATTAAATCTAACGATAAAATCTTTTCTCTAATCTTCTTTTCGGAGCCGCCTCTAAAACATACCCCTAGCGGAGCTATAAAAATACCTTTCCCTTGATCATTTAATGATGCAATACCGTTACTAATGTATGCCCAATCTGCATTAGAACGTGGAATATTCCCAAATGGAAAACGGTTATATTTATCTTGATTCTCAAAACCACGAGATAAACTTATTCCAAATGGTGGCTGAGAAATTACCTTATCAAATGTGCGTATTTCATTATTTTCGACATACATACATTCATTCAGAATATCTCCATTAAAAACTTCTGTATTAGTTACACTATTGAGATAAAAACGTATTTGCATGAGTTCATAAACAAGCTGATTAGTTTCTTGAACAACTATCGTTTGCTCTTTATTTCTCTTAAGGATATCCATCATAATATCACCATATCCCACTGTAGGATTTAAAACTGAATCTTCAGATTGTATATCTAAGATTCTTAAAATCAATTGATTCAGAGATGGTGAAGTAAAATATAAAGACTTTCTATATTCAGTATTAACATTAGTCATCATATAATCAAAAATGCTTTCATTCGTATTTAAGATGTAATTACTCATCCTTAAAAATTCTCTAAACATACTACTATCAAAACCAGACAAAATAAAGGGTAGGTTTTTTTGTATAAGGTCAATTATTAACTTCTCACTTCGTATTGTAGTCTCTAACTCACTTAAAAATATTTCTTTCAAATGTAACTCACTATCTAACGATTTTAAAAGTATGGAATCTGAATTTTCTTTTTGATTGTATAAGACTAATTCAACAGCTGCTGCTAACTGCAACATATCTTCTGAATTTTTTATAATTCCTTCAAATCTTTTTTTCAATTCTTCAACGTAGTTCACTAATCATCTATCCTTCCCGAAAACAGTAGATACATTCACATTTTTTATTATTCTAAAAAAAGAAACTTGTCACTCAATACAAAACAGTAGAACTATTCACAAATTCATTGTATCATGCTTCTTTTGATTCTGTCAATGAATCATTTAATATTTAATACATTTAGTTACCAGTTAATATTCCGTTTTTAGTTCCAGTAAAACTCACAAAATAGCTAATGTTTTGACTTAGTGCTCAATTATTGTACATTTGTCGATGATTGAGCATGACCATTTGTGTAAAGCCTAGCAATAAAATATGAATCCGTCGCATTATTTAACGTTTTTGCCGAAGATTTCATTTGTTTGGTTGGCTCGAATCTAGTGTTAGGATTCTTATAACTTTTCTCGATATTGTTTAAGATTTACTTATTGTTGCCCCACCAATCGCGTTTTATTTCACCAGGATGTTAAAGGTTTTATCTATGGCTAACGATCCTTGAAACAGTACCGTTACATGATTTACCTCTTCTGGTCTTTGTACCTTTGGATTTCCGTCTGTAATGATATATGCTTGTTCATCTGTTTTTGTGTTATTCACAACTTTTGCTACAAAGCCTATTGTTGTTTTTCCATTATTAATAGTAACTGGATCATTTTTTTTTTGCAATTTGGACACGTTCATCATCTGTATATGTTTTACCCATTATTTCTCTCCTTCAGCATATTATCTAATTCAGACGAATAACTTGAAATCCCATGATTTCTGTCTAAATTACCTTCTGAATCCACGTCTAAAATAAAAGTCACATATAAATTTTCTGTACTATTTATATATAACTTACCATTGATCCCGCCCATAGGATTATGTTCAACACTCTCATAATCAATTTTATAGGATTTGATGATCCCTTCCGATGTTAATGCTTTTGAATCCAAATTTTTTAATCCTTCTTCAATTATTTCTTTTGCCTGCCCATTTTTTACTACATTTACCATTTCATCATGAAATCTTATGTTACCCATATAGATTTTCCCTCCTATTCCAATAATAATTATCAAAAACACTCCGAGAAAGGCAACTAATGTTTTCTGTCTTATTTTTTTGATCTCTGAAACTTGTTGATCGTTCTTTTCTGTGCCATTCATTTAGCTTCACCTCTATGAGTAGATTATAAGGAAAATATTTCCTGTTATGTTTCCAAATATTTTAATTCTTATGCCTTTTCTCTATATTATTTAAGAGTAGTTAGCCATTACTCATATTTCCTTTCTCTAACATCTCTTCTAACTGAACTGACCCTCCACCAGAACTATTCATCAATCTACCGTCTTCTTCTTTATCTAAAGTCACTCGAATATATAATTCTTTATCATCATTGATAATGAGCCTAGGCATTATTCCTCCCATCGGATTATGCTCTACGCTATCATAATCTACTTTATACGCTTTAATTATTCCTTCTGAAGTCAAAGCTTTTGAATCTGCATTTTTTAGTGTTTTCTCGTAGACTTCTTTTGCCTGCCCACTCTTCACCACATTCAGCATTTCATTATGAAACCTTTTATTATCCGTATATAGTTTCCCTCCTGTTCCAATTGCAATGATCAAAAACACTCCAAGAAAGGCAACTAATGTCCTCCGTTTTATTTTTTTGATCTCTGAAAGTTCTCGTTTGTTAATGTCAGTATCTTTCAATTAACTTCACCTCGTTGAAAATCATTGATCAATTGCATCGTATGTCTATTTCCTGCAACATTGTACTGGAATTCGTCATTGATATTTTGATACTGTTTAAAGCGCTGTCGATTGACTCACAATGCCACTGATACTTAAATTTATTGATCTACTCATGATCCATTTCCTAAAACCATACTTTATAATGATATCAATAAATAACTAATAGAACAATATTTTTTTCATTAGAACTCATTTTTAATCAGAAAGGTTACTGTTTTTCCATTTTAAATTCTCATAAAAAAACACCTTTTCTACTTCTATCCCCTCAAATCTCCTAATCAACACAAAAAAGAGAACCAAAGAACTTCTTCCATGATCCTCCTTTATATTCAAAGCTTTAAGTTAGTTTATTTCCTTTTCATCTAGTCTTTTCCTTCTCCTTTTAAAATTTCGTCCAAAGAAAATTCAAAAAAGAAACTTAATTCGACCAATGTATCTAAATTTGGATACGACTGTTCATTCTCCCATCGTGACACTGTTTGTCTTGTTACGTGAAACTGATCAGCTAATTGTTGTTGCGTCATGTCTTTCCTTTCTCTACTTTCTTTAATCAATTGTCCAATCTTCATACAATCCTTCCTATCTTTAAAACATTCTTTCCATCTTTTAATCAGGTTATGTTCTAAATATCACACACTACAAATGATTTAAAAAGCAATTTTAATGTTACATTATGAAAGTTAGAAAAATAAACCTATTTCAACTTAAATCAAAATAAAAAAAGAGATGAAATAAAAGTTTTCCCTTTCATTTCATCTCTTTTTAATTTGTATGTCTGTTTTAGATTATTTTCTAGACTAATTCGCCAAACTATTTCCCTGTGATCGAATCCCAAAGACCACTGAAAAAGCTTTTGATATTTTCCCAAAGTCCCTTAGATTTTTCTTGAAGTTGTTCCTTCGTTTTAGTTAAATCTAGTTGGTTCACAAAATCATCAAAAATATTTTTATCCTTCATGTCACTCATCAAGGTAGTCAATTCATTGACTTGATCTGAGGTCATGACATCTTGGATGCCTTGGCTTTTTAATGCATTATCAACTGCTTGCTGGATATCTTCCTTGGTTAACTTTGTGCCATCAGCTGTTTTAGCTGCTAATTCTTTTTTGGCTTCTTCCTGAGCTGCATTTAGCGCTTCATCCGAATAACCTTCTTTGTCTTTATTTTCCTCTGTGATCTTAGATAAAACGTCCATTTCATCTTGCGCTACGCCAACACGGTCACGATTGATGATGCCGCCAGATTCTTCAACGATCTTATAGACACCAGCCAATGCGCCAGAACCATCGATCGGTACAGCGGAAGCAACGGTCAATTTGGCATCAGAGATACCAGCCGTCAAGGCGGCATTTTGGTATTGAGCGGCAGTGATTTTCGTGATATTTTCAGGTGTCGCGATATCCACTGTGATTCCTGAACCTTTCTTTTGAGTTTCCATACGAACTGAGCTATACACTGCCCATTCTGCGTTAAAACCACCATCTGGGATGAAGCTCATCAAATCTGATCCATTCGTTGTATAGGTTGGTGTTTCGCCCTTTGCACCAAGTGCTTTCAAGGTATAGTCTTTTTGTTCTTGAGTCAAAGCATTTCCTAACGCAACTGCATTGATTTGAAGTACTTTTTCAGAGCTACTTGTTGTTGTCGTTGATTCACTAGTTGCAGTACTATCAGTTGACGTTTGTTGTGTAGCAAAAGCTGTGGTTCCATTATAGACACCTGCTGAAATCAAAAGTACTGTCATCGCAAGTGCGAGTTTTTTTTGTTTATGTTTCATAAAAATCCTCCTATAAAAACTTGTTCTTGCATATTACTATACAGTAATCTTTTTCAATATGCTTTAAGGAGGCTCCGTTTTAAGAAAATTTTAGTAGATATCTTGCGTTTTTGTTATACTGATTTCTAATTATTATCGGTTTCATCTAAATAGTACTATCAAATTCTTGGAACCGAAAATTCTTCCCGATTCCTTGCGTCGTGGTCGTATATTCTCTAAATTTGTAAATAAGCGGATGCCATAGATCAACATTTATGTATCGCTCATCATGCAAGATTTTTTCATCAATAAAAATTCCTTTTATCGTACACTCAACGATTGCAAACTCTTCTCTGAGGGAAATAGTTGCGACCGTTGCTTCTATTTGAATCGGACATTCCTTGATCCTTACTGTTTGAACCTCTTGACCAGCTAGCTTAGTGAAGTTCCCTAAATCAAATTTATCTGCACAATATGAGTATCCTGCCTGCTTCTTATACTCTGGAATCTGTTTAGTTCCTGTAACTTGCGCAATTCGTTCAATATTTTCCCAAAGGGTTTTATCAGCAAGATTAAGCGTCACTTCACTCCCTGCTTTGAGATTCAAAAATCCTTTGTTATGCAAACCGATCCCTAGAACAATTGACTTGCCTAATGTCCAAGTAGAACTGATCGGAGTGATGTTGTCTCGATCAGTCTCTAAATCTTTCGTTGTCATCAACACGACTGGAAATCCATAATAAAAACTTGTTTTTTCTACTTTTTTAAACATATCTTTCACCTCTTAATATAGTATACTAACGATAAACCTCGATGCGTATCGAAGGATCAAAGGAGAAAAAAATGAATGGTTTTCCAGATTTACAGCAGACAACGAAACTATTAGCCGATCAGTCACGCTTAGAAATCCTAACACTTTTGATGGACGGAACATTTCACACGGTCCATGAAATTGCGCAAGCAGTGAAAATAAAAGATCAGACAGCTTCTTACCACTTGAAAAAACTTGAAGCTTTGGAATGGGTGACGTATTACAAACAGGGCCGCCATGTTTATTACCAACTGATAAATCCTGCGGTAGCAGAGCTTCTAGAAAGCTTGATGCTGATCAGTCCTGTCAAAAAAATCAGCTCCTATAATCAAAATAAAGAGTACCAGGAATTGAAATGTGGTCGAACCTGTTACCACCATCTAGCAGGGGCTTTAGGTGTCACATTTTTTGATTTTCTGATCGCAAAAAATTATCTGATCTTAGCAAATAACCAAGTTGAACTCACACATGAAGGTTTACTCTTTTTGAATCGTATTGAAATAGACACTAATGAAGTGAAAAAAAAGGCTGGGATCTTCGCTAAACCTTGTTTAGATTGGACTGAACGAACATTCCACTTAGGCGGAAATTTAGGGAAAGCATTTCTAGAGATGATTATTAGAAAGGAATACATTTATCAGAATTCAGACAACCGGAGTGTCACTTTAACTCGAGCAGGAGAAAATTTTTTCAGCAGTTTTCATTGGAAAATCAGCGTTCATAAAAATTGACCTATAAGCATTTTCTATTGAGGTAACAATTATAGAAAATACTTATAGGTCAAATGAATTAGAGAAATTATTTTTCTTACTCTATTTAGTAAATTATTTAAAAAGTTATTTCTTCTAAAAATCAAGATTTCAATAATTCTAATTTATTTTTCTAAATTCTTTTTTTGTTTTTATCAGAAAATCCTAGTATCATATCATAAAATTTAATTATCATTTACAATTAGTTCTAAGCCAAGCAACAACTTCATCTTGCGAAACTTTATTAATAGCAATTCCCACACTCATATCTTCTAGCTCACTATCTTTCACTTCCAAAATTAATCCATTTCGCTTCAAAAAAACCAACAACGCTAGAACGGCCGTTCGCTTATTCCCATTATGAAAACAATGTTTCTTGATCAATTTTTCATATAAAATATAGGCTTTATCAAAAACAGTCGGGTACAATTCTTTCCCAAATACTTCTTGCTTTGGTTGAGCAATAACCATTTCCAAAGCGCCCATTTCTTTAACCCCAATAACTTCAAGTGGGCTGTATCGCTTTATCAACGCATAATTCATTGCAATTACTTCTTCTATCGTCAAATACTTCATTATTTCTCAACCAAATTTTTAAACGCTTGATCGTGTTTATTCATAAAAAAGTCAATGTCATCGTAAAACTCATCAGGAACATTATCTGATTTGATCGACAAAGGTTTCTCTAATAACACTTGCCCATCACGAATAACAAATTCAAGTTTATCACCTTCATGCAGAGATAATGCTTGAATTACTTCTTTAGGTAAAGATGTGATGTATGTATTTCCTTGTTTTCTTGTTTTTCTCGTTTTTTTTATAGTTTCAGACATTTTTATTCCCCCCTTGATTTTATTTATTATATCATAAAAAGAGGGTTTCATATAAATAAACTTCTTTTTTTGTATTATGTATATTTTTATAAATAGTAACATTTTCATCGAATTTATAATTTTTAAAACTTTTCCTGTCACAAATTGTTTTTTCCTTCATGATATACTATACCTAGGTTAAATACTCTAAGATAGGAGGTGCTATCATGAAACTAAATAGAATGTTTGAAATCGTCTATCTTCTACTCGAAAGAAAAAAGATGACGACAATGGAGTTAGCAAAACATTTCGAAGTCTCTAAAAGGACGATTTTACGTGATATAGAAGCGTTATCTATCGCTGGTATTCCAATATACACAACTAAAGGAAAAGGCGGCGGGATCTCTCTGCTTGATCATTACGTGTTAGACAAATCGGTGATTTCAGCTGACGAACAAAACCAAATTCTCTTTGCTCTTCAAAGCTTAGCTGTGACACATCATTTAAATGCTGCAACGACTTTATCAAAACTTCAAACTCTTTTTAAAAAGACTGACACTAGTTGGATCGAAGTTGACTTTTCCCGTTGGGGGAAAACAGATCCCGACAATCAAAAATTTGAACTTTTGAAAAATGCTCTCCTTACAGAAAAAGCTCTCTCTTTTTCCTATGCAACCTCTTACGGATCAACAAGTTTAAAAATCGTTTATCCATTAAAATTACTCTTTAAATCTAAAGCCTGGTATCTACAAGCTTACTGCATGTCAAAACAAGATTACAGAACTTATAAAATCAATAGGATCACTGATTTGGAAATACTTGACGATTCTTTTTCTAGAAGTAGCTACACCGTTCCTGCTATTGAAGAAAAAGACAGCCCTACTTTATTGCATTTAACTCTTTTATTCGCAAAGGAGAGTGCTTTCAGAGCGTATGATGAATTTGATATGAAGGATATCCAGATCAATCAAGACGGCTCTTTGCTTGTAGATGCGCTATTACCGGAAGATTATTGGTTGTACTCTTTTCTCTTATCTTTAGGTACTACAGTCAAAGTCCTTTCACCAGCACATGTAGAAAAAAAGTTACTGACTCAGGTCGAAGAGATAAAGAAAAATTATTTAAATCTATAAAGTGACAAACAGCTGTCACCTTACCTATGCTACCATGAAAGTATAAATGCAAAGGAGAGTGTATATTATGCCTAGACCTACAACTAAAATAGACTTGATCACAACAGCAGACGAACAGTTTTCGAAATTATGGCAGTTGATCGATTCTATGTCTGCTGAAAAACAGAATGCATCATTTATCTTTAGTGAAACCTTTTTGGAAAAAAGAAAGGAAGTTCACTGGCAACGTGATAAGAATTTGCGGGATGTGCTGATTCATTTATATGAATGGCATCAATTGCTTTTAAATTGGGTAGACTCTAATCAAAACGGCGAAGCAAAGCCTTTCATACCCACTCCCTATAATTGGCGAACTTATGGTAAACTCAATGAAGAATTTATAGAAAAACATCAAAATACCTCCCTGAATGAGGCAAAGGAGCTTCTAAAAAATAGCCATGCTGAGGTATTAAAAATGATTGAGACATTCACGAATGAAGAATTATTCGCTAAAAATACATTGCCTTGGACTGGAACATCTACACTAGGAAGCTACTGTGTTTCTGCAACTTCCAGTCACTATGAATGGGCAATAAAAAAGATCAAGCAGCATATCAAATCATAAAAGGATTCTTAGACAAAAAAAGCTTCTGTTGTTTAGACACATGTCTAAACAACAGAAGCTTTAAATTCTTATTTTGTGAACTCTTCAACCAATTCCATAACTTCTTCCATTGTATCGCAGTCATTCAACGCACGATCCGCAAGTTCAGTCATTTTCTTAGTATCTAGACGTTTCATCAAGCTGCGTGTTTTAAGGATAGATGTTGCACTCATAGAGAACTCATCTAAGCCCATCCCTACTAATAGAGGCACTGCAGTTTGGTCGCCCGCCATTTCTCCACACATACCAGTCCATTTGCCTTCTGCATGAGATGCATCGATCACGTTTTTGATCAAACGTAAGATTGAAGGATTGTATGGTTGGTATAGGTAAGAAACACGTTCGTTCATACGGTCTGCTGCCATTGTGTATTGGATCAAGTCATTTGTTCCGATACTAAAGAAGTCAACTTCTTTGGCGAATTTATCCGCAATCACAGCTGCTGCAGGAATTTCGATCATGATACCGACTTGAATCGTATCAGATACGCTTGTTCCTTCAGAAACTAATTTTGCTTTTTCTTCATCGAAGATTTTCTTCGCTGCTCTGAATTCTTTCAATGTAGCAACCATTGGGAACATGATACGTAAGTTACCATGAACAGACGCACGTAATAATGCACGCATTTGTGTGCGGAACATATCATCGCCGCGTTCAGATAAGCTGATGCGTAATGCACGGTAACCTAAGAACGGGTTCATTTCATGCGGTAATTGAAGATAAGGTAATTCTTTGTCTCCACCGATATCCATTGTACGAACCACGACAGGTTTGCCGTCCATGCCTTCTAGTACAGCTTTGTATGCAACATATTGATCTTCTTCTGTTGGGAAGTCCGGAGAATCCATGTATAAGAATTCTGTACGGTATAAACCAACAGCTTCTCCGCCATTGTTGTGTACGCCTTCTAAATCTTTAGGTGTACCAATGTTGGCAGCTAATTCGATATGTTTGCCATCAGCAGTCACTGTTTCAGCATGTTTCAATTTATCCCATTCAGCTTTAAGGTCAGCATACGCTTTACCTTTTGCTTCAAAATCAGCTTTTTCAGCGTCCGTTGGATGAACGATCACATCGCCATCGATCCCGTTTACCGCTAAAATATCGCCTTCTTTCACTTTTGCAGTGATTTCTTTTGTTCCTACGATCGCAGGAATTTCAAGAGAACGCGCCATAATAGCAGAGTGAGACGTACGTCCACCGATATCCGTTACAAATGCCTTCACATATGTACGGTCTAACTGAGCAGTATCACTTGGAGTCAAGTCATGAGCAACCACAACCACTTCTTCGTTGATCATTGAAGGATTAGGAAGCGTAACTCCTAGTAAGTGAGCTAAAATACGTTTTGCAACGTCACGAATATCTGCTGCACGTTCTTGCATGTATGCATTGTCATCCATTGCTTCGAACATACCGATATACATATCAGTCACTTCTTTTAATGCTGCTTCAGCGTTTACTTTATTATCTTGGATGTTTTGTTTGATTTGACCAATCATTTCAGGGTCAGATAAAACCATCAAATGCGCATCAAAAACTTGCGCTTCTTCTTCGCCAAGGCTTTGAGCTGCTTTTTCTCTGATTGCTTGCAGTTCAGTCGTTGATTTTGCTAAAGCATCATCTAAACGGCTTTCTTCCGCAGCAGTATCTTCTACAGATTTTTTGTCGAAAGATAAATCAGGTTGAACTAACAGGTAAGCTTTAGCGATAGCGACACCATCACTTGCGGCAATTCCTTTTAGCATATCAGACATTATTCTGACAATCCTTCTTTTTTCATTGTGTCAACGATTGCTGCTAATGCATCAGCTTCGTCTACACCATCAACTGAGATAGTAACGTCTGAACCTTGGCCAACGCCTAGAGACATAACGCCCATGATTGATTTAAGGTTAACAGATTTACCTTTGTATTCTAAGTTGATATCTGAGTTGAATTTACTTGCAGTTTGTACTAATAATGTAGCTGGACGAGCGTGAATTCCTGTTTCTGCTACGATGTGAAAATCTTTCTTTTCCATATGAATCGGTCTCCTTCGTAAGTAAAATAATTTTTTATGTTAGGGTTTTCCTTTCTCTGCTCGATTCGAATAAAACAGACATCAAGAAAAGACCCTTTCAATTTTTAAGATTACCATTTTTTTAAGGTAGATACAACACTTTTCACCTATTTTTTATTGATTGAAAGGCTCTCTTAATTTTCTTCTTTCATATAATGATATATAATTCGTCCATTTAATCCAGCTTCTCCGACAATCGACATCCGATCTGGTAAATTCTTCCACGCTTCCCTAAACGCAGGAAAATCCTGCGGATCAACGATCAGCTCAGAGATCGTTCCTTCTTTCAGCGCATTGATTTGTTCTTCAAACGAATTCTCGACCATTATTTATTCACCGCTTTCTGTATATTTTTAGACTGAGGTTATTGTATGACAAAATGAAGTATTTGTCTAAGCTATTTCTCGATTTTTATATGTATGATCGGATTCTATTTAAAGTTCAATTGCTTGATTCTTCTGAGAAAGATGCTATAATATTCTCAAAGGTCAAAAATGGTCAATTGGTTTTTGACTTTCTTATTAATGACTTTGATACATGATTAGTCTTATTTTGAAAGGACGTGTTTTATCCTATGATCTGTCAAAATTGTCAGCAAAATCCAGCAACGATCCATTTATATGCGAATGTCAATGGTCAAAGAAAACAGTTAGACTATTGCCAAAGTTGCTACCAAAAATTAAAAGCACAAGCAAATGATAATCAACCAACAATGTCTCAGCAAGATCCATTTGGTTTTGGAAGTTTAGATGATCTCTACCGCTCTTTATCTCGTCAAATGCAGGAACAACAAGGTAACCCGAATGGTCAAGTGCCTCCAACACAGTTTGGTGACGGTAACGGCTTCAATGGCGGACAACCTCCTCGCGGTGGTGCCGGACAAGCGGACGGCTTACTTGGAGAATATGGTATCAATATCACTCAAGCAGCTCGCAATGGCGATATCGATCCTGTTGTCGGTCGTGATGAAGAAATCAAGCGTGTGATCGAAATCCTCAATCGCCGGACAAAAAACAATCCTGTCTTGATCGGCGAACCCGGTGTCGGTAAAACAGCCGTTGTTGAAGGACTCGCTCAAAAAATCGTCGATGGTGATGTTCCGCAGAAACTATTGGACAAAGAAGTGATTCGTTTAGACGTTGTTTCTTTAGTTCAAGGAACAGGCATTCGCGGACAATTTGAAGAGCGCATGCAAAAATTGATCGAAGAAATCAAGCAAGCTGAAAATGTTATCTTATTTATCGATGAAGTCCATGAAATCGTCGGTGCCGGTGCTGCTGGTGACGGCAATATGGATGCCGGTAACATTTTAAAACCTGCGCTTGCTCGTGGAGAACTCCAAATGGTTGGGGCAACAACATTGAATGAATACCGCATCATCGAAAAAGACGCTGCTTTAGAACGTCGGATGCAGCCTGTTCGTGTAGACGAACCCACTGTCGATGAAACGATCGAGATCTTGAAAGGTTTGCAAAAACGCTATGAAGATTATCATCACGTAAAATATACAGATGAAGCGATCAAAGCGGCCGCAACCTTATCTAATCGTTATATCCAAGACCGTTTCTTACCAGATAAAGCGATCGACCTATTAGATGAATCAGGCTCTAAAATGAATTTGACGATTCAAATCGTCGATCCAAAAACGATCGAAAAGAAATTAGCCGAAGCAGAACAGCAAAAACAACAAGCCTCTGCTGAAGAAGATTTTGAAAAAGCGGCTTACTACCGTGATCAAATCAATAAATTACAAGCAATGAAGGAAAAACAAATCAGCGATGAAGAAACACCTGTGATCGATGAGAAAAATATTGAAGCGATCGTTGAACAAAAAACAGGGATTCCAGTTGGTGATCTGAAAGAAAAAGAACAAACACAATTGAAGAACTTAGCAGTCGACTTGAAAGCTCATGTTGTCGGACAAGATGATGCTGTCGATAAAGTCTCAAAAGCGATCCGCCGTAACCGTGTAGGTTTGGGTAAACAAAATCGACCAATCGGTTCTTTCCTATTTGTTGGGCCAACTGGTGTTGGTAAAACGGAATTAGCAAAACAATTGGCCTTTGAACTATTTGGATCAGAAGATTCAATGATTCGTTTTGACATGAGTGAATATATGGAAAAACATAGTGTCTCTAAATTGATCGGTTCACCTCCTGGCTATGTTGGATATGATGAAGCTGGACAATTGACTGAAAAAGTTCGCCGCAATCCATACAGCCTAGTGTTACTTGATGAAATCGAAAAAGCACATCCAGATGTTTTGCATATGTTCTTGCAAATCCTTGATGACGGACGTTTGACAGATGCTCAAGGTCGAACAGTCAGCTTCAAAGATACGATCATCATCATGACAAGTAATGCTGGAACTGGGAATGTGGAAGCCAACGTTGGTTTTGGCGCTGCCCGTGAAGGCGTGACGAAATCTGTTTTAGGACAATTGAATAACTTCTTTACTCCTGAGTTCTTGAATCGTTTTGATGGTATCATCGAATTCAAAGCTTTGAGCAAAGAAAACTTGATGAATATCGTCAGCTTGATGCTGGATGAAGTGAACGGCTTACTTGCTCATCAAAAAATCCATATCGAAGTTCCAACAGACGTAAAAGAAAAATTAGTTGATTTAGGCTACGATCCTTCTATGGGTGCAAGACCATTGCGTCGAACGATCCAAGAACAGATCGAAGACGGAATTGCTGAATATTATTTGGATCATCCAGAAGATCATGATTTAGTGGCTAAATTGGATGATGATGGGAAGATCAGTGTAACTGGCGCAACTGAAACTGTTTCTGAAAAAGCTCCTTTATCTGATTCTCCTGATAGCGAACAAACAATAGAAGAATAAAAAAAATGAGGTCAGCGAATAAACGCTGATCTCATTTTTTGTTTTAATGTGTAAAACCATAGGTCTTTTTACTTTCGTCATCATGGAAAATCACATGTGCCTGCTCTAATTCCGCAATTGCTTTTTCAGATCATCAATAAGGTCTTGTGCTCAATCCAATCTATAATCTTCTTGATCTTTGTACCTTCTGGCTTTTCATCTACAAACGTTTAGAGGCATCATAGCATGCCAGCCTCTTTCATCTAATTGACGATCTATCCTAGGTTAGATCGATCGTTCAGCCAAACGATATTTATTTCCAGAGGGCATATGTCAAAGAATTCCGCTCTAAATAGCCGTTTTTAGTAGCTTCCTTCTCTGGTGTAGCATTCCCCTCACTTCAAACTATTTTTAGTCTTTTATGGCACAAACAAGATGAAAACGATTGCTTTTTTTGTTTATTTAGTGTCTTTTTTTCGTTTTTTTGAGTCAAAATTCTTTTTATTTAGGCTAAAAAAATTTATAATAATAGTGAGTAAATCTACAACAAACGTCAAAAATGTCTATTTTAAGCGAAATTAGCACATTTTAAGTATCAATCTAAAATATAGAAATAAGTCGGGGTGAAAAAAATGAAGCTAGTCAATGTAACCAACAGCTACAAGCAATTAGTCAATAAACAATTGGAAAATACTGATGCCTACTTTGTTAAAGTATACTCAGCAGGTAATACCACTGTCGTTTATTCTGAGGCAACCAAGCATGCAGAAATATTGATCGTCAATAAAAAACGTGCAGTACGCAAAACTGAGATCAACGAAATTTTAGCTTACTTCTTAAAACGTATTCCTAAAGAAAAATACCGTCAAGAAGATATTTCGATCATCGAATTAAAAGATGTGACTGAAATTTCAATTCCTGTAACCTCTAGTTTAGTTGAACAGTAGATAAAACGGCATACTCTATTCTTTTGAGTAGAATGTGTCTTTTTATTTTGCCAAACACGTGATTATCATAATTGCAAGTGACGCTTTCCATCTTGCAAGCACTGCTTTCTTGCTAATTCATGTGATCCTCTTTATGCTTAAGAAACATCAGTGAAAGGAATTTAGACGATGGAATTTGGAGCTAAAATCAAAGTATTACGAACAGAAAATCAATTAACACAAGAACAACTTGCCTCACGTTTAAATGTTACAAGACAAGCCGTTTCAAACTGGGAAAATAATCGAAATTTACCAGATCTCGAAATGTTGATCCTCATTGCTCGTTCATTTCATATTTCACTTGATGATTTGATATTAGGAGGAAATACCGTGAATAATATAACTGAAAAATTGATTCAAGATGGTAGTGAAACAAGGCGGGCAAGATTCAATATGATCACCACATTAATTGGCGCTTTTTTATTATTTTTTGGTTTTGCCTGTTTCTTCATCAAAGCAAACTCTGTCGAATATATCGATCAATCAGGAATTTTGCATGAAAATTTTTATCTTTTACCAATTGGTTTCTTCTTCATTTTTACAGGGATCATCGTCTTTTTGGTCATTGGAATCAACTATGTGAGAGAATTGATCAAACGCAAAGTCTAGACTTCTAGCGATTTGTTCTTTCTACACTAAAAGAGGATGGGACGGAAGTGTTCAGCTTATTTCCGAAGCCTTCCACTCTTAGTACTTTAGCACTTAGAATGTTGCTAGCTTCACTTTGTTCTTGGAACAATAGTGAAACTGTATGCGTTAGCTGATGTGATCGAAGCGTAGCATAGTAGTTACTTCTGCTTCCACCGTTTATTCATTTTAAAAGGGACTAGGTCGTAACTCATAGAGTTATGTCCCAGTCCCTTTTCTATTTTATAATAAACTCTTTAATTCTACGTCTGGATACTTATCTGCAAACCAACGCTCAGCAAATTGATTTTCAAATAGGAACAATGGTTGATCAAAACGGTCTCTTGCTAAAATATTTCGACTTGAGCTCATCCGTTCATCTAAGTCTTCCGGCTTGATCCAGCGAGCGATTTTACTACCCATTGGCGTCATAACGACTTCTGCATTATATTCATTCAGCATCCGATGCTGGAACACTTCAAACTGCAATTGTCCTACTGCTCCAATGATATATTCTTCTGTCAGATAGGTTTTATATAATTGGATCGCACCTTCTTGTACAAGCTGATAAATTCCTTTATGGAATGATTTTTGTTTCATCACATTTTTAGCGACAACTTTCATAAATAGCTCAGGTGTGAATGAAGGCAGCTCTTCATATTCGACTTTCAATTTACCTTCATATAATGTGTCGCCGATTTGATAATTTCCTGTATCATAGATACCGATGATATCACCTGCAACAGCTTCTTCCACATTTTCTCTAGAATCCGCCATAAATTGCGTCACATTACTTAATTTTATTTTCTTTCCAGTTCTTCCTAAGATGACATCCATCCCACGCTCAAAAGTTCCTGAACAAATTCGAACAAATGCGATACGGTCACGGTGAGCCGGATTCATATTCGCCTGAATCTTGAAAACAAAACCTGAGAACTCTTCCTCATAAGGACTGACTTCTTGTCCATCTTCTGTTTTATGACTGTACGGTGAAGGCGCGAATTGTAAAAAGGTTTCTAAAAATGTTTGTACACCAAAATTCGTTAAAGCTGATCCAAAGAAGACAGGTGTTTGATCGCCGCGGGCAATTTTTTCTGTGTCAAATTCATCTCCCGCTTCCACCAATAGCTCGACTTCTTCTAATACTTGCTGGTACACGCTTTCTTTATGCAGTGGATGATCACTTGGAATATCCCCATCTACTAATGGGATAAAACGCTCATCATTGTTTGTCTCAGGTCGATACACTTCTACACGTTTATTATAGATATCGTAAAGTCCTTCCAGACCTTTCCCCATACCGATCGGCCAATTCATTGGATAAGATTCGATATCAAGCAGTTCTTCTAACTCTTCCAGTAACTCTAAAGGTTCACGGCCATCACGGTCCAATTTATTGATGAACGTGAAAATCGGAATCCCACGTTTTTTGACCACTTGGAATAATTTCTTTGTTTGCGCCTCGATCCCTTTCGCACTATCAATGACCATCACAGCACTATCTACCGCCATCAACGTACGATACGTGTCCTCGGAGAAATCCTCATGCCCAGGAGTATCTAGAATATTGACGCGCTTATCATCATAATCAAATTGCATCACAGAACTGGTAACGGAAATCCCTCTTTGTTTTTCAATTTCCATCCAGTCTGATTTAGCGAAGTTTCCGGTCTTTTTCCCTTTAACAGTCCCTGCTTGACGAATCGCTCCGCCAAATAATAATAGTTGCTCTGTAATTGTTGTTTTCCCGGCATCCGGATGGGAAATGATCGCAAATGTACGGCGGCTGTCAACTTGTTCTTTTAAATGTGAATTTTTCATTTGTTGCTCCAATCTATCGTTTTTTCTTGAATAGGTATAACAGATCAATCATTTATTTTTTAAGAATCCTTCTACATGGGAATATTCTCCTTGGTCTTTATTATTCAACTAGTGTAGTATATCATGTAATTACCCTAGTTTTCAAAGGCTTTAGCTAAGTTTCAAAAAAAGAGTCAGACAAAGTCTTAAGACCATGCCTGACACTTCATAATAGGGGAAGAAACACCTCTTGATAAGTTACCTAGGAAAAACAGTAGTAATTTAAATAGAAATTACTTTGTAACCATAAAACAAGTATAAAGTCAGAGTTATAATTGTGCAAATAAGCGCATAGACACACTATTTTAGTTATCTAAAAATAATTTTTGTTATTTTATCCAAAAATATCTTGATTTTCAAGCCTTAATTTCGAACGTGCGTTATTAATTGACGCTCTTTTATTCAAATTGTTCAAAAAAAACTAACTAACTTGTTTTTATTGATAAATATTTTATACAAGGATGTGAAGAAATGTTAGACGCAATGATGTTGGAAAACACTGATAAACGTAAGTTAACTCTTTTTCGACTACTAACCCTTTTCTCTGAAAAGAGGTATAGCATCAAATTTTTTGAGAGTAAACTTGATTATTCGTATAGCCGAGTTGTCTATCTTCTTGAACTGATTCAGCAAGATTTAACGGATATGACTGGTAAAAAAGTCGATCTGCTCACAAAAAGTGGTGTCCATCACAAGCAAAATATCACTTATGATATGTATTATCAATATTTGATCACGCAAAGCATCCCATACAAATTATTGATCTCTTTTCTCTATTTTCCTGAAGATAATCTAGATCGATTTTGCGACAAACATTATCAAAGCAGAACAACCGTCGTTCGCAAATCAAAACTGTTGATCGATTACTTCAAACACTTTGCAATCAGAGTAAATATTTCTCAATTGAGTCTCTCAGGTGATGAACGTATCATTCGGATCTTATTTTATAATCTCATTTGGATGACCACTCAAGGTACCAACCTGCCAAAAATCAAGCGTAACCCAATCACTTATGACGAAGTCAGCAAAATTGTCAGCCCCTATTTTCCAGATACTTTTAGTTATGGCGCTCGCAAACAGATTTCTTTAATGCTTGATATCGTCTATCTACGAATACGAAAAGGAAATATTTTAACAGAAAAAACAGAAATCGAACCGTATATCAGTGTCCCTGAAGTATACACTATTACTCATTTTGGGAACCTGATAAAAGATCCTGATGCTTTAGCTGCTGAAGCTCAATTTGCAGCGTTCTTATTGATCGCATCCCCTAATTTCTTTAGAGAAGGTGAACACCGATTATTACTTCTAGATTCTTATTTGGAAGAACATTCAAATAGTGCTACAAAATTACTGGAAGAATTTACTGTTTTTTTTAGAGATAAGTTTATGCCTGTTGGTTTTTCTTGGAACAATGAGGTAATCCTTTTTGGAAATGTTGCCAACATTCTTTTTTCTCATAGCATTATCCAGCAAAGGTTTCCTACCTTATTTCACTTGACTGATAATAACATTTATTCAAAAAATAAATATTATTATCAATTATTTACTGAATTCAAAGCATTATTTCAAAAAATTTCTAACAGAAAAAACTACGCTTGGCTAAAAACAAATATCGATGCTTTATCTGACACACTATCGGCTTTACTTGTTCCACTTTATGAATCTTTTTTAGGGAATAATCTTATTCGAATTGCTTTAGTAGCAGAGTCAAACTATCTACTGGTTGAACCATTGACGCAATTTATAAAAGATATTCCTTTCGTTCAGTTAGTCGCATACAAATATGGCGAATTTTCCTCTTTTGATTTTATGGTAACGACTTCTTCTTTCTTGATTCCAGAAGATTGTCCTTTACCTTCATTTGTCTTTCGTTTTTCTGCAGATAGTGATGAACAATATCTCAGTCTCTATCAAGCAATCAAAGATGTTCATAATCAAAAAGGAAGTAATTTAATCCAACAAAAGAAGACTAACATCTAACGTTAGTCTTCTTTAACTCTATCTTCTTGGTTCATCTTCTTCCAGTTCTTTACGGAAAAAACGACGATTTTCTTCTGGTTCTTCATCAACCTCTTCTTCATCATGAAAAACAACTTTTAAAGCTAACACTCTAGTTCCTTCCATTTCTTCAGAAGTCAATGTCAGATTCCCAACATCAAAGGATAATTTCTCTCCCTCATCCGGAATCGTTCCTAAAGCTGTGATCAAGTAGCCAGCCATCGTATCAACATCGCTCATATGAAGATCTGTTTCAAACGCTTCATTGAACTCATCGATCAGCATTCTACCTTGAATCAAGTATTCATGTTCATTGATCTTTGTATATAGATTTTCGACTTCATCAGATTCATCATCGATCTCTCCAACGATTTCTTCCAATAAATCTTCTAAGGTAGCTAGTCCAACGACACCACCGTATTCATCAAGCAAAATCGCCATTTGATTTTGCGTTCTTTTCAGCTCATATAATAGATCATCAATAAAAATTGTTTCAGGTACGAACAATGGCTCTTGGATGATATTTTTTAACTGAACATTATCGAAGCCCAACTTATGAGCAGCTTTCAATAAGTTTTTCGTATGAAGAATCCCTACGATCTTATCTTTATCTTCGTTGTAAACAGGTATTCTTGAAAAGTTTTCTGATAAAACAGCATTGATATTCTCGTGGATATCATCTTCGATATCGATCATAAAGGCATCTGTTCGTGGAACCATGACCTCACGAGCAACTTTTGTATCTAGAGAAAAGACTCCTTGGAGCATTTCCAATTCGTCATTGTCCAGCACACCTTCTGATTCCAGCATATAGCGCATTTCATCACGCGTCATTTTAGAATCAGCATCATCAAACTTCATTGGTGTCAGCTTCGAAAGTAAATCTGTCGATGCAGAAAGCAACCAAACGAATGGTCGAGCAACAACACCGATCGTACGGACAAAGCCAGACGTAAATTGAGCAACTTCCTCAGATTTATTCATAGCGATTCGTTTAGGATATAATTCACCAAAAACGATCGAAACATATGTCAGTAAAGCTAAAATAATAATGTTGGCAAGATTTTTTGCTGCAGCTCCTCCACCTAAGATTGGGGCTAATTTTGCAGACAAAGAATCAGCTAAAGATGCACCAGATAAAATATTGACTAAGGTAATACCAACTTGGATCGTTGATAAGAAACTGGTCGGATCTTTAAGGACTTTTAAAAGCTTGATCGCTTTTTTATCTCCTTCTTCTGCCTTTTGTTCAACACGATTCTTATTTACAGAAACTACCGCAATTTCTGATGCCGCAAGAAATGCATTGATCAAGGTTAACACGATCAATAATAAGACTTGTGCGATAAGCGACTGACTATCGGGGTCAGCATTGTTCATAATGTTTTCTCTCCTTAAATGTCTGTAAAATAGTTAAACAGGTCATTTAACTATTTTAGTATTTTGAAAGATCACTCTTTCGTTTTAAAAAACGTGACTACACAATGTAGTCACGATGAAATCGTATCACAAATAGAAAGTGATTTCAATATTCTCACCCTATTTTTCCTTACTTGATGGTGAATTTATTTCGCCACTTAAATCCAGTACTAAATCCTCAGCCATTTTATCCTTACGCACCATGCTATATACATGAATTGCTATCGTTTTACAAATCGCATAAAACGGAACACCTAAGAAAATCCCTAACAATCCGGCAATATTTCCAGCAACAAGTAAAATGATAATGATCGTTAAAGGATGGATCTGTAAAGATTTACCGATCACATTTGGATAAATAATGTTTCCATCAATTTGTTGTACAACCAATACGACTAAACAGCAAAGCAATGCTTTGAATGGCTCGTCAAAAACGGTCACAAACACAGCTGGAGCTAAACCTAAATACGGTCCTAAATATGGGATCAAATTGGTTATACCAGCGATAACACCGAATAAAAAGGCATAGCGTACACCGATCAGAGAATAGCCAATCACAGTAAATGTAGCAACGAATAAACATTCGATTGCTTGTCCGCTGATATAACTTGATAATGTTTTATTTAATTTATTTAATAATTCAACGATGTCATCCTGACGTTTTTTCGGTAAAAAACGCTTGATCCCAGGAACTAAGCGATCACCATCTTTTAGCATATAAAACAGGATGAATGGAGCTGTCACAATAATGATCGTCGTTGAGGCAACCGTTGAAACGATCGAGCCTAAACTACTTGATAAACCACTCAAAAATTGCTGGATGATATTCCCATATGAAATGTCCAATTGCTCAATATATTTCGTCAATTCTGCTTCTTTGAAGATCGGCAGCTCAGACATCTGAGTGACCCAAGCCTCCACACCCTTGAATACCTCAGGCATATTCGATGCTAAACTAGATAATTGAGAAACCAAACTAGGAATAACACTGACTAAAAGCAATACGATCGCTGCAATCAAAAGCAAAAACACGATCAAAATCGCATAAATTCGTTTCATCTTAGTTTTCATCAATAAATTGACGATCGGATTCAAAATGTAATAAAGAAACCCTGCCACAAGTACTGGCGCAAATAATGTCGAGAAAAATGTCCCCACTGGCTCAAAAATAAAATTGATTTTTGAAGAGACAAAAATCAACGTAGCAATAACCAATAACTCCGTTGACCAAAAAAATAACTTAGATTGCCTTAAACGTTCAAACACAAATACTCCTCCTTAAAATAAAAGCGGAACAAATCGCCTAATCCTGTAGAAAATTAGGAAATTGACTTTGTGACGTCCTTTGTCACACTGGCAATTTATCTATTTTCCTAAGGATTGATTTGTGCAGCTGGATAAAATAAATGATCAACACTTTCTTACGAAAGTCTTGTACTGTTCATCATCAACTCAAATTTTTTCGTTGTGATTCTCAGCAAATGATCAATACTCTCTTACGAAGATCTGGTACTATTTTATATCTGAAAAAGTTCAATTTCTTACCTATAGATTTTAGCATACCTTTTCCTATATAAGATAGCAATACTTCTTTGGACCTATAAAAATCACCTCTGTTTATACTTGTTCAAAAAAGCCACTGTATCATTAAATGCAATTTTCGCAGGTTCTGATTTCATTTCAAATTGGTACTCATGAGCTGTTCTATATTCTGATTTTGGAAAGAATCGTTGACTGACAGAAATATCTTTAGAAGCCAATGTTCTGACTAATTTTTTCCCTTGATTCTCAAAGGATAATGTATTGCCATCTGTGATATAGGCAGGTGGAAAATTTACAGTAACGAAATTGGATATTACCGAACTCTCTGCCAATTTACCATGAAGCCAGTTTTTATCCCGTGCATAGCCCCAACCGATTTTTTGAAACATAAATTTAACTGGCGGTATTGAATAGGAGTGGACGACCTCTGGTACATCGTATACTCCACAATAAAGTAAACTACCTTTAATTTGATCTTTTTTTATTACTTGATCGATATTCATAAGTTCACGGTATGCTTCGTTCGTTTGTGTTGTGATAAATTGACTTGCGATTTGAGCGCCGGCAGAATCACCTGCAATAAAAAGATTATCCAAATTGATCGAATAGTTTTCGGCATGCTTTTTTAAATAGGCTAAAAATTCTGAAGTCTGAACGACTGGTATAGGATATTTAGTTTCTGGAACAAGTGCATAGTTCATTACAGCAACTGTATATCCTTCTTCAGCTAGTTTTGTTGCAAATTCTTTTTCTTCCAATTTATCTCCACCAACAAAGCCACCGCCATGTACCCATGCGATAATGGGTTTTCCTGCCATCTGTTTTTTAGGCAAATAGAGATCAAATTGATTATTTTTATAAGCTGATGTATAGGACTCATTTACAAAAACTGTTACATTGCCATCCTCATATTGATTTGCTCTTGTTTCCTTAGGAATTTTAAACGCTGTATGCTTTGCGAAAAAGATTACGGGATAAGGTGAGATATTGATAATAATAGCAACAATGATAAACAGAATAGTAAATATCCCCAAAATATATACAAATTTTGCGTTCAATGTTATCCCTCCTTTTCATTTATTCAACAGAATAGCTAAGATTTCCATTATAACTGATCTATAACTAAAAAAGTTACAAATCTTTATTTAAACAGTGATTTTAAGGTATAATAAATAAAATAATATGAGTTAGAGGTGCCAAATGAAAATCGTTCAAACAAGAGATACGATGAGTGACATCTATTTAGATGCCGTTCAAATCCGTCATCAAGTATTCATGCTGGAGCAAGGAGTTCCTAGCGAGATAGAAATCGATAAATATGAAGCAATGTGCATTCATTTTGTTTTATATGGTGATGATAACAAACCCATCGCTACTTGTCGCCTATTACCACTTGAAAATGATAGGATAAAACTACAACGAATGGCTGTTCAAAAAGAGTATCGAGGTAAAGAATACGGCCGGATCATTGTAGAAAAAGCCGAAGAATTTGCAAAAGAGCAAGGATATAGAGTGATTACTTTAGGCGCACAAATCACTGCTTTAGGATTTTATGAGCGGATGGGTTACGTTAAAGAAGGCGATATGTTCCTTGATGCTAATATAGAGCATTATCAAATGAATAAAGCGTTATGATCTCAAAAAGTGTGGAATATGATGAATATTCCACACTTTTTTATTATTTCCAGACTAAAGGAATTGTGTATTGAAGATTATGTCTATACATTCTATTGGATGAAATCGCTGTTAAGGTAACATTTATTTGCGTAGCCCTCTCATCGATCCCTTCAACAGTGACAAGATTATTTTCTAATTTTGCATCTATCTTTTTATTCCAAGTATCATCCTCGTTTGACAATTCTGTATAACCTGTGGATTTTTCTGCCTGATCAAATTGGGTAGAATACTTCATCGGGTTTTCAAAGACAAGCTGTTTCGTTGATCGATCCACTACCGCTGTTGGAGCTGTCACATATGAGTCTCCATCAAACCTATCTAAATTTTTCAAATTAGAAAGCGGTGTAAGATCCAGCACTGGATAACCATATAAATCAAGCCCTTCCAAATTTTCCAGCCCTGATAAATAGCTGATATCTTGCACCATATGTGTCGCTTTAGCTTCGGTCATATACCAATAGTATTGTAAAAATTTCAAATTTTTCATTTTTCCAATCGGGCGCATATCGATACTTCCTTCATTTACTGGTACATAAACAGCACTCTCTACATTGGTTAGGTATTGTACGCCTTCAAGTGACTCACCAGCAAGATAAACTGAATCTGCATATTCCATTTCTTTTATTGTGGGCAATTCATCTGTGATCTTTTTACCAGTATTTTCCTCAATCGACTTCACAACAGATTTTCTCAGCTCATCTGATGGAATATAAACCTTTCGTTCTTCAGCGATATTGCTTTTCCCCCATCCAAACGTAATCATAGCAAAAAAGATGATTCCCATCACTTTTATTGTTTTTATTGCATACTCTTTCATTATATACCCTCCATTCTTTTTAATATAATTATATCATTAAAAAAATATTTAACTACATAAGAAAAAATATTACTGACTTAAGATACAAAAAAAGACTAGCGATAATTTCTCACTAGTCTTTTTTCACTTAACATCTTACATTCGCTATTTTTTAGATAGCTCCTGATAGCGTTGGTACCAGATATTCACATAGTCTTCAGAGAACGGACCTTTTCCACTATTAATCCAATCCACTAATGTCTTCACATTTTCTTTTAGAATAAAATCGATATCTTCCGGATACTCCATGATTTTACTGTGAAACTCATATTCGTCTACATCTAACAAACGTTTCTCTCCATCAGGAAAAACCTTGATATCCAAATCGTAATCGATATACTTCAATGCTTCATCATCTAAAAGATATGGTGACGCAAGATTGCAGTAATAAGAAACCCCCTTTTCTCTGATCATCGCTATTATGTTGAACCAGTATTTTTTATGAAAATAAACAATCGCTGGTTCCCGAGTAACCCATCGACGCCCATCAGACTCTGTCACCAAAGTATGATCGTTAACGCCGATCAAAGAATACTCGCTTGTTTTCAATACCATAGTATCTCGCCATGTTCGATGCAAATGTCCATCGTGTTTGTAACTTTGGATCGTTACAAATTCACCTTCTTTTGGAATTGCCATAGTCCCCCAACTTTCCCTCGTACGAAAAATCGCATATCAAAGCTGATTGCGCTTCGTTTGGGTGTTCATTACACCGATATCACTATAATTATATCATAATTTTCAACTTTGCATACTAAGGAGTTTGATTTCTTACGACTGTTTTAAATGAAATACTATAAAGTACGTTTAAATAACTTTTAGTTTATTATATTTCATAATAAAAAATCCAGCTCTAAATAGAGCTAGACATTAACGTTTATTAGCCGTTGAACAATGATTCTATATTTCAATCCACTAGCTCTAAACAGAGCTAGACTAATTTATTCATGTCTTGCGCTTCTAATTTATTATTTCAATCCACTAGCTCTAAACAGAGCTAGACGCCTTCCATACTATCGCCAGTCGTATCTGCAGTAATTTCAATCCACTAGCTCTAAACAGAGCTAGACGTTGATAAAAGCTATATACTCAATTGCTTTGTCTATTTCAATCCACTAGCTCTAAACAGAGCTAGACCTCACAATATGCTTTTCTAGCGAGTAAGGTTCACTATTTCAATCCACTAGCTCTAAACAGAGCTAGACTTTTAACATTCTCCATAAGTAGGTATTTTTGTCTATATTTCAATCCACTAGCTCTAAACAGAGCTAGACTTATATGGAGTAGGTACATCATCGGATATTTGAATTTCAATCCACTAGCTCTAAACAGAGCTAGACATGACATTTACACAAGGTAATGTTTTAGAAACATTATTTCAATCCACTAGCTCTAAACAGAGCTAGACTGTGAAATAGGCTGAAATATCAGACATATTCCAGCTATTCCACTACTAACACTATTATAACATTAAATATAAATGAGAAAATAGCCTTTTACAGCTGAAATCTTAAAAAATTTTGGTGCGAATCTCCTAGCTATTTCATGCGCACTTAAGGTTCGCACCAACTAATTATTTCTTTATTTTAAATTCTTTTTGATAAAGTTCTACCATTTTTTGCTGCGGCTTTGGAAATACATAGTTTGAAAATTCTTCTGGAGTTGTCCAATTCTGATTGTCATTGATAGAAATTGGACCTGTTTGTCTTCCATAAAACACCAAGATATGCCATTTTAAATGGCTAAAAACATGAACGACTTCTCCCAAATTTCGCTTTTGCCAAACAACTTGGGGATACTCTTCAAAAATCTCTGAATTTTCTTCTGCGACCAAAAGTGGTTCTTCAAATTCAAGAGATAACTGTTGTTCTTCTTTTACCCGTGATTTTTGCAGGAAATCAAATCGTTCCTTACTGACTTCCTCTATCGGAAATAGCCACATATTCGCTAATAACCCTTTAGCACTACGCTGTTCCAGCAAGAACTCCTCTTGATTATTTTCGATGATCCCACCTACATAATAAACATCTTTCGGTTTTTGTTTCTTTGATTTGACTGGATAATCAGTCATTGTATTCATCTCATAACTCAAACAATATTGCTGAATTGGGCATTCCTCACACTTAGGCGACGTTGGTGTACAGATCGCTGAGCCTAGATCCATCATTGCTTGATTGAAATCCCCCGGCCGCTCCTTATCAATGATTTTATACATCGCTTCTTCAAAAACTTTGCGGCTGCCAGCTTTTGCAATATCATCACTGATTTCAAATAAACGGCTGACCACACGCATCACATTTCCGTCAATCGCTGGTTCTGGCAGTTGAAAGGCAATACTGCCGATCGCTCCTGCCGTATACGGTCCGATTCCTTTCAGTTGTCTGATTTCTTCGATCGTTTGAGGCATTTGGCCATCAAATTCTGTCATGATCTGTTGCGCTGCCATTTTTAAATTTCTAGCTCGGGAATAATAGCCCAGCCCTTCCCAAGCTTTCAATAAACGATCATCAGGTGCTTCAGCCAGGTCTTTGATCGTCGGAAACCACTCCATAAAACGATAATAATAATCGATCACAGTATCGACACGTGTCTGCTGCAGCATGATCTCTGAAATCCAAATACGGTATGGATCTAAATTGACGCGCCATGGCAAGTTACGTTTTTCTTTTTCATACCAATCAATAAATTCTTCTTGAAAAGACTGAAGTTTTTCTGTGCTCCACGTCTCCCAATATTTTTCATTCTTCATCCTCTAATTCCTTTTCATCAAAATATTGCTGGATCAATTCTGAATCAAACTGCTTTTGAAACAGACTTTGTTTGACCTTCATCGAGCGTTTATAAGAATCAAGCTTACGGTGTTTCTCCCAAAGCTTATCTCCTTCTTTTTTGATTGCGTCTATCTCTTGTTCTTCATCCCGTTTAAAAGCTAAGCCTTCAAGCGCTAGATCGATCACCTCACGGTTAAATCCTTTTTGCATCAGGTGAATTTGAACTTTCTGCAATGCCTCTCTAAAACTTTTCGTTCTATAGCGTTTCATTGCCTTTTGAGCGGCAGCGGCAGCGACTTCAACTTGATCTTCCATTGCATAAAAAGTCAAACCATGCTGAATATCTTCATCGCTCAGCCCTTTGCGTTTTAGTTGCTGTTCGATCATCTTAGGCCCTTTATCACTGGTTCGCATCAACGTTCGTACATAACTTTCACTGAAAGATTTATCATCCAGCAGATTCATCTCTTCTAAACGAGCAACGATTTTTTTTCGATCTTCCGGTAAAATCTCTTTCTCTTTCAAATGATCAAGAATTTCTTTTTTCGAGCGTAATTGATAACTAAGATAATTTAAAGACAGCTGCAGACCAACGTCATACGAACCAGCTTTTTTTATTTGTTCGATCATTGTTTCAGTTAGTTCTTGTCCTTTTAATAAGCGCTGACGGACGAGTGTATCTTCTGATACGCGTAATTTTTCTCCCGAAGACAGCCAGACTAAATAAAACTGCCCTTTGTCCTTCGTGATTTTCGTGATTGTTTCCATCTTCCTCCGCCTTTCTAGTGAGAACGTATATTCTACTATAACATATAAATGACAGAAGCTAAACCAGTCAAATTGTGCTAAAATAGGATGAAGTAAAAAAGCAAAGTTTTAGAACAACTACACAGTATTTAATAAAATCATGAAATAAAAGGATGAAACCATGACCACACATCAATTAAAAGAAGGCCAAAGTATTTCTTTGAAGATAAAACGTTTAGGCATCAACGGAGAAGGTATCGGGTATTATAAAAAGACGATCGTTTTTGTTCCAGGTGCTCTACCTAAAGAAGACATTTCTGTGAAAATCACAAAAGTCGCTCCCCGCTTCGTGGAAGCACAACTAACAAAGATCATTAAATCCGCACCTGAACGTGTGGTACCGCCTTGTCCTGTCTATGAAGAGTGCGGCGGTTGTCAATTACAGCACCTTGCTTATCCAGCTCAATTGACGTTTAAAAAGGATCTATTAAAACAAGCCTTGAACAAATTTAAACCAAGAAATTTTGAGAAGTATCCATTGCGAAAAACAATCGGAATGAAAAATCCTTGGAATTATCGGAATAAAGCACAATTTCAGTTACGGAAAATCGACGGAGAAATCGAAGCGGGACTCTATCAAGCGGATTCACACCACTTAGTTCCGATCGATGATTGTCTCGTACAACAACCCGCTACAACAAAGGTTATGAACGCTTTAGTCGAATTATTGAATAAATATCAACTGCCGATCTACAATGAACGCAAAAATAGCGGCATTTTCCGTACATTGATGGTTCGTGTCGGCATCAAAACCAATGAAGTTCAAGTCGTTTTTATCACTCAATCAAAAAAGTTCCCGCAAAAACATGTATTGATCGATGAAATCACCCAGCAGCTTCCCGAAGTTGTGTCAATTATGCAAAACGTTCAAAACAAGCGGACATCGATCGTTATGGGTGACGAAACGATCCATTTATGGGGAAAAGAAAGCATCGAAGAAAAAATCAACGAGGTCACTTTTGATTTATCACCAAGAGCCTTTTTCCAATTAAATCCGGAACAGACCGAGGTTTTATATAATGAAGCGATCAAAGCATTAGATTTACAGGAAAACGAAACCGTTGTCGATGCTTATTGCGGTGTAGGTACGATCGGTTTAAGCCTTGCTAAAAAAGCTAAGGAAGTTCGGGGAATGGACATCATTCCTGCGGCGATCGAAGATGCCAAACTCAATGCCGAGCGCTTAGGTTTTACCAACACGCATTATGAGATCGGCACAGCAGAAGAATTGTTGCCGAAATGGCTGCAGGCTGGCTTTAAACCCGATGCGATCGTCGTTGACCCACCTAGAACTGGATTAGATCAAAAGCTGCTCAAAGCGATCATGAAACAGCCGCCTAAAAAAATGGTGTACATTTCTTGTAATGTATCGACCTTGGCAAAAGATCTAGTTGATCTAGCTAAAGTCTTTGAGATCGATTATTTACAATCGGTAGATATGTTTCCGCAAACAGCACGTTGTGAAGCTGTGGTAAAATTGACTAGAAAATAGTCAGCTTTTTCAGAGTAGAATAAACTAAGAACCGTACAATGCAAGGCATGCATCGTACGGTTTCTCTATTCTTTTACATCTATATGTTCTATTCTTTTCCTTTTTCCAAATAACTTAGGTCACCGATTTTATCGATCGTAAATGTATCATCTTTGACTTTAACTGTTGTTACACTACAATTTTTGATGTCTTCTCCTTGATAGCCTCCTGGAACTAATATTTCCAAAATCGTCGGGATTTCACTACCATGAGCCACGATCAACACATTCCCGCCGCCTTTTACTTTCGCTTCTGCTAAAATTTGGTCCATCGCTTCTTTCGATCGTTTAACAATCTCTTTGTAATTTTCAGCTGTACCAGTTTTATCATTTGCGGCAATTTCATCAGCGATCTCTTCATCACTTAATTTTCTTGTTAATTCTCCATATTGAGTCCATTCCTCATCAAATTTCAGCCCATTTTTTTCAAAAATCGGTGTCCACATATCCGCATTATCCCGACCTTCATAGCCGCCATAATTCCATTCCCTTAATCCTGATAAGGTCTCCAGCGTTACTCCTTTGCGATCGCCTTCATCGAGTATATGATTTGCAGTAGACATCGCTCGGCCTAAATCACTCGAGTATGCTAAAACAAAAGGGGTTTCTTTTAATCCTATCGCTAATTCCTTGGCTCCTTGCACCCCTTCGTCAGTCAGCGGTGTATCAGACCAGCCTTGAACTTGCCCCGTTGTATTGAACATCGTTTTGCCATGCCGGACAAAATATAAGGTTGTTTCTTGTGCTGCTTTCGTTTCAGATGCGTTTGTTTTCTCAGTTGTTTTTCCAGTACTGCAGCCGCTCAACAAAAATACTAAACCAACAAATACTACCCAACTCTTTTTCACTATCGAACTCCTCCAATCGATTATAAAGCTTCCCCATTCGTCTCGATCACTTGTTTCATCCAGGCATAGCTATCTTTCAAATAGCGTCTTTGACTGCCTTTGCCATAATCATCCTGATCCACATAAATAAAACCATAACGCTTACTCATCTCTGAAGAAGAACAGCTGATGATATCGATCGGCCCCCACGCGCAATAGCCTCTAAGATCCACACCGTCTTTGATTGCTTCTTTCATTTGTTCGATATGCGCTTTATAATAATCGATTCGGTAATCATCGTGGATCGTTCCATCTGCTTCCAGTTTGTCATAACAGCCGATCCCATTTTCAGTAATATAGATCGGACACTGGTAACGGTCATAAAAAGAATTCAGCAAGGTTCTTAGTCCTAAGGGATCGATCGTCCAGCCCCAAGGATTTGCTGGTAATTCTTTATTTCGGTAAGGTTCATCATGCTTTGCATCGCAAATTTGCGTATAGTAGTATGAAAAGGACATATAATCAGCTGTGTTTCTTAAAACTGCTTCATCCTCTTCAGCAAAGGTGAGCTTGATTCCCTGCTCTTCAAAATAGCGAAACGCATAGCCTGGATAGTATCCTCTCAACAATACATCCGCAAAGAAATACTGCATTTGATTGATTTTTAATGTTGCCAATACATCTTCTGGCTGACAAGTCGCAGCGTATTCCGGCCCTCCACATAGCATCATGCCAACTTCATAATTTTCATCTACTTGATGTGCATATTCAGTAACTGCAGCAGAAGCCACCATCATATGATGCACTCCTTGATATTTTGCCTCCAGTAAATTATCTACTTTATCCTCCGCAATTCCTAAGTGATTGAAAGATTCATGCCCAATCAAATTGATCTGATTGATCACGATCCAATATTTTACTTTTCCCTTGTAACGATCTAAAATGACCTTGGCATAACGAATAAAGAAGTCTGCAACTTCCCGTGAGTACCACCCTTGATACTTCAATGTCAGGTTCAAAGGAATCTCATAATGAGAAAGAGTGATCATCGGTTCCATTCCATTTGCAATGATTTCATCGATCAGTTTGTCATAAAACCGGAGTCCAGCCTCATTTGGCTCCAACTCATCGCCATTTGGAAAAATCCGTGACCAGTCAATCGATGTTCTAAATAATTTTAAGCCCATATCGCCTAAGAGCTTCAAGTCATCAGGATACGTTTCTTTGAAGTTGATCCCCCATCTTTTCGGAAATACTCCCGTCTTGCTGTTCAAAGCTTCTTCAATATAACTAGTCGATATCTCTGCATTTGAGCGCTTTTCTAAAGGTAAATCTGCTCTAAATTCATTGATATCAGCAACACTTGTGCCTTTGCCTTCATATTCATAGGCTCCTTCACATTGATTTGCTGCAACAGCGCCGCCCCATAAAAAATCTTTTGGAAACCCTTTTGGTACTTGATACATCCGTCTTACCTCTTTTCTTTATTGTTTTTCAAGTTGTTGTAGTCGTTCATCAATCTGCTTAGCTATCTTGATCAAATGATTCGCCATATTGATCTCACTATAAATCGTCATCAATGTATCCTGTGCGTGTGTAAACAGTAGTGAATGAGGATGTTCTTCTGCTTCTTCTCCCATTTCACTTTGAATCGCTTTTGTCTGTACCTGATGTGCTTGTGTGATATTGCTTTTTGCAAGCTTCATTTCTTCATTTGCTGTATCAAAATCATTTTTCTCAATAGCAACAAGTGCATTTCGGCAATTGACTCTGGCATCTCCAGCATATAAAATGATTTTCATGGCTTGCTCTGATAATAGATCATCCATCCTTTTAAGCCTCCTTCAATGATTGGTTTTCTGCTTTTACTTCTTGATCGTCGTATGCTTTGAAAAATGGATACCAAATTGCAGCCGAGAGCATAAAAATCACGGCCATCAAAATCAAACCTGTGATCGTTCCAGTGGTAAACCATGTCGCAAACGGAAACGGACAATACCACAGTTCAAATTGAACTTTAGGAATCGGTGCAAATGGGATCACTTTCGTAAAAATATAAATCACGATCGGTAAAATAATCCCCTGAAGCCACATTGGGATCATTAAAAGCGGGTTCCAAGCAACCGCACCAAAAATCACTGGTTCATTGATGTTAAAAATCGAAGGTGCAATACAGGCTTTCCCCAAAGCACTGATTTTTTTTGAACGCGCCCGCATCATCATCAAAACAAGCGGCATCGTACAACCGATTCCACCAATCCAAAGATACGCAGAATATAACGTACTGCTAGTTACCAAATTCAATGTGTCAACACTTGCTGTACCATTTTGAACAAGAGCGATATTTTCAGCGATCGCTTTTAATAAAACTGGCTGTACCACTGGCGTTAAGACCCACGTTGAGATCCCCATTGAGTACAAGAAACAAATCAAGAACATCATACCGACAAAACCGCCTGGTGATTCCATAAAACTTGATAATGGCATAAAAATACTTAAGACGATATTGTACAGATCGACTTTCATGATCAAGACGACGACCCAGCCGAAAATCACAATGATTCCGATCGGCAGCATCGAATCAAACCATGCTCTAACAAAATCCGGAATCACCGATTCTTCTTTGAAGAAAGAGAATTTGCCTAGCGTCACCAAAACGAATCCTGCGATCAGCCCAGCTACGATCGCCACAAACATTCCCCCAGCGCCCAAAGCATCGTGACCAAAACCAATGACACTATCTTTTTCCACTTGCGGTGAAATGATCATCAAAAATAAGACCAAACCACTCATACCAGCAACGATCCGCTGTTTTCTTAATCTTTTTTTCTCCATTAAATTAAATGGAATCAAAAAAGCAACAAATAATGAAATTTTCCCCATCGTCCAGCCAAACGGTACCCAAAAACTTGGTAATGCCGGAAAGTAATCATTTAGAATCGCCAGCATTGAAAAGACTGATCCTAAAAAGATAAACGGCAATGTTTGCATGATCGAATCCTTGATACTAACGATCCAAGGATTGTTGTTCACTTTATTCATCTTTGGTGAAAAACTATTTTCCAGCCAGAAAATCAATTTGTTCATCATTTACTCCTCCTTTTTTATTCTTCTTCTTTCATTGATGCTAATAAGTGCTCGATTGCAGCTTCTCCGTCAAGTGTTGCATAATATTCTTTCTTCATCAGAATTACTTTTACTGGAAATCCATGAATGATTTCGTCGATTTCGTCAATAATATACTCAAGGTGAGGCCCAACCATCAACGCATCGATTTCTTCAATATAATTTTCAATTTCCGACTCACTTCTAGCAACAATATTCATATTCAGGTCCTTGGACTTAGCCGCCTTCCGCATATTTGCTGCCATAAATCCACTGCTGGCACCTGATCCACAAACTAATAACACATTCAATTCACTCATCTTTATTCCTCCTATTTTTCAAGATCGACGTATTTACGTAACTAGGCTGCTGCATACAAACGGTATATCACTGAATTGAAACAGCTCTTTGCTACACTTTCATCTTCAACTTTTTTTTAAACAGTTTCAAATATACTTCTTTCCTCTCACAAGAGTTTTAGCGGAAACAACTATACTTGATTTGCCGTTTGAAAATCTCAATAATAAGAAGTACAAAAGGGAAAGAAGGTGAAAAATGTGTCGTTAAACAAAAAGGAAGCAGAACTGATCAAATTATTGTCCCAGCATCATGACTGGTTATCTGCCGCTTTTTTAGCTGAAACGTTATCTACTTCGACTCGAACGATCCGCAATTACGTTACTCGAATCAATCAATTGACTGAGCATGAAATAATCTGTTCTTCCAGACAAGGCTATAAAATCAATGATGCCGTCCAAATCGATGACATTCTCTCTCTAAGCAAAAAGGAAATCAATACACCTAAAGACAGAATAAATTATTTGATGAACTTATTGATCCAGCATCATACTATAAATTATTTTGAGGCCGCTGAAACATTGTTTGTCAGCATTCCGACCATTGAAAAAGACTTGCTTCGTTTACGTAAAAAAATGGAAAAATATCGTTTAAAAATCATTAAAAACGGACAGCATCTTACGATGATCGGAGAGGAAATCGATTTTAGAAAGCTTACGAGTGATTTGCTGCAAGATGAAGCATTACGTAATTTCCAGTCACTTGATTATATTCAGACGATTTTTCCAGATGTTCCTATTGAAACGATTCAAAAAATCGTTGTCGAGCGTTTAAGTAATCAGCATCTCTATGTCAACGGCTATGCAATCAATAGTCTATTATTACATATTGCAATTGCTATCGATCGTCTCTTACATCATCAACGCTCAGATATAGAAATGACTTCAGAGCTTCTCTCAGAAGATCAGTTAGAATATAAGATTGCCACTGATATTGGAAAAGACATCCATCAAGCTCTATCTATCGAAATGGATCTTTATGAAATTCATAACTTGGCTCTTTTACTGATGACAAAAATTTCTCCTGCAAATGAAACCTTTTTAAGAGAGTATATGGATACCAGCATTTATGCCTTTATTTCCCAAACAATGGAAACAGTTGCAGAAAAATATTTTATTACTCATATCTCAGAAGAATTGATTTTGAACTTAGCCTTACATGTTTCAAATTTGATTTCACGAGCAAAAAGAGGCAAACAAGTCAGTAATCCTCTTTCCGAAGAAATCAAACAGTCTTATGCTTTTATTTACGAAGTAGCGATTTTTATTGCCAAACAAATTCAAAAACAAATCAATATTCCCATTTCTGATGATGAAATCACATTTATTGCACTTCATATTGGTTCTTATTTTGAAGAAAAATTCGAAACAGAAAATAAATTGAATTGTGTGATCTATACACCTGAATACTATGACATGCACAAACGCTTAGTTTATAAGATCAGCGATATTTTTAAGAAAAGTATAAACATAACAGGCGCATTCTATCGTTTAGATGAGCAAAGTCGCTTAGAGATGAGCAATTCCGATTTAGTTTTGTCTACGATCGAACTCAAGGAATTTTCTAATACAGTTCAACTCTCACCTTTTTTGTCTGGGAAAGATATTGATAAAGTTCAAAAAGCGATCAATAGGTTGAAACAACAAAAACTTGTTGCTGATTTGAAAGAAAGTATTGGCAAGTATCTGACTTCTGAACGTTTTGAGCGAAATGTTTATCTATCGTCCGAATATGACTATATCGACTATCTAGGGAGTAAGTTGATTGAAAGTCAGCATATCGAGTCTTCTTTCATCGAGCTGATCAAAGAGCGTGAAAAAATGTCCGCAACCTCTTTCAATAACTCAGTTGCATTACCTCATGCAATTGAAATGAGCGCAAAAAAAACGGGCATTTCGATCATTCTGAATGATCGGCCAGTTCAGTGGGGCACTCATTACGTTCAAGTTATCATAATGATCGTCATGAACCAAAGAGATATGAAAAAGTTTCGGCAATTATTTGATTTTATGATAGATACATTTTCTACAAGTGAAAAACTAGAACAATTGTTACTAGTCCAAAATTATGAAGCTTTTATAGAAAAATTATTTGATTAGCACAAAAAACCGCTTGGAAACAATGCTTCCAAGCGGTTTTTACTGAAAATACTTATTTTTTACCTAAAAAGAATGAAACGACTGCTACTAAAATCACCGCACCGATGATTGAAGGAATCAAAGCCATTCCAGCAAGCTGAGGACCCCAGCTACCAAGTAAAGCTTGACCGATCGATGAACCGACTAAACCTGCGATAATGTTGAAAATTATGCCCATAGATTTGCCTTTACTAGTGATTGCGCCAGCAATTGCGCCGATCACACCACCGACGATTAATGTCCATAACCAATGCATATTCATGTCCTCCTTCACAACAAAATTTAAAAATAAAAATGAGTACTTATTTATGCTAACAAATTCTATTATTTCATGCGAAAGATATGCATCAAAATGAGAAAATAATGAAATTTCCCATTTCAATGGATGATTAGAAGCTTCAATTTTATATAAAAATTCCGTTCTATTGTCAATCGAATCTACTAAAATGTCTAAAGAACATAAAATTCTAAATAAGTCTCATTTTATTTCATTTTCATGATATTGTTATCGCTTACTATGACTGATATAATATAAAAAACAAGTTAATAATTGGCTATTGACTTGTTTTTACTCATGATTTTATGAGAATATCCAAAAATATCACACAATGAAAAGGGGAGTAAAATGAAAAAATTTATTTTGTTAGCTGTTGGGGTCAGTCTTTTAGCTGGATGTAGTTCTGGCGGAAAAAAAGAAAATGTTAAAACAAATAGTTCGACGAAAGAAACTACGGAAATGACCAGTTCTTCAAAAGAAGAGAGCAAAACTAAAGATGAACCTGAGTCAGTTGAATTTGTCGCTAAAGGAGACTATATCGTAGGGACTGATATTGAGCCTGGAACTTATTATGCTGTTTTGACTGAATTAAGCCATGGAGAAAGAGATACTGACAAAAATGCTTATGTGAGCATGAATGTTCGTGGTAATACTAGAAAAAGTGAAATGCTTAGAGATGTAGGAGCCAAACAACGATTGATCTTAAAAGAAGGTGACACGATCACTTTTGATGATAATTACTCTCCAAGCTCTTGGACAGTGAGCTTTTTAAATGATTCAGATTTCAAAAAATATATGGGCGGTAAAGATACGGATACTTCAAGCTCTAGTTCAAAAGAAGCTCCTTCTTCTAGTTCTAAAGAAAGTACTCCTTCTAGCACTAAAGAAGAGACAAAAGCTTCTGAAAAATCTGAATCAACTGCATTTAAGCCTACTGATGTGTCTGATGAAACAATTAAATCGATCAAAACCTATGAAGATTATCTAGTGATGTATCAAGCGATTATCAATAATTATTTAGCTGAGTACGAAGCCGCTATAAAAGATACTGCACTTTACGATCAAGCTGCTTTTGAAGAACAGAAAAAGCAATATGAACAAGCTTTTGACGCCCAAAAAACACAGTATGCTAGCTACGGAAATAAGAAATTAGCAGGAAAAAGTACACTTGTTGATTTCCTGATCACCTATAGAGATAGTTTGTCAGATCTAACAAACAGCTTGAAAGATTCTTTATAATAAAAAAGACCCTAGGGTCTTTTTTATTACCTTAGACATATTCTCTAATTTCTCTAGAAATAATTTAATATCCTTTCAGTTTCTGATATCAATATCCCTATGGACGTCCCCTGACAAGAACAAAGCTTCTCAGCAATGCTTCATTCTTCTAGTTTTTCACCATTAGATGCGATTACTTGTTTATACCAATCAAAAGATTTTTTCTTTGAACGTTTCAGTGTGCCATTCCCTTCATCATCTCGATCAACATAAATAAATCCATAACGTTTACTCATTTGTCCTGTACTAGCCGAAACTAAATCGATACATCCCCATGTTGTATAGCCGAGTAATTCTACCCCATCGATTTCTACAGCATCTTTAAAAGCTTTAATGTGTTTTTTTAAGTAATCAATGCGATAATCGTCTGCAACATAACCATTCTCATCAGGGATGTCAACTGCCCCTAAACCATTTTCTACAATAAATAAGGGTTTTTGATACCGATCGTACAGTTGATTTAGCGAATTTCGTAATCCCAATGGATCGATTTGCCAACCCCATTCTGTTGAAGGGAGATACTCATTTTTAATAGATGGAAATAAGTTCCCAGTTGCTTGGGCATAATCTTCAGGATTAGCACTGACCGTTCTTGAGCAATAATATGAAAAAGTAACAAAATCAACTGGAGATGCAGCTAGAATTTTTTTATCGTTCGGTTCCATCCGTATATTCAATTTTTCACGTTCAAATTTTTTCAATGCATAATTTGGGTATTTTCCACGTGCTTGTATATCAATAAAGAAATAACCTTCTCTGTCCCGATTAATAGCCTCTTGATAATCTTCTGGGCGGCAAGTATATGGATAGTGACTCCCACCCGCTAACATACAACCAATCTTATTTTCACTATCTATTTCATGGGCAAGCTTGGTTACCAGTGCACTGGCCAGTAGTTGATGATGAGCCGCTTGATACTTGATTTCTTGTTTGTTATCACCTTCTTGAAAAACAATTCCTCCACCAACAAATGGCTGATGTAGGAGTATGTTAATCTCATTGATCGTTAGCCAATACTTCACCAAGCCTTTATAACGTGTAATAACTGTTTCAGCATACTTTGTATAGAAATCAACGAGACGACGATTTTTCCATCCACCATATTTTTTGATTAATTGAACAGGGATATCAAAATGAGCAATAGTTACTAATGGTTCAATCTCATGTTTTCTTAGTTCTTTGAAGATCTTCTCGTAAAAAATCAAACCTGCTTCATTTGGCTCTTCATCATCTCCATTTGGAAAAATTCGTGACCACGAAAGAGACATCCGATACACCTTAAAGCCCATTTCTGCAAACAGTTGGATATCCTCCATATAATGTCGATACATATCGATGGCCATTTTTGCTGGGTAATAGTAGCCGTCTTTCCATTCTAACATTTCTAAATCGCCAGCTGCGACTTTTTTCCTATCTGGTCCACTTGGCAGTAAATCTACATTTGATAATTTTCGTCCACCTTCCAACACGCCGCCTTCGGCTTGATTCGCAGCGATTGCGCCACCCCACAAAAAATTCTCATTCAATCCCATATTTTATCGCTCCTAAACTTTAATGGTTAGTATATCTTTATTTTTGTTTGTATTCCCTTGGTTGATAATTTCAATTGAGGAATACTGTGGTGTATTGGTTATGATAACTGGAACTTGAGTAGAGTATCCTGCTTCTTGAATCTTATCGATGTCAAACGTCAACAATAATTGACCTGGAGAAACCTCTTGCCCCACTTCCACCAGTGTTTCAAAATACTGTCCATTCAGCTCAACTGTGTTCAAACCAACATGAATCAATAGTTCCACTCCCGTTTCAGAAGTCAACCCAATGGCATGCTTTGTAGGGAAAATAGCGACCACTTTTCCTTTAAATGGAGCAACTACCTCTCCTTTAGATGGTTCCACTGCAAATCCTTTTCCTAAAGCCCCAGAAGCGAACGCTTCGTCTTGAACCTCATTCAAAGGGATAATTTTTCCCTCGATCGGAGTAGCAATCTTTGTGTCTTCTAAAATTACTTCTTTGATTTCTGGAATCACTTCTTCTTTTTCGAATTTAAAGCTTAAAACATAAGTTAGAATTGCTGTAGAAACAGCAGAGATAATTAGAGCGACCACAATATTCCAGAAAAAACGCATTGTGTCATCACCAATATAAAGAAAGATCGCTGGTAAACCAGAAGAACCAGTAGCAAAACGGTGTGTATTGGTCAATCCAGCATACAAACCACCTAATCCTCCACCGATCATTGCTGCGATCAAAGGGTATTTTTTCGGTAAATTGACACCATACAAAACAGGTTCAGTTATTCCCATATAAGCTGTGATCGAACCGGAAGTTGCTACTTGTTTCAACTTTTTATCTTTGGTACGTAAAGCTACGACTGCAGAGGCTGTTGCTTGCGCAATATTGGAACAAACACAGCCTGGTCCAAAAATACTGTCATAGCCTAATTCAGCCATTTGCATAACGCCTAGTGGAGCGACTCCATTATGCAAACCAAACATCACCATGATCGGTAAAAAACCACCAATCAGAACTGCTGGAACCCAACTGGCATTAATACTTAGGAAGGTAAAGAAGGTTGCCAAATATCCGCCTAACACACTCCCAATCGGTCCTAATATTGAAAAAGCTAATGTTCCCATGATAAGAAAAGTTAACATTGGTACAAATACCAACTCTACAGATTTTGGAATTATTTTTCCTAGGAATTTTTCTATATACGACTGCGCAAAAATGATGATCAAAATAGGAATCACGGAACCAGTATAATTAGCTAGAGTAAATGGAATAAAACCAAAAAACGTTACTGGCTCCCCAGCTGTTACTAAAGCGCCCCAATTAGGATGCATCATCATCGCAGCAACTGACACTGCGAGAATTGGATTAGATCTTAATTTTTGTGCTACGGTAAATGCTAGCATCATTGGTAGAAAGAAAAATACGCCATCTGCGAAAAGATTTAACATGTAGTATGTCTGAGAATCTGTCGTGATCACTTTAAAAACAATAAGTAATGCTAAAACTGCTTTAACCATACCAGCGCCAGATAGCGCAGGTATAATAGGTTGGAATGTTCCAGCGACAAAATCAATTACAGTCGCTGCTGGTCCTTTTTTCTCTGAGTGAGTACTGTCTGCTTGGTGTTGCACATCGATATTTTTCTCGATTTCTTCAAACACATCTTTTACATGTGTTCCTATGACGACTTGGTGAACACCAGCGTTGTTAATATATTTAGTTACCCCATCTAACTCTTCCAATTTCTCTTTGTCCAGCTTTGATTCATCCACTATTTTAAACCGTAGCCTTGTCTGACAATGATAGGCTTCAACTATATTATCTTTACCACCCAATTGCTGTATGATCTCTTTTGCTAACTGATTATATTTTTTACTCATCCAAACCACCCCTTGATAGATTGAAAGATGCTTATGATGTCACCGGTAACATCCATTATCCCTCTTAAGGTCAATCTATCATTTATGGATAGCGTTTCCAATAGATTTTTCAACATTCGAAATGCATTTCACTTTTTCTTTAAAACAGGTCTATTTTATGAAATCTATTTCATGAAAAAAGCAACTTGACTTGGAGTATACTCTACCTGCTATACTTAACTAAAAAAGGAGAAAGTTATGACACAATATCTTTATTTGATGCGCCATGGAGAAACCCTATTCAATCAATTAAATAAAGTTCAGGGAGCTTGCGATTCTCCTTTAACACAATTAGGTATTTCTCAAGCTCATGATGCAAAAGAATATTTCAAATCAGCTGGTATTTCTTTTGACAGCGCTTTTTCTTCCACACAAGAACGAGCTAGCGATACCTTAGAAATCATTACCACTTTACCTTACCAGCGATTAAAAGGATTAAAGGAAATGAATTTTGGTTTATTTGAAGCTCAGTCTGTTTTTCTGCAACCAAAAGGACCAGAATCTTTCGAAAATTTCTATGTTCGATATGGTGGAGAAAGCGCTGATTCTGTTAGAAAGAGAGTATTTGAAACATTGACAAGCATTATGCAGCAAAAGGAAAATACGAACGTGTTAGCCGTTTCTCATAATGGCACATGTTTCTTTTTCTTGTCTCAGATTTGGAAAGAAGATCTTGGTATACAACCTATTCATTTACCAAATTGCGGTATTATTAAGTTGGGATTCAACAATGATGCATTTGAATTTTTAGGTCTCATCGATCCCACACAGCACAATGATCAAGACTAGTTGACTTGACTGAAAAAAGTAAGGACCTTTCCTTCTGATGATGGATTATTGTAAACTTTGATTAAGAGTGTTGATAGTATACTGTAAATAAACTCTATACATTTTTTTGAATAGAGGCCCGATAATCTTCTGATAAAATCAGTATTCTAAGATAATAGCATTGAACCATTTTGTTCAAATCAAGAAAGAACAAACTAAAAAATTGGCTCTAAAAGAGCTTGTGATCGCTACCTAAAAAGGCATATCACAAGCTCTTTCAATTCATACAAACAAAACAATTATTATTGTATAATTTTTAAGTATCTTCAGAAATATCTTTAAACGTCGTTTCCCTTTCTATTTCCAACGAACGAGAATTGCTAAGCTTTGTCAGCATATTTTCCTCATAATTCAAAGAAAATACTTTTGCATATAAGATGTCCAAAATAAACTGAATCGATTCCTCTGTAGAAAAATTAGTTATTTTCGAATAGAGTTTTTCTCTACTCAATATATTTAGAACAATTGTTGAATAGTCACGCAAATAGTTATCACCACCACTTGTGATACTAATAATTGGAACTTGATTTCTTAATAACAACTTCACATTTTTCATGGGATACGAATCAGGATTATTTCCTGAATAAGAGATGATTATTGCACAATCTTTGTCAGTTAAGGTCGTCGAAATCAAACCTGACTCATCTGCATCCGCCAAAAAAGCCTTTTTATTGATCGTGTTTAGATTTCGCTTGAATAGCTCACCAAAATACGAATTTGGACTTCTTCCATAAATAACGATCGTTTCAGATTCAGCTAAAATTGAAGCTGCCTTATTTATATCAGAGACTGACATTAAGGACGAGGTTTCTTTTATTGTTTGAATTCGTAATTTAGCAATGTTTTCAATGATTTCTAGCGTATTTGCTGATTGATCAAATGGAATATTTATATCTACTTCAAGAGAGCTATTGTCAAACTGAACCACTTCATGTGTAAATGCATACATAAATTCTTTCCAACCAGAATAATCAAAATGTTTGGCAAATCGAACCAATGTAGACTTAGAGGTATGCGTCAATTTAGCAATATCTTCCATTGTATAGTCAGCTAAGTTTTCTCTATTTTCCAAAAGAAACTCTCCAATAATCCGCCGAGCATCAAATTGTTTAAATACAGCTTCTTCAATTTTTTGAAAGAGGTACATCACTTTTCACACTCCAGTGCATAATGCATTAGGTAACTTTTTATATTGTATTTTAACATAAATCAAACTATCAAGCACAAGAAAATTTCAATCACAATGTTGTACGCTCTAATGATAGATACTTTGTCTTCTTAACAGATAAATTTTAGTTATTCAACATACTAACATCTATTTTCTGGACACATCATAACAGATTGTCTTATAAACGTAAAAATCCATTCTATTCTTTCCAAACTACAGACAACACCAGTATTTCATTCTTATAACTTATGCTTTAAGACGATTAATTTATTACTAAAGAATAACTAAGCTCTTAATAAAACAAAAAAAGTCAGAGTCCTTATTGCTAAGGACTCTGACTCAAAATCATCAAAATGAATTATTTTAATGTTACAGAAGCGCCAACTTCTTCTAAAGCAGCTTTTAATGCTTCTGCTTCTTCTTTAGATGCGCCTTCTTTAACTGGTGCAGGAGCGCCATCAACTACAGCTTTAGCTTCTTTCAAGCCAAGACCAGTTGCTTCACGAACTGCTTTGATAACTTTAACTTTTTGATCTCCAGCTGCAGTTAATTCTACAGTGAATTCAGTTTGTTCTTCGCCACCGCCAGCTGCAGGACCTGCTGCTGCTGCAACAGGAGCTGCTGCTGATACGTCAAATTTTTCTTCGATAGCTTTAACTAATTCGCTTAATTCTAAGATAGTTGCTGTTTCTAGTTCAGCAATAATGTTTTCAATGTTTAATGCCATTTGAATTTCCTCCATTTAATTTAAAATTATTTTTTTAGTTTGTGTAAATTAGGCTGCGATTAAGCAACTTCTTCTTGTTTGTCTGCCACTGCTTTGACAGCGTAAGCCACGTTTCTGACTGGCGCTTGCAATACAGATAATAGCATAGAAAGTAATCCATCGCGGCTTGGTAGTTTTGCCAAAGCTGTGATTTCTTCGATAGAAGAAACTTTCCCTTCGATAACGCCACCTTTGATCTCCAATGCTTTCGCATCTTTCGCGAATTCGTCGATAATTTTAGCTGGTGCTACTACGTCTTCATTACTGAAAGCGACAGCAGTTGGACCAGTAAATACTTCGTCTAAACCTTCTAGACCTGCTTTTTTAGCTGCACGTGAAAGGATAGAATTTTTGATAACTTTCATTTCAACGTTTGCATCACGTAATTGTTTACGTAGGTTTGTTACTTCTTCTACTGTTAAACCACGGTAGTCTACAATAACAACTGAAGATGCTGCTGAGAATTTCGCTGCTGCTTCTTCAACTAGGGTTTCTTTTTTAGCGATTGCTGCTTCACTCATTTATTTTCACCTCCTGAATAGTGATGGTGGAGTTTCGACGTATATGTAGCAAAGAAATCTATTTTGCCACAAAAAGTTAGTAGCAATAACGGAAACTTCGCTCACTTTGTTCGCCAAGTATTGTTTTACATCGTCTTTTTTTCAAAAAGTCGTGTAAAACAACAAAACTCCATGCCACCGTTGACATAGAGGGACCATTGATCTATTTCATCAATCATTGTCCTCGGTAGGAAATTAAGACTTGCGTCACCTACTGTCTTCGGTACAGTTAATTATTAACCTCACTCACTTTACCATAAGGTAAGTGAGTGAGTCAAGAATAATTTTAAAAATCATTCAGCTTTTCTTTTGATCTAGTTCCATAGACCAGATTGCTCGACAAATAGATAAACTTCCTTCAAAGATAAAAACCATCTTTGAGTAAGTTTTCTAATTTGCTCACAACCTAACTGGTCTATTGTACTTTTTTATTGATCTAGCTTTATGAACTGAAACTTCGGAAAAAAGACAAATACTATTGGTGACAAAAAACGTCACAAATAGTATTTTCTATTTTTCTGTCAGTCTCGAACGAGTTCATTCAGCTTTTCTAATTAAAATGAAGCTTGGTCAACGTGGATTCCAGGTCCAAATGTTGTTGTTACTGAAATGTTTTTGATGTATTGACCTTTTGCTGCTGATGGTTTAGCTTTCAACAATACGTCGTTGATCGTATTGAAGTTTTCAACTAATTTTGCATCATCAAATGATACTTTACCGATCGGTACATGGATGTTACCAGCTTTGTCAACACGGTAAGTTACTTTACCAGCTTTTACTTCGTTGACAGCTTTTGTTACGTCCATTGTTACTGTACCAGTTTTAGGGTTAGGCATTAGACCTTTAGGACCTAAGACACGACCTAATTTACCAACTTCAGCCATCATGTCTGGAGTTGCTACAACTACGTCAAAGTCAAACCATCCACCTTGGATTTTTTGAACCATGTCAGCATCGCCTACGTAATCTGCACCAGCTGCTTCAGCTTCTTTTGCTTTTTCGCCTTTAGCGAAAACTAAAACAGATTGTGTTTTACCAGTTCCGTTAGGTAATACTACAGCACCACGAATTTGTTGGTCTGCTTTTTTAGGGTCTACATTTAAACGGTAAGCAACTTCAACAGTTGCGTCGAATTTTGCAATATTTGTTTCTTTAGCTAAAGCGATCGCTTCTGCTACTGGGTAAACTTTTGTTGATTCAACTTTTTTCAATGCTTCTTGCATTTTTTTGCTCTTTTTAGCCATTTTGTTTCCTCCTTGATTGTGGTTATAACGGTAGAACCTCCCACGTAATTCATATCTTTAAATATGAAATAAACTGAGAAGCTACTTCTTCGGGACGATAGAATAAAATTATTCTACAGTGATTCCCATGCTTCGTGCAGTTCCTTCAACCATGCGCATTGCTGACTCAACGTTAGCTGCGTTTAGGTCTGCCATTTTAAGTTCAGCGATTTCTTTTACTTGATCGCTAGTTACTTTAGCTACTTTAGTTTTGTTTGGCTCACCAGAACCTTTGTCGATTTTTGCAGCTTTTTTCAATAATACTGCAGCTGGTGGTGTTTTAGTAATGAATGTAAATGAACGGTCTTCATATACAGAAATTACTACTGGAATGATCAAACCAGCTTGATCAGCTGTACGAGCGTTGAATTCTTTAGTGAATCCCATGATGTTGATACCCGCTTGACCTAGTGCAGGACCTACTGGCGGAGCTGGTGTTGCTTTACCTGCAGGAATTTGCAATTTAACTAATTTTTCTACTTTTTTTGCCACGAGACATACCTCCTTGAGTCCGTGATGTGGTTAATTGGAGATGAAGATTTCTCCTCCCACGTCAGTCCTTCTTTGTTTGAGCAAAGAATTATGATGTACAAAATTGCACACTAAAACAGTATACACTCTTTTTATCCGTATTTCAACAGCTTACTAAATAAAAACGAGCAAGTTATCTGTACCCGTGCCAAAAATAGATCCCAAAATCTAGTTCTTTAGATTCAGCACATACCACTTGCTCTTTTTATCTATTTGATATATCCACTATAAGTAACAAACCAGATAATACCTGGTGCTTGGCTATGATGAGATTCTTTCGTCAGATAACCTGATTTTTTACCGTTGCTATACCATCGTAAAACAGGAGGAAATCCTGCAGTTGTAACATGGATCCTGACAAATTCCGGCTTGCCATCGCTCTGCGGAAACAACGGCTTGATCCCGTCGCCTATAGTGATCGTGTCTATTTTATTAAACCTTGTATTGACGTTCCCTTCTTTTACTATCCGATCATTGCTGCTTTTAGCACTTGCTACTGCAACATTCCCAGCAAAACAACTACAGAAAATCACCATTAAACCTGCAAAAGCCATCATTCTAATTTTTTTCATTGTTCTATCTCCTTTTTTCTTTTTGGATATTAAATATAACATTAAGTTAAAATAAATTCAATTTTTATTCTCTAGTATTATTTATACAAATATGATAGACTTTCGTTAGCAAAAATCTACGTTCAAAATAAGAAAATAGGTGAATGAAATCATGGAAAATTTACGTTATAAAAGTGTCTTTGACATTATTGGTCCAGTAATGATCGGTCCTAGCAGTTCCCATACTGCAGGAGCAGCACGTATCGGTAAAATCGTCCGCAGCATTTTCGGAGAACAGCCTGATACTGTCGATATTTATTTATATGAATCGTTTGCTAAAACCTATCGCGGGCATGGGACCGATATTGCTTTAGTCGGAGGATTATTGGATATGGAACCTGATGATGAACGATTGGCAGACTCATTAAAAATCGCTCATGAACAAAATATGGAAGTCCTATTTGTGCCACTCAAAGAAAAAGCAGAGCATCCCAATTCAGTAAAATTACTCGTCTCTAAAGGAGATCGTAAATTGTCAGTTACTGGAATTTCGATCGGCGGCGGTAATATTCAAATTTCCGAGCTGAATGGGTTCAAGATTTCGTTGACTATGGGAACTCCGACATTTATCATCGTCCATCAAGATGTTCCTGGAATGATCGCTAAAGTGACCAACCTTCTTTCTGAAACAAATATCAATATTGGCACAATGACTGTCACACGGGAATCGAAGGGTGAAAAAGCTATCATGATCATTGAGATCGATCATGCAGATATTGGGGACATTACTATGAAACTAGTCCAGATCCCTCATATTTTCAGTGTAAATTATTTTGATTAAACGAAAGGAGCAGTAAAAATATGTTTCTATCAATAGAAGAGTTAGTAGAACAAGCAGCAGCTTACCCTTCTGTGGCTGAATTGATGATCGCAACAGAAATCGAAAATCATGGTCATAGTCGTGAAAAAATCATTGAGACAATGGAACGCAACCTTGCAGTTATGAAGCAGTCGATCGAGGAAGGTGTCGCTGGTGTGACATCAGTCACTGGTATCACGGGAGGGGACGCAACCCGATTAAATACATATATTCAAGCTGGAAATTTTTTAAGCGGCGAAACGATTTTAACCGCTGTTAGAAATGCGGTTGCTGTAAACGAAGTCAATGCCAACATGGGCTTGATTTGCGCCACTCCGACAGCTGGAAGTGCTGGGGTCGTTCCCGGTGTTTTGATGGCAGCTATTGAAAAATTACATTTAACACATGAACAACAGCTGGATTTCTTATTTACTGCTGGCGCTTTTGGCTTGGTGATTGCCAATAATTCCTCTATCAGTGGTGCAGAAGGTGGCTGTCAGGCCGAAGTTGGTTCAGCCAGTGCAATGGCCAGCGCCGCTTTAGTCAGTGCTGCCGGCGGCTCCGCCGATCAATCTGCTCAAGCGGTTGCGATCACTTTAAAAAATATGATGGGGTTAATTTGTGATCCTGTCGCTGGACTTGTTGAAGTTCCTTGTGTGAAACGCAATGCCTTAGGTTCCTCACAAGCATTTATCTCAGCAGACATGGCACTTGCCGGCATCCGCAGTGTCATACCACCAGATGAAGTCGTAGCAGCAATGTATCAAGTAGGACGTCAAATGCCTCAAATCTTCAAAGAAACTGCCGAAGGCGGATTAGCGATGACACCAACTGCTCAATGGCTGACAAAAGAAATCGCAAATAATCAAACAAAATAAACTGAAAAACTGTTGCAGCCTCCATTGAGTTTCATCTGGAGTGCAACAGTTTTTCAGTTTTATTTTTCAGACAGCCACAAAAAGTTTGCAACAGTCTGATCTACTTCTCTATTTTCATGCAGCTGACTATGCTGTGCGTTTTTCCCATAAAAGATTTTTTCTTGAACACTATTTCCATGTGCTTTAAATAAGGCTACTACGCTTAGTGCATCTGCTACTGGAACGATTTCATCACTTAGACTGCCGTCCTCTATATCTCCGGCAAGAATCAGTACAGGTATTCCTGCTGAAACTTTATTGATCCCGTTTGCATAATCTACATAGCGTTCACTTTGAACAGACGGTCCATTTGCAAGCAATCCATCAATCGTCTCCCCTTCTGACAATTCAACAAAATTATTGAAAGGAGCGGCAATCGCAACAAATTTTTGAACTGCCGGTAAGCTTGGATCATCGCCATATGTCGTCAAATACCTTAACGCACTGACGCCGCCCATTGAATGTCCGACAAGATCGACTTGATCGATTTCAAATGTATCTCGAAGATAAATCAGGCAATTCTTGATCCACTCCGCTTGGTTCCATTCATTATTTTTATTATCTTCAAATAATACTTGAATACTTGGATTGTCCTGTTTTCCCGTAAGATTTCCTGAAGCTTTCACTTCTCCTTCAACGCTAACCGTTAGAACAAGTTCTTTCTTCGTGACGCGATCTGCTTCTAGTCGTTTGATCATTCCGCCAAAAGAACCGCTGCCGCCGCTATAACCATGAATAAAAAGTGTAGGAACTGCTGATTTTGACTCAGTTACACTAGAACTTGTCGGGTCTGATGAAGGCTGCTTCTCCACTATTTTTTTACTTGTACAGCCTGTAAAAAGAAGCGCTAAACAAATCAGAACTGTATAAAACATCTTTTTTCTTTTCATAACCGAACCTCCATAACAATAAAATCAAAAAAGCAAGCCAAACCGAATCTCCAGTCTTGACCTGCTTTAGTATATTGGATCTTTTAAATTGAATCTACTTGTTCAAAGTCTAGCTCTGTGCTTGTTTCACGACCGAACATATCGATATTTACTTTCAGTTTTTGGCGTTCTTCATCTACCTCAGTCACTTCTCCTTCAAGACCAGAGAATGCTCCTTCAATGATTCGAACTGTGTCTCCTAAAGAAACATCTAGATCAGACTGACGAGTACTCATGCCGATCGAACGCAAAATGTGGTTGATCTCTTCTTGTAATAACGGTGCTGGTTTACTCCCCGCTCCATGTGAGCCGACAAATCCCGTAACACCTGGTGTATTACGGACAACGTACCAAGAATCATCCGTCATTGTCATTTCTACTAAAACATATCCTGGGAATGTTTTATTGACGATTTCTTTTTCTTTCCCATTTTTTATTTCTGTGGCTGTTTCTTCTGGAACAACAACACGGAAAATAAAATCACCCATTCCCATGCTTTGCGCACGTGATTCAATGTTTGCTTTGACCTTATTCTCGTAACCAGAGTATGTATGAAGTACATACCAATTTTTTTCAAATGATTCCATTTTGATGCAGCTCCTTTGATTTTATAGTAAAAATGATCATTCAAGAATCGTAAACGTCTAGTTAAAACTCATTTTCTTTTGTAAGTGAAAATAAAAAAACCTCAGTTCCCCGAAGTTTTTCTCCACTGCAATTATAGCATCGTTTCTGCTAAATTACTAGTTTTATTATTTAAGAATCCAGCCAAACACTGTTTGAACTGCAGTATCCATGACAAAGAACAATGCTGCGAAAATAATTGACGTTTCAATAACGACCAATGTATCTTTGCGTAATTGTTTTTTTGATGGCCAAGTTACTTGTTTCATCTCATCTTTAACACTACGTAAAAACTTCATTTGAGTCCCTCCAATATCTATTTCGTCTCTTTATGTAACGTGTATTTTTGACAGTATTTACAGAATTTTTTGATTTCTAACCGTTCTCCACGTTTTCCTTCACTGACGGCTTTAGAATAGTTTCTGGAGCCACAATCTGAACATGCAAGTGCTGCTTTTTTGGTTGCCATTGTTCAACCTCCTCTATTCAAAAATTTACTAACTAACATTATCATTCTTTTGACAGAATGTCAATCTATACTCAATAAACTATGGTTTTCAAGGGAATTATGGTATGATTAGCTTGTCAGAAGAATTTATCCTACGGGGGGCTTATCATGTTATTAAAATCCGTTGTTATCAAAAAGAAAAACCTTACAACTGTCAATGAATCTTGTACATTAGAAGAAGCATTGAACATCCTTGAAGATTCAGGTTACCGCTGCGTGCCGATTCTTGATGAATCAGAAAAAATCTTCCGAGGAAATATCTATAAAATGCATATCTATCGCCATAAAGCAAACGGCGGAGACATGAGTCTACCAGTGACTTATTTATTGAAGAATGCCACTAAGTTTATTTTTGTGAATACTTCTTTCTTCAAAGTATTTTTCACGATCAAAGAGTTGCCTTACATTGCAGTTCTAGATGAAAACAATTATTTTTACGGCATTTTAACACATAGTACGTTATTAAATATCTTGGCGCAATCTTGGAATATCGAACGCGGAAGCTATGTTTTGACGATCGCAACAACTGGAAGACAAGGTGATTTAGCTGCAATGACGAAAATCATTGCTAAACACAGTAGTATTGCTAGCTGTATCACTTTAGATATTGGCGAAGATGAGTTTATCCGCCGTACATTGATTACTTTACCAGCTGAAACAACTGAAGAAACTTGTGCTCAAATAGTTGAAAATCTAGAGCGCAAAAACTTAAAAGTTGTTGAAATCGAAGATTTAAAAGCAAATAATGCAGAATAGATAAAAAAGAGCTTGCACGGTGCAAGCTCTTTTTTTATCTTCGATCATTCTTTATTTTTCTTCCCCGATGATTCGAACCTCTGTTTCTAATGAAACATCAAATTTTTCTTTGATGACTGCTTGAATATGTGCGATCAATTCCACATAGTCAGTTGCAGTGGCGTGATCGATATTTACAATGAAGCCGGCATGCTTTTCAGATATCTGCGCACCGCCCCATTTTAGTCCTTGTAAACCTGCATCTTGAATCAGCTTTCCAGTAAAATGCCCGTCCGGACGTTTAAATACACTTCCACAAGAAGGATATTCCAGCGGTTGTTTAGAAACTCTCAGCTCTGTCAGCTCATCCATTTTCGCTTTGATCAGTTTATAGTCACCTTTCGTCAGGCTAAATCTAGCTTCAAGAATGATACAATGCATTGTTTGGATCACACTGTGGCGATAAGAAAAGTCCATTTCTTCATTTGTAAGAGTCTTGATCGTGCCGTCTTCTAATAAAATATCGACAGATGTAAAAACATCCTTGATCTCTCCACCATAAGCGCCAGCATTCATATAGACAGCGCCGCCCACACTTCCCGGAATCCCGCAGGCAAATTCAAAACCAGCCAAATCATGATCCAGCGCAACGTAGGTCGTATCGATCAATTTTGCTCCAGCTTCGACCACTAATCCATCATCCAAAACCGACACTTGCTTCATTTCTTCCAACATAATGACCATTCCGCGAATCCCGCCATCACGCACGATCAAATTACTGGCATTTCCTAAAACAAGCCAAGGAATGTCATGATTTTTACAATAAGCAACTAATAAAGCGACTTCTTCTTTTGATTTTGGGAAAGCCAAAACATCGACTGGGCCTCCAGTTTTCGTAAAAGTAAAGTTCATCAAAGGCTCATCAAATAGTAGTTTTATATCTTTTAATTCAGTCATCATTTCATTTTTATTCATCGAAAGTCGTTCCTTTCTTTCAAACATCCTATTTATTCTAGCATGCCTAAGGAAAACTTTCTAGTCCAATTCTATAAAATATGCTGTTGATGCTGACGAATCATTTTTGCGCATAATTCATGACTTGTGAAAATGTCCGCTTGCCGTAACGTTTCTATTTCTTGGTTTTCTATTGCAGCAATAAATGTCGTCACCATTTGCTGAAATCCTCTTTTTTCTAAAGTCGGCGTCCAATCACCAAACCCTTTTTGTTCTGTCCCCTGAATAGTTCTGACTGTCAAATCAGTTAGATTTTCTAAAGTATACGTTCCCTCATCACTCATCAATTGATACGTTTCTGTATTGGCTCCAGCAAAAAGATTCATCGAAGCAATCGCTGTTGTTGTTTCTGTTTCAACCTGAAGAACGGCTCTTTTTAAGAACCCTTTTTCCTCGATGATCTTCGTCTGAACCTGGCGGATTGAATCATCCAGTAAGTAAACTAGTGTATCTGCAACATGTAAAAATAGATCATAGATGACAAAATCTGTCGTTTGCTGTGCAGCGGTCCGATTCTTTTGGATGAATAACATATTTTTATTTTTCACTGCCTTTAGTTCATCTACTAAAGGTGCAAACCGGCGATTGAAGCCCACCATCAAAAGTAAGTTTTTTTCTGCTGCCAATGTTTGGATTTCCTGCACTTCCGCCAAATTTTCACTTAACGGTTTATCAACAAATACATGGACACCCGCTTCAAGCAATTGCTTTACTACTTGTCCATGAACTTTAGTCGCTACATGGACAAAACAAGCATCGATCCCTCTTTCGATCAATTCCTCGATGGATGATACTGTCTCCGTAAATCCATATCTTTCACTAACTTCCCGACGCGTTGCCTCATTTCTGGTAGATAAGATAAAGGTTGCCTGATCTCTCAATTCAGCATATACAGGTAAATAAGCTTTTTGGGCAATATTCCCTAAACCGATCACTCCGATTTTCATCTGATTTCCTCACAATCATTAATTGATAGCTCTATCATACTATATTTTCTCAATACAGCACCACTTATACCTTATATAAAAAGTTTTAATCTCTCGATATTCCTCTTCTTTATGTTAAACTAAGACTATCAAATCATTACTCTAGAAAGGTGCTGTAAAGATGAAATGTATCTCATGGAATGTCAACGGCTTGAGAGCTGTTGTGAAGAAAAATTTTATGGACGTCTTCAATGAATTAGATGCGGACTTTTTCTGCTTACAAGAAACAAAATTACAAGAAGGTCAAATCGATTTAGATCTTCCTGGTTATTATCAATACTGGAATTATGCTGAAAAAAAAGGCTACTCCGGCACAGCGATTTTTGCGAAAAAAGAAGCGCTGAGCGTTCGCTACGGTATGGGGCTTGAAGAGCACGATCAGGAAGGTCGGCTGATCACATTAGAGTATCCAGAATTTTTTATGATCACGTGCTATACGCCTAATTCTCAAAACGAATTGAAACGTTTGGATTATCGCATGACTTGGGAAGATGCTTTTCGTGCGTATTTGAATGAATTAAGCAAAGAAAAACCTGTGATCTTATGCGGTGATTTAAATGTCGCTCATCAAAATATCGATCTAAAAAACTGGAAAACGAATCAAAAAAATGCTGGCTTCACACCTGAAGAACGTCAGAAATTTACTGAGCTCTTAGACAGTGGATTTATTGATACTTACCGTTATTTCAATCCAGATCAAGAAGGTGTATATTCTTGGTGGAGTTATCGCTTCAATGCGCGGAAAAATAATGCTGGATGGAGAATCGACTATTTTGTTGTTTCTGATGGCTTAAAAGAGCAATTGACTGATGCAAAAATCCATACTGATATTATAGGTAGTGATCATTGTCCAGTCGAAGTCGATTTGGCTTTTTCATAGCCTTTAACGAATTTTATTTCATTTTTATTAATATTTTTCAATTTGCCTTACCATCTGTCTAATCTTTTGATATACTGCATGTATGAATTAATTTTGTTAATCGAAAGGGATAATGACCATGAACTTTTATTCCATAGACTTTGAAACAGCCAGCTATGCTAAACATAGTGCCTGTTCCATCGCTTTAGTAAAAGTAGAAAATAGTAAGATCGTTGATGAATATTATTCACTGATCAAGCCAGAAACAGATTTCTTCTGGAAAAATATTCAAATCCACGGAATCAAACCAGAAGATGTGGCTGATGCACCCAAGTTTCCAGATGTTTGGCAGCAAATTCAAGCTTGTTTCAAACCAAACAGTTTAGTTGTTGCTCATAATGCTCCGTTTGACTGTGGTGTTCTTGCTGGCTGTTTAGATTATTACGGCTTAAATCAGCCGAACTATTTATCCTTATGCACAGTTAAAACAAGCCGCAAACTTTTTCCGGAAATGCCAAATCACAAGTTGAATACTGTTTGTGAGAACTTAAATATTCAATTGAACAATCACCACGACGCCCTTGAAGATAGTCGTGCCTGTGCTGAAATCTTACTTTATCAGGAAAAACATTTCGGTGTAGAACCCTTGAAAAAATTAGTAACAATCAAATAATTCGGCTTTCTCCGCTTCGTTCACTTGATTTTCAAGTTGTAGGAAGCGGTCTTTTTTTGGTATACTCTAGACTACTACGAAAAAAGGGATGTTCTAGATGAAAAAAATTAGTTATGCATTGGCTGGTGCGGCTGTTCCTATCATTATATTTATCCTCTATTTTTTCTTTGCCGCAAATCCTGCAAAAGAAAAAACGATGGAAGCTGCCGAGTCAAGCACATTTGAAACAAACGAGTCAACGTCAACTACCAATGAAGTTTCAACAAGCCTACCAGAAAAATTGGTATATGCTCCGATGGGCGATAGCTTGAGTGCTGGCTGGATCGTTGAAAAAGAAGACGAGAAATTTACTTCTGTTTTAGCAACTAAACTTTCAGAAGAGTTTGATATAAACATCGATCAGAAAGGTATTTTCAAAGCAGGCGAAAAAGCAAGCGGCTTAGGAATATCCAGCATTGAAGACATAAAGGAACAAAAACCAGATTTGGTAACGATCGAATATGGTACCAATGATATTTTAGCTTATAAAGATGATCAAAGCTTACTTCAGTTTGAAGCAAATATTTCTCATATCGTTACAGAGTTGCAGGCTGAACACATTTTTATCGTTTTAGTGACTACTTGGAATCGCGATCAAAAACTGTCCCAGCGCTATGATGACGTTCTTTTTAAAGTAGGAGCAAAATATGGTGTTCCAGTCGCAAATATTCGTGGTCTATGGACTACTCAAACGGATACTATCGATCCCAAAAAGTATCCGAACATTATCGATAGAAAAGAACTGGATAAGGATATGCACCCTAATACTAAAGGGCACGAAGAAATCGCTCAGCGGATTTTCCAGACAATCGAACGGCCTTTTTCAGAGTACCTAAATGAAAAATATGGACTATCGAAATAAAAGAGAGGCTTGCAAAATGCAAGCCTCATTTTTGTTCGCTTATTTTTCTAAAATCTCAATGATTTCTTCCATGTTTTTTGATCCAAAAACAATTTCTTCATCATCAATGATCATTGCTGGTACACTCATGATTTTTTTCTCTGCTTTTAGTTCTGGGAAAACACCGATGTCGATCATTTCTGCTTCGACATCGTGATTCAATGACGCAATTCGCTGACATGAAGCTACGACATCTGGGCAATAATGGCAAGTCAAAGAGACAAAAATTTGAACTTTCTTCTTAGGCAGTTCTTTTATTTTAGCAACTACCGGTTCTTCTATCGGCTGACCTTCGCTCCCTACATTGTAGACAGCTAACACGATCGAGTTGACTTCATGACCACTTGGGATACCGCTAAACTTGATGCCGGTATATTTTCCTTGATCATCTAAAACAACTACACTTGGTAATTTATCAATGCCGTATTGCTCTTCTAGATCAGTTTTCTCGCCTTTTTGGATCGTTTCTAAAAGAATCTTGTCACTTAGTGAAGCGAACTCTGTTAAGAATGAATTCAATTCAAGTGATTTTTCTGCACTACTGTCCATAACTTGCAGCAATATTACGTTTTTTGTTAGTTTTCCGAAGATTCCGCCAAGCTGTTCTCTCATCGCATCTGGGAACCAGGTACTGCTTCCACTTGTTTTTGCCGGCTTTTGCTCTTTAGGTTTTACTTCTTTCTTTTCAGCACGTTGTTTTTCTAAACGGGCTTCCAGACGCGCATTAACGATTGGCAAACCAGCTTTTGTCTTTTCTTCTGTCACGTATTTTTGTGCACTTGTTGCTGCAATTGCACCATCTGCAACAGCTGTGACGATTTGGCGTAATTCTTTGATTCTAAGATCTCCGGCTGCATAAACGCCTGGTACATTTGTTTCCATATTTTCATTGGTTGGCACATAGCCGCGATCTAATTCGACTTTGCCTTCAAAGATTTCTGTGCTAGGTTTGTTTCCAGCAAAGACAAACATGCCGAATGTGCTGCCTTCTGGTGCTTCATAGGTTGTTTCCTCACCTGTTTCGTTGTTGAAAAAGACCGCTTTACGGACAAAATCATCTCCTGTGATCTCTTTTACCTCGGTATTATAGACGATCTTGATATCAGGATGTTGTTTGGCTGCTTCAGCTGTCAGCTTTGCACAAGTAAAATCAGGCTCACGAATGATCATCGTTACTGATTTCCCATAACGAGTTAGATAAACGGCTTCTTCTGCCGCAGCATAACCGCCGCCTAAAACAAAAATGTCTAGTCCTTGGAAAAATTCACCATCACAGGTTGAGCAATAAGCGATTCCACGTCCAGTAAATTCGGCTTCTCCAGGAAAACCGATTTTACGTGCAGAAGCCCCTGTAGCAATGATCACTGCATATGCTTGATAGGTTTTAGTTGCAGACTTTACTGTTTTAACTGTCTGACTCAAATCAACATCAATGATTTCATCTGTTGTAAAATCCACACCAAAATCTAAAGCTTGTAACCGCATATCTTCCATTAATTCTGGACCTGTTGTTGCTCTGATCGCTGGGTAGTTCACGATTTCAGATGTAGTCGTCACTTGTCCGCCGATTTTATCTTTTTCGATGATCAATGTATCCAACATCGCCCGTCCAGCATAGATCCCAGCTGATAAAGCAGCAGAGCCTCCGCCAATAACGATCAAATCATAAATTTCTTGACTCATATATTTTCTCCTGTCTCCTTTTTTAAAAGAAGCCGAACCAGAAGTTTGTACGCTTCTGTCTCAGCCTCTAAGTTTTGCTATTAAAAAATTAGATTTTACCAACTAAGTCTAAGCTTGGCGCGATCGTTTCTTCACCTGGTTTCCAGTTTGCCGGACAAACTTTATCTCCGTGTTCAGCAACAAATTGAGAAGCTTCCAGCTTACGAACTAATTCGTCTGCGTTACGGCCGATTCCCATATCGTTGATTTCGTATGATTTGATTTCGCCTTCCGGGCTGACGATGAATGTGCCGCGGTATGCTTGACCTAACTCTTCATTTAAAACACCGAAGAAACGAGCGATTTTACCGTTTGGATCAGCTAACATCGGGTATTTGATTTTGCCGATCGTGTCTGTTGCATCTGCCCATGCTTTGTGGACAAAATGGCTATCTTCTGATACAGAATAGACTTCACAGTTCAACTCTTTTAAGTGGTCGTAGTGATCTTGCATATCCCCTAATTCTGTTGGACAAACAAATGAAAAGTCAGCTGGATAAAAGAAGAAAATGCTCCATTTGCCTAAAACATCTGCTGTACTAACTTTAATAAAGTCTCCATCTTGGTACGCGTCGCATTCAAAATCCAATAATTTTGTGTTGATTAAATTCATTTATTTTTCCTCCTAATTTTTATGTACTGAATGAAAGCTCGACTCTTATAAAATTAAAAGACAAACTGACTTCAGCAAACTTTTTTTCCTACAATCTTAGCCTATCAGTTTGAAATAATTGTGTCAATAGAATTATTATAATTTAGTTATTTTATCTTTGATATTTCAAGCTTCTCTTTGAGAATATACAAGCTTCATTCTCAATAACATCAAAAAAGGGAGCTTAAACAGAATCCTATTGATTTTTACATAAAGTAATGAAACATTTTTCTTGGCTTAAATAAAAAAACAGTAGAAGTAGAAATGAACGTTTTTTCATTTCTACTTCTACTGCATTACGTCTCCCAAAAGAAGGCTTGTAGCTGTTTGATGAATTCTTTATTTTCAACCAGCTCGCTATGTTTAGTCCTTTCTCCCTGAATCAATAATTCTTGGTAGTCAGACACATTTTCTTGGTAGATCATACTTCCAGAAAAAACACTTTGAACTGGAACAGTTCCATCTGTGGCACTATCTTCGATTTCTCCAGCAATGTTCAACATGTCGATCGTTGAAGGAATCTCATGACGATTTTGGACGTAGCTCTTTAGTAACTGACTAACTTGCTTCACTTCGCCAGCATTAGTTACTGTATCATTCTCTTTATCAGAAGTTCCATTATACGGTGTTCCTAAAGTGATCAGCTTATTCAATTCGGGATCTTCTGTTAAAAGAAAGTTTTCTAAATAGGAAGTGATCACCAATCCGCCATTGGAATGCCCCAAATAATTATAGGTTTTAAAGATATATTTCTTTTGAATAGCTGTTAATGCTTGTTGATACCATTTTCCCTGAACAGCTAATGTGTCGTCACTACTATCTTCAAAAGCAATCACAATGATCGGATGCTCAGATGATGGTGAAAGTTTTCCACTGAAAGAAGTTGTTCCATCAGTTGCTACTGTTACTTTTAAAACTTCTGACTGTTCATTTACTTTTAAAGCTTTGATCAGGCCATCAAAGCGATCCACTGTTCCGTTAGTTCCAGGAACCATGATCGTGGGTGTTTGAATGGGTATTGGTGGATTATTTTCTAATGATTTATCAGCAAATACTGTCAGACTTTTTTGTCCTAAAAAAATGAACAGCAACATGATCGCTGCCATTGAAAAAAATTGAATCATCCAGCTTTTAACTGTTCTCTCCTGCTTCATTGCGATACCTCCTGTTCAAAAAGAACATACGCCTTGAAACTTAAATGAACATTAAAATACTAGGATACAACTTCTTTTTATGCTAAAAGGAATTTTTCATCCATCTTCTTATTTCTAGCGAACTGTTTTCCATGAACATCAATTGCTGCATGCCATTCTTTACATAAATGATGGGGAATTTGCTCAGTCAAATGATTGAATTCTTTACGCATCGCTTCATAATTTTTGTAAGGACCGTAACCAAAGCGGGCAAACAAGCGCATAGCATATTGATCTGCAATAAAGACATTTCTTTCAAAGATGTATAAAAGCATCGCATCTGCGGTTTCTCCTCCCACACCTTTGATTGCTAAAAGTTCTTTTCTAAGTATATCTGTCGGATAAGAACGAAATTTGTCAAGATCAGCATCATGTGAAGCAAACCACTCGATCAACGCCTTGATATAGCTGCTTTTTTGTTTGTAAAAGCCTGCTGGACGAATCAATTCCTGCAACGTGTCTAGATCGATCATCAGTAGAGACTCCACAGTAAGATGAGGTGTCAGATTATCTAATGCTTTATTCGCATTTTTTTCAGTTGTTTGCTGGATCAAAATCATCGATACCCAGTCAGCGATTCGATTTTCCTGTTCCCACCAATACTGATATCCGTAATGAGCCACTAAATTATCCAATATTTTTATTTTTTGTTCATCATTTTTCATCAATTTCGATTCCTTCATTTAAGATAATCACTTTCCCAAAGCTACCGCTGCTTTGTAAGTATTCATGTGCTTTTGATAATTCTTTGAGTTGAAAAATTTTTTCTGGTTTGATGTTTATCTTATTTTTATCTATATAAGTCAATAATTGAGTTAATTTTTCACTATCGACATTCCCAGAATAAAAGCTTGTTAAGTAGCTGTTCCTTTTCAGATCAATAATCGGATCAAAGTTTTCAAGGAACCACTTTCCTCCTAACTGACCAGTGCTGCATAAAATACCGCCTTCGTTAAGACAGTTAAAACTATCTTTGATCGTTGCCGGACCGATCAATTCTAAAATTTTGTCGTAAGAATTAGCTGTTTGTAAATACCCATTTCGATCTTCGACCACATGATCAAAACCTGCTGCGAGCAATTTCGTTTGTTTATCCATCTGTCTGCTGGTTCCGTCTACCACGATTTTAGGATATTTTCCTTTGAGTAATTTAAGAAATGCATTGCCTACTCCGCTTGTTGCACCTCTTACGAGCACCTTATCTGTTGGCTGTATATTTAAGTTTTGCATAGAACCAAATGCTGTGTAATAGGTTTCTGGGATCGTTGCTAAGGTTTCCCAAGAAAGCTTAGTACAGACTGGATAAATCTGTTCATTTGGTAATAGCACATATTCCGCATAACTGCCATCGTAGTCTCGTCCCATTTCTCCCATGATCGAAACGACTTTTTGCCCTAGCGGCAACTTAACTGGATCTGTTGTTTCTTCGATCACACCCACACATTCAATACCTAAAATGCGAGGGAATTTGACTGAAGGAGACTTTCCTTCTCTTGTAAAAATTTCTGAATGATTGATGCCAAACCCCATCACCTTGATCAATGACCAACCTTCTTTAAGTGTTGGCGTTGGAACAGTTTCATAAACTAAATTTTCAGGTCCTCCTGCTTCATAAACGACAACCGCTTTCATTCCTCTTTCCTCCTATTGTTTGATTGTGGATGTAGAAAAACTCAGACCAAATGATGCTATTTTGATCTGAGTAGATGAATTATTCAGTTAGCTCTTTATTTTTAGTGATCATGATCACACCATCACCTAACGGTAACAGAGTTGAAGTCAAATCTGGATGAGTCATCACAGTATCTAAAAATTGATTTAGCTTTCTGTGAATCGTCCGCTGGCTGCGGGGGATCTCTTCGATTGGATCTAAGATCGTTCCTGCCTGAAACACGTCATCCACCATTAAAACACCACCAACACGTAATAAACGCAGACATTCAGGTAAAAACTCAATGTACTTTGATTTTGCACTATCCATAAAAATAAAATCATATGGACCAGTTAATGTAGGTAAAATTTCAGCAGCTTGTCCTTCAAGTAGAGTCACTTTCTCTTCTAAACCTAAGCGTTTATATGTAGCTTTCGCTTTTCTGATCATCACATCAAATCGATCGATCGTCGTGACGTGCCCTTCTTCCCCGACATATTGTGCCATCAAGCTAGAAGAAAAACCGATCGCAGTCCCGATTTCCAAAATATTTTTAGGCTTCATTTGATCTAAGAAAAATTGTAAAAAAACCACTGTTTCATGAGGAATGACCGGAACTCCAGCTTCGTGAGCTTCTTCTTCGATCACACCTAATTCACCTTCGATTTTCTTTTGTTTATCTCGCATAAAATCGACAAGTTCCTTTTTGACAACTGGTCGATGCATCATTTCATTTCGCATACATTTCGCTCCTTTTCGCTTCTTTATTATACGAAGAGATAGCATTGATGTCAAAAAAGAATGTAGAGCAAAACCAAAAATCAGTTTTGTTCCACACTCTTTAAATTTAAGTAAACAGCTAACAAAAAGCAGCCGATAAGCGACCTCTACTTGGCTTATAAGATCGATTTCTTTTTTTGTTGTCCTATTTAGTATAACAATGAGACTAGATCGGCTTTTTCAATATTACCGAAATATTTCTTCACATCGATTTTGTCGACAGCTTCTTCGATCGCTGCTTTTTCATATTTTGTGCCAGTTAGAATTTCTTCGACGTCTTTGATTTCACCTAAGCCAAAGAAATCACCGAAAATTTTGATTTCTTTGATTTCACCGTCTTCTACATTCATTTGAGCATCGATTGCACCAATTGGGAAGCGATGGCGGCGTTCTAGGTTGAATGCAGGAGATTTGCCGTAGTTCCAATCCCAATTACGGTAATATTCATCAGATATTTTATTGATTTTTTTCCAGTCATCATCAGTCAATTCGTATGTTTTTACTTGATCGACAGAATCTACTCCAAAGATTTTCAATAGAATGTCCTCACGAAATTCTTCTGTCGTCATTCCTTGTTTTTCTTCGGGTAAGAATGGTTTGATATTCGTTACACGTGAACGAACAGATTTGATTCCCTTTGATTCAATTTTATCTTTGCGAACTTTTAAAGCGTTGACTACTTCGTCGATATCGCTATCAAACATCAATGTTCCATGAGCAAACATTCTACCGGCAGTCGCGTACATCGCATTGCCAGAAAATTTCATGCCGTCGATCACTAAATCATTACGACCTTTTAATTCAGCTCCGGAAACACCAAGCTCATGCAAGGCTTGAATGATCGGCTGTGTGACTTTAGCAAAATCACGGAAAGAATTGCCATCATCCGGCATGATGAAACTGAAATTCAGATTGCCATGATCATGATACACCGCACCACCACCGCTTAAACGACGAACAACATGGATCCCTTTTTTATCCACATATTCTTTATTGATTTCTTCGATCGTATTTTGGTTACGACCAATGATGATCGATGGATCATTGATATAAAATAATAATATCGGTTCATCCAATGGCTTTTCTTTTAGAAGATATGTCTCGATTGCTAAGTTTACTCTTGGGTCATTATTTTCATTTGGTACAAAAATCACACTTGCTCACTCCTTAAATAGTAATAACTAAATTTTTCTCTGCTAAACAAACTTCTACTTGATCTCCAGCTGCTTTTTGCGCTTGCTCTTTTAGCTCTTCCAACGAGCCATGTTGAGGCAAATGAGTCAAAACAAGCGTTTTAACATGAGCAGCTTTAGCGATTTCTCCTGATTCTTTGGACGTGAAATGAGCATGATGTTGTTCATTTCCTTCAAATAAATACGTATCCGCTAAAAAGACATCCGCATTTTCAGCAAAATCAATAAAGCTTTCTAAGTAACCTGAGTCTCCCGTATAAACAAAAACCTTGCCTGTTTTTTCCTCTACAAAACGCATAGCATAACAAGGAACTGGATGGATCGTTTTCATGAAGGTAATCAAAAATGGCCCTATTTTTAATTCTTCAGCCTCAAAATAAGGCACCGCTTTTGACACATTCGGCATATTCAATGCCTCAAAATGAATTTGATCATCTGTATGTCCATAAATCGGCAAAATAGGCGTCGGTTCCATCACCGGATATAATTGGCGGTAATACTGCAATACACCTAGATCAGCGATATGATCATGATGGTAGTGAGATAAAATCACAGCATCAAGGGTCAAAGGATCGATATGCTCCTCCAAATTTACAAGCGTTGTACTTCCTGCATCTAATAAAAGCTGAAACCCATCCGATTCCAACAAATACGAACTTGTTCCTTCGCCTTTATATGGATATGCGCCTAAACAGCCTAAAACGGTAATGTTCAACTCCATCGACCTCCTTCATTCTTCTCATCCTTATGGTAACATAAAAATGGAAAATAACGGGAAAGAATTAACTGAGGAAACAAAAAAAGAGCATGCCTATTGAAAGACAGCTCTAGTTTATATTAATCAATAACTTTTGGTGCTCCTTTTTCATCACGGGATGTGTCATAAAAGCTTGCAATTGCTACATCATGATAAGGGATCACCCATAGTAATCCGATACCAAACACTAATGTTCCAATAATAAACCAGCCAATAAATGAAAGCTGTAAAAGTAAATATTGACCAAAACGGCCTTTCATCAAGAACAGCGCATATTTAAGTGCATCACTAACTGACAGCTCAGAATCATCCATTTTCACCCAAACAGCGAACTGGAACACTCCGCTAACAAACACACTGATCAAGATCATCAACAAACCAAAAATGATCAATAACAAAGCTAAGGAAATATCCCCAGTCATTTCAGTTCTAAATTGGTCGACTGTCACTGTATTGAACATCAAGCCAAAATAGATCGTCGCACCATATGAGATGAAAATCGGCAATAACACAAGTACGTTCAACACAAGCTCAATAATAGTCTGAGTAAAATTGATCAATAGCATTGGCAAATAGAACTTCCCTTGAAAAATCGCTGTCAGCATATTTGCCTGCACGCGCTTGCCGCGAAGGACTTGCAGCGCACAAAAATACGTACCATACGTAATCGCAAAAAACAGAAAATTATTCAGTAAAAAAGACATCACATTATTTCCTGCACTATCTTGCGGGAAGTTAGCGATCCCTCCCACGACTGAACCAATAATAAATCGAATAAAAACCGCCAAAAAGGTGATCCAAGCCATCGTTCCCCATTGATTCTTCAAGGAAATCCGTGCTTGCTCTCGATGCATAGCATTTGTAATTTGACTTTTCATAAACAAAAACCTTTCTTAATTAATACTCACGGATCTTCGCAACCGTTTCTTGATCCAATCGCTTGATCACTTCTGTTACTAATTTAACTGTATTCAAATAATCATCTTCATGGATCATTGATGTATGTGAATGTAAATAACGAACCGGCACTGTAATCGCCAATGAAGGAACACCGTTTCGAGTCAAATGCATTCTGCCAGCATCCGTTCCTCCGCCTGTGATAACGGTATATTGGAAAGGTATATCATTTTCCTCCGCTACCTGAATCACAAAATCACGCAGTTTTTTATGCGGGATCATCGATGCGTCAAAAATCAAAATTTGTGGTCCCTTACCTAATTCAGAATCAGCTTCCTTCGGTGTCATGCCCGGTGTATCTCCTGCTGTTCCAGTATCAAGTGCGAATGCGATATCAGGATCGACTAAATGAGTACTGGTTTGAGCACCACGCAGACCGACCTCTTCTTGTACATCACTTCCAGCAAAGATAACATTAGGGTGCCCTTGCTCAGCTAGATTTTCCAACACTTTCAATGATACCGCTGTCCCAATACGATTATCCCAAGCTTTAGCTAACATAAATTTTGTATCATTCATTCGACGATATTCAATATATGGTGTGATCATATCACCAGGTCTGATGCCCCATTCAGCAACTTGTTCTGAACTTGACGCACCAATATCGATAAACATATCCGCCACTTCATATGGCTGTTTTCGCGCATCCGGTGTTAATACATGAGGTGGTTTCGATCCGATCACTCCATGAAACAGCTTGCCTTTTGTAGTTTTGATCTGTACTTGTTGTGCCAGCATCACTTGTCCCCACCAGCCGCCAAGCGTTTGAAATTTGATAAAACCTTTATCCGTGATTTGAGTCACCATAAAACCAACTTCATCCAAGTGACCTGAGAAAAAGACTTTTGGTCCTTCTTTATCACCGATACGTTTAGCAATGATACTGCCTAATCCGTCATATATGATCTTATCTGCAAAAGGCTCCGCATATTTTTTGAACAGATCTCTGACCTCTCCTTCATTTCCGGGTACACCTTTGGCATTCGTAAGCTCGATCAGCATTTGTTCTTCTTTTTGATCCACAGTATAAAACTCCCTTCCTGAATAGTTCCTCTAGTATTATACCATTCATTTTTAAATAAAAATAAAGAAACTATTTGTTTTTACTTCAAATGATCCATTTTCAGCATCGTTTGATATGCTATAATGATACAAATTTACTAATTGGCTTTACTCAATTAAAGAAAAATGAGTAAGGAAAGGAAAACAAGTGTATGGAGTATACAGCTATTGATTTAAAACAGAAATTAGCTCTTTTTAATGAACATTGGTCGCCAAAGGTCATCGCAGAAATGAATGATTATCAATTTAAATTAGTGAAAATCTTGGATCGTTTTGTGTGGCATCAACATGAGGACACAGATGAAGTATTTTTAGTTTTGGATGGAGAGATGACTATTGAATTTCGAGATGGAAAAGTTGAATTAGCGCAAGGACAAATGTTTGTTATTCCAAAAGGAGTGGAACATCGACCTTTCTCAGAAAAGGAATGTCAAATTTTACTGATCGAGCCAAAAGGTGTGGTCAACACTGGCGATAACAGTAGCGAGCTGACAGCAGAAAATGATGTTTGGATTTAACTTACTTTTGCTTATAAAAAGGACGAAGAATGAAACAGAGCCGTTGCTGCGTTGTTTCATTCTTCGTTCTTTTCTATTCGGAGCCTAACATTTGTTTCTATAAATCAGCTGGGTCTTGTTCCTGCCATTCCTTTGAATAAAAGGCTGGATTCAGCTGATAATTTGGTGTAGTTACTTTCTTGTCTTCAAGAAATGGTCGAATCCGCTGATCTGCTGCTAACCAGCCGCGCCAGCCTAAATGAATCGTATCCGCCATGAAATATTGTGTGTCGCATTCCTTTGAAAAATCAGCAATATTCGTAAATCCCTGACTTTCCAGCTGATATTTCACTTTCTTAGAAAAACCCTGCAGCATTTCCTGAGACAAACCAGTAAAGTCTGTCCAGCGTTTGTTGACTGGCGGAATAATGAATAAAACCTCTGCATTGTCTTGCGACAATTGACTCAAAGCTAACTGTAAGTCTGAATATTCCGGTGAGGAAAGGTAGTTCCAATTCTTTTGAGAATTTTCTAAATGATTTAATTTCTTCTTCACGCGCTTTGTATAAAAAGGATTAGCAATTTCAAACGGGTTATTACTTGTTGCTTTTCGTCCGATCGTAATCGCTAGATCATCAAGTGTCTGTTCATCATAGACATTAGGCAGATGTTTCTCTGCTTTTTCGATGGCTTGATTTTTGCTGACCATTCCAATTTTACTAAACAATTCATCTTCTCTTGAGAACATATTCAGCATCAATTCAATATATTGTTTATCAGAAGTATCCGGCAACTCTCCTGCTCGAATATCGGACAATGCGCTTGTTAAGCGTTTATCATCTCTTACCTTGGGGAAATCTAATAAACGCTCCGCAAAATATTTATCATCTTCTGTAACTGTCTTTAAATCACGCACCCACTGATACGTCTGTAGTTCTGAATAATAGGCATTGAAATAGTCATTCGTCACTCCTTGCTCAACGAACCATTGAGGAGAAAGGATAAAAACTACCTTTTTATACGAAAGATTTTTTCCCATCGACTGCATCATCATGGCTTGTGTCAATGACTGCGTACCTGGCGCTCCCAATAAAAACGGCCGATAATTTCGGTCATATTTTTCCGCCAATACAGAAGGATGAAACGGACTGATCCGGCTCAGTTCAGAAGAACCGAAAAATGGGACGTACTCCTTTGAGCCAATCGCTTTATTTTTGATTGCATCTCCTTTTAAAACATTCGTCGCCATCGATGTAGATGCATCAGCTAAAACATGCTTGCTATCTAGATCTATTTTGAACGGTGCAAAGAAAAATACAGCCAAAAGAACCGCGGAAACCAGGATCGGCCCAATGATTCCCCAAATCTTTTTTTTCATTGTCATTACTGTAATGCTTTCACTTGTTCAATGACTTTATTAGGTGTGTTCCACAATTCGCGGTCAAATTCTGAAACAGGGACTTGTACACCTAATTGTCCTTCGATTTCGACTAACAATTGAACCGTTGCTAATGAATCCATCAGTCCTTCGTCGAATAAATTTACCTCTTTATCTTCTTTTACCTCATCCGTACCTGTGATTTCTTCTAAAATATCTAAAACTGTTTCTTCTACATTCATGATCCATTCTCCTTTAACTCATATTTTATTTGAAAAATAACGTATCCAAAAATCCTGAAAAAATCAGGAAACTGAAACATACTGCATTAAATGTTAAAAATACTGCCAATGCGTGCGTAAATTTATTGGACGGGATGCTGTCTTTGTGTTTTTTCTTAAAACGCAGCCAAGCATCCGTCACACAAATCAATGTTGCATGATATATACCATAAGCTAAATAATACCAAGTCAGTCCGTGCCAAACGCCCATCAGTAAAAACAAAGCGAAGTATCCGACATTAGAAGCAACGATCCGACTCTTAAACACTTTCTTTTTTATCAGTGTGAACATCAAGCGCATATAAATATAATCACGGAACCAAAAAGATAAAGTCATATGCCAACGATTCCAAAATTCTTTGATATTCCAGCTCAAGAAAGGTTTATTAAAATTGACTGGCGTATCGTAGCCCATCAAATAACTTGTCCCGACTGCAAACAGGCTATAACCAGCAAAATCAAAAAATAGATACATACTATAAATATACATGTACGCAACCAATGCCCAGGAGAAGCCGCCATTTTTTTCAGCTATCTTAGCTGCGACAGGCATCAAAACCTGACCAAAATAATACCCAATAATAAATTTGTATAAAAAGCCTAGGAAGAAATTATGGATTCCTTTTCCTAAAAAATCAACATATTTTTCAGGCGCTGGCGGATTTTCGACATCTTTCTCAAAACGGCGATACCTGTCAATTGGGCCGGAAGATATCGTTGGGAAGAACAAAAGGAATTGGATGTATCGAAACACATTGTACTCCTTGATCGAACCATCCCGCATTTCCATGATGATTTGAACAGATTTAAATGTCAAATAAGAAATTCCCAAAAAGCCCAACAATGAGGCATGACCTGATACAAACGGCACTACTTTAACAAGTACTAATGGCAAGATGGCCAGAAAAACAGCTAAATAGAAAGCCCATGCGGCGTTTTGTTTTTGTCGATAGTGAAAATAGAACCAAACCAAAATCGTTTGCCAAATCACATAACCGATCAAGGCAACGCCTTGCTTCCAATCCTCTCCGCCAAAGCTCATATACAAGAAAAATAGTGTAACGAGCACTTGATACCATGACCAGCGCTTTCCTTTGATCAATAAGGTCAAAATCATTGGCAACAGTGCGACTAGCAAATAAATAAAATAGAGCGGATTCGCGTAGGGAATCATATGCGGAAAGCCCATCATGTTACATTCACCTCATTCATCAATCCCTTACGATCGATCTTTCCATTGGGAGTCAGCGGCAACTGCTCCACGTAAACAAATTTTTGTGGAATCATATAATCCATGACCGTTTGACCTAGTTCTTCTTTGATTGCTTTTGTTAATTTGAATTCTTTTTCAAATTCATTTGGATGAGCAACGACAAACGCAACTAACTGCTGGACTTTATGTTCATGATATTTTGGTACGACTGCAGCTTGTTTTACGTAGGAAACGTTAGCCAGATGGTGATCGATATCTTCAAGCTCAATGCGGTAACCGTGCATTTTTATCTGAAAATCGATTCGTCCGTCATAGATCAGCATGCTTTCTTCCAGCTTTCCAGCGTCGCCTGTACGATATGCTGGCTGGCCTTGATACTCAAAAAAGGCTGCTTCTGTTTTTTCTTTGTTGTTCATATATCCTTTAGAAACACTTGGTCCTGCAATGATGATTTCTCCTACTTCGCCCTCTGGCAGTTCAGTATTTTCATCCATAATGTATACGTGTGTGTCTTCTTTTACATATCCGATCGGTATTCGATCATACTTTTCTAACAATTCTGGTGTAATCTCAACTCCGGAAATAGCCACAGTTGCTTCCGTTGGCCCATAGGTATTAAAAATATGAGCATCTGGAAAACGCTCCAGTAATTTTTGCGCAGTTGCTTTCGGTAACTCTTCTCCGCAGAATAAGAAAATTTTCAGACTCTTTACATTTTTTTGTTCAAAATTTGGTTCCATCAAACAGATATCCATGAATGAAGGAGTCGAAACCCAAACCTCTATCTCTAAAGTCGGAAGAACCTTGAACAGCTGTTTAAAATCGGTGATGATTTCTTTCTTCATTGGCGTCAAAGAGCCTCCTGAAACTAATGCAGGATAGAGATCCATTACCGACAAATCAAAGGAATATGGTGCTTGCGATAAAAAGCGCATCCCTTCAGAGATGCCAAAATCTGCCAGCTCCCAGTTTACAAAACTCAATAAGTTGGTGTGACTGATTTGAACCCCTTTAGGAACACCTGTCGTTCCAGAGGTAAAAATAATATAGTAGGTCTGTGATCCTTCAACTGGTCGAAGCGTGTCTGCTGAAGTAGAAATCGTATGCTCTTCCTTCACTTTTTCTAAAGAAATAATTTCAGCTTGGGTCGCGATGTCCGGCCAGTCTGCTATAGAGAAGATCAACGCTGGCTCCGCAACATCTAAAATCATTTCGATCCTTTCAGCCGGTGTATGAGCTTCGATCGGGATATAGGCATGACCAGCTTTAGAGGCGCCAAGAAAGCAGGCTAACATATCAAATTCTAGTTCCCCATAAACAACAACAGGACGAGAGCGTTCTATGTTTTGCTGTAAATATCCAGCAACAGCATCGGAGTCTCTTTTTAATTCTCCGTAAGTATATGTTTGATCAGCTTCAATATACACAGGTCGATTTGGCTCATTTATTCCCCAACGATCGACTGCTTCAATAATATCAGTAATCATGTTGAAGTCTCTCCTTTCTAAAACTCATTATAAATAAATGATCCACCATCAATATTTTTATAATGATACAAGTAAATCAGCATCAATAGTATGCCAAAATAAAAAATTGTTTTTCCGATAAATTTGCTCCAATATTGAACATTGGTCCTATTCAAAAATTCTTTCAATTTTTAGCCCTCCTAAACAGTCACCTATCACCTTTTTTGTAAGGTAATTGTAATAAAGTAAAATGAAAAAAGAAATCCAATTTGCTAACAAATAACTGTTTTTTACTAACAGTTTTGTCACTTCCATAAAAAAAGGGTGGACAAAAGTCATAAGCTTTGCTCCACCCTTGATTGAGTATTTGGAAACGTTAGAAATTTATTTTTTTAGCATCATTATTTTTTTAAGAAATCATTAAGGTTATTCGAATTTTCTTAGTTATATTAAACACATTTACCTATTATATACTTGAATGCCTAGAAAATGAAGCACAGTTTCATTTTATTATCCATTTTTAACCTTCTTCTACATTCATTTATTTAATCTTTCTCAAGTACGATTCGAATATAAATCGCTGAAGTTAAAAAATAATACGCTAAATATATTAAAATCAACAGACCACAAGATAAATAAGCTAACCAATAGCCTGAACTGGTAACTATTTTACTAAAAACATAAATAGCAAAGCTCGCATGGAGAACACCAATGATCATTGGTGGAAAAAAGATGATGCTATTTTGTTGATAGACAAGTTTTCGAATCTCTTTTTCAGAAATTCCGATTTTCTTTAATAGCTCATAGCGCTCCTTTTCTCTTTCAGCTTCCGAAAACTGATGCAGCATCAGAATACTCCCTGTAATGATCAATGCTAAGATTCCCAGAAACATAGCAACATAGATAAACAAGCCCATCTCTCTTCTTTTGTATCTCAAATCAGAAAAACGACTGGTATAATTTAATTGCCAATACTCTTGCTCGTCTGAATCAGATTGATCTTGTCTTTCCTTTTTTTCTGGATGCTGACTTGTTTTTGAAGTGTAGCCTTCAATTTTCTGATTTTTCCACTGATAATTATAATAAACAGGTGCGATCCATTTTGGTTTTATTTCTTCAGCTATTTTATCTGAGAGAGCCTCTTCATCTTTCGACTCTACATTTATCGCATATAATGAGTAGCTGATCCCTGTATTGATTTTGTTGAACTCTTCGTCTGAGACGATCACCGTTGGAAAACTATAACGAAGCAGATCCTGACCTAAATAATCCGGTCGAACATCGGCGATCTGAAATCTGGCATTTTCGGAAAAAATAAAGTCAGAATCATAACGGATAACGCCAGCTAATGTGTTTTGAATACTATCCAAAACAACTAGATCGGTCGGATGTTCCAAGTCGATATTCTTTAAGTAATGGTTATATTTTTGAAATTCACGGTAATTTGAAAGAGCCATTATATTGACTGGGCTTAAATTACTTTGACTCGCATCTTGACCAATCTTAAGACTATATCGGCTGCCGGTCAGCTTATAATTCAATTCTACTTGCGATTTTATTGAGGTATTTGGCTCATTTTCGATTGCCCCCACTATTTTATCAAGATCATCCTTCGCTACGATATAGTCATTTGGAGCAACAATATTCACAGAATTCATGCCAATCGTATAAACAGAGGCTGAGCCTCCGATCATACCCAATGCAATGGCAATAAAAATCGTGACCGCAAAAAGTGTACTGCCCACTCTTGTCATATGAAGTTTTGTATTTCCAATAGTAACCATATTCAAATTTCGATAATAAGCTGAGCGATTTTTTGTAAATAAATAAACCACTAGATGCATCGTATATTTAAAAAATAGAAAAGTACCAATACAGCAAATTGCTAAAATAACTAGAGGAGCAATAAAAAAACCGCTAAATCCCAGTGAAGTTTTCATCAAAAGTGCAATGAACCGCACAATATTATAGGATAAAAAATACCCCAAAAGAATCAAGAACGCACCGAAAACACCAAGCCCCGCTTTAAATCTGGATAAACGACTAGAAGTAGCTAGTCGTTTATTTTCAGGTGTCAGTAAATTGGTCACCTGATACAGATAAATCAGCCAAGTACTTCGAATCGATACCGCCAGTAACATAAAAACGAATACAACGCTCGTTTGAATCATCGAAGGAATCGAGATAGAAAACAAGCTTTCTACCTGTATAAACATCGCTTTGGCAAGAATCATCGAAAAGAGCTTCGAAAAAATCACACCTAAAAACAAGCCCGTGATCAAGGAAATAGCGCCTAAAAATAATGTTTCAATAAAAAACAATAAGGATATCTGCGCCTTTTTCATTCCAACTAGCTGATACAGCCCAATCTCTTTTCGACGTTTCAATAAGAAGAAATGATTTGCTGCAAACATAAAACCTAAAATCATGATGACAATCAAAACACCACCTAGATTCATTGCACCATCTATATGGATTTCCTGCCCTAGCCGATTCGTCAATGAACGATTGTATGTAATCGCGCTAAAACAATAATAAACAACTACCGCAAACGTCATACTGACAAAATAAACTAAATAATTCAAAAATTGCCCTTTAAAATTTTTCCAGGATAAGTTAAAAATCATTGGCACGACCACCTCCGCCAATCGTGGCCTGCATATCGATCACTCGATTGAAAAATTCCTTTCTCGATCCTTGGCGTACGACTTCTGAAAAAATCACCCCATCTTTGATAAATAAAATACGATTACAGTAACTTGCCGTATAAGGATCATGCGTCACCATCATGATCGTTGCATCATCTTCAACATTCATATTCGTCATATATTGGAGCAGCTCCGCAGCCGACTTAGAATCTAGTGCGCCGGTAGGTTCATCCGCAAAAATCAATTTGGGCTCTGTGATCAATGCTCTAGCTGCAGCAACTCGCTGCTTTTGACCTACCGAAATCGTATTAGGATATTCTTCCAATAATTGCTCAATTCCCAAAATAGTGGCCACATGGTTCAAACGCTGCTCCATCTTTTCAAGCGGTATTCGATCGATCGCTAACGGCAATAAAATGTTGTCTTTCACATTCAACGTATCCAGCAAATTGAAATCCTGAAAAATAAACCCTAATTCTTTGCGGCGAAAATCGCTGATTTGATTATTTCGCATTTTTAAAATATCCTGACCATCGATCTGAACTGTGCCAGTCGTCGGCAAAGCGATAGTCGAAATCGCATTCAGCAATGTTGACTTCCCCGCTCCGCTTGGTCCCATGATCCCAACAAATTCGCCTTGTTCTACAGAAAAGGAAATATTGTTTAGGACCTGAACCTTATTATTTCGATAGCCATAAGATTTACTTAGATGATTCACTTCTAAAATTTTTTTCATCTGATTCGCTCCAGTTTATTCATTGTCCTTATTCTACCAATTTTTTGAACTGGTGAACATCGATTCCTCTTACAATTAAGTAATGATAATAAAATGTTTAGGAAGTATTTATTTTTCCTGACAAAAAGTTGTGACACTTTCCACAAACCTTTTAGGCAGTCGTTTTCATACTTTTTTCATTTTTAATAAACACTATATATAGTTGTTCACGTGATAAAAAATAAAAAATAGCCACTATATATAGTTGAAACTTTCAATAATTTGATTTATGATAGGAAAGGAATAAATCTATGAGGAGATGGGTTATAAATGATGGAGATTAAGCAAGCTAAAAATGACGTGGGTGCTACTGATTTACCTTTGCATACGATGAAAATTATCAAAAGAGATGGACGTCTAGTTGATTTTAATGACCAGAAAATTTATGATGCTTTGATCAAAGCTGAACAAAAAATTCGTGGTTCATTAGACCCCCTTGCTCATGAGCGCATTCAGGAAATCGTGGAACGAATCGATCAAGAAATTGCGGAACGTTTTGCAGATAATGTCAAAATCTATGAAATTCAAAATATCGTAGAACATATTTTACTTGCTAAAAATGAGTACGAGCTTGCAGAAGAATATATCAATTACCGTACACGCCGTGATTTTGAACGCAGCAAATCAACAGATATCAATTTTACGATCGGTAAATTGATCAATAAGGATCAAACGGTCGTCAACGAAAATGCAAATAAAGACAGCGATGTATTCAATACACAGCGTGATTTAACTGCAGGGATCGTTGGGAAATCGATTGGATTGAAGATGCTTCCTCCACATGTGGCAAATGCCCATCAAAAAGGAGATATCCACTATCATGATTTAGATTATCATCCATATACCCCAATGACAAACTGTTGCCTGATCGACTTTAAGGGCATGTTGAATAACGGCTTTAAAATTGGTAATGCAGAGGTTGAATCGCCTAAATCGATCCAAACAGCGACTGCTCAAATTTCTCAAATCATCGCTAATGTAGCTTCAAGTCAATATGGCGGCTGCTCAGCTGACCGTGTAGATGAACTGCTTGCTCCTTTTGCAAAATTAAATTATGAAAAACATTTGGCAGATGCGAAAGAATGGATCGACGGCACTGAACGCCAAGAAGAATTTGCCAAAGCTAAAACGCAAAAAGATATCTACGATGCGATGCAAAGTTTAGAATATGAGATCAATACACTGTTTACGTCAAACGGACAAACTCCTTTTACTTCTTTGGGCTTTGGTTTGGGATTAAACTGGTTTGAACGTGAAATTCAAAAAGCGATCTTACAAATCAGGATCAATGGATTAGGTAGTGAAAAACGAACAGCGATCTTTCCTAAGTTGATTTTTACATTGAAACGCGGTGTCAATCTAAATGAAACTGATCCAAACTATGATGTAAAACAATTAGCGCTAGAATGTGCAACGAAACGGATGTATCCAGATGTTTTAAGTTACGATAAAATCGTTGAATTGACTGGCAGCTTCAAAGTCCCTATGGGTTGTCGTTCTTTCCTACAGGGCTGGAAGGATGAACATGGAGAAGAAATCAATGTCGGTCGTATGAACCTTGGGGTAGTTACGTTGAATCTACCAAGAATCGCAATGGAAGCAAACGGCGACTTAAATAAATTCTGGACACTTTTAGAAGAACGTTTAGGTATCATGAAAGACGCTTTAGTCTATCGTGTGGAACGCTGTAAAGAAGCGATCCCAGCCAATGCACCGATCCTTTATATGTATGGCGCTTTTGGGAAACGTTTATCTAGAAAAGAATCAGTCAATGAATTATTCAAAAACAAGCGCGCAACCATTTCATTAGGTTACATTGGTTTGTATGAAGTCGCTGCTGCCTTTTATGGTGGCGATTGGGAAAACGATCCTGAGGCAAAAGATTTCACGCTTGCAATCTTGAAAGATCTAAAAGCCCATGCCGATCAATGGGGCAATGATTATGGTTATCATTTCAGTGTCTATTCTACGCCTAGTGAAAGTCTGACTGACCGTTTCTGCCGCTTGGATGCTGAAAAATTTGGAGTAGTAGAGAATATCACCGATAAAGAGTATTACACAAATAGCTTCCATTATGATGTACGTAAAAATCCAACGCCATTTGAAAAACTAGATTTTGAAAAAGACTATCCTCAATATTGTTCTGGTGGTTTCATTCATTATTGTGAGTATCCTGTCTTACAACAAAATCCTAAAGCTTTAGAATCAGTTTGGGATTATGCTTATGACCGAGTTGGTTATCTCGGAACAAATACACCGATCGACCATTGTTATGAATGCGGCTTTGAGGGAGATTTCAATCCAACTGAACGAGGTTTTGAATGTCCACAATGCGGCAATCATGATCCAAAATCTTGTGATGTTGTAAAACGGACTTGCGGCTATCTTGGTAATCCACAAGCAAGACCGATGGTTCATGGACGACACAAAGAAATCTCTTCACGAGTGAAGCATATGAAATAAACCATTCAGCTAAGCAACTGGAAAAATAGTCTCACCTTTTCAGTTGTTTAGCTATTTATTGTACTTCTTATTCATAATCGTCATTTAGATGAACTACTATGGAAATGTTGTTTACTTTTATTTGAAAGAAGGAACTGTCATGAGAAATCCTAAACCTCAAGAGTGGCTGGCAGATGAGCTTAGTCAAAACTATGTTGCTGATTACAAGGCATTCAATTTCGTTGATGGCGAAGGAGTTCGAAATAGCTTATACGTCAGTGGCTGTTTATTCGCTTGTGAAGGATGCTTTAATCAAGCCGTGCAGAGTTTCCGGTATGGAAAGCCTTTTACAAAAGAGTTAGAGGATAAAATTATTGAAGATCTCTCTCTCGATTACGTTCAGGGATTGACTTTATTAGGTGGGGAACCTTTTTTAAATACACAGGTTTGCTTAACTGTTGTCGATCGTGTTCATAAAGAATTTGGTTTAGCTAAAGATATTTGGTCCTGGTCCGGCTATACCTTTGAAGAACTGCTGCTGGAATCTCCTGATAAATTAGAGTTACTGAGCAAAATCGATATTTTAGTTGATGGACGCTTTGAGCTATCAAAAAAGAATTTGAACTTACAATTCCGAGGAAGCAGTAACCAGCGAATCATCGATGTAAAAAAATCCTTAGCTTGCGGTCAAGCGGTCATTTGGGATAAATGCCATGATGGAGAACAGGCGTATGAGCAAATCAAAAAATCTGAATTGATATAATTCACTCTAGCTAAAAAAGTGCGGAACAAAACTAAAAATCGGTTTTGTTTCGCACTTTAAAACATAATAATCGACGCCAAAAGTCAGATTCTTTGGCGATTTTCCAAAGGGACTGGGTTGTAACTCGTGGAGTTATACCCCAGTCCCTTTGAAATTGAACACTTCTATCCCAGCCTTCATCTCGTTTAATGATTTTCCTTAAAGAAAGTAAGGATCTCAGCCCGCATTTTACTATGCTCAACAATCGGTTTCGGGTAGTCTTTCCCGATGAAAACATTGAGTGATTCTTGTAATTCTTTCGGCATTTTACTCGGTTCATGAATAAATTTATTAGGAACTTTGTTCAATTCTGGTAGATATTTACGGATAAACTCTCCTTTAGAGTCAAATTTTTCACTCTGAGTCGTTGGATTGAAAATCCTAAAATATGGAACCGCATCTGTCCCAGTTGAAGCGGCCCACTGCCAACCGCCAATATTGCTGGCTGCGTCATAATCGATCAATTGTTTTTGAAAATATTGCTCTCCTAGCCGCCAGTCGATCAATAAATCTTTCGTTAAGAATGATGCCACGATCATCCTCAAACGATTGTGCATCCAGCCAGTTTGATTCAATTGGCGCATAGCTGCATCTACGATCGGATAACCTGTTTCACCTTTTCGCCAACGCTCAAACAGCTGCTTATTGTACTGCCATTGGAGCTGACGATACTGTTCCTTGATTTCTTGTTTCTTTTGATCAGGGTTCACAAAATAAATCATATTATAAAAATCTCTCCAGCAAAGTTCAGAAATAAATGCTTGCCGACCATCAGAATCCGGTTCAGCAATAACTGCCTGCCAAACTTTTCGAATAGATAATTCTCCTGTTCTTAAAAATCGTGAGAGCTTACTTGTCTGATCTATAAATGGATAATCTCTATTTTTTTCATATGCATGTAATTCATTTTTGATGAATGCTTTTAAAACTTTTTCTGCATTGGCTTCACCACAATCATAAGTAAAGGGTAAATCTATCTTTTCTACTATTTCATTAAATCTATTTTCGCCCTCAAGAAATAACGAATGGGATAATTTTGAAAACGTACGATCGATTGTCGATACCTTTTCATACGCTTTTTTTGGTTGATTTTGCCAGTTTCGATAATAAGGTGTAAAGACTTTATACTTTTCTCCCGTAGGCTTTTTGATTTCCTCAACACCATGCAGGTGGCTATCCTGATAAGCATGAACTTGGATCTTCTGCTTTTTAAAGAAGTCCGTCATTTTTTGATCCCGCTTTCGACCAAAGCCTCGCTCATCTTTATTAAAAAAAATAGTTTGCCAATCATGAAAAGCATTCTTCAACTCTGAAAAATTCTCTTCTGGATCACCATATAAAAAATGAAGCGGTATTTCTTTTGTTTTAAGCTGCTCACGAAATGCTTTTACACTAGAAAAAAATGCATCATGATTATAGCTATTCGGGATAAACTGTGCTGGATTCAATTGAAAAATACAAATAAGCTCTTCAGTTGCAGCTGTTTGTTCTAACAGTTGGATAAACGCTGTATTGTCATCTAAGCGCAGGTCTTTTCTAAACCACATGATTGTTTTACTCATCTTTTTCCCCTACCTTTATTCTTGAGTGTAGCATAAAAAGAAGAGTAAAACGAAAGCTTCGCTTTATTCTTCTTTCTTTTCCCATAAAGGTAAAATAATATTTTCATATGCCATAGGATCTAGATTGGTTAGTGTGATACCCAATAATCGAATCCCTTGTTCTAAGCCTAAAATTTCTTCCCATATCAAATTCGCTTGATAAAATAGTTCTTCTTTTGTTGAAATATACTCAGGTAATGTTTGCCTTCTCGTCACGGTTGTATAATCAGTATAACGAACTTTTAGAACGACCGTTTTCCCATGCTTTTGAACATGCTCCAAGGACGCTTCCACCCGTTCTGCCAACTGCCTCAATTGAGCTGTCACTTGCGCCTGTGTGGTCAATGGCGTGCCATACGTATGCTCTTTGCCAACTGATTTACGGTCTCTCGTCACGTTGACAGGTGAATCATGGATCCCACGAACTTTTCGATAGAGTGAATACCCCATTTTACCAAACTTGCTGATCAGTTCCATCTCATCTTTTTCGTATAAGTCTGCTCCAGTAAAAATACCTAATTCATGCATTTTCGGTACTGTCTTTTTGCCAACACCATGAAATTTTTCAATAGGCAGTGCTTTTAAAAAAGCTTCTGCATCATCCGGCATCACAACAGTCAAGCCTTTTGGTTTTTGAAAATCTGAAGCTAGTTTTGCTAAGAATTTATTGTAACTGACACCTGCCGAACAAGTTAAATGCAGCTCATTCCAAATATCAAACTGTATTAGTTTCGCGATCTTGATCGCTGATTTACTATTGATTTTATTGACGGTGACATCAAGATAAGCCTCATCGATCGAAACAGGTTCAATGACATCCGTATATCTCCGGAAAATTGCACGAATCTGCTGAGAAATTTCCGAATATTTTTGATGATCACCTGCTTTAAAAATAGCCTGCGGGCAAAGTTCAAAAGCTTTTTGTGCACTCATCGCTGAATGGATACCAAATTTTCTTGCTTCATAATTGGCTGTTGTCACTACACCTTTTCCCCCTGTATCACTGGGATGACGGGCAATCACGAGAGGATGACCAACTAATTCAGGATGATCACGCTCTTCAACTGAAGCGAAAAAAGCATCCATGTCGATATGGATAATCTTACGTGATGTATCTTTTCGTAAAGGGAAACGCAATTCACTGATCATCAGTCTATCCTCCTTTGGTCAAATTCACTCAAGCCATCATCAAATCAATTTAAGATAGATTCCCTGCTCACTATCCGAACGCAGCTGCTCTACCTTGCTCCTTGCTTTTTCAGATACAGTTGATGCTGGAACTAATTGCTTGTCTCTTATAAGAACAGGGTCTACGATTCGTGTCTTCTTTTTTTGATAGATATCATAATTATCTTCTTTCTTACAAACAACATAAGAAGCTGGTGCTTCCATTCGCTTTATCAAGAACTGAATCACTTCAGAGTCTATCCTTCTGATTTTTTCGATAAATGCCGTGTCTGTCACCATCAAGTCCATCATCGTTATCATATCCTCGGCTAAACCGATACGAATGATCTGAGCCATCCATTCATAACTGCAAATATTCCGAGGATCATAGAAAAAGTCGATCACAACTTTATGGTATTGATCGATAAACCAAACAGCCCAGTCGATCGATCGTAAGGTGATTTGCCCGTCATCGATCTGAATATCTTCGATGAATTGTTTTATTTCATAAAGAGGAACATCAAAATAGCGGTGTACCTCCCTAAGTGTATAGTCTATTCGATCACAACACAGCTTTGGTGCTTCTTGCTCTAGTAGTGTCCATTTTTGATCGTCAAATAAAATCTCTTCATAATCAAAACCATATGCCTGCAATAACTTAGGTAATTCTGAATGTTCCACCAAATCTGCTTTGATTTTTTCATGATAATCATCTGATTCATTTTCCAAAGCAAGATCGATCACATGAGAAAAAGCTGTATGCGAAACATCATGAAGTAATCCTGCTATCTGTTCTTCCAACGTACCGCCTAATTTTCTGATCAATAGCATTACACCGACAGAATGTTCATAACGTGTCTCATTCCACAATGGATTTTGTAAATAGGCTGGGCCAGCCATATGTACATCTTTTAACCGTTGAACCTCATTAGACAAAATCAGCTGTTCTAGAACTTCTTCTACTTCAAAATATCCATACAAAACGTCTCCGATTCTCATGAATTATCTCCTGTCTACATTTTCATTTATGTCTTCATTATATACGAACGTTTGTTCATTTACAATCAAAATCGACTGCTTAAATAAGTGGCAAAAAAAGAGTGCGAACAAAACTAAAAATCAGTTTTGTTTCGCACTCTAAATCTTAATAAACGTGGAAACAGAAGCAACTACTACGCTTCGCTTCGATCACATCAAATTCTAAGTGCTAAAGCACTAAGATTTGAAGGCTTCGGAAATAAGCTGAAATTCACAAAAATTTGAAGAGCAATTTTCGTGAATTCTCTCTTATTTCTCGGAGCTTGACGCTTCTGTCCCATCCTCTTTTTAAACTATATTGCTTCTTTTCCTCGTTCACCTGTTCTGATCCGAATAGCTTCTTCTATTGGAGAGATAAAAATTTTACCATCCCCAACTTCTCCTGTCTGACAAATAGTCAAGATCAACTGAATGATGTCTTCTACTTTTTCATCGAAGACAACAAAGCTAACATTTATTTTAGGTAAAAGAGTTGTAATGATTTCTTGTCCGCGTACATACTCTTTTAATCCTTTTTGATTGCCGCATCCCAATACTTGTGTGACAGTCATTCCTGTCGTATCCAACTTCTGATCTAATGCAAGTTTCAATTCTTCTAACTTTTCTTGCTGAATGATGGCTTCCACTTTTTTCATTTCTTTTCCTCCTATGAATCTAATCCCATAAACGTAGGATATGCTGTTTCATCATGCTCGATCCGGTCTAATCCCAATGCCTCTTCTTTAGCTGAAACACGAATCGGCATAAACAGCTGAATTCCTTTGATGATCAAAAAGCTGGCTGCTCCTGCAAATATCAGCGTGAAGACGATACTAGCAATCTGTGCCATAAATAATTCTGTTCCGCCATAAAGCAAGCCTGTTTTGCCTCCGATCGCCGGATCAGCAAAAATTCCTGTCATGATCCCGCCAAATACACCACCAACACCATGACAGCCAAAAGCATCCAACGCATCATCATACCCAATTTTATGTTTGACAAAAGAAATGAAAAAATAGCAAAATGGACTAACTAATGCGCCCAATACAAAAGAGCTCCAAAGAGAAACAAATCCAGCTCCTGGTGTGATCGCAACTAAACCAACGACTGCTCCTGTACAAGCACCAACAACTGTTGGCTTACCAATTTTCCACTTCTCTAAAAGCATCCATGACAGCATCCCGCTTGCCGCCGCAGTATTTGTTGTCAACATCGCATGAATAGCTAAACTATCAGCTGCTAAAGCAGAACCCGCATTGAATCCGAACCAGCCAAACCAAAGTAAGCCGGCTCCTAAAACAACGAAAGGAATATTGTGCGGTCTATATTCCGTTTGATGATATTCACGACGCTGCCCTAGAACCATTGCTAAAACTAAACCAGAGATCCCCGAGCTGATATGAACTACATTTCCACCAGCAAAGTCGATCGATCCGATTTTATCTAAAAATCCTCCGCCCCAAACCATGTGAGCCATCGGATAATAAACGACAAGCGACCAAATCCCAATAAATAAAAAAATTGCTGAAAAACGCATTCGACCAACGACCGCTCCAGTAATAATTGCTGTTGTGATCAGAGCAAACATCATTTGAAAACCAGCGAATAATGCCTCCGGAATCTTTTCTCCTTCTGTCAGCGATACATGGTTAAAGAATAGCTTATCAAGATTCCCAATAAAATCATTTGAGCCGCTAAAAGATAAAGAATAGCCGATCATCACCCATAATACTGAAGCCAGTCCCATTACACAGATGACCATCATCATCGTATTCAAAATATTCTTGCGCCGTTCCAAACCTCCGTAGAAAAAAGCCAACGCAGGCGTCATCAAAAAAACCATACCCGAACATATCAAAATAAACGCAATATTTCCTGCCTCCATATTAAACCCCTCCATCAATAAATTAAGCCAACCTTCATTTAGCTTTATCGGTATTTTAGCATCCTTGTTTTCATTTTCCTATGAAAATATCTTGAAAATAAAAAATAATTTGATTTTTCTGACAATTCACGTGATGAAAAATGACATCTATACCAATAGAGCGATTTCACCAAAAATAAGGACTGAAATGACAATGATTTCAGTCCTTGTTTTTTATGTGCCGAGATATTTTATTTCTCTAATTAATTGATGATACCGATATCTTGTCTTAAACTAGCGTTTCCTGAAGTTCCTTCTATATAGTATTCACCAATGATATTCTTGTCTGCTAATGCTGTTGGTTTATCTACAGTCATTGCTGTCGTGCTCGTTAGGTTTTCAGGGATTCCTAGATAAAGAGATTGATCATAAGGTAAGTTGATCAATTTGTATTCACTGATGCTAGCTGGTGTTTTCACAGTGCTCAAAACATTTCCTTTAGCATCATAAATAGTTAGATCGATCGATTGAAGTCTTTCTAGTAGATCTTTTTTACCATTTTTATTCTTATCATTAAATGCATATCCTGATAAGGTTGCATATTTTTTGATGCCAAAGAAAAACTGATTTGTACGTTTGAATTTCAGACCTGTCAAATCATAGCTATTTCCGAAATGATCTACTTTGACAAAGCGCATCGCAGGAATCTTATTAAGTAGCGTTTCAATTGCTCGTAACTGATTGGTCGTTTTCGTGATCACGGCAGCATTATCTTCTCCAATGATCTCATTATAGTTGATTTTATCCACTTCATCAGCTATTTTTGGTAAGATCGATGCTAACAGATGGATATATTCATTATCTGAATTTGTATCGATATCACCTGCCGCGATCAGTTCCGGATCATTCAAGATCGCCTCGATATCCCCACCTTGTATAATGGCCAGCAATGCATTGATCTTGGTGATGTTACCAACCATCGAGGTCAAAGTCAGATCGAATGGAGAGCGAATAATAATATATAACTCTGAAGTGACATCCGGCATATTTATGAGCTGACCATTTTTTGTCGTTCTAAAATAAATCGCATCTGAGATGTCGAGATTGCCTCCTAGAGCACCCGAAAGCAATTTGGATACATCCAAACCATCAAGTTCTTTATTCTTGATAACTTCAGAAAAACGACGAACATTCAAAATGATCATTGTTTTACCATCCATAATTGCTTCTTCTGGATCCATTAACCCGTTCCAGTTTTTATCTTCAAAAGGTAAAATTTCTAAATTGGTCACACGCTTTTGCGGAAGGTCGATTGTATATAATAATTTAGAACGATTTGTTGCATCGATTTTAGCGATACCACTGCTTTGAATACCAGCATCATCTAATGCATTTTGAGCAAAGTTGACCGGACGATAAGCCTTGTCAAAGTCGTAACGGATATAATAATTTCCTCGTTTTAGTTTACTAAAGCTAAACATACCTACTGCATTCGTATTAGTCGCACTAATGACATTTTGATCTTGTTGTGCATCTACCAATGAATGATACAAACGAACCTGTTGTTTTGGAACTGTGATCTCAAAATTTTTCAGCTCCATCACACCATTTTCATTGATATCTTGATAAACAGAACCTGTAATTGTATTGACTGGTAAATCAAGTTGAGCCGCTTCTGTTGTTTCCCCAAACACAACAATGCCCAAAATCATTAGAATTAAAGTAACTATTCTTTTCTTGTCCATCCTTCTTCTCCTTTGTTATTCTCAGCACATTTATCAAGTTTTTTATTCTTTAAATAAAAAATGTAAAACTTAATACCCTATTTTACAATAAAGAAAAAGACGTATTGTATCATATTTTTTTCAGAAATGATAAATTTAAGAGAAAAAAATGGAACAAAAATCAAAAAAATGATCGTCGTTCCATTTCATAAATTATAGAAAAAGAAGAGAAAAGACATGCTACTAATTAAACTCTTCTAAATTTTAGTTAATATGATATTCCTTATAGACCTCTTGCTTTTTCAAGTTTCTTTGTTTCGCAACTTCTTTGATCGCTTCTTTTGAAGAAAGTCCTTCATCGATCAAAAGTTCGATATGTTCTTTGATTGATAAATGAAGCTCTTCTTGGTCAAGTGTTTCTCCAGAAAACCCTTCTACTAATAGACAGCATTCTCCTTTTAAGGTGTGATCAGCCAAATAATCTCTTAATTCAGCTAAAGTTCCTCGTAGATATTCTTCATGAAGCTTTGTCAATTCACGGCAAATCACAGCCTTCCGTTCCTCTCCAAAAACTTCTGCAACATGCTTCACTGTGGTTGCGATTCGATGAGGAGATTCGTAAAATATCTGTGTTGGACGATCCTGCTTCAGCTGCTCTAAACACTCGAGCTGTTCTTTTTTCTTTCTAGGCAAAAAACCATAAAAAGTGAAGGGTTGTGGAGATAATCCTGATGCGATCAGCGCTGTGATGCCAGCTGTTGGACCAGGGAGTGCAATGACTTTAATGTCATTTTCAATACAAGCAGTCACTAATTCATGACCCGGATCACTGATGGATGGCATCCCTGCATCGCTCACTTGTGCGATCATTTCCCCAGAAGCTAAACGTTCAATGAATTGCGGAATTCGTTCTTTATAATTATGTTCATGAAAACTGATCTGAGGAGTAGAAATCTCAAAATGATTCAATAACTTCTGTGTATTTCTGGTATCCTCACTCGCAATGATCGTCGCTTCTTTCATAATATTGATACACCGAACACTCATATCTTCTAAATTTCCAATAGGGGTCGGCACTAAGTAAAGCTGCCCCTGATTAGCTGAATCAAAACTTTTTTGCTTTTGCATACATTCTCCTTTTACACAAAAAAGGTGGGACAAATGTTTCACTCCCAGCCTCTTCAAAGTCTAAAAGTGCAAAACAAATGTACATAACCACTGTCCTACACTTTCCATGTCAACTCTTTATTTGTATCGTTCACCATAAATAACATCTAAACAAAAAGCACACTCTTCATCGTTTTCACGACGAGAACCATATAAGATATTACACACATGAAACCCTTCTTCATAAAGCTTTTCTAAATTCATACGGGATTTAGATAGCTCTTGTTTTGCTGGATCAGTAAGATCATCAGTATTTTCTGAAAGCTTCGTGACTTCCTGTAAATGCTCACGTAATCGCTGATTCTCTATCTCAAGCGTTGTATTTTTTTCGACTAGCTCATGAAGTGCTTCTTTGATTTCGGATAATTGTCCCAAAGTTCCCTGTAAATCTGTTTCAAGAGAACTCAGTCCATCGTATAAAGAACGCTTATCCATTCTGATCACCTTTTTCAGCTTGTGCTTTTTCTGTTGCTTCTTTGATTTCTTCATAGTCGTATTCGACGGCCGTTTCACGTCCGACTAAACGAACTTTGATAATTCTACTTAAAAGATTCAAACCAACTACTCGGCCTTTGCCATCTGGTGTCATGACATCTTTTCCATAGTCAGGTAATTCCTTTTTCGCTGCTTCATATTCATCATTTTCGTATTTCAAGCAGCACATCAAGCGCCCGCATAAGCCAGAAATTTTTACAGGATTTAAAGATAGTCCTTGATCTTTTGCCATTTTTATCGAAACAGGCATAAAATCACCTAAAAAAGTTGAACAGCACAATTGTCTGCCGCATGGACCGATTCCACCTAAAATTTTCGCTTCATCCCTAACACCGATCTGACGCAATTCGATCCTTGTACGGAAAATTGCAGCTAAATCTTTGACTAGTTCACGAAAATCGATTCGTCCATCTGCAGTAAAATAGAAAATCATTTTGCTACGGTCAAATGTATACTCGACACGAATCAATTTCATCTCTAATTCATGCGCACGAATCTTCTCTTTCGCCACACTTAGTGCCGCTTGTGCATCATCCACATTTTTTTGTTCTTTTTCTAAATCAGTTTCTGATGCTTTATTTAAAATAGGCTTCAATTCTTCCGGCAAATCTTCCGGATCGACCGTTTTTTTAGGTATCGCAACTGTGGCCAGCTGTTTAGACTGCTGTGATTCCACAAGAACTTTATCATTGTAAAAATACTCTGATTTTCCAGGAGCAAAATAATAGATGTGACCAGCTTCACGGAAACGAACTCCTACTACTTCTACCATTTTCTTCCTCCTATTTATGTTTTAGGGTGGATCATTCGAATCACTAATTGCTCACAAACACTTTGCCAACTGACATTTGCTTCCCATTTTTGGCGTGCTTTTAAAATCAGCTCGATCCGTTGTGCCTGTTGTTCGATCACACGCTTGAGCTGTTCCTTAGAAACACTGTCAGTGAGTTGTTTGCGGTAAAAAGCAAGTAGTAAATCAAAACTCAATGCTTGCTGTTCTTTTTCTTTAAAGACTTTGACCATCTTTTTTTGAACATATACAAAGGCCTGCAGATCATCTTTGATCAAGTAATCAAACCATTGCTGCATAATTTCCCTAGCTTCATTAAACCATTCATCCTTGGATAATTCAACTGCTTTGTCAAAACTATTTGTGAGTTCTGCTAAAAGAGCTGCACTATTTTTACTGATACCTGTTTCTGTCAATGTATGAATCAATTTTTCTTTTACAAGCGGTTGAAAATGCAGTACCTGACAACGGGATTGAATGGTTGGCAAAATTTTTGCTAATGAAGTTGTTTCTAAAATCGCCAATATTTTCCCTTCCGGCTCTTCCAAAAATTTTAACAAACTATTCGCTGCGCCAATACTCATCTTATCTGCCTGCTCGATCAAAAAAACCTTTTGCGCTGTTTCCACACCGCTTTTACTGAACTCTGCTTTTAATGCTCTGATCTGATCGACCTTGATCGTTTGACCTTCAGGAGCTACACGCAACACATCAGGATGTTCATTGTCATTGATCCTCAAACAATTATTGCATTGATTACATGGAGTACTATCTATTAAATTGGTACAAAAAACATGCTTAGCCATCCACAACCCGAATTCTTTTTTACCAGTTCCTGTATCCCCTTCAAAAAGATAAGCATGGGCAAGACGACCATGCTCAAAGCTTTTTTGAAGTTGTTGGTAAAGCAACGGCTGCTGCTCACTTAAATATTGTGCTTCGTTCATCTTAATATTGGTGGAATCCTTCTACTGGGAGTACAAAGACTGTTGCTCCTCCAACCTCGACCTCTACAGGATAAGGTACTTGACCATCCATCGTAATATCTAATGTCACTGGTGTTGACACATATTGTTTACGAGACTGGCAGGTTTGTTTGATCAACTCTAATGCTTCTTCTACACGCTCATCATCGATACCAACGATAAATGTGCTATTTCCAGCTTTCAAAAAGCCCCCGGTCGACGACAACTTCGTTGCACGAATATTCGCATCGATAAACTCATTGGCTAAACGGTTACTGTCTTTGTCTTGGACGATCGCTAAAATAATTTTCATAGTCAAACACCTTCCTAAATTCTAAAATATTCTGGGTAACGAGTTACAATTGCTTGAAAAGTCGCTTCGACAACATTTTCTAAGCTCATTCTAGCATCGATCTTGATGATTCGCTGCGGATTTTCTTCAACTAACTTCAAGTATTCATGACGCACACGCTGATGAAATTCCAATCCCTCAGAATCTAATCGATCGATCTGCTGTTGACGGTTATTCCTGATTCGGTTCAAACCTGTATCAGAATCGACATCCAAATAAATCGTAAAATCAGGAACTGTTCCTTCGATCGCAAACTCATTGATCGAGGCAATAGCTTCAACGCCGATACGGCGGCCAGCTCCTTGATAGGCTAATGAACTGTCTACAAACCTGTCACATAAAACGATCTTGCCAGCTTCAAGCGCAGGTAACACTTTCTCCATCAGATGCTGACGTCTAGCTGCTGCGTAAAGCAACGCTTCTGTTCGTTCATCCATCTCTTGATTTTTTGGATCTAAAATGATTTTGCGGATCTTCTCAGCTATAGGAATACCGCCTGGTTCTCTTGTTTTGATGATGCTTTTTTCTGCTGCCAAATCCAATCTTGGATATAATTCATTCAAGACACTTGTTTTTCCAGCGCCATCTGGTCCTTCGATCGTTATAAAAATACCTTGCACTTTACTAATCCCCTAACTTACTTTGATTCCTTCTACCTATTATACTTTATCTATCACAATCAGTCTAATTGAATTGTCCGAGATGAATAGACTTTCATTTATTTACTTTCATGATACACTGATGCTATAAAGAAAAAGGAGTGAATCCATTGGAACATTTATTCTCTGATGTAGATGCTTATTTTAGTGAAAAATTGGTAGGAAGCGACCCACTTTTTGACAAACTCCTACAAAATAACGAAAAGCACGGATTACCGCCGCACGATGTCTCTCCCAGTCAAGGAAAATTTCTCTATCTTCTTGCAAAAATCAAAGGAGCTAAACGGATTCTAGAGATCGGCACCCTAGGCGGTTACAGTACCTTATGGTTTGCTAAGGCTCTTGAACCTGATGGGGAAATAATTTCTCTTGAGTTTGATCCCAAACACGCGGCTATTGCCAAAGAAAATTTAATGATGGCAAATGTTTCTGAGCAGGTAACGATTCTGATCGGCGCAGCTGCAGAAAATCTCGATCACTTAGCGGCCTCTGAAACTGTTCCATTTGACTTGATCTTTATCGATGCGGATAAAGAAAACAACTCTGTCTACTTAGAATATGCACTGAAATTAGCCAAACCAGGAACAATCATCATTGGCGATAATGTCGTACGTGATGGTGCTGTTCTAGACGCAAATAGCATAGATGGCCGAGTGATTGGTGTACGCTCATTCATCGATGATCTTGCTGCTCATCCTAAATTGAGCTCAACAGCTATAGAAACCGTTGGTGTTAAAGGATATGATGGTTTCACGATCAGTATTGTTGAATTTTGATAGTCGTTCTCTAAGAAAAACCGAATAAAAATTATTTACTCATTAAAATTATGTCTAAAGCAACCTTTTAATAAAAAACTCCAGACTCAAATCACACGGATTTGTATCTGGAGTTTCAGTTTTGAATTCTGTTATATTTTTTCTAAAATATTTTTATTAATCACAGTTTACTTTCTGTTTCTGGATTTTTTACTAAATTAGCGCCCCACATACCCGCAAAAGAAGTAATAACCATTCCAAGGACCATAGCTATAAAACTCCAAACAGAAGCTTTTGCCACCGTATTTGAAGCATCTTCTGCTTTTTCTCTCGCTTCTTTGATCGTTTCATCCAAATCATCCTTAGCTTTTTCAAGATTAGTTTGGGCTGTTTCAATTTGTTTTTGTGCTTCGTCAGAGGCTTTTTGTAATTCATTATAAATGTTCTCTGTTGCTTGATCAGCTTCTTCTTTTGAAAGTTCCGTATTTGCTGAGACAGCATTTGCAATCGCTTCACGATCAACAGAATCACCTATATTTTTTGCTCTTTCTTTTAAAGAGTTCCCAGTATCTTTAAAGATTTTATCAGCATTTTCTGGATCTTTTACTAATTCTTTGCCTGCATCCGTAATTTCATTAGTTGCTTCTTTCATTTGATCTTCTAAATAATTTGGTTGTAGTTCAGGGACATCAGTATCGGACAATACTTTTTTTACTTGAGATTGAAGTTCATCTGTATTCACTGACTGAACATTCTCTGTAACTTTATCGAAAGATTTACCAATTGTATCTGCAGTCCCAGACGCTGCTGTCTGTATGCCACTTCCTGTTGCTGAGATGATATCGCCAAATAAAGATCCTACTGCTGAAAAAGCTCCAATTGCTGTATACGAAAGAATAGCTACTAAAACTAAAACACTCGTTGCCCAAGTTAGAAAACCATGGAGTAACCCTATTCTTCGCGCTGCTACCCCGGCAATAAAGCCGCTACAAAATAAAGCCAAAATAAACGTTACAACTGTCCAAATTGTCAATCCAGTACCAACACCATCCAATGGATTATCAGAGGTTGGTTTAACTATACCAAAACCAATTGCTGAACCAATCAAACTTAATGTAATAAAGATTGCAAAGAATGAAACTAAGCCAGCTACGATTGCTCCCCACGAAATATTCACACCCGCGCCTTCATCAGGTGCCAAATAAGATACAAATCCTCTTTTTCTTGTGTTCTTTTCCATAATTTCCATCCTTTCATAAAATATTCAAACCATTTGTACAATTATTACTATAAAGGCTAAAATTATTTGGTACAAATGATACGATTATCTATAAGAGAATACTCATAAAAACAGAAAAGAGCTATATTTTTTTTCGCTTGAATTCACCTTTCCACGTTAAAATGTGTAAGTTTAAAAAGCTATGTATCAGATTTTATTCGTTTTATTGAATCGGAAAATTGAAATTCAACCCGAAATATTGCGCAACAATCACCAATTCTTTCATCTAAACTGTACTAATGACCTTTATCTATTATCCAAATCCCATTTATTATTTTACTCTCAGTAAAAAAAGCCATAATAACTTGTGACATTTAACTAATTATACTTTATAAATATTAATGGTTTGTGTCCACATTGGACTTCTGCGATAACATTATCATCTGACATAAAAAAAAAGCCACACAATGGCGGCTTTTTTTTATGCTTTATGGATGTTAACAGCTTGCATTCCACGTTGACCCTCTTCAGTATCAAAAGTTACTGCTTGACCTTCGTCTAGTGATTTAAATCCATCCGCTTGAATAGCTGAAAAGTGGGCAAACACATCTTGACCATCTTCTCCTGTGATAAAACCAAAGCCTTTGTCTGCATTAAACCATTTTACTGTACCGTTATTCATATATATTCCTCCTGTTGCATATCAAATATGCTATCTATTGCAAAAAATGTTTGATAAGCAAAAAAAAGAATTATATTATTTATGTATAACACTATAATTTACGTTTCAAAATTGATTACCTATACAGTGTAACACAAAGGAGAAACTAATGCTTGATTTTCTATCAACAATATATTAACCCTTTTTATAATTCTCGTCTTCCTTCGACTGCTTTTAATAGGGTCACTTCATCTGCATACTCAATATCACTACCCACAGATAGTCCATGTGCCAGACGAGTTACAGTAATTCCAGCAGGCTTGATCAAGCGGGAAAGATACATGGCTGTAGCTTCTCCCTCTGTCGTCGCATTCGTTGCAATAATGACTTCTTTGACTTCATCATCATGTAAACGCTGGATCAATGGCGCAATGTTGATATCTTCTGGTCCAGTTCCCTCCATCGGTGATAAAACTCCATGTAAAACATGATATAAACCATGGTACTCACGCATTTTTTCCATTGCCATGACATCTTTCGGCTCTTCAACTACCAAAATAATACTGCGGTCACGCGTTTTATCCTGACAAATCTCACAAGGATCTTCTTCTGTGATATTTCCGCATATACTACAAAAATGTAAATCGCGCTTCACACTGATCAACGCCTTAGCAAAAGCATTGACATCTTCTTCTTTCATATCAAGGGTATAAAAAGCTAAACGAACAGCCGTTTTTTGCCCGATTCCGGGTAATTTCATATAGCTTTCAACTAGTTTAGCAATGGGTTCAGGATAATGCATATTTCTTTAAACTTCCTTTCATATCAAGTGTTGATAGTGCCTATGATTTCAGGCGGTAACAAAAACAGTAACAACGTTTATTTAAAAACTAATAAGAATCAAGAATATCGCTTACATATTCAGGAAGTCTATCTAGGAAATCACTCATTGATCTTTATTTTTTCAAGCAGTTTTTTTCTACATTATTTCTCAGAACGTATATTGTACCATCTTTTTACCATAATTTCTCAATTACTTTTACTACTAACATCTCTTTTTTTCATATTTTCCATTTTAACATACTCTGCTAAGTATGATTAGTCAATACCATTGTAATGAGAAGTTTTGTCTGTGATTTTTCGATTAGTTTAAATGATATGTCTTATCACAAAATAGAACGCTCAACCATAAAATAGTTCGGGTGAATTGAACTATTTTATGGTTGAGCGTTCCTATCTTTTTCAACTCAAGGTCCTTCGATCAAGTCCCACGTCATTTCAGCATAGTATGCTTTAGTTTGAGCAATACCTGCTGGTACCTCTAAAGTAAATCCTTCCGTTCCAGTTCCCTTTTGATTTAATAAAAAGGAAAAATCTTTCTCTTCAGGATTCAATGGATTCTGCTTTGATCGGGTGACATCCAATCCAGAGTCTGTTATTTCCTGATTCTTATAAAGTAATGCTGCTTCTGAAAGTTTCTTGCCATCTATTGATTCAAATTCTTTTGTCAAGGATACATTTACTTTAAATGTACCTCGCGTTTTTTCAGTTTGATTTTTATATGACCGTGTATCTTTTACTTGAACCGTAAAGTCTTCTGCAGGATTGTCATACTTTAATGTCTGCGCAAAAGGAAGGATCTTTCCTTTAGTTAACTTTAGAGAATCAGTCACATGAATAAATTGCAGCTGACCTTCAAAAAGATAAGTAACTTCTTTTTTTTCCGCTGTCAAAAGGATGTCCATTTCATTTTCTGGTCGCTCTTTTAAAAGGTACCCTTCAGCGACAATCTCTGAAAGAGCATCCGTGACGACTTCTTTTGAAGTTAAATCGATCTGACTATTCACATTTCCCTCTATTGTAACCTGAGGATGTACCACTGTTTGATCCGTGTCTTCAAAATTTACCACGACGCTGGTTTGTGCATGATAGAGAGTTACATCGACTGCAACAGATACTTTCTTTTCACCGGTAATATACGTGAAATGAATGTCTGCTAACACTGAAGGTTCAGTCGCTCCCTGAATCCTTTCTAAATCCAACTGTTCCATTCCTAACCCGCAACTTGTGCCCTCTAATGCGCCATCAGAAAGCGGGATCAACGTTTGTCCTGTTTCTTGAATCGCATTGTATTCATACGCTTTTACTGCAGGCTCAGTGTTATCCCATTGTTCACGCAATTGTTTCTCTACGGTCGTCGTAGGCGCTTGATCCAGTGGATAGCGATAATCATTCGCATACAAGACAATATTATTTTCTGTATCAACAGTTGTGTTCTCTGCTGTTACGAAAACCCAAATTCTTCTGGTGATCTTCCCATTTTCCGTTTGATACGTAATATCTAAAGGATAAGGTTTTGCATCTTTTGCTTGTTGAAGACTTGATAGTTGTGTCTCGTCAATGATTACCCTATCAGAAAATAGGTTCTTCGTTCCATCTTCTTTAATCTCAAAGTTCGTCAAGTTCCATGCTTTTGTTTCAGCTCTCTTTTTGACTTCATCGATTGAAGCCAAATCTGTTTGAACAGAGGCTAGGGGAACACTAAAGTTTTTGGCATAAAGCGCATGATCATCATCAAGTGCCGTAAAATCATCTTTTTTATTGATCCATTGAGAAGTTGTTGTAACTTGATTGGCACTGTCAGAAATAAAGTAAGTGATTTGTTGTGGACCAACACTTTCCAAGTTTAAGCCTAAAGCTTCCCAATCGATAGAATTCGATTCTTTCAATGGGTTTTTGTTGATTCGCTTATTCAGCCAAATTTGTGAGTAACCGTCCCCCTTCAACGTCTGATCAAAACGATCAAATACACTAACAGCACTACTATCTTCCAACGTTCCATTTTTACTCCCAGTCAACAGCCAATTATCAAGGATAGAAGGATTTCCAGTTTTAAGATCTGAGTCACTAATGTCAATCATAAAAGAGTCCGGCGCTTTAATAATAGGAGCCCAATCTTCTTCAAGTTTCAAATAGGATACAAAACTATTCCCTTTTAGTGGGGATAGCTCTTGCGTTATCCACTTTTTATTCTCTAGACTTGATGTTTCACCTGGATAATTACCGTATATCACATCATCAATAAAATTGATTTCCTCGGTTTGTACCATTCCCGAGATTACAAATTCGTTTGACGGCTGTTGTCTCAGGTTAGTCAAAAGTATCTCACTTGAATCACCAGTAAAATTAAGATCGATCGGTTTAAAAATACTCGTTAATTTAAAATCTTTATCTAAAATACCAGCATATATTCCAGGACCACCTTTTACGTCTTTAAATATTCCTGTGAAATTCGAAATATGTCCAATAAAAACATATCCGTCTTCATAGAAATCAAATTTTACATTTGTATTTTTGGGTAATTCTAACAATTCAACTAAACTAGTATCTACCTTACACAGTTTTACATTTTCCTGCGATCTCACTTGAATATAGTAATCAGAAGGTTTTCTAGAATTTAGCGCAGATTCCACATCTACAGTAGAATTTTCAAATTCAAAAACGTAGTCTCGAAAAAAGGCATCTGGGCCAACTATCGCTCTAGATCTATATCTAATAATATTATTAAAGGTCCCAACTGCAGTATTTTGTTCTTCTATGGCAAAAAGTTCTGTGCCCGAAATTACACTATTTCCTTCACTAATCCATTTGAGACTTCCTTGTTTAATACGACTATAATGTTCTTTAGTTGTTATTGCGTTAGCTTTATCGGGATCTGTTCTAAGATTAAAATTGTCCGGAGCATATAAGTTATTAATTTCTCCACTAAGATATGCAAAACCATAATAATTATTTTTATCTGCCGTTATATTTTTTATAGTTGATGCCGATACAATATTTCTATCGCCATCTGACGTAAGCCCTATTGATTGATAATCATGTTCAGACTCCTTTTGACCCAAAGAAGTAGTTGGTAGTGGTATTTCACTATTCTCATCGTCTTTGGAGACCAATAATTTACCATCATCATCACTATATGAAGTCGTATTTGTATGAGATGACGAAGTTGCAAATGTAACGGTATAATTTGAAGGACTTAACTCGTATAGATAGGCTTTGCTTGATTCCGTAGTATTTGAGGGCTGTTGAATACTATTTGGAGATTGATAGACCCACTTAGAATCTAACACTTCACCAGTAGGAGACTGCAAAATAACTTTATTAGCTTCTATTTTATTGTAAGGTACATTATATGGAAAAGTCGTAAACTTTTGAAGAGAAATAATATTTCCATAACTTGTTATATACGTATTCACAATAGAATTCTTTATTTGACTACTCCACAGATATGTCGGGATTTGTTGTGATGAATCTCGTTGTTTTATCAACGTAGGTGTGACCTTATTTTCCTGTACAAACGCATCGTATTGTGGACTCTGTGCCAACAAATCAGATTCCAATAACTTTTTTGCATCAAACGGTAAGCTGAACTCATCAACAGTTCCCTTGTCAATGACAATTGGATTTCCATCATCTGGTTTTGCTTGGATGGTTTCCATATTTTTTAAGAAAAAGAAGCCTAGAACAATGAGTAAACTTCCAAAAAATAAGCATACCGGCAATTTCCTTTTTTTCATTCGATTTCCTCCTTTCTATTATTTTCTTTTTTTCTCTGGGACAACAGGTCTCTTCTTTCTTTTTTTCTTACGCAAAGCAGCTTGCTCTAATGCAATACGTTTTTTATTCTTGCTTCTAATGATCAATAGTATAACAACTATAATCAACAACAAGAGAATACTTGAGCCAATTCCTATGTAGAGCAACCATGGAATTTCATCTTCTAAACCAACTGCTTGATCATTCAACTGCTTAGCTTCTTCTGCAGTGATGGTAAACTCTTGTTCAAAATCCCACTTTTCTTGACTCACCTTAGATTCTGCCTGTAAATGAATCGTATAAGTGCCAGCTTTGTAGCGCTCATTTTCCCAGCTTATGGGAAAATTAAAATTAGTATTAGGTGCGATTCGATAGCCTTCTACTGCATTTTGATGAAGAACTTCTGTTTTTCCTTTTTGTGTGATACTTGCACGATACGACACCTCATCGATCAATGTTGGGGATGGATTTTGCAGTTGAGCTTTTACTGTGTTCCGTCCAGCAACTTGTGCTGCACGTACACTTTTTAGTGCTAAAGTCTCTTTGACTGGTTCCTCATTCATCTGGAGTTGTATCGCAATCACATAGGCAAATTTATTCGTGATCGTGATGCCTTCATCTTTTTTGTCCGCCTTTTCCTCATCCGCTTGCGTCACACGAATACCACCTAATATTTGACCAGGAATCGTTTCTTTAGGCATCTTGATTTCTATGGGTATCTTAACCTGTTGATTTGGCGGAATACTAACTGATTTATCTACTGTTACTAATTCTGTGATTGGATACTTCATAGAATCATCCACTTTTTCTTTTAGATCTGTATAATTGATCACGCCATTATCGCCTGTACTAGCAGGATTGATCGCCAAATTTAATGTAACATCTTCGTCACTTCGATTCGTGATTTCAAATTGAAGTGTTTGCTCCTGTTCAGGAGCCATCAACAAATCATAAAAACCCGCATCCCTTGTTCGCTGATTATCAGGTAAAATGGGCTTCACACTGATCGGCACTTCTTCTCCATATGCTGTGATTCCTACACTTAAAAACGATAGAAACATCAACAATCCCAGTAGAAAGTGTCTCTTCTTTTTTTTGTGTGTCTTCTGGATTTTTCGCTTCATCATACTAAAATTCTCCTCGATTAATAAAATGTTCGATTTGATCATTGATGGCTCATCTAAACAGTGGCGTAAGTAAATGCCCTCTTATGGTGTGACCGTCAATGTCCAAACGATATCTGCTTTATATTCTTTCAACTGAACTTTATCAGTTTGTTCTAATTTTAATTGAACATCTGCATTTGTTCCTCGATCGTTCACGTTTGCTGCTGCCGTTGTTGTGTAGTTTGCTTCGTCATAGTTATTTGAGAAGACCATTGAGCTGATCGTTCCATTAGTTGACTCTGCGCCAGTCGTTCCTGCTTTTGCAGAGAAAACTTCCAACGGCCCGCCATCAACATTTTTGACAGGCAGGATAGATTCTACCTGTACAGGGTTTACCATAGCTGCGGCATTGGCTTCGTTCAAATTATTCGTTACGCTTGCTCCTTTTAATACGATTCTCGAATTCGTCAATACATGTTCGGCAGCATCAGCACTTGTAAATGGTGTTTGCTGCTCAGCTGTGACTGCCCAGCGCGTACCTTCTTTCCCAGAAAGATCAGCCACTTGAAGAAACTGAGGGATTTCATAGGTGGTTCCATCTTTTTTATACGTCATGTATTTCGCTGAATAGTTTTTTGTCTGTAATGATGTTTTATTTAATCCAAAATTAAATCCAGGGACATACACTAAATGTACGTTTGATACCACTTCTTGAGTGATCGGATTTTCCGGTTCCACAGGTGTTTCTGTTCCTGGTTTGATTGGTTCAACGATCAGGCTTGAATCAGCTTCAAAGGTTGCTTCACCTTTTGTTGTAGTTTCTGCGTGTGTTTTAACTGGTGTAATGAATGCTGCTAAAACACTTCCTGCAATGATCATGCTATATACTCTTTTTTTCATTTTTTCCCCATCCTTTTATATCTATTGATTTATGGTGCTACAGATAATGTCCATGTTAAGTTTGCTCTGTATTTGTTATCTTTTTGAGCCTTTGCTTGGTCTTCTTGAGGAACATTCAATTTTACACCGGAATATCGAGCCGCATTTGGCGTTTTTACCGCATCATAATCTGTTTCATCATAATCTTTGATGAATACAGAAGATGTGATCGTATTATTTGTCGCTCCTGCTGCTTTTACTGATAATACTTCTAAAGGTGCAGTCGTTGTATCTTTTGTTGCCACTGGAATCATTGAAAATCCGCTTGTTGTATCAACACCGTTCACGCCAGCAGCAATTTCTGAATTAGTGTATGCATTGCTTCGTACGCTGTTTTCATAAATTCGAATTCGTGAATTTTCTAATGACTTACCGTCTGTTGTTTTATAAATATCATCTTGTTGAACTGTCACTGACCATTTTGTTTCACTAGAGCCTGATAGATCTGCTACTTGCACAAAATGGGGAATATGGAAACGAATCGCTCCGGCATTTTGTGTTACTTCTTCTGTCAAAGCTTCATATTCAGTTCCACCTGCAACGATTTTATTGCCGTTTCCAAACGAAATATTTGGCAAATGTGTCACATAAACATTCCCTGTTTCCGGTAATGGATCTACCCCAGGATCAACTGTAGTTGGCGGTTTTGGTCCTTCCTCAGGTAAAATTGGATCTGGACGCTCTCCCGCAGCGAATTCTGCATCCGTCGTTGTTTTTCCTGAACTTTCTTCTGCGTGTGTAAATGATGCCCCTGCTGTTACAGATAAAAGCAGTGCAGCAGTTGATACAATAATGTTCTTAGTTTTCATAAAAATCATTCCTTTTCGTCTATTTTCGTTTTCTTTCTACAATACATTGAATAAAAAATGAAACTGCATAAAATGAATAGCGCTCCTATGATGGAAAAGAGGAACATTGGTGTCTCACCAGTATTTGGCAAATTCTTTTTGATTCTCGCTACAACTCCATTTTTATCCGTTGATTCTGTAGTAGGTCTCTGTCTCGCATCCTCTTCAACAAACATGATATCTGTTCCCGTTTTTCCGCTAGTTTCCGCATATACAGGATGTTTCACACAGACAAAAAAGCAACCTACCATCAATACAGCTAAAACATATATTTGCTTTGTAACTCCCATTTTTTTTCTCCCTTTTTTTTACTTTTGTTTCACTATAAATCAGCGGAGAAATGTACTTGATCAACAACACATTTTTATCGTCTCCCCACCTCCCAACATTCCATAAATGTAAACTTTATCTCATTACTTTTTTAGTATACAAATTAAATTTCTAAAAGTGATTTACAAATCTTTTGCTTGTGTAAATGAATCTGTCTTGCAAAAAGTAATTCTTCGAAATTCATTTGAAAACTAAATCAAACTCGATACACATGACTGTCATATCCGTACTGAAGATACGATTATAAGGAGTCAATAAGTCAGCAAAAAATCGCTGATGAATCCTTTGCCACTGTTCTATCGAACGATCTCCTTCTGCTTCTTTAAAGACATGTTCTTGTGAGACATCTTGATAAGGCACTAGCGTTATTTTCTTTGCTTGAACGATTGCTTTAGGTTCCCCTTCAAATGTTGTGATCAGATGATAACTTCCCACTTCTGGATAGGGGATAGCATTTATTTGATAAATCAGCGGCAGCGTTGTTGTTGCTGTCTTTTCACCTGACCTTACTAATTCAGCTAGTTCGTTTGCAAATGCTGCATCCTTAGGATCTTCTGTCAGGAAATGCCAAACAGAATAGCTCATTTCAGTTGGTCGTTCTGACATATCCATACTCAATAGAAATTTTTCCCAAAATCCTTTAATTTTTTCCATCCTTTTCCTCCTGACAAAATCTTGTCGTTTCCATACAAAGCATATAACCTTTATTTCGAACCGTTTTGATCAATAAACGATTTCTTTTTCCTTTTTGACCGATCTCCAATTTTGTTCTTATATGAAATATGATATTTGCCACTCGGCTTTTTGGCATTTCTGTCGTAGTTCCCCAAACATGTTGATAAATTTCAGCATAAGAATATGCCTGATTAGGTTTTGTATTCAACAATTCGAATATTTTATACTCTAATTTTGTTAATTCGATTTCTGTATCATCGGCTAAAACAATGCTTAGGTTTCTCGAAAATAATTGATAGTCATCCAACTGCAGTTGCTTTTTTCTACCCATTGAGTCCCCTTGTTTTTGATAACGCATCAACGTATTTTTGATGCTCCATTTGATTTGCTCACATTCACATCTTGAATCAATGATCCCGTCTGCTCCTAGTTTAAGATAAAGTAAGTTGCTGGTTTGTTGAGCATTTTTAGTTATTACCCATATAAAGGAGTGGTTTTTCCTTTTCAAATTCATGATCAATTCGCAAACATTGTATAGTTCTTCTGATTTTGTTTCTTGTATGATGACTCCTGAATAACCATCTAAATCTAGTTGATCTTTTGCCAATACAAGTTTCTCACAATAGATCAATTCTTGATGTTCATGTTGCATCGGGATCAAACTTTCTTCTTCATCTATAGATATATAGGCAATTTTTTCCATTCTTCTATTTCCTTTCTTTTTTTCTTTTTATTTTAGTATAAATCGTCTAACAAACACCTTTACATCACGACGTTAGTTGTAAACATTTTTATTTCTCAATATTTACTAAGTTAGAACAATAAAGATCATTAAGGGCAAACGCCAACATATTCAAAATACTATTCGCAATAAATTCCGGAGAGCTGTTAAACTTTGTATAGAACCAATTTTCAACAATTGCGGTCACACCTTTCGTCATGAAAACAGCATATTGATCTAAGGCGATACTCGTAAACTTGAAATAATACAAATCAGGAAGTGCGGTTTTAAAATGTTTGAAATAAACCTCATATAGCCTTTCCATAAAATCCATACCACTTTTGTCACTAAGTAAAATAGTAATGGTCCCTTTTTCTGAATAGAAGTATTCTAATATTTCTAGTGTGTTTGGATACAACTTTTGTTTAATTTCTTCCACATTGCTCAAATCTATCTCAAATAAATAATTTGAATTTTTCTTTTGGATCTCATCAAATCGAATAATCAAGTTACAAAATATAGACTCTATGACTTCATATTTATTCTCGAAATGATTATAAAATGTCACTCTACTTATATAAGCCTTCTTTGCGATTTCTGTAATGCTCAGCTGATCTACATGTGTATCTTTTAACAAATCTAGGGTTGCTCGTTCAATGACTTTTCTTATTTCCATTTTATCCCTCCAATTGATTTAACAATCTTTTTGTTCACCTATCTATTTGAAATTTCTAATAGATTATTTTTTTAGCGAGCATCAATATATTTGCCAATTTTATCACCATTTTTTTTGGTAATACGTTCAATTAATAGGCACAGAATCTCTAATTATTGATAACCATCCTTGTCAAATTTTTGGGGAATCAAAAAGAAATAGTGAAGCTACTTCTTTAACTAATTTTTTGATGTTTTACTCAATGGGGAATATAATGATAAAAAAAGCATAAACTATTGAAATAAAAAAAACATTTACAAACATATTGAATGTGTAAATGTTTAATTTTTTAGAAAGAGAGTGATAGATATGTTAAATCAGACATTACTTGACCAAGAAATCAATACTAAACTGACTTTACTTTCTCTCTTGTATCGTAAAAACGATTGGTATTTGATGGAAGAGCTCATTGTAGATAGTTCTTTAGATCGAAATACAGTCTCTAAATATATTCATCTATTGAAAGAGGAAATCCCTCAACTATCTCCTGTAAATCCCCCTGTTTCAATCATTTATTCGAAAGCTCGTGGACTCCGTTTTGTTGGCGATAAGATTGCGTATCAGTCTCTTATATCTACATATGTAGACAAATCGATTGGTGTAGCTTTATTAAAAGATCTTTTGATTCTGGGGCAAGTTTCTATTGATCAATTCAACACACAACACTTTGTAAGTGAAAGCAGTGTAAGAAGAAAAATAAGTCAGCTAAACAAATTATTTTTACCTCATTCCTTTTCAATAAGGACTTCCCGAAGACAGATTTTTCTTTTGGGTGATGAACTTCAAATCCGATATTATGGATATATTTTTTTTTGGGAACTATATAAAGGACTAGTGTGGCCGTTTCCACATATTGATGAACATAGAATCTTAGAGTTTATTGACCGCGAGTTTAAACCTCTTGTTCCTTTAAAAAAAATCTCCATTTTGCATTGGAGTTACATCATTGCATTAAATATCGCTCGCTTTATAAAAAATAATAGTGTCAATCAAACAGATTTACCCTCCTACTCTAATTCATTAAATCAAGCGCTTAAGTTTGAGGGATCTTCTTTAAAAAGACGATTGATGACGAAATTTTCATTTTCTGAACCAGAGACAGACTATCTTTTTTTACTTTTTCAGACTGGGGTTAGAATCTTTCAAATTGATTTTTTTTTTGATCGATGCATTAACTTTCATAAGCAGGAGAATACAGAAGTATATCAAATGTTTCAATTATATTTTTCGACATTTGATCCCGATTTTTCATTGATTGGACAACGAGATCAAAACCTTTATAAATATTTGATTTTATCAACATTTACTACGGTCAGTCTATTTCCAAACTTTTCTACGACTCTTTCAGGTTATGATTATCTTGGACATCTTGACGATAATTATCCTTCCCTTCATACAAAGATAGAAGAAAAAATCGATCAAATGCGCTGTTTTTCTTCTTCAACTCTGTTGGATAATAAAAATTTTTTGACTATTCGTTTTTGTGAAGCTTATGCCCTCATTGGTAATTTGACTGATTTTGATTCAGTCATTCAAATCAAGCTAGAAACAGATTTACCTATCATTATGGAACGAATCTTATCAAAGCAATTATTTTCAATTTTATCGCCCTTTCACAATATTAAATTTATACCTCCAACTGACTTCGTAAGAAGTAGTGAAATAGATCTTGTGATCGCCTCAACATTACTATCTAAAGTTACTGACTCTAAAGAGAGCCCTATCATCTTCATTCATCCTGATCTTCAATTATCAGATATAACAAGCATTGTAGCTGCATTAGAAAATCTAAAAAAATAGTAAACGTGTCTGCTTTGCTCAGGTAAAAAGCACTAAAAATCCAGAGATATAACACTATAGTGTTATATCTCTGGATTTCTTTACTTTGCCTATTTCCCTGTCGTTCACTTTTAACCGATCCAAGAAAGAAGTTCCTTTGGTTCATCGATCAGTAAATCAGGTCGTTCTTTCGCCAATTCTACCTTCGCGTGACTGCCCCATGTCACTCCACAAGTTCCGACTTCTGCTGCTTTGCCCATTTGGATATCAAAAACAGCATCGCCTACCATTAGCGTTTGAACTGGATTCATCGAATATTTTTTCAGTAAATAATGAATACCTTCCGGGTCGGGCTTATAGTTAGACACTTTATCAGAACCCACGATTTCCGTGAAATAATCACTAATAGTCAACGACTCTAAATTTCTTTTTAGTACATCTGTCTTTTTGCTCGATACGACAAACATCATTTTTTTATGTGTTTTTAATGTTGCGAGTAACTCTTTGATCCCTGGAAAAATCTTTAGATAGTCGTTTTCGTATTCTTTGTAGCTGGTTCGAAATAAGCCAAGCAGTTCGTCAAATTCATTTTGTGAAAGAGCTCGGTTCGACATTTTCTTAAATGATTTTTCAATCGGTATACCCATATAATATTCAATCGTTTCTTTTTTAGGGATCGTCAGTCCCATTTTTTTAAATGCTTCTTCTGTTGCTTTAAACCCACATTCTTTTGAGTCTCCTAACGTTCCGTCAAAATCAAAAATCACATACTCATAGCTCACGCTTCAACACTCCTTTTATTTTCTTTTTCTAGACAAAAAAACGCAGAACCATGCAGTTATGCGATTGGCTCTACGTTTTTATTTCGTTTAAAATCCTGGTAATCCTTTAGTGTATTTACCCATTGTTGCTTCTGATTCCTTGTCAACTTTAGCTAAAGCATCATTGACTGCCATGATCACAAGATCTTGAAGCATGTCGATATCTTCTGGATCTACAACATCTTCTTTGATAGAGATGTCTTTCATTTTACGGTCACCAGTGAAAGTTGCTGTGACTAATTCGTTGGTTGATGCACCGATAAATTCTCTTTCGTTTAATTCAGCTTGCGCTTTTTCCATGTCCTTTTGCATTTTTTGGACTTGCTTCATCATTCCTTGCATATTGCCCATGCCTCGCATCATATTTATCGTCTCCTCTTAATCATTTATTACTTCAACGAGCTCTGAGCCAAAAATGGCAATCGCTTCGTCTACTACTTGATTGTTCACTTCTTGCGGTAATTCTTCTTCGTCTGTCAGTAAATGAGCACCTTCGCTTGATGCATCCTGTTCGTTTGCTGTCTGATCATTACCACTGTCTTTGTTTTGACTAATGAATGATTGTCGTAATTTTGGCCAGCTTTCTTTTGTGATGCAGACCATCTCCGGCGCATAATTAGCTAAACGACTAAGATTATTATGCAATGCTAATTGCAGCTCTTCGTCCTCCATAGCACGTCCACAAACGATTTCATATTCAAAAGCAATCACTAAACCTTTGGGACCTGCTGCGACCGGTTCACTAGCCTTCAGCATTGCCCGTTGCGTTACTGACATCATTTGCAGCAGATCATCCCACACATTTTTAACATTCAGCAAATGATCTTTGGTTGCCTCATTCAAGACCTTATAAACCATTTCTGTTGGGATCCTTAAAGTACTCTTACTGCTTGTGGCCCGTGACGTTTTAACAGGCTCAGCTTCTTTAGCTGCAACACCGTTTTTCTTCAAATCAATCAATTCTTTTTGCAGCTGTTCGATTTGTTGTTGCAGTACATTGATATCTTCAGTGGCTGCCTGCGGGATATTTTCATTTGTCATGATTGCAGGTTTGACTGCTTTAGCCAGCTTGACCGTTGCGACTTCTAAATAAATATTGGCATTATTTGTAAAACGAATATCGTTTTGAGTCTCACTTAAAATTTGGATCATTTGATAAATTTTTTCAGCATCAGTTTGACCAGCCAGTTCTTTAAACTGATCCGTCAGATTTCCGACTTTTTCCGCCAAGAGCTTTGGTGCTTGCTGGAACATCAATAAATCACGGCAATATAATAGTAAATCTTCTAAAAAGCGTCGGGCCTCTTTTCCTGAACCCAGAATACTTTCTAACGTTTCCAACGCTTTTTCGACGTCACCCGCGGTACAGCTTGAAATGTACTGATCCATCATTTCATACGTCAAACTACCTGTGACCTGCATCGCATCTGTCAGTGTGACCTTTTCGTCACTAAAGGAAATCGTTTGATCTAAAATACTCAAAGCATCCCGCATCCCGCCTTCGGCTGCGCGACCGATCACATATAATGCCTGCTCTTCAAACGCTACATTGATTTGATTTAAAATGTATGCCATATGATCGACAATATCTTGTGTTCCAATACGCTTAAAATCAAAACGCTGTGTTCTAGAGATGATCGTTAATGGGATTTTATGAGGTTCTGTCGTCGCTAAAATGAAAATAACATTTTGAGGCGGTTCTTCTAGCGTTTTCAATAGTGCATTGAAAGCGCCCGTTGACAGCATATGTACCTCATCGATGATATAGACTTTATATTCAGCTTGGGTCGGCGCATATTTAGCTTTATCACGAATATCACGAATTTCTTCCACACCATTATTACTGGCCGCATCGATTTCGATGACATCATTTAAACGACCTTCAGTGATCGCGATACATGTTTCACATTCATTACATGGCTCGCCATCCACACTGTGCTTACAGTTGATGGCTTTTGCAAAAATTTTCGCCGCACTAGTTTTTCCTGTTCCTCTAGGGCCGGTAAATAAATAGGCATGTGAGGTTTTCTTTTGCACGATGGCATTTTTTAAAGTTTGAGTAATTGCTTTTTGTCCTACTACATCATCAAAGCGCTGCGAACGCCAGACACGATACAAAGCTTGATAAGCCATGATTTACCCCTCCCTCGAAATTTCACTAGTTACTATTATACGTGATTTTTACAGATAAGGCATTAAAAAAATGTTAAAGCTGAGATAGTTTTCCTATGTCCCGCTCTAAAGTCCTTTGTTCCTACTCTTAAACCGATCCATCTACCAAGATCATTTTCTAATAAGCAGTTAACAAACACGCGTTATTTTAAAATCAAAAAAATAATCGTTCTCATGAATTCAAATATTGCACATCTTTTGGTAGTACTAATCTTTTTCTATCAATGAAACTTCTTAGATCCATGATATTTTTAAAGGACGGAATATCCTCTACGATCATATTGACCCCTTCATTTATATGAGATAGTGCATAATTTGAAATGTACAAATCAAATGTATTATCTTCTGTTTGCGGCGGTTGATCATAATAATGATATTCTTGGATCGTCATTGAAATTTTATCTCTAAAATTATCATGCAAAATCGAGCCTAACAGCTTCGCATGATCTTTTCCCAGATCACTAAGAACCAAAACAGATACTTGATGACGTTTTGCATCAGATTGCTCTGTTAACTGATCCCAGCGAATCGATATTTCATGCAGCATTTCGTTAAAATACATCGACTCCCAAGGAAATTTCGTCTTTTTCTCCAAATCGTTCAATGCTTTCGTTACCACAGCACCTAAAACCACATAAGTCTGTCTAATTATTTTGCTTGAATATAAAAAACGATCATATACCATATACTTTTTATAGGGAAACATTTTATGTTTTGCGTAAATGTGTTCAACTAAATTAACGATGCTTGCTCTACTCGCAGCTGAAATCTCGATCTTCAATGCATTCTTGATCGTATCGACTAAATCATTTCCTTGATTGAGTATATTTTCTTTTTCCTGTAAATTATCCCAACCAAAATCCCACCAAAAAATCGAATAGCAAAAATCTTCATACCAATTCTCCGGTAAAACGATCTCTAAGGGCGTTAAGATTGCTTCGACATCTTTCTGATATTTTTTGATATCAATCGTTTTTTTGACAAAGCTGTGGATGGGATCTCTTCTATTCTTGATCAAAAATCCCTGAGATTCACGAATGATCGTTACTGCGATCGAATTGACCAAATGAACAAGCTGACCATCATTCAATTCTAAATCAAATTTAGCAACTATTTTGTCCGCAAGGGCGAATATTTTTGCTCGGTCAAACGGAAAAGGCCAGTCTCTGGTTCCATAAACTTCTATAAAATACGAGGTAAAAAAGTAACGAACTTTTCGTTCATCTTTTCCATAAACATAATATGGCGAACGGCTCATGTTGATTTTTCGATCTTTCAGCGCAGACAGTATCGAATTCGACAGACGGTACAAGCTGGAATTACTTAAATAGATTTTTTCTTCCCAATATGCTGCTGACTGATTTGGCTGAAAGAAAATTGCTTCTAATAATGTAAACGCATTCGATTCTTTGATGATTTCTATATAGATATCATGAATCGAATGGTATGGTGATGTAATCAACCGAATACCGTATTTTCTTGAAACTTCTAATGTAAAATAATCTGACCAACGATCCTCTATGTACTGACAATCCAGCATAACTGTTTTTTTAGAACAATCGATTTTTTCAGCTAATTCTTCTGATGTGACCCATCCATTTGGTTCATCCAATAAATTCAATAACAGAACTCTACGGTGCATTGCTGGTGACAATAATCTTTCCATTTTTCCCCCTCTTTTCAATTTAATGTACATTTCTTCAAATTTTTCCAATGATGAGGAATATTTTGAAGAAATCCTTATTTGACAATAAGTATAGCATTATTTTGCCCTTTTTTGAATTGATTGAAAGCGCAACTCAATTGGATTATTTAAAAACAGCTTTTATTATATAAGTGTAAAAAACGAGGATTTAAAGTTTATCGATAAATGGAAAATCTCACCACTTTTTTGGAGGGATTAGACATGAAAAAAAACACAATAAGACAAACGATCATCGCTGGTTTCATCACTATTTTAGGTGTAGCCTTATTTATCGGCGGCTACATTTGGACAGATACTATCAGTAGAGCAAACACTCCGGACCCTTCATCTAAAACAGCAAAAATCCACCTTATAAAAAATGTACCGACGGATCAGGATGTGAAGAAATTAATCACAACTCCTAAGAAAAAACAAATGAAAGAAAAAATAGTAGCAGTCAATGTAAAAAAAGATACGATCGCTCCCTTGATCGACGTTTCAGAAGTAACAGTCGAACAAGACGCACAGATCGATATTTATGATGGCGTTAGCGCAACCGACGATCATGATGGTGATCTTACAGCCAAAGTGTCAGCAGAAAATACGTTAGATACTTCAATTATTGGCGATCAAACGGTTCACTTTTCTGTTACAGATCAAAATGGAAACATCGGCCATGCTGATCGACTCTATCATATTGTTGCTAAAAACGAACCTATTGCTGTTACTCCAGCTCCTGTCGAAGATACCACGATCGCACCAACTCCTGAAGCACAAACAACCGCTGCTTCTGCCACAGCAGCCCCTGAACCAGTGTCAACTCCTGCTTATGCACCTATGACATTGACGATGAATGGACAAACGATTCCTTATCAAAATGGCGGTCAAGGCAGTGGTCAAAGTATTATCGATTCAAATCCCGGCGGAGTTGCTTCCACTTGGGGCGGTGCAGCTGTCCAATCAGGAGATGACGGACAAAATACTCACTTCATCGGACACAATCCCGGAATCTTCTCTAATGTATTTTCTTTAGGCGCAGGCAGCCAAATCGTTGTGACTGATGCAAATGGTGCACCAACAACTTACACTGTACAGACGTTATTGCAGCTAGACGATTATGGCAACGAAATTGGTACTGGAACAAGCTATTGGGATTTCACGGTTGGTACTGGTGGTGGTGAACGAATCACCTTACAAAGCTGTATCAATGATGATGTGAATTTGTTTGTCATTGCTTATAAATAAGAAAGAGCATCTACGAATATTATCTCGTAGATGCTCTTTTGATCAATTCGGTAGCAACTGTGATTTTTCTTGCCACTGGTGCTGCTTCTTCTATAATGGAAAAAATGGTTGCTACTGCCAGTTCCCCCATCCATTCAGTATGAATCTTCACTGTAGTCAATGCTGGGCTCACATATTTTGCTACACTGATGTCATTAAAGCCAATCAGTGAAATATCTTCCGGCACTCGATAACCCAGTTCCTGAATCGCCTTTAAAGCACCGACCGCTAGTGCATCACTTGAAGCAAAAAAGGCAGAAGGATACTCTTTCGGATGCTGTTTTAGGTACTCTTTCATCACTTCATACCCACTATTGACAGTAAATTGTGCTTTCAAGATATATGCTTCATTCAATAACTCTTTGGATGCTAATATTTCTCTAAAGATCGTTAGACGTTTATCTTCCAAAGGCGTCAGACAGCCTTTGGTACGTTCTTCACCAGATAAAATACCGATTTCTTGATGTCCCTGCTGAATAAAATAATTCAAAACAGTGGATACACTTTGCTGAAAATCGACGACAAGCGAGTTATAGCCCCAATCTAACGCATCAAAATCAACAAATAGCAGGTTGCTGTTTAACTCAAATAAGGCATCAGCCTGTTCTTGATCAAACTTACCCAACGCTAAAATACCATCAACAGCTTCATCATTCAGCTCTTCCATTGAACGCTTGATCAACTCGATCCCCAGTTCTTCTGCTTTTTTTTCGATGCCTAAACGAATCGAGAGATAATAAATATCTTCCAGTTCTTCAGCTTCGTCGTACCACTGAATAAATAAAAGCTTAGCCTTCGCTTTTTTACTTACTTTTTTATGCTTAGTGTAATTCAACTTTTCAGCTGCTTCAAAGATTTTCTGTTTGGTTTCAAGTCCTACTGAAAGCGTAGGATCATAATTTAATACTCTAGACACGGTTGCTGGTGAAACGTCTGCTAATTGTGCGATATCTTTGATCGTTGCCATTTTCTCACCTGCCTTCTTATAAAATATTTATGAATCGCTTAAAGGCAGCCTGACCTTCTGTCGTCCGTTTATATACACCTGCATCTGCTAAGACACGAGCAAAAATTTGACCCACTTCTGCTTGAATGATTTCTTTCGCATTCTGATCATCGAACGTATACTTTGCTTTCATTTGTTCTGCCCATAATTTATGATAATCCGCCATTTGATGATCTTGTTCAAGAACATATTTTTCGACTTCATGCAATTCTTCATTTAAACGCGGAGGTAAAACAGCTAGTCCCATTACCTCGATCAGACCGATGTTTTCTTTTTTGATATGCTGCACGTCCTGATGAGGATGAAAAATACCATCTGGATACTCAGCTGATACATTATTATCACGTAAAACTAAGTCCAATTCAAACAACGGGCCTTTACGTCTAGCAATTGGTGTGACCGTATGATGAGGGATGCCATCCTCAGAAAAGGCTTGAATCGATACATCTTCATCGGAATAATGACGCCATTTTTCTAAAATATATGCTGCTGCTTCGATTAGATCCTCAGAGTTGGGACTTTGCAACCGAATGACTGACATTGGCCATTTGACGATTCCAGCATTCATCAATGGAAATTCTTTTAATTCAAAATAATATTCGATGTCTGCTTTTTCCATAGGGAACACGTGACGGCCGGCTTGGTAATGATCATGGCTTAAAATAGAACCCCCAACGATCGGCAAATCAGCATTTGAACCAACAAAATAATGAGGCAGCACTTCTGTGATTTTTAGCAAACGACGAAAAGTATCTTTTGAAATCACCATCGGCCGATGCTCCTCTGACAAAATGATCGCATGCTCGTTATAATATGCATATGGAGAATATTGAAATCCCCAGCTCTCTCCGTCAAGGTTCATTCGGATAATACGATGATTCGTTCTTGCCGGATGATCGATACGTCCTTTATAGCCTTCATTTTCCATGCATAATAGGCATTTAGGATAATCAACTTTTACTGCTTGGCGCTCTGCTGCAATCTGTTTAGGATCTTTTTCCGGTCGGGATAAATTAATCGTGATTTCAAGATCGCCATACTCTGTTTTTGCCGGAAAAAGAATATTCTTAGCGATCGCACGCGTTTTGATGTAGTCATTTTCCTTACTCAATTTATAAAAATAATCAGTTGCTGCGGCAGGCTCTTTCTCATAATGCTGAGCAAAAAGTGCATTAACAACAGATGGCGGCGGTGTTAAAAAATCCATTAGTTGTGCTTCAAAAATCTCTCGTGCAGAAACGTCATTTTCTACAGCTCCATTTTTTACTGCTTCGCTTACTAATTCATCCAGTAACTCTAATGAGCTTTTACTGACCACTTGAGGAGCAACGGTTTCTATAGATTCCGCTCCGATCATTCCGAGAATTCGATTTTTCAAATATAAACGGTCAAGATCCATCCAACCGCCTGCTTGGATCGCAAGTGTTACAAAGTCGGTAATCGTTTGACTCATCGACATCATTGTTCCTCCTAGTCTTCATAGCCCTTCGGATGACTGATATGCCAGTCCCAAGCTGTTTTGATGATTTCTTTGATATCTGTTACTTTAGGCTGCCAGCCTAAAATTTCTTTTGCTTTTTCACTTGAAGCAACCAATTTACTAGGATCTCCAGTTCGGCGTGGTAAAATTTTTGCTGGAATCTCTTTTCCAGTCACTTCACGAGCTGCTTCCAGCATTTCCTTCACTGAATAGCCATTATTGCTGCCAAGATTGAAGATATTGCTCTCGTTGCCGTTTTGTAAATACTCTAATGCAGCAATATGAGCAGCAATCAAATCTTCGATGTAAACATAGTCACGGATACACGTCCCATCTGCCGTATCATAATCATCGCCATAAATTCCTAAGTACTCTCGTTGACCTAATGCCGCTTGTAAAATGATCGGCACTAAATGGGTCTCTGGATCATGATCTTCTCCGATCGATGCATCAGCTTTTGCCCCAGCCACATTAAAATAGCGTAACGCAACATAGCGCATTCCGTATGCTTGATCACACCACTTCATCATTTTTTCCATCATTAGTTTACTTTCACCGTACGGATTTTCCGGATTCGTAGGCATTGTTTCTACGATCGGCATTGCTTTAGGTTCACCATAGGTTGCAGCGGTTGAAGAAAAGACGATTTGTTTTACACCAAACTCCGCCATCACTTCTAATACAACCTGAGTTCCATAGACATTATTGTTGAAATAGATCAACGGTTTTTCAACCGACTCACCAACAAGAGAGCTTGCTGCAAAATGAATGACGCCGTCAATCGATTCTTTCTTAAAAATATCCTGCATAAATGCTTTATCTCGAATATCTCCTTGGTAGAAAACAGCCTGTTCATGAACCGCCTGCTTATGACCTGTTTGAAGATTATCAACGACTATAACTTCATAATTTTTATTAATTAATTGATCCACTGCGTGGGAACCAATATAACCGGCACCGCCTAATACTAAAATTGACATGGTATTGCCTCCTTGGATTTTCTTATCCTCTTCATTTTAACATAGCTCCTATTTTACTGCTTTTTTGCGCCATCAGCAATCTTTGCTACGTAAAAATCCGCCGAATACCCTACTTTGTCTAAATAGATTTGTCCCACTTTTTGAGTAAAAGCTTCAACATTTTCTTTCTGTACCAAAGCAATACTGCATCCGCCAAAACCTGCTCCAGTCATTCTTGCGCCAAGTACACCTGGTTGATCTTGAGCAGCAAAAACTAGTGTATCCAGCTCTACTCCAGTTACTTCATAATCCTCTCTTAAAGAAGCATGGGAAGCGTTCAGCAATTGACCAAAAGCAGTTAAATCATTTTGAACCAACGCATTCTTTGCTTTGATCGTTCGTTGATTCTCTGTAACTGCATGTTTCGCCCGCCGAATCAAGCGTTCATCCGAAATCAGTTGTTTGTTTGCTTCAAAGATCTCTTCTGATAACTCACCTAATGAGTCGATCGGTAACTGTATCTGTAAAAGCTGCAACGCCTTCTCACACTCTGCACGCCGCTCATTATATTTTGAATCAGCTAGCTCTCTACGCTTGTTGGTATTCATGATTACAATGACATAATCACCAAAAGCCGCTGGAACCATTTCGTATTCTAGTGTGTTGGTATCTAACAAAATAGCTTGATCTTTTTGTCCCATACCGATCGCAAATTGATCCATGATCCCAGAATTGACACCGATAAATTGGTTTTCCACTTTTTGGCCCGTTTTAACTAAGTCCAGCATCGGTACCTCCAGTTGAAATAAATCGTTTACAATCACACCCGTCAAAAGCTCTATAGAAGCAGAAGAGGAAAGTCCGGCTCCATTTGGGATCGTTCCATAAAATAAAAGATCCATTCCCTGATCGATTTGATAGCCTGCATCGATCAAATACTTGATCATTCCTTTCGGATAATTCGTCCAATCATGTCTTTTATCATAGCTCAAGTCATCCAATGAAACTTCAATGATCCCCAACTCAGAAAAATTTTCTGAATAAAAGCGAATCGATCGATCTTCACGTTTTCCAGCCAAACCATATGTCCCGATCGTGATCGCGGCAGGAAAAACATGTCCTCCGTTATAATCTGTATGTTCACCGATCAAGTTGATTCGTCCTGGAGCAAAGTAATTCCCTTGTGCTTCTTTTCCAAAGGTGGATCGAAATAATTGCTCAAGCTCTTTTTTCATGTCTATTCTCCTTCTTTTTCATTTAGTAAATTTATTATAAAATATTTACTAAATTTTATCAATAGTTTTAATTACCTTGATTTTTTCAAGCTATTGGATTTTTTTTGACTTTTAGTTCATAATAGAAGTGTCTAAATGAATGGAAAGGAGCATTATCATTATGAAAAAATTTATTTCTGGTATGCTAGTAGGAACTGCTGTTACTTGTGCCGCAGTAGCCGGCTTAGCTGCAACGATCAAAAAAACGGTCATCGATCCGATTGAAGAAAAAGAAGATATGATCGAGGAAAACCGTAAAAAAGCAATGCGCAAACGTATTTCACGTTAGAGTAAAGAACGAGAAACTCAGTAAGGACGACTTTCGTCAGCTACTGGGTTTCTTTTTTTCTGGACAGCCCACCCTGATCTGCCAATATAGGAACGAATCATTACCATTCTTTACATCAATTGACAGACCGGTCAATCCGCTTTAAGATAGATATTATAATAAAAGAGAGACAGGAGATTCTATAATGAACAGCTATTTTAATTGGGGCTATACTCAGAAAATAATTACTTTACTAACAGAAAGGAGAGGATAAAAAATCAAATAACGGAGGATGTACGATGTTAAAAAAACGAACAGCAAATAATAGTAATCATCATTTAATTATAGAAATGTGGGAACGATCTGTAAAAGCGACTCACCATTTTTTATCAGAGGAAGATGTGGCTTTTTACAAAAAAATCATTCCAGAAAGTTTAGCAAGTGTCGATTTATCTTTATGGGTCGATGAAGAGTGTGTAGTCGGTTTTAGCGGAATCGATGAGGATGAGTTAGTGATGTTATTTCTAGATCCAGATTTTATTGGAAAAGGATATGGCAGCAAAATAATCACTCATTTGATCAACAATGATGGGATAAAAAGAATCGACGTCAACACCCAAAATGAACAGGCAAAAGCGTTCTACCTACATCATGGATTCACTATTGAATCTGAAGATGAACGTGATGGATTTGGTAAACCTTATCCTATTACCCATCTAATCAAAAAATAGAAGTTGAAACTCTAATGAGAGTCTTTAGGATCACAAAAGTGACTGAGACAAAACTCTGCGAGTCAAATCCCAGTCACCTGTAATCCGGATAAACGGTGAGAGCAGAAGTAATCCCTTCGAAAATAAGAAAGAATTCACAAAAATTTGCAAAACAATTTTCGTGAATTCTTTCTTATTTCTCGGGATTAAACACTTCTGTCTCAACCTCTTTTAGTATTGCTCTTTTTTAGGATAAATTTCTTGAGAAATGCGCCATTGCTCCTTTGACTTCATCCAGTTTCTCAGGTTTGACCAAAGGCAGTACTTTTGCTTGTAATGCATGGAAATCCTCTAAAGTCATTTTTTTCGTTTGTTGATCAGCAAAACTTTGTACAAGGATCGCTTTGGCTTCTTCTTGTTTTTCTGATAATGTATTTTCTAAGAAAAACGCTAAAAATTTCTGTTGTCCGCTATGCATAAGCTTTCTCTCCTTTTTCATCAATCGAATCACATGCTTTATTACTATATCAGTTAAAAATCGTTTCGGCAATTCTATCAGCTTCCCTTAAATTCCAAGGATCGGTACCTGGTCTAGCTGTCGCCGCAGTCAGCCAATGAAGTCCCTCTGTTGGAATCCCATAACAGAACAGACCGTTGATGACCTTTTTATCCGCTCCGATCATTTGACTGTTTTTTTTGTCTACTAAAAGAGCACCCGTGGGAGAAATATCTCCAGAGGATAAGGTCAAATAATGAATCGTTCCTAAACCATCTTTTAGAAGTTGCTGTACTAACGGGTTTAAACTCAGCTGATTTTCAGTTTTTGGCAGACGAGCTTCGATCAGGAAATGAGCCGCATATTCATTTTCTGGATCGTCTTTAGAAAATGCGATAAATGTTTCGTTTCGCATTTCTATTTGCATTTCTCCTGCTAAAATATTCACGATCCCTGCTTCGATCAATGCTTCTAACTCGGCAATCCGCTCAAGCGGCGGACCGATCGATAAGAAAGCATTCAACGGCGTAAACCAATCCCAGAGCCATTCTTTCGTTTCGTCATCTGTAAAAAGGTCATGATCCAGCATAAAGCGCACTTCATCCCGCAAATCCTTCAGACTATCTAAAGCTGTTGCAAATGGCCCGAAGACATTTCCTTTTTTAGCTGCTTCAACATCCCATAATAAATAGTCCTGTATAAATTTTTTGAAAGACTCCTTCTTTTTGATTGCTTGTTTTGGTTGTTCAAGAAAAGACCAATCCCACCACTCTTCTTCCTTGATCCCAAATTTCTGAAGAACAGTTTCATGCCCTTTGGTCCGAATAAAATCGTCTGTAAACTTACTCCTATTTACCTTTGGATAGTGTTCTTTGAGCAATACCGAATAATAGGCAAATTCAACTTCCTTTTTCAACAAAAAGAAAAATTGCTCTGCAGATAAGTTTTGCTTACGCTTGAATCGATTCAAGCTTTTCTCTTTCAAAAAACGAGGCCGATATTCTTCCCCATACCCTTTTTGATTTAATCCTCTGGCATGATATGGGATTCCCCGTCTTGCTCCTGCAATGATTTTCGGTTCTTTTCCAGAAGGATGATAGACTAATTTTCCTGATTTTTCGGTGTAGGCGCCACCTCGATCGCTTGTCAGTAAGGTAAGATAGTCAAAAAAAGCCAAGCCTAGTCCCCTTATCAAAAGCGGTTTTTGCTCTTTGACTGCTTCTAGATGAGCATCAGCAGCATTTTTAGGCGCAGAATAATACAAGCGGTGTTCACTAGCATATGCTGCTAAATCGTTCATTTCTCCTGTCAGCTCATTTTCTTGATGACCTAATGCCAAAATCACCTTATCCGCAGTTGTCTCAACAGCTTTGGTGTATACTTGGAAAAGTTCACCCTCTCTTCGGACTGCACGTACAGTATCTTTGAAAAATTTTACTGACGTTTGTTCTGTCATTCGTGTTTGAACATACTCATAAAACCATTGCTGGTATACGCCATATAAAGCTCGGGAACAATGATTGTTCGGACCTAATCTTTCACATTCTTCGATGAAGAAAGCACTATTTTCGCTATTTAGTTTTCTGATAAATGGTATTGCTTCCTGCTTTAGCCACTCAAATAAATTAGGGCCTTTTGCTATTGGACCTGCTGTGCTTAAAGTTTCATCGGTAAATAGAGTGACATGTGAAACGACTGAGTTCATCAATAGTGACGTTGATTGATCTATACGCCACACTTTTCCTCCTGGACCATAAGGATCAAACATTGTAATTTGGACTACCTGTTCATCTCTGGACCATTCAATGATTCGTTCCAACGCTGAAAGTCCACGCGGTCCTCCGCCAACGATTGCTATTTTCATCTTATCCCTCCCTTCCCTGAATACAATTTTTTAGTCCAACCTATTTTCTATAATGTCTTTCAATGCAACAGCATTATTATACGTTTGATCTTTCGCACCATAAATAAATGTCACGACCGGATAACTCTGCACGATCCTCAAAAGCGTTTGTATGGCTGTTTTGGCGTCACCGTTCTGTAATTCTACTTGGTATTTTTCTACAAATTCTGGAAATTTATTTTGTTCGTGATTAAACCACTGTCTTAACTCTTTACTAGGTGCAACTTCCTTCAACCATAAATCCAGATGCTCTTTTTCCTTTGACATTCCTCGTGGCCATAATCGATCGACCAATACTCGAAAACCATCTTCTTTTCCAGCTGGTTCATAGGCACGCTTCAATTGAATCATTTCAATCACCTCATTCTTATTTTATCTTAATTGCTAAAAAAAGAAATGATTATGCTGTTCACTAAAAAGAAAAAACACAGAGAAACAAACGCCGTTCTGAATAGAGTCACCGTTTATTTCTGCTGTGTTTTGATTCATTACATATTTTTCTTCTTCGTTTTACCAGTCCAGCCTTCATAGCCGCCTTTTAAAATATAGACGTCACTAAAGCCATTTTTACGTAATTGGTTCGCTGTACGGATACTCAATGATTTTTTCTGATCATAAAGATAAACTGGTTGGTCTTTACGAATCGAATTCAATGTCGTTTTGATTGTTGTATAAGGCATATTACGCGCACCAAGAATATGACCTGCATCGAAAGAATCTTTTTCGCGGACATCAATGATCTGTGCTTTTCTCATGCCTTCTTTAAATTCTGCTTCTGTGATCGTTTTGGCAGAACGTTTCGCCATAATTCGCAGATATAACTCATTTAATCCCATTGCTAGTAAAATCGTTGCTAAAACAATATTAATAATCCATAAAACGTTCATTCCAAAATCCCTTTCTTACTGTTTCTCCATAAATTGTAAAGCTAAAGAAGCTGCTCCGATAACACCGGCTTCATTCCCTAATTGCGCTAGTTTGACCTGTGTGCTGTTGCGAACCTCAGGAAAAGTAAACTCTTCAAAATAAGCTTGGACGCGGCTACGTAAAAATTCCCCTGCCGCAGAAACACCACCGCCAATAACAACACTAGATGGATTCAAGGTATTTCCGACATTTCCAACCGCTAGCCCTAAAAAGTAACAAACACGATCAACGACCATCAGACCAAAAGGATCATCCGCCTGTGCGTAGTCAAAGACATCTTTACTTGAGACATCTTGTCCATCGTCGATTGCTTGTTTCAGCTTAGAATCACCTGCATATTCTTCCGACATATGGCGGGCAACACGCACAACTCCAGTTGCACTTGAAACAGTTTCTAAACAGCCGCGTTTTCCACATGTACATTCAAAACCACCAGGATCTACGGTAACATGTCCGATTTCACCAGCACAGCCGTTCACCCCATGCAGTAAGTTACCTTCTGCGATGATTCCGCCACCGACGCCAGTTCCAAGTGTGATAAACACAACATCGGGATTATTTTCGCCGGCTCCCTTCCAACGTTCGCCTAAAGCAGCTACATTGGCATCATTATCTAAAACAAAAGGGATTCCTGTTGCTTCTTCGATCTGTGTTTTGACCATCTGTTTTTTGGTCCAGTTGAGATTATAAGCCCCTACAACTGTTCCTTTTTCAATGTCGACACTGCCTGGAGTTCCCATGCCGATGCCAACAAAATCTTCATGTTTCATTCCATAAAGCGACAGACGATGATTGATCGATTCAATAATGTCCGGCACGATATGACTGCCTTCTTCTTGAATATTTGTTTCGATGCTCCATTTTTGCTGAATCTCACCGTCTACAGTCAAAATCGCAAACTTAATCGTTGTCCCGCCTAAATCAATCCCTATCAGTTTCTTGTCCATTTACTCGGTTCCTTTCTCAGTTGCTCTGCTTTCTTCAATTCGATGTTCTCTTTGCAAGACACTTCTTGCATGAAGATAGGTGTCTTTGTCGATCAAACGACTTTCATAAATATTTTTCAATTCGATCATCATCAGCTCGATATCATAGATTCTCGCACCAACATAAATATAGATCCCGAATTGTTTAAATAACTGCTGCACATCGTATAACGTTTCCATTTTACCTGCACTTCCTTATAAAAACTAGAGCAGATCGACCACCATACATCTATTGATCCACTCAATCATTATACAAGCTAACTGTATTTTTTAAAACCCAAGACGAAGCATACGCCTAGTAAAAATACAAAAAAGATTCCTGAAATAATTCGTTCATGGATATTGAATTCATCTGAACGATCCGGTACCGCTAACACCGTGGCAGTCAAAAAACCACCGATCAATCCGCCAATATGGCCCATGATATCTACTTGACTACTAAACAAATTAAAAATCAGATTGATACCGATAAACGTTGCATAACGTTGTACCATAAAGGAAATCGCAGGATTGTTTCTAAAATGGCGACCTAAAATAACAAATGCACCAAATAATCCAAACAATGACGTACTAGCACCTGCTGAAATTGCATTTTGTGAACCAAAAGCAAAGCTGGCAATATTTCCTGCCACTCCGCTAAGCAGATAAATTGCTAAATAACGCCAATGTCCATAAATGCTTTCAACCTGAGAACCGACATAATACAAGGTAACCATGTTTACGACAAAATGCAGCCAGCCAATATGCAAAAACATAGGAGTGAAAAGACGCCAATATTCATGCAAATAAATAATTTCAGCGCGAGACATCGCGCCCCAATCGATCAATACCTGACTGCTCGTCGAACCACCTGAAAGCTCCATCCCCAAAAATACCAGCGTCGTGATACCAAGCAATAGATATGTCACCAACGGCTGATTGAATAGTCGTTTTAATTTCATTTGAGTTTGATAATTCATGTATTCCTCCTAGCTGATAAATAATCGTTTTACCGGCTGATCAAAAGACTCGATCGGCCAGTGCTCTTGAATTTGTTCACTGAATACCAAACTACATGTTTCTCCTTGGAACTGCAGCAAAAATCGATCATAAAATCCGCCGCCAAAACCAATCCGAAACCCCGAACGAGTAAACACGATTCCCGGTACAATCAATAAATCAATCGCCTCACGGCCTACCTCAGGTTCATCAACGGGCTCTTCGACACCAAAAGCAGTCTTTGTAAATTTAGTTTCCAGCCCAACTGAATGAAAGGACAGACGCCGCTCAGTATTTGTAACAGGCATCAGCATCGACTTGCCTTCTGCCCAGCCCTGCTTTAACAAAATATGCGTATCAAATTCAAAATCCATCGGCTTCGTGATTGCGATCGTTTGCGCTTTTTGCCAGAGAGGATCGTTGAATAACTGTTGACTGATCAAGTATTCCTTTTGTTCTTTTAGTGCTGGATGATCATGGAGCCATTTCAAATTCGCCAAGCCTAATGTTCTTAAACGTGCCTTCTCCATCCAACCCCTCCTAGATAGAAAATTCCCTAAAATACAGTATTCCAATACTTCTTATCTCAATTTTTGACTTACCTTATAAGTTTATAGAAAAATACCCGAAATAGCAAACAGATGCTTAGTGATTTTCAGAATCAAGCAACTTTTTTTGCAGCCAGCTGCTGATTGCTTTATAAACTTCCTTTTTCTCTTCTTCCAGCAAAATTTCATGCCGCAGCTCAGCAAAGAGAACCAACGCTACATCGATAGCTGCTTGGTCTAATTCTTTGGCAACTTTTCTAGGTCCTTTACCAAAGTCACCGACTGGATCTTGTTCTCCGCTAATAACCAATATCGGGATGTTTTTCTCAATGTTTTCAGCCCAGCCTTTTCGATTTGCCTTATCGACCAATCGAAATAGTGTATAAAAGCCGTTGTTAGTAAAAGTAAAACCTGTCAACGGGTCTTGCTCATATCGTCGAACATTTTCCTGATTTTTACTTAACCAGTTAAAAAATCCTGGTTCCGGGAAATGTTTATTGAATGAACCAAATGCTAACTGATCCAATTTTTTATTAATTTTTTTAGGAAATGTCTTGTTTAAGCCGCCTGTTAAGGATAATGCAAGTGGCAGCATTGCAGCTTTTTGACCCGTTCCCATGAAAATAGCCCCGCTGATTTGAGGGTTATATTCCTGTAAATACGTCCGCAAAGCAAACGAGCCCATGCTGTGACCAAGCATAAAATGCGGAAGTTCGGGATATTTCTCTGCGATCCAGCTGTTGACCTGGTCGATATCCTCTAGCACAAATCCGATCGAATCACCCTTGCCGAAGTATCCATGCGTTGAATGTTCTGCAGAAATCGATGCTCCATGTCCTAAATGGTCATGACCAACAACGATAAAGCCTAGATCATTTAAGTAAACGGCAAAATCATGATAGCGCTCGATATATTCTGCCATCCCATGAATCAGTTGGATCGTTGCGACCGGTGTTTTCTCTGTTGTCCAGTAAATCAAATGATTGTCTGTCTTCTGATCTGCTGACAAAAAAGTTTGATGTTCCATTGCCATCCCTCTTCTCGATTGATACTATATATTATATGTTAGCACTGAGCGAATTACTACCCATCTTTAGTTTTAGCTACAAAAAATACAGGCAGTTCCTTTAAAGAAAGGAGTGACATGATGAAAATTCAAATCATTGGTGCTTCCGGCACCGGAAAAAGTACTTTGGGCCAATATATTGCTGAAAAAGAACTGGTGAAATGGATCGATACTGACTGCTACATTTGGCAAGACGACACCTTCACAAAGGCTCATGCTATCCCTGAACGTTTGAAACGCTATCAAAATGACCGCAAATTATTTAAAGACTTCATTGCTTCCGGCTCCGTCTTTGGCTGGAATCCTGAAGGCTTTATGGATCGTGACCTATTGGTTTTTCTTTTTCTCGATGAAGATCTGCGAATGGAGCGCCTGAAAAAAAGAGAAGTCGAAAGAGGGGGCGATTCTGCACTGATCCTTGATGAAAATGGTGAGCAAACAAATGAGTTTATTGAATGGTGCAAAACCTACTATACTGCTCAGAATCCTTCAGATATAGGAACCTATGCTGAGCACCGCTACCAAATTGAACATTCAGTAAGTCCGGTTCTAAAGCTAAATAGTGATAATTCCTTGGAAACATTACATCACTTAATCATCGACGCATTTCACAAGCAATATAAAAGAAGAAGCTGATACCGAGCTACATGTTGTTGGTATCAGCTTCTTCTTTTATTCGATCTCATTCCGATTGTAGCGTGATCACAGGATTGACCGATTGATCGACCACGATCTCCTCGGTCCCGTATCGTTCCCCTAAAATGTATTTCGCAATATGGATCGTCCGATCACTCATTCGTTCCAAATTCGACGCAATGTCAATAAATAAAACGCCATCTGCGGCACGCCCCTTACCACTGTTCATTGTTGAAATATATTTTTTCCGGAGCTTTTTGACCATTTGATCGATTTGTTCCTCTCGATCCAGCATGTGAGCAGCCATCTCTTTGTCATCATTTTCAAAGGCAACCAAAGAATCACGAATGTTTTTCATGACTTTTTCAAATAGATCGACCACATCTTCATCATATAAAATCAGAGAGTCCCGTTCAGACACTTTTCCAGCCTTCTTGTCTTTTGCTTTTTGCTTCTTTTCAAGCTGAATTGCTTCTGTAAGATTTTGGATAATGTTTCGGCAATGATCACCGATCCGTTCAAGATCTTTCGTCAGCTCCAGCATCATCGTTTGTTCATGACTTTCAGCTATCGATAATTCTACAGCCGAAAGCTGAACGAGATATTCCGTTAAACGGTTGTCGATGTCATTGATGGCTGTTTCATATTGACCAGCATTTTCTTTATCGATCTCATGCTGATTTTCATAATAGGCTTTCGTTGCATCGAAAGCGCCAAGAACATAATCACCCATTTGCAGCAACTCGATCTTCGCCTGATTAAGTGCTAAAGTTGTTGAGCTTTGAATAATAGATTCATTCAGATTCGACGGTTTGAAATCAATACTTTTATCTTTTCCTGGAATGATTTTTCGCACAAGTAATTCGATTTTGTCGATAAACCAAAATTGGATCAATAAATTCGATACATTGAATAGACCATGAGCAACAGCGATCTGCATTGCCGGCTGAAGATTAAACACATCTGAAATACGAACAACAACAGCTGTGAATGGTGTCAACAATGTCGTAAAAATAATCGCCCCGATCAAATTGAAAATCACATGCGCTGCGGCAGTTCTCTTTGCAGCCACGCTGACACCTAAAGCAGCAATGACCGCCGTGATCGTCGTACCAATATTGTCACCAAATAGAATCGGTAGCACTGAACCGATCGCTAAACTCCCCTGACTATAAAGCTGTTGTAAAATTCCGATCGTCGCACTGGAGCTTTGCAACACCATTGTCAATAACGTCCCGATTCCTACCCCTAAAACTGGATGATGAGACACATTGACCATAAGCTCAGAAAACTGCGGCAAATCACTTAACGGCGCCATTCCATCTCCCATTAGTTTCAATCCGTAAAATAAACAACCAAAACCAAAAAGGATCTGACCGATCGTATTGATTGTCTCCCGTTTTGAAAAGAAAAGTAGTATTGAGCCGACACCAATGATCGGTAAGGCATACGAGCTTAAATTGAACCCAATAATAAATGCGGTGACTGTCGTGCCGACATTCGCTCCCATGATCACACCGATCGCCTGACGTAAAGACATAAAGCCGACACTGACCAAACCAACGGTCAAAACCGTTGTTCCCGAGCTACTTTGAATAATTGCGGTCACAATCAAACCTGCTAAAACAGAACGTAAAGGTGTCGAAGTAAATGTATTTAAGATTTCCCGCAACGAATCCCCAGCGGACTTTTGCAAACCATCTCCCATATACTTCATACCGAACAAAAATATTCCCAAACCGCCTAGAAAAGGAAATAAAACCTCTTGATAGGACACACGTGTTCCTCCTCTTACCTTGACTTTTTACTTTGTTACGCATTACACAAAAACGTTTTCACTTTTAAGAGTACAGAAAAATCCATAGGTTGTAAATAAAATATTGTTATTTTCATTAAAAATTCATGGTTCCTCATTTTCTACAAGCCACTGAAATACTCTACATGAAAAAAGGCTAAGATAAAAAGCGTTTAGCTCCGATAAATTAAGAAGCAGTTGCTTTTTTTCTCGCCGTTTATTCAAAATCAAAGCCCGAAACAAAACTATTTTTTAGTTTTGCCTCAGGCTTTTCATTTTATTCTTTCATTAAACCATCAACATATATACACCAGCAGCGATTACTGCCCCGATAACAGGTCCGACGATCGGTACCCATGAATACGCCCAGTCAGAGGTTCCTTTTGTTGAGATCGGTAGTAATTGATGGGCTAAACGTGGACCAAAATCACGAGCTGGATTGATTGCATAGCCTGTTGGTCCACCAAGAGATAGACCGATCGCTAAAATCAATGCACCAACGATCAGAGGAGTCAAACCATCAGTGATAGTATTTTGTGAAAATGACAGCAGTCCTAAAACTAAAACGAATGTACCAATGATTTCTGTGATCATATTTGCTGGATAGTTACGAATCGCAGGTCCTGTCGCGAATGTTCCTAACACAGCTCCTTGATCTTCTGTTTGATTCCAGTGCGGCAAATAAGCCAACCAAACTAAGAACGCGCCAACAACAGCTCCTAGAACCTGTGCAATGATGAATGGAACAACTAATCCCCATTCAAAATTGCCAGCCATAGCCATTGCTATCGTTACAGCAGGATTCAAATGTGCCGGTCCCATAAAGCCAGAGATATAAACCGCCATCGTTACCGCCATTGCCCAACCAAAAGCAATCACAATCCAGCCGGAAGCTTCTGCTTTGCTTTTTTTCAGATTAACAGCAGCACACACGCCATCACCTAAAAGAATCAAAATCATTGTTCCTAAAAACTCACTAAAAATCTGTGTCATACTAGAAGTATCCATTTTACTTCGCTCCTTCTTTCAATGTCGTTAAATCAGATTCCGCTATTAATTGATTCAATTCTTGTTCATAGTCTGCTTTTTGTTGTTCAGACCACTCATAGTAATTGGCCATTTCAGAAATAACTCCTTGTTTGACTGTGTCCAGTGTATCTCGCATAAACAATACATGATTCGTTCTGCGAATGAGATAATCAGAAGGAGTCAACGTCATTTCGTTTTCAAGGGCATAATGTAACCCTAATGTTTCTGCTAAAGTCAAACCAGCAACTGGTGTTGTCTCAGAGACTTTTTCAAAGAGCTGTGTCACATTTGAGCCATATAAATGAGCCAAATATTCTGCATCCTCCTCAGGTAATCCTTGCTCAACGCCATATCTTGCTAACGCTTTCAATTCTGCTTCAGCATTGGCAGCATCGATATCTCCACCAGAGACTGCATATGTTTTCGAATCGATCAACTCAATAGTTTTATTAAATTCTTCTTTTAGGATACGTTGAATTTCTTTAAGCGCACCTTCAGCCATTTTACGGTAATCAGTGATTTTTCCGCCAGATAAGGTCAACAAACCATCCTCAGAACGCTCCAGCAAGCTTCCTCTAGAAACAGCTGATGGGTTTTCTTTGCTTTCAGACAAGGAATCTTCTAAGTGATTTAAGACATTTTCTACATCAAAACGAGTGGCTGTTTTTTGCCGATATTTTTCAACGATATCAATGACCTGATCAAAACTTTGGTCAGAGACCTTTCCATTATTCCCGCCATTATAATCTGAACCACCATTTTCAGAAATCAGCGGACGCAGTCCAGCCCAGCTTGATTCGATATCATCGATCGTCACATTTGCTTCAGGATAGCGATTGTTGACGATTTCCAGCAAGTAATCTACATCTTCCTGAGTCACTGTTGGATGTTCATAATCACCCGTATAGTCCGTATCTGTCGTACCAAAATACGTTTTCTTTTCTCTTGGAACAACGAAGACCATCCGGCCATCGTGTTTGCCTGTATCAAAATACGTTGGTTGGGGCACAAACAGCTTACTGCTGTCGACAACTAAGTGAACACCTTTGGTCGGACGCATTTGCGGAATCAATTTTTCCTTGGTATCCAGTCCGCGAACTTTATCAGACCATGGACCAGTTGTATTGATCACGATATTGGCTTTGATCTCAAACTCTTCACCTGTTAATAAGTCTTTTGCTTTGACTCCACTGATTTTCCCATGTTCATAAATAAATCCGACTGCTTTGACTTTACTGACCATTGCTCCACCATCTTGAGATGCGCGTTTGATATTTTCGATCACCAGTCTAGCATCATTGTTTCTAAAATCTAGATAGACACCGCCACCTTGCAGTCCTTCACGTTTAAGTTGGGGCTCACGCTCTAAGACCTCTTCTTTTGTTAATGTATAGTTTTCATATTTGGTACCGATCACGTTCGCTAAACGGTCATATAGATCCATTGCAACCTTGACTGAAAACATGTTGAAAGTCGCCTTCGGCTCATCATAAATCGGTAAAAGCATGGGATCAGGTTTGGGGATATGAGGAGCAATGGCTTGAACGACCGCCCGCTCCTGTACTGTATCCCCCACGACTTCGACATCGAAATTTTTCAAATAACGAATCCCGCCATGAACTAATTTCGTAGAACGTGAAGAGGTTCCTTCAGCAAAATCCTGCATTTCGATCAAACCGGTCTTCATTCCAGTAGCGCTTGCTTGCAGTGCAACACCTGCTCCTGTAATTCCTCCGCCAATAATCAACAAGTCTAATTGTTCGTTTTTCAAGGTTTCGATCGATTTTTCTCTTGTTTTTATTGAAAATGTCATCACTGTTCACCTCTTCCTTCTATTTCGATTTATGCTTAAACATTTGTGTTGCTGCAACGGCCTGCTGCCAGCCTTCATACAAATCATCGCGTTCAGCATCTGACATTTTTGTCTCAAAGATTTGTCCTTCTTCATAGAACGCTTTTAATTCATCCAGATCTTTCCAGAAGCCAACTGCTAAGCCTGCCAAGAAAGCTGCACCTAAAGCAGTTGTTTCAAGATTTTGAGCTTTTTGAACAGAGGTATTTAAAATATCTGCTTGAAATTGCATCAATAAATCGTTATTGGCTGCACCGCCATCTACCTTTAAGATCGGGATATCGATGCCTGTATCATTTTTCATCGTATCAATGATATCTCGTACCTGATAAGCCACTGATTGTAGTGTCGCTTTGACAAAATCTTCTCTCGTTGTCCCGCGAGTCAAACCGAAGACCGCTCCTCTAGCATCAGAATCCCAATAAGGAGCGCCCAGTCCGGTAAAAGCAGGCACTACGTATACTTCATTTTTATTATGAGATTCATTTGCGACTGCTTCTGATTCTGCAGCTGTTTGGATCATTTTTAAGCCATCTCTCAGCCATTGAACAGCTGAACCAGCGACAAAAATACTTCCTTCTAAAGCATAATAGACTTTTCCATTGATCCCATAACCGATCGTTGTTAATAAGTTATTATCTGAAAGCTGTGGTTTTTCTCCTGTATTCATTACAATAAATGAGCCTGTACCGTACGTATTTTTGACCATTCCAGGTTCAAAAGCCATTTGGCCGAATAATGCTGCTTGTTGGTCTCCAGCCATACCAGAAATCGGAATTTCACTACCATAAAAATGGTAATTCTTCGTTAAGCCATATACTTCAGAGTTAGAAGTTGCTTTTGGCAGCATCACACGCGGGATATTTAAAATATCTAAAATATCTTGATCCCAATCTAAGTCATGGATATTAAATAGCATTGTTCTGCTGGCGTTCGAGTAATCTGTTACGTGTGTTTCTCCGCCTGTCAGTTTCCAAACTAGCCATGTATCGATCGTTCCAAAAAGCAATTCACCTTTTTCAGCACGTTCTTGAGCACCTTCGACATTATCTAGGATCCAACGAATTTTTGTGGCAGAAAAGTAAGCATCTACGATCAAACCAGTTTTTTCATGGATCATGTCACCATGTCCATCCTCTTTTAGCTGATCTGCGATCGGCGAAGATTGACGTGACTGCCAAACCACTGCATTATGAATGGGAAGACCAGTCTGTTTATCCCAAACAACGGTTGTTTCACGTTGATTAGTGATCCCAATACCAGCAATGTCTGTTGGGCGAACGCCAGATTCGATCAAAGCGCCTGCGATAACCGATTGTACTGAATTCCAAATTTCATTTGCATTATGTTCGACCCAGCCTGCTTTTGGAAAATACTGTGTAAATTCCTTCTGTGAGCTTCCAACATTGTTCCCTTTTTTGTCAAAAATAATTGCTCGTGATGAAGTAGTCCCTTGATCGATCGCCATGATGTACTTTTGTTCTGACATTGTAATTCCTCCTAAATAATAAAAGTGTAGTGGGCTCGTTCTGACTCGACAGAAAAATAGGAAAAAATTGAACGGTGCTTTTCGCCGTTTCCATTTTTTATCTTTTTTCCGAGAGACAAGCCCGTGGAACTAGATAACAATAAAAGTGTAGTGGGCTCGTCTTGACTCGACAGAAAAATAGGAAAAAATCTAAGCGGTGCTTTTCGCCGCTTCTATTTTTTGTCTTTTTTCCGAGAGACAAGCCCGTGGAACTGGATAATAATAAAAGTGTAGTGGGCTCGTTCAGAATCAAATTGTAATCCTAAACAAAATTGAAAACGCTTTATATTTCATGAACTTATAATATACGCAAATTGATTCCTAAAAATGTCATCTTTTTTTTTATTTTTAAAATAAATGAATGTTTTTACTAAAAATCCACTAAGGACAAGGAAGAAGCTGAAAAATTTTCCTCAACTTCACTCAGCCTTCTTTTTTCCTATTTCCGTGATACCCTCGGATTTTCTTACGAATTTGCTCGATGTCATACGTTGATCCAAGTTCGGATAATATATAAATCTCTCCAACAGATCGGTACACTGGCGGATTCATTACATTAGTGATCAAAAGATCATAAGTGTACTTCGGATCATATGGTTCGATCGTTAAGCCGTTCAAATTTTTCAAGCTTAAAACCAATACTTGAGTCATTGCTTCTTTGTATAGCAAATCCATTTTTAAATCGATGCCTACACGGACTTCTCCAATGATTTCAAAATCAATGATCGAAAGCACACTTAAATATTTCACCAACGACCATTCATGCAGACTATTTCCAGGCTCATAACGTTCACCCAAGTAACTAAGACTTTTATCCAAAAGAACATGAGCAAATTCACCTAAACGATGACTGGATAATTGTTGCTCTTTTTGCCAAATATTCTCCTTGTCGAATAGCTCTAATTCTCCTTTAAAAAAATAAAGCCTGCTATGAATCTGTGAGAAGTAATAAAAGATCTTTTTTTCCAATTCAGGATAAAATTTTTGTGGACGATAGTATAAAATCACGTGTTCCAAAACAAATGTGTCCGCTAAGGAAGACGGTGTGCGCCGTCCGCGTACCAAGCTATACTGGATAAAATCAGTTTCAGTTAAAACAGACATACTTGTTAAGAAAATAAAATGCAGCATACTTTCTTCTTCATCGATCTCAAGCGGATAACGACTAAAAAAACGCAATACGAACGAACGAATCGTTTTAAAAAAAGGATCCTGCTCAAGGTTCTGGCTTTTATTTCGGACTTCTTTAAATGTTTTAGACTGAACTGCCAACCTTTTTTTGCTGATCGTCAACCACAGACTGATCTTCAGTTTTCCATATTCCTCAAAGGAGAGCGACAGGGCTTTTTCCAGAGCTTCGATAATTCGGATATTCTGCTGTGTCAAGGTGCGCTCCCTGTGCTGTTCGTATGGTGTCAAAAACCAATAAACTTGAAAATAAAAATATCGAATCTGCAGTTCTTCACCTTTTAGCTGTCCATTTCGGATTTTCAGACCGAATTCAGTCAGCAGCTGGTTCAACTCTTTGATTTTTCGAAATAAGGAAGATTCACTGATCATAAATTTTGTTGTCAACTGAGCCATAGTAAACTCTCGATAATGAAACAGATGATCGATCAGCTGAAACTTGATCGATGCCCGTATATAATCATCAACGACTTTACTGACTGAAAATCGATCGGACATTTCTACAGAAACCCATTGTCCATCATAAAATAAGCGACAGTCTTTACTATATGGATTTAAATAATAACCTAATTCTTTTAAATCACTTTCAAAAGATGCCTTTGATACACCTAAATGATTCAACAGCTCAGTGTCTTCCATACGACCGCCGGCTAAGATCACTTTTTTCAGTATTTGGATTTCTCTTGCTTCTTTTTTGTCTAGTAATTCTTCAGTTTTCATTGGCATCACTCCATAAAGCAGTAAACGCGAGTTGATTTGTGATATCCATAACTGTGGAGAAATAAGGATGGTATAAAAAATCTTTTTGATAAAATTGCTCTAATGTTTGTTCTGTCTGAATGCCTAACGCAAGCGTGTTGATCTTATCCAGAATATCAGCTTTTGATACCAGCTGAGCGCCCAAAATCCGATGACTTTCCTTTTCAAAAATAATTTTCCCAGAAATCTCTTTTTCTCCAGAAAATAAAGAACTCGTTTGCTTTAAATGAGCAACTTCGATCGGCTGATCATGAAAAAGGCCTTCTGCTTCAGTCAAACCTGTACTTGCTACATAATAATCAACAAGCTTCGTACCGATCGTACGAAGCGAGCCAATAAATTTTGTCGTAGGTTCTAGTATATTTTGAGCAACTACAGCACCAGCTCTAACTGCATTATTCACTAAGGGTATATAGAAAGAATCATTTGTTAAGCTATATGGCACTTGAATACAATCACCTATTGCAAAGATATTTTGATGAGATGTTTGTAAATAGTGATCCACATAAACAGTTTGATCTGTGTGGCTATCGATTTTTTCATCCAAATAACTTAAGTCTGGCCGGACATTCATTGCAAAAACAGCTCGATCGACCGTTCGATGAGAATGTTGCGTTTCTATCTGTAATCCATCGTCCTTCTCTACGATTTTTTCAACCGTTTCATCAAAATGAAACACTACCCCTCTTTTTTTCATCTCCTGTTGCACAGGTAAAATCATCTCTTGATCAAAATATTTAAATAATAGATAGTCCATTCGTTCATATAAATGAACACTTATCCCTTTACTTAACAGCGTATCAGCAGCTTCTGCACCAATTTGACCACCGCCGATCAATGCAACCTCTTTGCAATTTTCCAGCTGAGCGATCGCTTGCTTGACGCCAGGTAAAAATTTATACTTGAGCACCTTCTCAGAATCGCTCCCCATGATTTTCGTTGACCATTGGCTGGAACCTGTAGCTAAAATCAACTTATCAAAGGATAAGATATTGAGCTCGTCTGATCGTTGATAGTGGATGACCTGCTGATTTGAATCCATGCTCACTACTTTTGCATTCAACAATAACTCGATCCTGTTTTCTTTCAACTGCTGTTCTGAAACAAAGCGAAGCTCTTCGACCGTATCTACAGCTTCGTTATAATAGAGTGTCAATCCACCTGGCAGGTAACCGACTGTCGCTTGCTTTTCAACCAGATAAATCACAGCTTCAGGATATTTTTTTCGAATCGTAAGAGCTGCTGAAACTCCTGCGAATGATGCACCAATAATCACAACTTTCACTGCATGACCTTCTTTCAAAAATTACTAAACCGTTTTCTTAAAGGATAGCATATGCGTAACTAAAACGCATGAAAATAAACTAAAACGAAAAAAAGAGCAGAACATAACCCATAGAGTTATATACTGCTCCTTTTAAATAGTTCTATTTAGTATCTTTCAAAAATTCCTGGATCGCATCTGCATTTTTAGGTGCATCCAGCTCGATCACACTGCCTGATGGAGTATCATCATTAAAATTCCAGCTGCCTTCTATCGGAACTGAAAGTGATTCTAGTGGTTTGACTTTTCCTGTCAGAAAATCCTTCGCTAGATCAATAAACAAGCTTGTCGGAACATTGGTGTCGATTTTCCCGACGATTTTTCCTGCGACCTGAGGCAGTTCCCAAATTGGGATCAAATCTTTCGATTGGTCGATCAACGCATCCATTACTTGCTGTTGTCGTCTGATTCGGCCAAAATCGCCTTCTTCATCCATTCTAAAACGGGCATATTGCAATAAAGTATTGCCGTCCATGACTTGTTCCCCTTTTAGAATATCGACACCATCTAAATTAATGTCCTTCTCAGCATCTATTTTCACACCTTTTGGATAAAGCTCATCAATGATATCACTAAACTCTTTAAAATCCATCACAACGTAATAATTGATCGGTAGATCAAAATTAGTATTGAGGACTTCTTTTGTCATCTGTGCTCCACCATAGGCATATGCTGCATTGATTTTATCAAGGCTGCCATCCGGAAATGTCATATAACTATCTCTCATAATAGAAATCAATTTTGGTTGCTTCGTTTTACCGTCATAATGACCCACCATCAACGTATCAGACCGTCCTTGATCCTCATCATCGTCGCGCGAATCATTTCCTACGACCATAACAGTCAGTTCTTTATCACTTGTTTGTTCATCACCAGTAAAATTTTGATTGATCGGGGATAGTTTTGCTTCACTTTCTTCTCTTGCTGACTGAAATGAGATTGCCGCATAACAGCCCGCACTTACGATCACAAGAAGGATAGATAACAGCGTGATGATCAATATTCGTATCGGTTTCTTCATTGTACATTCCTTTCTACAGCTCACATGTATTCCTTTGGAAAAGAAAAATCCTTCACCAAGAACACTCAGCGAAGGGGATAAAGTACTTGGATAATTATCTGAGAACTGCATAAACGCAGACAGATCGACCTAGTTCTTCTCTTCGTTGAGTTTTAGCACTATATAACGTAAAAAGCATTGCTTTTAGCTGCTTAGAAAAACGCCTTAATTCGACGATTTTTGTCCTACCCGTACCTGTCTTTCGACATTTCTGAGCAGCAGCCTGTGTTTACATAGGAGCCTCACCTAACAAGTATTTATTTCATTTAAAACTATAAGCGTATCGCTTCACAAAGTCAAATTAAATTTTATAAAAAATATTTCATTTTACTACCCTTTTTGTAACAAAACTTGATTATGCTCACCACTATCCTTTCCACAACAAATAATAACAAAAGTTACTGTATAAATCCTCTTTACATTTTCTTATAAAACCGCTCAAAATAACTACTTTCTATTTTTTTAAAACGGAATACACAAAGAAAAACGACAGATTCTCGATAGTTCTGCTCTATTAAAAAAATATAAACTGTATTTAGGAATTCCACTCTAGCAGACGTGCTATCGATTCAAATGATCTTAAATCTAGTTTTGAGATACAACCAACTATATTAAATGGAGGAACAATATTATGGTAAATGAAGGAATGACTATTTCACAAAAAGGAGTTACTTTAGTAAAACAATTTGAAGGGCTGCGTTTAACTGCCTATCAAGATTCAGCTGGTGTCTGGACGATCGGTTACGGACATACTAAGGGGGTCTACGCAGGCATGTCGATTACACAAGCACAAGCAGAAGCTTTCTTGAAAGAAGATCTGTTGACTCATGCTTCAGGAATCTTTAAATATGTAAAAGTTCAATTGAATCAAAATCAATTTGATGCACTTGCGAGCTTTCACTTTAATTTAGGACCTGATATTTTATATAATTCACCGCTGCTTTCTTATCTAAATAGTCAACAATGGCAAGCAGCAGCAACTGAGATGAAGCGATATGTTTATAGTAATGGACAAATTTTACAAGGCTTAGTGAATCGTAGAGCTGCAGAAGCAGCACTTTTTTTAGAAGCTCCTTTTCCAAGCAGACCTTGTAAAGTAAAAGTTGGAAATATTGTGTTGTTATCCGGCGGCGCAAAAATCACTTCTCCATGGTCTTCTAACGAACCGATCCCAGCCAACCGTGTCAATCAATATTACAAAGTTGAAGAAATACACACACTTAGCTCAAAATGGGAAAGCTCCGAATATGAAGTCTTGATCAGCTCCAATGAAACAAGCTACCGCAAATGGATCTACGAACAAGACCTATCTCTGGCTCCAGCAGCTAAATTCAACGTTGGGCTAAAAGTTCGACTGAGTACTGCTGCAACAAATGCCAGTATCCATTGGAGCAGACGCGTATTAGAGAAAAAATACTTGGGACAAGAATACACGATCAGTCAAGTCGCACCGACCGCTGAATCCCGCAGTCCTTACCAATACCTGATCAGTAGTCCCACGTTAGGAAATCTTTGGGTCTTAGAACAGGATCTAATGGATCGGACGATTTGGTTCATCACTAATGAACCCTTTATGAATCAGGGGCACAACCAAAATCCGGAAGTCAAAAACGGGACCTTGTACAAAACGATCATCAATGATATTCCGCTGGAATCCGGCGCAAAAAGCATGGCTGAATTCGTCCGCCAAAACACTTGGCCGATGTTGACCAACGGCAATGTCTTTTTGATCGAATATCCTACACATTTGATGGTCAAAGTCGTCGGTATCAAACCGGAATGGACAGACTACATGACGTCTGAGTGTCTACGATTAACAAAAGGACAAATCCCTGCTTACGACCAGCGTGACATGAAAGTCGTCCCTCAAGCAGATAAAAAATACAACTGGGTCGAAATCGATAATTTACCAAAAGACTGGCAAGCCATCAGTAATCGTTTGCGTGGTAATTTACGCGAGAAATTCTGCCAATATTTTCTATCCACTCGTGTTTCCTATGGCAAACAAAGTGATGGCAAATTTTATCTACAAATCATCAATATCGAAAATAATGAACGCGCCGTTGAATTGGCAACTAAATTGAAACGCTGGTTCCCTGGTGATACCAATGCTTATACAAATGCGCAGGTATTTTTACAAAAATAATATCAATAAAAATAACTAATCCAACGAATTAACTAATCAAAGAAAACAAAAAGAGAGCTCCTATATCTATCTTCAGCATTTTTCATGTGAGATACGTTATAAGAACTCTCTTTTTTAAAGTAAAAAGTTATGTTATCGTCCAAGACTTTATTCAAAAATGAATGTCTAATTCTTCTAAATTAAAAATAGTACTTAAAATTTCGTTTACTTTTTCGACTAATTTCACTTTATCTATTAATTGATCGTTTGTAGAAATAGTGGTTTTATCATTAGAATAGGTCAGAAAATCATATTCTTCTTTCAATCTGACTACCTGCTGCTCTTTTTTATACAATACAAAGTCATCTACTTCGTCCGACTCATAACTTCTTTTGAATCCTTCTTGTAAAACGATTCCTGTGACCAAAGCATTCACTGTCAATTCCTCTAACGGGATTGCTTGTTCATCGATAACCAAGGTATAATTTTCATTTTCGATTATTCCACAAACATTACAGCCGCCATCTAATAAATCGACTGTTTTGGTGATCGTTGCATTTTTCATCTAAAAAAGTCCTTTCTCTTAAAGCATTCTTCAAAAGCTTACTTGTCATTAACCATTATAACAAAAATAAATTAAATACCTATAGTCTTTTTCTACACTTGATGTCCAAAATTGGAATGAGAACTGAATGTAAAAAGCTCTCTTTTTCAATCTTACTTTAATAATTTGAAATCTACTACTTTACTTAGCTGCATCAGATGATTCATCACGATTTTCAAATATAACTGACTAAATTGAATTCTTCTCCAAAAGAATTTTTTTCAATCTTTTCCGTATTCTCAAAACATCTTCAGAACGTAAGTTCTCAGGAATATAGATGATATTGCGCCTTGACGTAAACTCTTGGAATCCGTCTACGTAACTTGTTGTAATAACAATATCTGCCTCGTCTTTTGCATATTGTTCTCCTTCATTGATAAATTTAATATTATAGGATTCTTTAATGTAGCACTTTAGTTGCTGCATGATTTTTTTCTCTGCCAACAACGGAAGATCTGTATCAATATATATCAAGATCAAAGGCTCAAACTTTGATACTTCACCAATCATTGAAAAAAGAAGAGCGTAACGCCCTGATAAAAATTCTTTTTCTTTAAATAGAGGAATCTTAGTTTCATTATAAAGTTCTTCAATCAACTGGTCTATTTTACTAGCTAAATTACGATGCTTTTTTAGCAACAATTTTCCACCTGAATAATTATTGATTCCTGTAGGAAAATTTTGAAAAAGCATACAAAATAAATGATAAGAGGTAACATATTTATACAGTTCTTCTTTTAAAGTTAGATCAATTGTTTCGATTTGCTCAGAAAATTTTTGAAAAAAGGCTTCGATGCTTTGATATAATGGTGTTTTTTCTGTTCGATGAAAAAGATAAATTGGCTCTTTATAATCTTTGATGAGATAAAACTTAGCATTTGTTTGTGCCAATAAAAGAAAGAATAGACCTTCATGTTCTGTTAACTGATACTCGTTCAACCAAGGTTTTTCAGAAGCTAAAAATTTTTTAGAAAATAATTGCTGAAGCCATTTTTCAGAGAATACTACGGGATGCCCTCTCATCTGTCGTATTTTATTGATTGCTACAATATAGTATATTTCTTCAATATTCGATAAATTTCTGATTATCTTTGATTGCTCAAAAACGGCATCGACAAAAGTTTCCGCCCATTCTTTTTTTACTGTTTTAAATACCCACTCTCTTCCTTTATACAAATTCCAAATCAAACTATAAGAAAAAAATCTAATTTGTCTTTCAGATCCCTCGATCATTAAATTACCCTTTCTACTAATGATTCTGAGATTGTAATCACTTAGATGTTGATTTATATCCTGAATCCGTCTTTTTATTGTCGAATCACTGATGTAGTATTCAATCGATAACTGGACCACTGAAAGTTGTTCACTTAATAATAGTTTTCGTAGCAGAACTATAGGAAAAGATTTTTCTATAATATACTGAATAAATTTATGGTACATCTTAAAACTTTTATATGTCACCTGTACACATTTACTAGCAGATATTTCAAAGGTTAAGTCAGCAATTGCTGCATTTTTGTAGTCATTAAAGATAGCTTCCACATACTTATAAATTGTACGTTGCTCGAATCCAGTGGATTGTGCTAACTCTTCAAAAGTTGTAGCTTTTTGACTATCTTTGATAGTAGTTAATACTAGCAATTTGTTCTGAGTATAACTATCGATAAAATTCAGTACGAAATCCATAATTTACCTCCCAAGAATATCTTTCAAATTTCTCTATTCCCTATATTATACTTGGTATACAGTTTTCCACTTGGTTTCATACACTAACTTTAACACACTGATCATATTAAAATAAAAGAAAAAACACTCTGTTAAAAGAGTGCTTCTGAACTAATACTTTCTCATTTTGTGTAACGGAAAAATTCTCATTTTTGCTACACCTATTATTTCTTTTTCATCAATCAAGCCATAAAAGCGGCTATCTGTTGAGTATGGACGATTATCTCCCAAAACAAGATACTTTCCTTCGGGAATAATACTTTCATTAAAAAGCTGACTTGTCGTAAAATCTTTTGTATAAAAACTTCCACTCAAATCGGCTTGTTGTATTTCCTCAACAATAAATGTTTCTTCGACAAGCTCATTGTTGATGTATAAGTGATCTTTATCATATCTAATACTTTCTTTCGGCTTACCAATAATACGTCTTATCATTGTTCCTTTTTTGTTAGGCAACCTTACCAAAACTAAATCAAATCTATTTTTCTCACTAAGTTTACTCACAAAAACAGTCTCTTTTGAAGATAGATTGGGCATCATCGCATATCCGTCTATCCTTACGATAGTAAAGGTCACTAAAGAGATCAACCAAACAAGAATACTTGCAATAATAATAGCACTCAATAACTCTAATACTAATTTTTTAATGGTATGTTTTCTTTTTTTTCTCTTTTTACTATTTTTTCTACGTGCCTTCTTTTTCTGAAAATTACTATTTCTATCTTTATAAGTATGTCTATTTCTCTTATTTTTTTGAGTACTTCTTATTTGCCTTTCTTTTTGTAGAGATGTCTTTTTCCTGGTAGTCTTTTTACTCATTTTACCTCCTACCTACAACCTCTGACAATCAATCTATTTTTGCTCAGCTAATGACTGCTCATCAACCTTAAATTTCTTAAATACAGCTTTCTCATTTTTTTTGACTTTCTCAATATCAGCTTTAAGTGCTTCTATTTGATTTGAATCTTTATAAACTTCAACTGGCTGAGAAGAAAGATTCACTCCAAGTTCTTTCATTGATGTATAGTACCGATTGATCAACAGCTGTCCGTCACTACTTATACGATAGTCAGCTTTATTCAAAGCAAAACCAGACAAACGTGAAGCGAGTGTGTTTACATTGGTACTAATCACTTTTTCATCTCCATTATTTGCTGCTTCTTCAAGCTGATTATCAACTTCGTTTAAATAATAGTAACCATTTACGATTGCCTTTTGATCAGACTCACTTAAATTGTTTGCTTGATAATAAATTGTATATGCCGAACCAGCACCACACATCAAGCTTATGATAAAAAAAACAATGCTTATCAACAGATTCTTTTTTTGTTTTCTTTGAGCCGTTCTTTTTGCACGAATGATTCGTTTTCGCTTCTTTTTATTTTTGGTTCGGATCTTTGCTAGCCTGTTACTCTCTTTTTTTGTTCGGAAAAAAAGAAACAAAAAGAGACACATCGAAAGCAGAAACAAAATAGCAGCTGCTAAGCAGATAACTGCTATCCAATCAAGTATTGTCATTATATTTCCCCCTTCTTAACTATCAATTATCCTTTTGCTCATTGTCAACATTTAGTTGTTCACTTTTTTCTTTTTTTCTTACTTTTTCTATTTCTCTTATTTTTATTTAAGATGACACGAATCACTACAAAGATTATTGCCACTAAAACAATAACTCCTCCAACTATCATCCCAATCAATTTCCAGTCTATTCCTTGATTTTGAACAAGCCCAACAGCTTCTTTATTAAATTTATCTGCTTCTTCTTGTGTAATTCTAAAATTCTCTGTCCATTCCCAACGTTTATCACCAGAAGTTGCAATCACATGTGCCCGATAATTTCCAGCTTTCATGGCTTCACCTGCCATCCCTACCTGGAAATTTAAAATAGAATTCGGAGCCATTCTCATTTTATTTTTTTTTGACTCATATAATACAGCATCGCTTTTTTCCCCCATGATTTGGGCTTCAACTGTGAGATCTTTTAGTACTGTCGCTTGAGTATTTCCTAAATCGATTGTCACTGAATTTCTAAAGTCTGGTGATGAAGCATACGCTTTTACAAATGTCATTTCCGGCGAAAGTTCCTGATTCGTTTCTCTTAAGCGCATACCAATCACATAAGCATATTTATTGATAACCATCGTTCCGCCATCATCAACCGCTTGTTCATCATTTGATTCTTTTTGAAGTTGAATCCCGCCAAGAAGAATCCCATCAAACTCTGCTTCTGGCATCGTAATGTTCAATTTTAAATTTTCTTCTGAATTAGCTTTTATCTTTAATGATTCAGGCGCTCTGACCACATCAGTAAATTCATACTTCATTGACTTATCTGCTGAAAACTTATTTGGTCCATATTCGATGATTCCATTCGAATTCGTTCGTGCACCATTTAACTTAACATTTACTTTGATTTCTTTATCACTAGGATTTTTCAAAACAATCTCAACTGTTTGTTTTTGTCCTGGAGTCATCCGTAAATCAAAAAAGCCTGAATCTGAATTTTGGTTTTCCGGAAAAAGCACCTGATATGTAAATCCTGTTGCGCCAGCTGAATTCTGCGATGCTTGGTTTTTCTGTTCCTCTTTTGCATATGTAGAAATACTGCCTAAAATCACACTCTGTAGGAGTATAAATATAGTAAGTATAAAAAATGATTTTGTCTTCATAGATTTTCCTTTCGAAAAAAGATAGGCACTAATTTATTAGTGCTCATTAATGCCCATCTATTTAATTTTGCTAAATTCTTATTCTTAGTCGATCGCTACAGTAGAAATTGTCCAAACCACTTCTGCTGTATATCCAGATTTCGTTTTGATTGCATTACCTGGTACGAACAAGTTTACAGAACCATTTTCAATTTTGTTCTCATCAGCTGCGTTAGGTGTACCTGTAGAATCTTCAGCGGTTGGTGTACCAAAGTTTTTACCAGCTGGCGCAGTTGCACCTACAAATCCAGCTGTGTTACCAAAACCAAGTGTGAAGGTACCAAAGCCTTCATCTGCTGAATTTGTTCCCATCACGTTTACTGAGTTTGCCAAATCATAAGATAATGTAAAGCTGCTTGCTTGTGATCCTAATGTTGGGAATAATGACTTATCCTCACCAGCACCATTAATTGTTGGGTTAGTAAATGTTAATGTTGCTCCACCCAAAGTTTTAGTTGTATCTGTTGTAGAAGTGAATTGTTTTGTCATTTTTGCGCTTAATGTCCAAGGTGTACGAGCATCAATACGTTTGTCCGTTACTTGTACAAAGTTTCCGCGCACGCCATCATCTACACCATTTTTACTAATTGGTACTTGTTTCGCAAAATAGTTTTGATCCGTTGTCACAGCTTTTTGTTGCATAAATTCAAGGTTTGTTAAAGCATCAACTGTTAGTGAGCCGCCGTCAGGATTAACAACCACTGGTTCATTAGGATCGATTTCTTTTCCTGGATCTTCATGGTCAGTTGGTGGGTTTGTTGAATTATCTTCTACATACTCGATATGACCTTCACTTGTTAAAGCCTCTGGTGCCGCATGTGCTGCAGTTGGAGCTACTAAGTTTGCTCCTAGGATCGTTAATAGTGCTGCTGAGCATAATGTTCTTGTTTTCATGTGTGTGTTCCTCCAATATATGTGTTTTTATTTATGGTAACTCGGATAATATCCAAGTCATCACCGTTTGGTATTGTCCTGGTTTCGTTGTATTCGAACCAGGCATAAAAAAGTTTATTGCATTGTTCTTATATATTTGTTTGTTCTCATAAGTCACATCCAACACTGGTTTACCAGCTTCGTCTTTCAACGGTGTCAATGTTGACTGGAGACCTGCTTCGTTTTCGTCTGAAGCACCAAACTCAATCGCCCAAGTCCCATAGCCCTGATTTTTTCCAGCAGTTGCTAGGTTATAGGTCGTACCCACTTTATCTAGCTTAATAACATCTGTTTGTAAACTTGGGGCATACTGTTTATCCATTGTAGAATTTGCCCAAGCTTTATCTAATGAAATGTAAGCACCTTTCAATGTATCATTTGTATTTGAAGTAAAGGCAGTCTCTTGGCGGACTTGAATCGTCCATCCATCTCCAGTTGCTCTACTATCAGTTACTTGAATATAGTTTCCCCGCGCATTTGTGTCTCCATGAAAAAGCTGCGCATTAACAGGATAAACCTGATCCTTTTGTGAAAGCTTATTTCGTCCAAAATTCAATTTTGGAACAAAATCGATGCGTAAATATCCGTCCGTCGATGGGCTCGGTCCTGGATCAACCGGCTTCTTAGGGTCCTCAGGATCAATCACTTGAGGTGGTTCCAATGAAGCTTCAAATTGAATACTTCCATTTCCTGATAAAGACTCAGATTCCGCTTTTACCTGTTGCCCTAATATGAGAGAAGAAAAAGACACTAGAATACTAAGTAGAATCACTTTTTTTCTCATTTTTCATCTTCCTCCTTCGTCTTACGTTTTTTCAAAACAAAGAAAAGGAATACCGCAACTGCTAATATACATCCACTTAAAATCAAAGACCGTTGAACTACTTCACCTGTACTAGGAAATCTGCCTTTTGGTTTTTCAACTTGTGGCTCAGTTGACGGTTGCGTCGGTTTTGGCTCTGATTTATCCGTATAAAACTCGATAACTGCATCTTGGCCAACTTGACCACTTTCAGCAGCTAATCCCTGTAAGGGGTCAACTGAAAAGATCACACCAACAACAATAGGAAGAATACAGACTAAAATATTTTTTAACTTCATCTCACATTTCTCCTCCTTGTTTATGGTGCATTCGTCAATTCCCAAGTAATACTTGCAGTATAACTACCAGATGCCTTCACAGAGCCTATATCTGTCTGTAGTTTCAAGCCATCTCCACTAGCAGACCAAGTACTATTGACCTTGTACGGCTTTTCATCTGTATTTGTGTGTCCTGCAACCTCTTCTGCTCCAGCATTGAGTACGATTTCTTTTCCTTTGTAGACATAACGCAATGCTCCTGGAATCGTATCTTTACCATTATTTAATGGGGTATCAAGTTTTGCTGTCAGAACCCAAGGTTTACGGTTTGCACGACTATCCTGAATGGCTAAATCACGATCCATTGACTCAGGTTCATTTATTCGCTGCTTCGTTGGTTTTACAATATGCGTTCCAAACTCAATTCTATCGGGAGCTGATGCAATGAAAATAATCCCTTTGAATTGATAGGTTACCTCTGATCCTCCTGTAACGATAGGAACGATTTCAGGATTCGGCCTTGTTTCAAGTACATAATTCTTTCCTTGAACTTCTGCAATAGCGTTTAATACCTCTTGTTCTTTAGTTAAATCAACAGTTGTACCAATATTACGTTTGAATGTTATTGGCGTATGCAAAGAGTTATTTACTTCATCTACAAAATTAACAACTAGATTAGCTTCACTCGGAATCACATGGATAGTCACAGATTTTGAAATAGAGCCACTCTCAGTATCAAAAGAATACGTTACAGGAATATCCATAGGTACATCTTCTGGTACTACAGCTTGTAATCTGGTGAAGTAATCTGCAGGTGTTGCTTTTATAGATGATATTTCGCCTTTTGTATTAATTGCAAATGCATGACTGTAGTCATTTTCAAAAACCTTTTGACTCTCTACATTGGCTATATCCAACACTCGAATTGTGACATCTTGTGCGAAAATAGCATTTTGACGATCTGTTGCAACGGTAGATCCATCTTTGACTACAATAATATTGACCTCTTTTGCCATTGTATTGGTTGGGTTCACTGTTGCAGTTCCAGCCATATAGTTTATTGGTGTTATTCTAGAGTACTGATTTTCATCTAAAGGTTTTCTCAAACTTTCCAGTAAAGTATCAGTGATTGTAGACGTCAAGAATGGGCGTCCTGCTACTTTTGTATAGCTATTAACGTCTGCTTCGGTTAACAATCGTGATGCTTCTGTTTCAGTCAAAATAACGTTTCTTGCTTCTAGCTCTACTTTATTAGAATATTTTACATCTACTTCATAGCTATAATCACCATCTTTAGATGACCAGTCGACTGGACTCGAATCCGGTTGTTCTCCAATCACTTCATCTGTTGAACCGATTTTGCTCGATTTTATAGTCGTATTGTACAACCAAGATCCTGAATTTTCTTCCGGTGTAAAGGTTAGTGTTGGCAAAATCCCTGTACCCCTTGGAATGATTAAACGTCCTTTTTGAACTTTAACTCCGTTTTGTTCCGTTCCCCAAACTGATAACGTTAACGGTAAATTGTCTCTCTTCACTTCTTTCACGTTATGTTCGATGAATCCCTTCCCATCAACGATTGGATCAGTGATAGTATAGTCTATAACAGAACCCGGAATCATAATCCCGTAACCACTACCATTTTTACCAGTGACATCATTGTCACCAATAAAGGTCTTACCAGTTGATTTTTCTATTCCTTTAAAGTTAAATGGTGAAATTACCAACGCATTTGCAACAACTGGATTGATTGTCAGAACTTGAAATGCCTTGCTTTTCCCAAAATAGGTTCCATCACTATCTATCATTTTCGTAGCATCACTAGTATTTTTAATCCAAGTCAACCGATCATTATCCGAATCAACAAACTCGATATCACTAATATTGATAATCCCTGTTCCTTGACCAGATTCTAGGGTACTTTCACCTTCAATCGTCACTTTTCCAGCTGATATAAAGTTAGTTGCTCCTAGTACCCCTAAACCAGAATTATTCTTCAAATGAATATTCCCAAATTCATTGTACGTAGTGCTATGATTCGAAGCTAATGCATTCCCACCATTTTTAATATTTCCAGTTGTACCGGAAGCAGTTATTACTGTTCCATTGTCAACAGTAATTTCATTGAAGTTGATAATACCAATTCCACTAACCAAAATTGGTTCATCTTGGAAAATATTCGACTCAGCTCCTATAACTGGGACACCAATATTAAACTCAACTGATTTACCTTTAGCTAAACTTGCCTTTGCTCTGGTATTATTCAAATAATCTGTTTGATTTCCACCAGAGATCCCTCCTAACGACTTCACTCTTTGAATATTGACAGTTACATCTCTAATTAACGCATCAGCAGCAATATTACTGTATTGCGTCGCATAAAGGGTACCGATAGTTGAACCTGGAGCATCAATGTTTATATTGAGTTTTCCATTTGTGGTATCACTACTAGCCGTTCCTCCATCACCATAAACTACAGCACCATTCAGAATATCTTTTCCATTATCATTTGCGTAGATATTTAATGTCATGGTAGCTTCTTCGCCACCTTTTAGCTTAGAAACGCCACCAGCATTGTATGGTCGTCCTGCACTAACAAAAGTATTTGTAGGGAAAATAAAGGTACTAGCATATTTCGTTCGAAGATCTAGTGTTAATTCTGTACTTCCAAAGATAGTTCCTTGATTGGTTGCTCCTCCTGAAAAGCCTTGATTTCCTTTTAAAGGAGTACCAGAAAAGTCACCACCATATATCAACATTTTCGTATTTCCAAAAACTCTATGATTTGTATCCAAACCATATGTTCCACCCATAGAAGCATTAATTACACCATCTTTAACTGTGACTGTAGGATTGCCATAAATACGGTTATCCCACCAGCCTCCGCCTGATAAGAACCAGTCTATTTGACCACCATTCACAGTAGCATTAGGATTGCCATATCTTCTTAAATCGGTGTATCCAGAACCTTCTAATGTAGAAACAATTCCACCATTGAGAGTGATAGACGAATTTCCTTGATAAACACCAGAAAATCCTCCACCATATGTCCAACGAGCCAGTACATTATTCAATACTACGCTAGTATCACCATCAATAAATATTTCTGATGCATTTACGGTATTAGAACCTCCACCACCAACAATATCAAAAGGACCATTGGATTCAGTTCTTGAAGTAGTATGACTATAAGGAATTCCACCTTCTGACATGGCCAAATTATAATTTGCTGCACTCAAAGAACCGGAATACACAAAACCTTCTCCACCGGTATGACCATCTTCATTCAAAGTACCCACTGTTACAGAGGTATTACCACGAATATAGCCTGCCCAACCTGCAGCTCTAGTATATGCAACATTATCACCACCGTACGAGACAGAGCCCCCTAAAATATCGGTATGAATGTCTCCATATATTCTGAAAGTTGCAGCTGCCTCTGCTTTTGCTGTTCGTTCCTCTTTGGTTAACAGGTCATAAGAGAAATCCTGATCATTATTTGCATTGATGCCTGAGGAACCGATTGCTGTAGCTGATAACCGATCCACAGTTTCACTTCCGCCACCATTTACCTGATTGAAAGATCCTTTATTAAATTGACCAGCACGAATTGTATTAGTAATTTTTCCTTTTATAACTCCATTTTTTTTGTTGGCTCCTGAAAAATCGCCTCTTCCAGAAGTATATTTACTAATATCGACATGACTAGTAATAGCATTTGCTGTTGAAGCACTCCCAATATTTCCTGAATTAGAACCACCATAAAAATTAGAAGATGTATTATAATACGATCCATAACCTTGTAATGTGTTTGATATGCTACCACTCACATCACCATAATTAATGCCACCTATAAATTCTGAAAGAACCATTTTGGTTTGTGCATTTTTGTTATCAATCACATTTGTAACATTTCCTACTACATTAGATGGTTTCGCAGCGGTTCCTTCTCCACCACCGTAGTAAGAGGTTAAACGTCCACCCAAATCATTAATTTTTACATTAACATTTCCATTAATAGTCCCTGATTTTGCTCCACCCGAGATTGTATCAATAGCACCAGAAGTATTATTAAAGACAAGGTTCGTATCGCCAGTTAGAGCACCGCTACTACTATTTCCACCATAAAAATTCCATGTTGTTCCAGAACCAGTAGAGTTAACTGTGATGGTTGGTGAACCTACGATGTCTGTTGTATCTGATCCACCATAAATACTAAATCCGTTTCCATATGATCCACCATTTAAAGACAAATCATGGCCATTCATATACAGATTTGTTCCACGATAATCAACATTACGGAAAACAACATTTGAACCCATATAAGCACTTGTTGCAAATGTTATATATTTGGCTCCTGTAGGTAATTTTGTCTCATTGTTAATTGGATCAGTAGCAAGTGCAGTTAGAACCAATGTTTTTACTTTACCTTCTAATGCAGAGAATGACATATTCGTTGCACTAGGTGCACCAGTCAAAGCTTTTGCATCTGCACCAGATAAGTTTGCAATACTTGTTCCAATATACATTGCGTAATCTGAGTTATTACCATATTGATACAAATCATACAAAGCCGATTTCAATCCTGCCGCTGTAGATGGGTATTCTTTATTTTTCCCGCTACCACCAGGCGCAGGAACAACAACTAAACTAGTAGTACTCGTTCCACTTAGCTCTCCTGAAATCGATGTATCCACTACTCCTTCAGCATTTACTGCTTGGCTAGTGACAAAGGTGATTAGAAAAATCCCCATAAACACTAGCAAGGATTTCAATGCTTTCATTTTTTGGCCTCCTTTATTCTTTAGTGTGTTACTAAACATTCATCCCCCCTTTCAATCATATTACCAACTCACTCTGTGACCATATAACCTCTCGAGCGAACTGTTTTGATATATTGGGAGTCATTCTTTAGTTTTTTTCTTATATGAAAAATAATATTACTGACTCTATACTTCACCGTTTTTTCTTCTTCATAAGAGTTATCCCATACAATTTGATAAATTTCTCGATGTGTTAACGCTGTTCCACAATTCTGATTCAAAGCTGAAACAACTTGATATTCCAACCTAGTCAATGGTATCTCGTCACCAGAATTGATAATGATACTTTGGTTTTCTGGTAGTAATACAACTGACCGATCACTTTCCAAAACTTGCTCTGTTCTATTTTTTCTATTTTTTCTATTTTTTCTCGAACGATTCAATATATTTCGTATTTGCTGGACAGCGATTATCTGCTCATCTTTAGCCCCTACAACACCGTCTGCTCCTAAATCAAAATAAAGATACTTTTGCTTTTCTAAGTCGATGTTTGAAAATACCCAAATGAAAGCATTACTATTACGTCTAATTTTCATAATAAGCTCACACGTATTGAAAAGATCATCCATTTCTGATTCTTCTATAATAAAAACATCAGTGAAATTATTTGATAAGTCGATTTTTTCAAATTCTTTTTCTTTAGAAAATATATCTATATTAAAATCCATAGACTTGAATTCAGTTATATATTTTTTATTTGCACCACAATCATTTGATATAATCGCAACGTTGAACATACTGCTTCCCTCCATAAAGTTTATTATCATAAATTTTTTCTCACTGACTTATTTCTTTTTTTATAAATCTGCAATGTGCTGAGTATTATGTACAAGATGGAAGAACTTATCATTTTCATTTTTTCTTCTATCTTGTTATTATCTTTTTAAGAAAAGTCATTATGATTTTTTCCTCATTGTTTCACAATGCAGAAAAACGATCTATATCCCTTTGTTCATAGGGATTTCGAATGCTTTAGACTGCTACAATGACGGCTTATAGTACAAATAAAAAATGTGAATGAGATAAAAGTTGACTTTCATCTCATTCACATTTTTTTATCCCATATAATTTAACATCTTATCTATTGTTTCCATTGCCTCTTGTCTTTTTTCAAACATGGAATCTGTATATGTATCTAACGTCATCTTAGTTGATTGATGTCCTAAAAGTCGACTTAAACTTGCAATATCTATTCCTTTTTCCAAACACCTAGTAGCAAATGTATGTCTTAAAATATGGAAATGAACATTTTCGATCTCAGCTTCTTTGATGAGTTTTTTAAACCGATAATTAATTAACCGAGGCTCCGCTGCATCCCCTTTACGATTAGAAATTACATATTCAGAATTTGAGGAGAAACGTTTTTCAAGTAAGTATTTCTTTAAATTTTCTGCAATCGGTATTATTCTTTCCGATTCAGGAGACTTAGGTGTACCAGAAATCATCTTAGTTTTTGCATTAGGATTTTCTTCGTCTAATACTCTGTAGAATGTTCTTTTGACAGATAATTGATTCATTTCAAAATCGATATCCGACCATTTTAATCCACTGATTTCTCCGATTCTCATCCCTGTATATAAAGCAATAATAACAGGGGAACATTCTCTGCTTTGAAAAGCTCTAAGTTCCAATTTCTGCTGTTGAACAGTGCTTAAAGCTCTAACCTTACTTCTTTTAAATTTTGGTAAAATAATATTATCACACGGATTTTGTTCCAAAAAATTTTGATTTACAGCCTCACGAAAACTTTTCTTGAGAATATTGAAGATATTTCGTATTGTTCCAGAAGATAGATTTTTGTCAACGAGATAATCAATAAAATGCTGGATATTTAAGCGTGTAATCGTATGTAATCGGTAGGCCCCCATAGTTGGTATAATATGTTTGTTTATAAGACGGTAATAGTTATAAAATGTAGTATTTTTGATTGATCTTCTCATATATGTGTCCATCCAATAACTCAACCAATCACCATAAGTCCCATAATATGTGTTGACACTCGCTGGTGCAATTATCACCTTAGCTTTGATAATCAATAATTTCTCTTTAACCTCAGTGTATTTCTTTCCATAAACATACCCATAAATAATTCTACGATTTTCATCTCTCTTTTTTATATAACGTCCTTCCCATCGTCCATCTTTTCTTTTATAAATATTTTCACCTTTTTTCGTCATTTTTTTGATCACATCTCTTTCACATAAATTTTGACGATTTTTTTGACGGCTAATAAAAAATATGCCATTTTAAGCTTAAAAAGTTGTTTTTTAGCCAAAATCCAATATTTTTTTCAAATGAAATTAAAAAAAATATTGACTTTTCTATCTTTTTTTTATAGTATTAATCCAGTAAAATATTAATACATAAAAAAATGTACATTTTTCTGCATTGTGAAACAATGCAGAAATTTCTTTTTAACTTGAATCTTTTTATAGATTAACAAATAAGGCTTTTAATTTTTTATCAAATCGTGTTTGTTTTTTTTGCATAGATTGACCTTTTATTCAAAAGAGATGAGCTATAACTGAAAAAGTTATAGCTCATCTCTTTTAAAAACTGAATAAACAAAGCTAAAAAAGCTTGTGCTATGAATATCCATTTCATTTTCTAATTATCTACAAAAAAAGCATTTGATTTTGCTAAATAAAATGGACGTAAATAAGCTACTGTATTTGATAATGGTAATACTTCATCAGCAAGTTCAATATTTAATTCATTTTTTATATATGCTCTTCTAGCTATGATACGTTTCCATAGTTCTGGGTACTGCTTTTCTATTGTTTGTTGAAGCTTGACATCTGCAATCGCAATACACTCTTCTGCACTAACTCCTGTATAGCCTTTGATGGAAGGAATGATATCGATTTGGAAGATCATTCCACTCTTGATCGTTTCTCTTGAATCAGCATAAATTGGCGAAGACATCCATTCTTCATCTGAAACTAAGTGGCCCGGATTTAAATGCCAGTGATACTTTTCTTTAGGAAAAACAGCTTCAATTTTATCATATAATGCGCGTCCTTCCATTCCGATCTTGATCTCTTCTAACCAATATACAACAGCATTATAGTAAGGTTTTGCTACTCGTTCCAGATAATCTCTTTGATTCGTTGGGAGCTGATCTTGTGTTTCGACAACAAAACCTGTGCGACTTGACAAGCCACCCTTAAAGGCCGTCGTCATCGATAGTGGATCACCTAATTGGACTTTTTTATGTGTAGGATACACATTTGCTTTTTCAAAACGCTGGCCTGTCGCCGCGATCGTTACCACTGTATTTGTCTGACCTTCTGCCGTCAGACATGCACCAAGTTCAGCCTCCGTTACACCAACATCTACTGCGTTCATCGCATTCAAAATACACGAAGAGGCTAAATTTGCTCCATATTCATAATGAGCGATTTCATTGGCATTATTGATCGTACGTACACCGGCATCTCCGCCGATAAATAGATGAGCTGCATTGACTACTTCACTATTTTCTGTTAAACAATTCAACAACGCTGACACAATAAAATATGGAATATCAAAGAATCCTTTAGGATCATGAAGTGTTGTAGTAAACATTTTCCAACCAACTAGCCCGATCTTTTGTTGATCAGCCAGACCGATTTCCTTAAAGATATCTTCTAAATCAGCATCATTATCCATAGGTTGGTTCGGCAATGAAAAAAGTGGACTATGCTTTAGTGTCACTTCAATACGGGAAACTGCCGCCATCTTTAGATTTTCATTTCCTAAAATGACTGTACTTTTTCCTGAAGCCTCAACCACTAACAGCCCTTCTTCAAAGCGGGGAATAAAACCTGTCAAGTACTCAAAATTTCCGCCGTGTTCTTTATCTGCATAAATGACGACCGCATCAAAATTTGATTTTTTCATTTCTTTCAGCAATTTTTCTTTCCGCTCATTGAGCGTATCATTTGTTAAAAAAACAGGTGCGACATGTTCAAAGAGCGTCGGCTCTTTTACTTGCCCAAGTACAATTTTTTTGTCCATCTTTTTTTGCTCCTTTTCATTCTGCTATTATGACTACCTCGACATCATTTTCCTCTAACTTCTGCATAAAGGCTTTCTCCAAAGGCTCGTCTGTGACCAATATATCTATATCAGCTAACGAACAAATCTTGAAAAAACCAGTAGTATTTATTTTTGTATGATCCGCAAGAGCAATGACTTTTTGACCTTGCGCAATCATTTGGCGTTTGACCAGCCCTTCTTCTTCTGTGTGGATAAAAAGACCTTCTTTAGAAATAGCAAAAACGCCTAAGATCGTATAATCGACCTGATATTCTTCGATTTTCTTTACAGTTTCAGCGCCATATAAAAAAAGTTGTTGTTTATGAAGTTTGCCCGGCAGTATGCTGATTTGAGTTTTATCATATTTCGCTAAAAGCGTCGCATGGGTCAATGAATTAGTAATTGCGTACATTGTCTGATTGCTCAACTCTCTGATGACCGCTTCAACTGTCGTCGAGGAATCGAATAACACACTTGTATTATCTTTAATGAGCATTGCTGCTTTTTGCGCGATCTTTTCTTTGATTATGGTGAATTTACTTGAGCGCTCTTCATAATTCAAGATCAACGCCTCACGATTGGCAGCTATTGCGCCACCATGCGTTCTGCGAATAACATTTTGTTGTTCTAATTTGATCAAATCTCTTCTGATCGTGTCTTTTGACACATGAAGTTTGTCCGCTAACTGTTCAATCGTCGCACTTTTATGTTCATCAATGTGTTCTTTGATTTTCACTAGCCGTTCTTCCATCAGCATTATCATCACTTCCTTTATTTAAAGGTAACACCAAATGCATTGTTTTGCAATAACATATTAAATTTAATAAAAAAAATGCAAATAAATGCATTTTGTGTCTTTTTTAACGTTTGATGCCAATCATAAAATGTATCACTTATCTAGTATTATAAATAAATAATAGTCATACATTCATTTCTCTAAGAAAATTAAATTATACTTAAAATTATGAGAATTGATTAATAACCCTTTACTTTATGATCTATCTGTCTAATAATGTAATCAAGCTATTATTCATAAAATAGTAGCTAGAAAAAGGAGGAATTTTTTATGAAATTTTTTAAAGGTATCGTAGCAGCAAGTTTAGCAATGAGTTTTTGTGCAGCAAGTTTAGGAACAGCAGTACATTCTGTCGACGCAGCAACTGTTGTTGAGTCAAACTACGCGAAAACAATCACTCTATTTAACAAAGCAGATCTATTAGAGTACACTGGTTTGTCTTTGACAAGTAAAAATGTAACTGAGGTATACAACGAATTGAAAAAGGCTGATACATGGGAAGCTGCAGGCTATAGTGCTTCTGAGGCAAGTGTGATCGCTCGTGATTTTGGTTTGTACTATTCTAAGTCGATCAACCTTTTGAAAAAAATGACTTATCAAGATGACTTGCATTTAAAAGTGATCTTAATTAAAAAAGGCTATGTAAAAGCTGAGTTTGGTTTACAATCTTACTATGTTGGTGAAACACCAGAAGTGACGGAAACGCCAGAGGTTCCTGAAACACCTGAGGAACCAGAAACCCCAGAAACACCTGAAGCTCCTGAACAGTCTGATTTGAAAAAGCTTGAAATAGAAGTAGATTACAAAAATGGTCAAGAAGTTGAGCTACAATACGAAGTAAAATCTAATGGAACAGTGAAAGCACAATATCAGGACAAATCAAAGAAAATTCAATTGCAAGGCAGCGCAGCACAAACAAAGATCGAAGGAATCATTGCAGGCTTGGATTTGAAAACAGCTAGTCAAAAAGAAGTAACTACTCATATCTTAAACAAACTAGGAAATGGTTCAAACTACAAACAATTCCAATTCCAAGGACAATTCAATGATAATACAAAAGTAAAATTTAAATTAAAATAGTCAGTCGATGATATTGAGCCCTGGACAAAACTTAAAGACAGTTTTGTCCAGGGCTTTTATTCCGAATAAACACCGAGATAAAAGCAACTTCTTCTTATTTCTCGAAGCTAGACACTTTTGTCTCAGCTTCATTATATATGCTACAATAAAAGATATCACTCAGTTCTGGAGGTATGACATATGAACGCTCACGATATTTTACATTTTTGGTTCGAAGAAACTGAACCCAGCCAGTGGTTCAAAAAGGATTTGGCTTTTGATGCGTTGATCAAAGAACGGTTTTCTGCTATTCACGAACAGGTAGCTCGAGGAGAAAAATCAGACTGGCGAAAAACCATTCACGGGCGTTTAGCTGAAATCATTGTTTTAGATCAGTTTTCCCGCAATTTGTTTAGAGAGCAGCCTCAATCTTTTGCTTATGACGGAATGGCGCTTGTTTTAGCTCAAGAAGCAATGGCTTCAGGAAAACTAGATAAGTTGACTACTCAAGAACGCAGTTTTCTCTATATGCCTTTGATGCATTCTGAGTCTTTGGTGATTCATGAAGAAGCAGTCAAACGCTTTGCAGAAAAAGGAATGGAACAAAATCTTGATTTTGAACAGAAACACCGTGACATTTTAGTCCGATTTGGTCGCTATCCGCATCGAAACGCCATTTTAGGTAGAACTTCTACGGCAGAAGAGATCGCCTTTTTAAAAGAACCAGGCTCGTCATTCTAGCAAATAACAAGACACTGAACGTAAAATACGTCAGTGTCTTGTTGATTATTCTGCTGTTAAAGCCGCCATTGTAATGTAGTTATAGGGCTGATTAAAATGCGGCAAAAAGAAAATATCTAATAATTTTAATTCATCGATCGTTACATTTTGCTCGATCGCTAATGAAAATAAATGGATCCCCATTGAGATCTCTGCACGTGAACACATTTGTGCTCCGATGATCCTACGTGAGCTTTTTTCATAGACAATTCGGATTTTCACTTGAGCGTTATCAGCCATAAATCCGGGTTTTTGCAAATCTTCATAATCTGTATGCAATACGTCGATTCCATTTTTTTTCGCAGCCTCTACTGAAAGTCCTGTTGACACCATATTCAGTCCAAATATCGAGATCCCGTTTGAGCCTTGAACACCTGAAGAAGCAAGCTTGGTTCCGCCAATATTATGGCCTGCAACTAAGCCTGTTCTGACAGCATTTGTTGCCAATGCAATATAGCTGATCTTCTTAAGTGCGTTTGAATAGATCGTGGCACAGTCTCCAACAGCATACACAGAAGGATCACTCGTTTGTTGATATTCATCTACTACGTAAGCGCCATTATGAAATAACTCTAAATGCTCTTTTCCAAGTTCATTGTTTGGCAAAAAACCGATCGCATTGATCACTAGGTCAACGTTGTAGCATCCTTTATTCGTTACGATCGCTTCAACAGCCTTCCTTCCTCTGTATTCTTTTGCTAACTCACCAAAATGCAGCTCAATGCCATTCTCTGACAAATTTTTATCCATTTTATCGGTAAATTCTCTGTCATAGTAGCTAGGAAGTGAACGTTCAGTTCCGTCAAAAAGTAGAACGTGCTTCCCTCTGCGTTTTGCCGCCTCAGCAATCTCTACACCAATATAACCGGCACCGATCACCGCAACTGTTTTGATATTTGGTTCTGACATTCGTTTATCTACTGCCTGACCATCTTGGAATCGTTTTAAAAAATGGATATTTTCTAAATCAGCTCCTGGAATATTTGGTGCGATCGGTTTAGAACCTGTCGCTAAAATCAGCGTATCATAACTTTCACAAAAACGTTCTCCTGTACTGGACTGACATTGAATGTTCTTTTGTTGAAAATCGATTTGCGCTACCGTTGTTTCGGTATAGATTTTAGCTCCTTTCGCTTCAAAGTCTTCTTTCTTTGTATAAAATAGACCTTCATAAGAATCGATTTGTCGACCGACCCAAAGCGCTGTGCCGCAGCCTAAATAGCTAAGATTAGAATTTTTTTCGATCATCATTACTTCTTGGTTTGGGTACTGATCCAGCAATGTATTTGCCGCTGCGATTCCTGCATGGTTTGAACCAATGATCACTGTTTTATTCATTTTTTCCTCCCTTTCCCGTTACTGCTAAATAAAAAGGTGAGGCACGATTGACTTCTATGCTTCACCTTTTCAACTTTATGGATTATGCTTCTGTCGGTAAAATGTTTTCTACTTCTGAATGCGGACGCGGAATCACGTGAACAGATAATAGCTCACCAACACGCTGAGCAGCGGCAGCACCAGCATCAGTCGCCGCTTTAACAGCACCTACATCTCCACGTACCATCACTGTCACGATTCCGCCACCAACTAATTCTTTTCCTACTAGTGAAACATTTGCAGCTTTGACCATTGCATCGGCCGCCTCAATAGAACCAATTAGTCCTTTTGTTTCGATCATTCCTAAAGCATCAGATTTCATTATAATTTCCTCCTAAAGATATATATTAATTTTTTTGGATAACAATCATTGCGCCAGGTTTTACCCCAAGAGCATTTGCTTCTTCTGTATCGATATGACACTCTAAGCCAGAATTTTCAACCGCTCGAATAATAACATTGCTCAGTGTTCCGCCACGCTCGCCAATAAAGGCGATCGTTACAGCTTCACCATCACGTACACCTAAACGCTCAGCATCAGTCGGCAGCATATGGATGTGACGCTTTGCTACAACAACACCTTCGGTCAATTCAACTGAACCATGCGGTCCAATCAATGTGATGCCAGCCGTTCCAGCTAAGTCACCAGACAAGCGCAAAGGAGCTTTGACACCAACTTTGAACGAATCACTTTGTAAAATTTCGACTTGCGTCTGTTTTCTGACCGGTCCTAAAATTCGGACATTTTCGATCATCCCCTTAGGACCGCAGATCATTAGTGTCTCTTTACACGCATACTGCCCTGGCTGAGATAGGTCTTTTAATTTGGTCAATTGGTATCCTTGACCAAATAGTTTATCCACGTCTTTTTGCGATAAATGGATATGGCGGTTGGAAATCCCTACAGGAATTGCATTGCTGTTAGAGGTTGTTTCTTTTAGTCCGCCTTCTGCCAGTTTCTCTAGTATTAGGCCCAATAACTCTTCATAATTATTCATTGATTCAGCTCATTTCTTTATTGATTCATCCCAGCCAACACTTGACGAACAACTTTTGCTAATGTTTCTAGATCATCATTAGCTATCTGACTTCCTCCAGTCACCTTTGTATCCGGTACAGAAACTGTTGGACAAGTCTGATCATCAATTGTTTTTTCAAAGGTAAAGGTTGGATCGTTTTCAATCAAAGTAGTGACATCTTTTAAGCCGTACGCTACTTTTTTGATATTTAATAGGTGTTTCGGTCCAACATTTTCTGAGACTGAACTACCGCCAAATGTTCCACAACCTAAGGTAAAGGATATCGGCAAGCCAGTGCTGATCCCTGTACCGCCTTGACTGCCGCCAGTATTGACTAAGATTCTTGAAGCCGGTTTTGCTGCAAATTTCATCACGATATCACGGTCATTCGTATGGATACTCATGGTATGTCCAATACCATTTTGTAATAGCTCGATACTCAAGTGACAAGCTTCTTCCCAGTCATTGACCACATAAAATGCCAATACCGTTGTCAGTTTCTCAAAAGATAACGGATAGCCGGCACCTACGCCGTCTTGTGCACCGATCAAAACTTTTGTATCCACTGGAATTGTTATTCCAGCTGCTTCAGCAATCACATCGGCAGAACGTCCGACAAATTTAGCATTCATTGCATATCCATTTTTGAATAACAGCTGACAAACCTTATCTGTTTCCTCTTTAGACATAAAATAGCCGCCCTGAGCTTTTAGTTCGCGAATAACTGCTTCTTTATTGCTTTCTTCACAAATGATCGATTGCTCAGAGGCACAAATCGTTCCATTGTCAAAAGTTTTTGATGCCATGATTTTTGCGACAGCGCTTTTTACATCAGCTGTTCGTTCAATATATGCCGGCGAATTTCCCGCACCTACACCTAAAGCAGGCTTGCCAGAACTGTACGCTGCTTTGACCATACCTGGACCGCCAGTGGCAATGATCAAACTTACCTCTGGAGCATGTAGTAATTCATTGGTTCCAGCCATTGTTGGAATCGCTGAACAGCTGATGATCCCTTCTGGTGCACCAGCAGCAACAGCTGCACGATTCAACATTTCTGCTGTTTTTTTCGTACACTCAAGAGCCGCTGGATGCGGAGAAAAGACGATCGCATTTCTTGATTTGATTGCGATCATTGCTTTAAAGATCACAGTAGATGTTGGATTGGTTGAAGGGATGATCCCCAAAACTAAACCAACAGGCTCAGCAACATCAAAGGTCCCTTTAGCTGGATCTTCGGCAACAATGCCGACTGTCTTTTCATTTTTGATTTCTTCATAAAGCAAGGTTGATGCCGCATGATTTTTATAGGTTTTGTCTAATACTTTCCCAAAACCAGTTTCTTTTACCGCCCGCTCTGCCAAACAAGCTGCGTGCTTGCTTGCCGTTTCTTTCATATTACATAAAATTTTATCGATTTGTTCTTCCGAGAAAGTCGCGATTTGTTCTGCAGCGATTTGACCTTTGCGGGCTAAATCACGCGCTTCTTGGACAGAACGTAAATCTTTGTCAAAAGTTTCCATTCCTGATCCTCTATTCATTTGTTATTAAAAAGTCAATCAACGCTGCAATCAGTGTTTCTTTACTGGTGCGGTAGATTTCTTTTTTGGCAATGCTAAAGTTGGTTTGCTCTTTCGCTAATTTTCTTAAATCAACGACTTTCATTTGACTAAGCTCTTGTAACAGCGCTTCTTTTTTATCGACTTCATTTGTTTCTATGTCATAAGCTTCTACGATAGGTTCTGCCTCAATGACTTCGATCACATCGACAGTTTCAGTGATCGGCTCTTCGATCATTTTCGTTTGGATAAACTGTTCAGGAGCAATTTCCGGACGGGCAATCACATGCGTACCCGCTAACAAACCTGATCCTAAACGCTCCACACTTGCTGCAGCTGCTTGAACAGCTGTAGTAACTGCCGCTACATCCCCTGTGATCAGCACAGTGTTCAACCCGCCACCGACTTTATTTTTACCTAGAAGTTGTACTTCTGATGATTTAAGCATGACATCAGCTGCTTCGATCATCGCAAGTAAGCCTCTTGTCTCAATCATTCCGATCGCTTGATTCATTCTTTACCAACACCTTTCGATTTTCCACAGAACATCGTGACCTTGTTTGGTGTAGACCAGCTGACCGCTTGATTCTCTGGAATGAAAATCGTATCCCCTTTAGTTGCTGTAAAAGTTGCTCCGCCGATCGTCAATTGAAGTTCGCCTTCAATGATGTAGTTGAATGACTCCAACGTTTGATCATCATAAAAGCAACTATCTTGTATTTCCATGATTCCGCAACTGAATCGACTTTCCGCTGGTGTGATCAATTCTTGATAGCGAATTTTGGGATCATCTAGATTCAAAGGACTAAGCTTTACAGTAGAACCTTTGATGATCTTCAATCCACTGCTATGTTTTTCATATGCAAAAGGAACGTCTGAAAAACTATCGATTCCAGCATCATTTAATAATTGCCTTAATAAGGAGACCAATCCTTCTTTAGAAATCGTTTCACAGACAGCTGGATTCATCGTTCTTACAGGTTCTTTTTGAACTTGGAATACAATGTTGTACTCTTCTGCTAGATCTTTTGCAGAAGGTGTAATAATTGTTTGTTTTGTTACTGTCAGACACTGTTTTCCCTCTTTATAAAGGGTTTCGATATCTTCTGCACAAATTAATTTTTTCATTTTGCCACACTCTCTTTTATACAGACTCACAACTTTCATCAATGATCCCGACAACAGCTGCATCGATCGGAATCAGGTCATCTTCCAGCATCCGTCTGGCAGCTGATCCTGTAGCGATAATCACGCGATCACCGATCCCGGCACCGATCACGTCGCAGACTACCATCCGTTCGCCATCTCTAGAACCACCAGTGACTTGCGCCAGCATCAACTTTAAGCCATTTAATTTTTCTGATTTGCGCGTAGCCCAAATATTATCCATCAAGGTTGCAGTTACCATTGGCCATTCTTCTCTCTTCGTTTGATTTCTTCGATTGCAGCTGTGACCGAAGCGGTATCGCCAAAAATTGCTAACAAGATCATATTCTGCGGACAGCTGCCCCGAATATCTTCGATCGTTACACCGACTGCTTTTTCAGCAACATCTGTGGCACAAATCATCTCGATCAATTTTCCTTGCACTAATCCGACTGCATCTGGCGTACCTAATTCTTCCTTTGAGCCCTTTCGGCGATTTAAAATCGCTAATGTATTTTCCCCTGGTGATTTGATAATGCGGCAATCCATGACCTTACCTCCTACTTTAATACTTGATCTGTACAACTTAAGGCAATTCCCAAGGGTGTTGCAAACATCGGATTGATTGGCTTGAATGTTGGGATGCCTGTCGTTTTTTCTATGATTGTTTCAATATTTTTCAAACAAGCTGTACCGCCAACCAGATAAATACCGTTGACAGTAAACCCGGAGGTTTGCTGTATAATGATCGATGAAATTTTTTCGATCACTGGTTTTAGGACTGGCAATAACTCATCATGGTGTTTAACTTCTCGCTTATACTGCTCAGCTTCGTCAAAGGAAAATTTATATGCACCGGCCAAAACTAAAGATAGATGAGTACCACCAGTCGCCTCGTCTGCAACTTTGACCACTTTTCCTGCTTCGATGATCGAAATACCTGTTGTTCCTCCGCCAATATCAACAACCGCTCCGTCAGCTATTTTCAGCAATTGATTGGCTGCTGTCGGCTCGTCCAGCAAGTTGGTCAGTTCAAAACCTGCACTTTGAACAACGTTTTTGATTGCACCACCATCTAATTCATCCGTTCCAGGAGGCAACGAAGCCGCTGCATAGACTAGTTCTGTTTTCAGTTGTTGTTCCAGCTCTGCTTTTAGCTCACTGACGATTTCAACTGCGCCAATGTAATCAACCACCATGCCATCTCGAACAACATCGGCATAGCGATACGCTCCCGCAACAGGCTGATACTGTTCATCTAAGACTGCTAATACAATACATGCTGTTCCTAAATCAACTCCTGTATAGTAAACGTTCGAAGGATGTTTTTTTGGTTTTTGGATCACTTTTTCAAAATCGGCAATAAATTGATTGCATTTCTTTAGCATTTGTTTATTCATCGGCATCCCCTACTAGTTGTTTGACTAACACACTAAGTTCTTGAGCAACAGCTGTTAGCCCAGATTCGTATTGTGGATTTTCAGTTGAAATCAGAGTAATGAGGCCATAGATTTTCTTAAGTTTGATCAACAACAGACCTTGTTCACTAAAAATGTGAATAGCGTCAAATTGAAATAATGATGCTTTCACTGGTTCTATTGATTCTTCTGAGCCTAAACAGTCATTAGAAAAAAAGGTCATGATTTTTTTTTGTAATACGAGTAACTTTTGTCCTAGTATTATTTGCTTTTCCTTAGCTAAAATAGCAGCTTCAAGTAATTCTGCAGAAAGAATCTCCTGGTAGGCGATCAAACTAGACCGTGTCTCTCTCTCTTTTTTTTCTTTTGCTGACTGTTTGTTTGTAAGAACCAATTCGATTCGTTTATCCTGCAAAAATTGCTTTGCTCCTGGTGTTAAGCGTTCCGTTTCTGTCAATGTCATATGTGTAAAAGGCTCCTTGCGGAAATGGGTTCGTAATTCACTTTCAGTAATAAAGTGCATCAATAACCACCTCTTAACAGCCTCTGATAAATCGATTCTAGTTCTGCTTTTTTCGGTGTTCTTGGGTTAGTCAATGTACATTTATCTTCTAAAGCTTTCTCAGCCATTTCAGGAATCGCCGTAATAAATTCTTCTGGATCGATCCCGTATTCATTGATGGTCTTAGGAATGCCCATTTGTTTAAACTGACGCTGAATCCCTGTATTCATCGCATGAACAGTTGCCTTTGAGGTCCCGGCTTTAAAGCCTAAAAGCTCCGCTATATTTTTATATCTCAGTAACTGCGGAATTTCTTTTTCTATCTCTAGACCGGCATTGTAACTGATCACATGAGGCAATAACATCGCATTCGCTCGACCATGCGGAATATGGAAACGACCGCCTAGAGCATGTGCTAAGCTATGACAAATTCCTAAAGAAGCTTCGCTGAATGCGATTCCAGCTAGGCATGAAGCATTGTGGATTTTTTCGCGCAGCATACTATTTTCGCCATCATTAAAAACTGAAACCAAGTCATTCCAAATGATTTTCATTGCTTTTTCAGCACAAGCATCGGTAAAGTCAGTAGCATTTGTTGAAGCTAAAGCTTCCATACAATGAGTAAAAACATCGATCCCTGTATCTGCTGTGACATTTTTGGGAACACTCATCGTTAACAGGGGATCTAATATTGCATAATCAGGAATCATCTGATCATCGACCAAAGCATATTTACTTTGTACAATAGGATCAGATATCACTGCAAAAGCGGTCACTTCACTACCCGTACCACTCGTTGTAGGAATACAGATCAACTGAACGGAGCTTTCTTTTTCAGCTGTGATATACATTTGTCGAATCACTTTTGCTGCATCCATCGCTGAGCCGCCGCCTAAAGCAATCATTCCATCAGGTTTGGACTTGATTGCTGCAATCAGCCCTTTCGTTACGACATCAATCGTTGGATCTGGAATGATTTCAGAAAAAATACTATAGCCAATCTTTTTTTCTTTCAGCAGCTTTCCAATTTTTTCAGCAGATCCATTTTGTTCCATAAATGGATCACAGATGATCAAGACTTTCTTTAAAGATAGTGCTTGTAGTTCTGCTAAGCTTCCTGCTCCTGTAATGATTTTGGTCGGCATTTTAAATTGATTAAACAAAAAATAGCCTCCTTTCTTACTTATTTCATGTTCAAATACTTTTCAACGGTTAATAAATCGTTTTTATCAGTCAAATCAACTTGAATATGTCTTCTTTTGATCCCTATTTCTTTTAATGATCGCTGTGCTTTTAGTACTCTTTCTTCGGAGTAATCGCTAGTTTTATAAGTAATGACACCCGCTATCGGTATTCTAAAAACTTGAGCAAAATTAGGTGGATAACTTTTTTTCATGCTCTGAATAGGTAATAGAAACAAGGCTTGATGAGCTTCTTGCTGCAATGCAATGATATGTTTATGCATCCAAGGACTCTCAAGATACTGACTTGGAACAATGATCGTTTTTTTGGTATAAAGTAGATTAGCAACTTTCCGAATCGGCTTGTCTGTTTGCTCGATCGCCTGGGCAATGATACGACTGCCGCTTCCCTTTGGGCCTACGATCAACAAACGTTTATTCATGTCTTTGTGACCTGAACAACTTCATAATCCAGCCGTTCTTTTAAAATAGTCACGACAGCCCCTAAAGCTACTTCTACACTTTGAACATCGCCCGTCAACAACACTGAACCAGTAAAGCGATCAAGGAAACCGACTGTTACGTCTGCACTTTTTCCAGCGATATCCGCAGCGATGATCGCTGTCTCAAACGGAGAAATGGTTAAGATACCGATTGCTCCCGTGTCTTCGACGCCTAGTGACTCATAGACTTCTGTGATCGGCGAAGCAATGACGTGAGCCAAGGTCACTTGCTTTCCTGGAACAGATTCTTCTATCACCCGCTGTGCATTACTTTCCAGCATCAGATCGCTTCCTTTCTCACTTTTCTAATGACGAACCACTTTCACCGGAAAATCATAGTCTTTGATCCAGCGTTCGATTTGATCCAGTTCAGGATCTGTCAACGAAGGATCTCCAGCAACAGGATATTCCATACCGAGTTGTCCGTATTTATTCACCCCTAATTTATGATAAGGTAACAAATCGATCCCATGAAAATTAGGATAATCTTTATACGGCAGTAAAAATTCGATGATCGCCTGAATTTCTTGTTGGCTGTCATTGATCATTTTCAGCATCGGCATCCGAATTTGTACGTCATGCCCCAGTTCTAAAACTTCTTTTAAATTTGCCAAAATTTTTTCATTACTGATTCCAGTCAATTCATTGTGTCGGACAGGGTCCATATGTTTTAAATCAAACAAGAAAAGATCTACATATTCAGCGATTTTGAGCAATCGTTCCATTCTAGAATGTCCACAGGTTTCAATTGCTGTATTGATCCCATCCGCTTTACAAGCTTGTAGTAATGCAAGCGCTGCTTCTGGCTGAGCAGTACATTCACCTCCGCTAAGTGTCACACCGCCACCGGATTGTTCATAAAATTCATCATCTTCATGAACGATTTCCATGACTTCTGAAATCGATTTGATTTCACCTGTAATGTTCAAGGCTGCCATTGGACAGACATCTGAACAAGCGCGGCAACCTGTGCAGGCGATATCCCGATTCACTTGATGATCGCCATTTTCATCCATATAATGAATCCCCACTGGACACACATCGACGCATGCTCGACAGTCACTACAAACACTTTCTTTATACATTACTTCAAACTTGCGCTCCAAACCTTCTGGATTCGCACACCACTGACAACGCAGTGGACAGCCTTTAAAAAATACGATCGTTCTAATGCCAGGACCGTCGTATAAGCTATATTTTTGTACATTAAAAATCATGACTTGTCTCTCTATTGTTTCCGTGCTTGGGTCATTCATTTTTCATCCTCCAGAGTTAAAACTTGGTCAACATTGTCCGGCTGATGATTTCATCCTGTACATCCTGACATAATTCAACGAAGAAGGCACTGTAGCCTGCTACTCGAACGATCAAATCACGGTATTCTTCCGGATGCTTTTGTGCTTCCAACAATGTTTCATTATCTAAATAGTTAAACTGCATTTCACCATTGCCCAGAACACTAGCAGTCTTCAATAACGTGATCAAACTTTCTTCCCCTTCAGGTGTACTTAACAAACCTGACATGATCTTGAAGTTGTGGACCATCCCCATATTCATCGTATCGTTCGCCATTTTTGAGATCGATTTGATGATCGCTGTCGGTCCTTTGAAATCGGCTCCTTGCGTTGGGCTGATTCCATCTGATAATGGAATCCACGCTTTACGTCCATTGGCAGAAGCACCAGTCATTTGACCTAATGGGGTATTATTTGAGATCGATAATGTTCCGTGACACAATTCTGAATACAAGGTTTTGTATTGTCTGTGTTCTTTTTCTGTAAAATGAATCAAGTCTGCTGCGATCAAGTCAGCATAATCATCATCATTCCCATATTTAGGTGCATTTAAGCAGTCTGTACGAATTTGTTCGTAACCAACAAAATCAGCTTTCAATGCACGATTCAATTCTTCTAACGAATATTTTTTCTCATCGAAAACCAGTTTTTTGATGGCGGCCATTGAATCAGCGTAGGTTGCTAAGCCTGACCAGACAACTCCCGGACCAAAGTTATACATTGCTCCGCCACTTGAAACATCTTTTCCACTTTCCATACAGCCTTCATACATCAATGACATCAACGGTTTCGGTGCTAAATCACGATGTACTCGTTGCGTGATGACGGTCGCTACTGATGACCATTTCGTGATGTATTTGATTTGCTCTTTGACTGCATCTTCAAACTGTTCAAATGTTTTGAAATTCGCTAAGTCGCCTGTATCAGGACAAACTTTTTTACCATACCATAGCGGTACGCCTTTATTTAGAACTAGCTCGATACAAATCGGCCATTGCGTATAGGCAGTTGATGTCCATTGATATAAACGTCCAGATTTTTGCGGCTCTACACAGCCCATTAAACAATAATCTCGGGCATCTTCGATCGATACACCTTTAGCCAGCATCATTTTGATATGTGTATCATCAAAGTGACAAGCTGGAAACCCGATTCCTGCTCGAACAACATCAACGATTTTTTTCAAATATTCTCTCGGTGAACGATTATGGATTCGACAAGCCAAGGATGGTTGATAGACTTTGACATGGCGGACAGCATCCATCAATAAATAGGTCAACTCATTCGTCGCATCATGTCCTTCACGCGTCACCCCGCCGACACACATATTGACAAATGGCTGATAGCCAGCAAAGAATTTAGAACCGCCTTCGCTTGTGATCCACATCATTTCAGACATCTTGATCAGCATACAGCCTGCTAATTCAAAAGCTTCGAATTCATTCATTTTGCCTGTTGCTAAATCATTTTTGAAAAATGGATACATGTATTGATCCACGCGACCGATCGACATCCCTGTTTGATTTTCTTCAACGACTAATAATGATTCGATCGTCCAAACAGCCTGGATCGCTTCCCAAAAGGTTTCTGGTTTATGTGCAGGAACTTTTGCATTGACTTCAGAAATCTTTTGAAGCTCTGCTTTACGTTTAGGATCCGTTTCTCTTTGCGCCAACTGTGCAGCGTACTCCGACATTCTGCGTGCATAGATCATGACACCCTCTGCTGTATCGATGATAGACTTATAAAAATAAATTTTTTCGATATCTTCTGGGTTTTCATAATCCATTTTTTCAAGCTGCTCTTGCGCTTCTTTTTGAATATCCAGCATCCCTTTTTTCATCAAGATCACGTCATATCCTGGATTTGAGTCACCACCGCCATTTAATTGATGGTAGGAACAATCAGAGACAAAAGACTCTCCTGATAGTTCCCAAACTCCTGCTTCACGAAACTGATCTTCACAATATTCGTCGATCGATTTGCCTTTCCAGAACGGAAATAGTTCTTCTCTCATGATTTTCTTGTCTTCATCAGAAATGAAAAATGGATCTTGCGGACGGCTGGAAATCGTTTCGATTTCTTCTTCCATCCAACGCCATGCAATGTCTGGTGAAAATGAACCCGCACGAGGAGCACCATTAGGAGCACCAACGATCAGTTCATTGTCCTGGATCACTAAAGGTGCTGTTTCGCAGCAGCGTTTGAATGATTTTGCTCTTAAAATATTCTTAGGCATTCCCGGATTTTCTTTAGCGATCTCAGTGATCACTCTTGCTCTATGTGTAGTGATCGTAGGCACTTGCTTTAAGTAGTTTTCCTTTAGTGCCTCTAAACGAGGTGTAATGCCTGCTGGGATCGTCGTTTGACCAGCAGATGCAAATCCACCGCTCGTTGAGCTTGGAGTATTTAAGTCATCTGAAACGGTTGCAAACATCTTCATTAAAGCTGTTTGTTCTTCCGGACTTAATTCTTTTGTTGCTTCAGCTAATTTTGCTGAAAACTCTTTGATATCCATTTTATTCCCTCACTTTACGCCATTTTATTTTTCCAATATTTTCCTCAATACTTTTTCTAATAATTGTTTATCAACAGGTTCTGCTGTTACTGTTGACTCAGCGATCTGAATCGGATAACTGATTTGCCGTTTGTAAGTTAAATCAGCTGCTGTGATATTTTTAGCACTGATGCCTCGCCCTGTCGTAAACCCGCCTAAGATAACCGATAACGGCAAGTTAGAGTTCAGCCCAAGACTTGCAAATCCCGCTGGTGCATTGACAATCATTCGTCCGACAGGTTTTTTTAAAGCAAATTCATTTAAAATTGTCGTATTTTGGGAATGAATCGCTAAAGAGTGACCATGATTTTTCTCTTTCAATAGACGAATAGATTTTTCACAAGCATGGATCCAATCTGGTTCCAAATAAAAGGCTAAAACTGGACATTTCATTTCATTAGTAAACGGGTCTTCTTCATGAAGGTATTGTTGTTCCGAAACTAACACTTTGATTTGTGAGTCAACAGAGAAGCCAGCTTTTTGTGCTAACCAAAATGCACTTTTCCCAATGCACTCTGGATTGATCTGATTCTCTTTTGGCTGAAGTAGATGTAAAAGTTTAAGCTCTTCTTCTTTAGATAAAAAATGAGCACCTGATTGTTTCATCTTCGTTTTTACTTCTGAGGCGATCACACTTTCAGCAATCAAATATTGTTCTGCACCAGGTAATAAGCCGCCATCAAAAGAACGACTTTGAATAATCGCGTTCACAGCTGATTGGATCGCAGCTGAGCGTTCGATAAAAACAGGTGTTGCGCCCGAACTGCCATAAATAATTGGTTTTTGGTTGGTGGTCGCGTTTGTATATTTTGAATTTCCGATAACCAAAATCATCGCAGTATCTTGATGGTTCAACACTTCTTGTACACTATTTTCTGTCACTTTCTCTAAACAAGTTAAACAGCCTTTTGGTAAACCGTTTGATTCACAAATTTGCTTCACTTTTCTGACGATCTGATACGTTGTCTTACATGCATTCGAATGAGGAATCACCACTAGTGCATTTCCTGATTTAATACCGATGATCAAACTATATAATGTATTTAATACAACATTTTCATTTGATAAAATGACAGGAATCACACCGACTGGTACACCCACTTGTAAAATATTCCCCGCAGAATCTTTCGCAAGTGCTCCAATACATTGTTGTTTTGGCAAATCTTCAGTCAACGCTTCTAGAAATTGATTGATCAATGCTTCCTTATCTTTTGAATTACCTAACTTTGTTTCATTCATTTCAGATGCTACGAACTTACTGATTTCAGGTTTTATTTGTTCCAGTAACTGTTTGAGGATTTGATCAAAATGCTTTTGTCCGTAATCTTTGATCAAATAATGTGCATCTCTGGCTGTTTCCACTAAAATTCGCGCTTCTTGTATCGATAACAGATCCTTATCTATTTGCTGCATCTAAACTGCATCTCCCTCCTCTTCAGTTAGAAGGTTATTTAGCTGATAACGGTTGATTATTTTATTCAAATCGATATGCGGACCAGCGATCACAACTGAGCTGTACACCTCCGCACCTAAGTTTTCTACTGCTTTGATCCCAGCATCAACAGCAGATCGGCAAGCAGCTACATCTCCTTGCACAATGACTGAAATATAACCGGATGCGACATTCTCATAACCAACTAATTCAACATCCGCCGCTTTACACATCGCATCACACGCTTCTAAGACAAACACTAAGCCAAAAGTTTCAATGGCTCCAATCGCTTCAAAGGTTTTCATTTATTTCCCCCTTAATCTACACATCTATTGCATGGACAGAAACAATTTCCCCAACAGACGGAATCGGTCTTGGCATCACATTTTGCGCAGTCAAAGTGCCGATCGCTTCAGCTGCCCGAGCACCTGCTGAAACCGAAGCTTCAACAGCAGCAACATCCCCTTTGACCATGATCGTAACTAAAGTAGAACCAATATTTTCATAGGAAACCAGCTCAACATCTGCTGCTTTCAACATTTCATCACACGCTTTCAACGCTGGAACCAAACCAACAGTCTCAATAAGCCCCAACGCCTCTTCACCACGATAAACCAAATACAATCCCCCATTTCTAAACTGAAAGCTGAATGGGCTCATTCAGCTCTGACCGAAAAATAGAAAAATTTGATTGTGACTCTCTTTGTCACAAACCAATTTTCTCTTTTTTCCGAAGAGCTAGCCCATGAAGCTGAACAATCAAAGAGCCAAGCTGACTCAATAATTTCAAAAGAAAATAGTAAATCCCAACTGAGACGCCTTTGGCTCATTCACAATTCACATTCTCTCAGAGAAATTTCTCTACATAACAAGCTAAATCATTACATCACTCTATATACTTTATCTACATATTTCTCAACTGTCGTTCGGCCTTCCTCTGTGATCGTATACGACATAATCAATTCTTCTTGATCATCTAAACAATAATTCGTCAATTCAACTAGACCATTGGCTTCTAAAGCCATTAAATGCTCTAAATATAATTTCTCATTGAATTGCTTCTCATGCCCATACTGAGGTTTCAATTCCTCCATGATCTTTTTTACGTCTAATTCTCGTTGATCATACATTTGATTCAGTACAGCTGTCCGGCTAGGTAAAAGCATTTACGCTTCCCCCTTTCTAAAGAAGTCCAACGGATTCATCGTAACTAAAATCGCTCCGATCACGATTACGATCGAACCGATGACCATGGTCGGTGTAACTGTTTGACCTAAGAAGATCACACTGAAGATCACACCCCAAAACGCATACGTTACATTCAGCGACATCCCAACAGCAGTCCCCACCATCGCATTCGCTTTATACCAGGTCAAGAAAGAAATTCCTGCGCTTAGTCCAGATAATAACAACCACATCACTGGTGTCCCAGCAGCTAACGTTTTAAATAATAAGCCTACACCACCAACAAACGGCAAAACCAAAATCATCACGAATAAACCAGATACTAATTCACGTAAGTTGACTGCTACATCTGTATCGATCATCGCACCGCCGAAACTTGAAAAGACTCCTTCTAAGCCCCAAGAAACAGCTGCAATCAACGCACAGATAATTCCTAATGTAAAATTCGGTGCGCCTTCTGGTTTGACCATATTGATCACGATCGCCCCCATCACACAAACCACCATTCCCAAAACAATTCTTGCTGTTGGCTTCTGCTTTAAGAAAATCCATGAGAACAATGCGCCGAACAAACTACAGGTAGCAGAAATTGGGATCGCATAAGCGCCAGCCATTGCTAAACCAACAAGATAAGCCCCATTTGCGATCGGCCCGCCTAATAAGAACCCGATCACAAGCATTTTTCCCGGCTTTGTTTTTACCATGCGAATGATTTCCTTTAATCGTCCATGCTTTGCGTTATAAAATAAAAGAAAAATACCAGCAAAAAAATCATTTAACCCTGAACAAACAAATGGCGCAGCTAAAAATCCTGCAGCACTGATCAGCGGATCATAACCACTGGCAACTACAACTAAAGTAGAGTAGATCCCATAAGTGATCCCTGAAACAAGCCCGTTCGTAATCCCCTTGACTTGAAATCCTTTGCTAACTTCTTTCATTTTTAGATCTGCATTTGAACTTGCACTCAGAATACTTTTTTCACTATTCATTGACGTTTCCCCTAACTATTTATTTGACTTTATTTGCTGGCAAAATATTTTCCACTTCACCATGCGGACGTGGAATCACATGAACGGATAAAAGTTCTCCTACACGTTCAGCAGCACTTGCGCCAGCATCAGTCGCTGCTTTCACTGCGCCAACATCTCCGCGCACCATCACAGTAACAATTCCGCCTCCAACAAATTCTTTTCCGATCAAAGAAACATTTGCTGCTTTGACCATCGCATCTGCTGCTTCGATCGATCCGATTAATCCTTTTGTTTCTACCATTCCTAATGCATCATATTTCATCGTTTATTCCTCCTAAAATAGTTACCGTAAAACGGTTTCATTTCTTCTATCACTCACTTTACAGTCTTACCTTAAGGGAGCAGTCAAGAAGATTTTTTTTCTGAAACACATCTTTTACCGGGTAATACAGCTTTCCCTTCTCAATTATCCTGTATAAATGAGAATCTACTCCTGTTATAGTACGCAAAATATAATGGAATTCGTGTTTTATAACAATCAAATGATTAGATTGATTTTACTTATCGAAAAAGAACAACTCTTTTGCGTTGATACAGAATTTGTTGTTTTTTTCACATGATCGATTTTTGAGCAAATCTATCTTGCTCATTTTTTCACTTTCAAAGAGGAAGCACAATCTAAAAATAACGTAAAAAGCAAAAGAAAACTTTAATAAAACAATTCCCAATATACTTTTTATAACAATAAAAAAAGGTTGCCCTTAAGGGCAACCTTCAATAATTATTTCTTTGCTAAGTAAAATCGACTTCCATGAACTCTGTTAGTTACAAAATCCATACAAGCCGATTTACACAACCCTATTTTCTATTTTTTTCCGCTGGAATCAATAGTTCGATCACAAAATTATCAACATTCATGGTAGACCAATAATCGATCACATAACGTTCATACACCTCATCTGAGCATTGATAATCATGTTCCTTTGCCCATAACAGCATCTTTTTATATTGCTGACAAATCTCAGCCGGATCCCCTAAATAATAACTGGATAAAAACATCTGCCCACCAAAAAAAGTCATCGGCATCTCACTATTTGCAATACTGACAGGTTTTTGCATCACATTCATTTTACGGGACTTACAGGCCATCTTCTCCTCACAGTTCTCAAAGTGAAGAATCACAGGACCCGTAATTTCACAATCCTGCTCCTCTAAATAATTGACCCAAGGAATATTGATCACCGCATCCATATAGTTATAACAAAAATCCTGTTCCATAAATACATAGCTTTCACGGTCTAAATATTTCACATTGACATTTTGCAGCTGATTTTCAATTGCGATTGATCCTTCTCTCAACAAACCGATCCAGTCTGAGACAGCTGTATAACTATTACGAATACGCTGTTCTTCTCGTTTTAACTCAGACAGCTTCGTTAGAAAATTCGTCTCTTGATAAAAATAGTCTCCAGTGTTCTGCACATTACCCATTTCCTGTAACTTAAAGCCCATCTGCTTGTAATACTTGATGACAGGAATCAAATTCATAGTCTTTTCCGTATAATAACGGTAGCCATTTTCTAAACTAACATGATCTGGCGTCAATAAGCCCAATTGTTCATAGAAACGCAATGTTTTGCGGGAAACATTACAAATCTTTGCTACCTCACCAATCGAGTACATTTGATTTACATTCGTACAGTTTTCCATTTTATTCATTTGCCTATCTCCAATAAACGCAACCCCTTACATTATTCATAATACGCGAAAGTTTGTCAAGAGCGATTCTAAGAAATGAACTTCATTTTCCATTATTAACGCATATTTTCAATGAATTAAAATGAGCTATTTTAAAAAGTGCGGAACAAAACGAATGATCGATTTTGTTCCACACACTAAATCTGAACAGGCTGCTTCTTGCTACTCAGAGCAAAATACTTTGCTTTAGTCTCTTAAATTCTCTTCAAACCATTCTGCCACAACATCCATCATTTCACCTTTCACTAGATGACCTTCTCCTTCGCCAGTCATAAAACGACTGTTTCGAGCATAAGCTTCATCTGAAATCAGCTGATAAAAGTCTGCCATATCTTCATATGGAATTTTAGGATCTTTCGTACCATGCCAGAACAAAACAGGACGTTCTGCTATTTTTTCAGGTGCTTTTGATAGGTCATAATGTGTGACCCAACTTTGCAGTAACGGCAAATCTTTAGGTACAAAATAATTCATTTCAGCTGCCCGTTCCATTACCCGTTCGATGTAGCGTAAGGGGGCTGGCGTTCCCATCATACAGGCTGCCGTATTGATTTCCGGATGCTGAGTTAGTAAAGCACATGTCGTGATCCCGCCCATCGAAACACCCCCCACACCTATTTTATTATTTTCGATCAGCTCAAGCTTTTCAAAATGACGAATCAGTTGTGAAAACTCTATGATATTGTATTGGATGCTAGACCAAAATGTCACAGACGGAATCGGTGACACAGGACCTGTTTTACGTTCACCATGATTCATAGCATCTGGTAAAATCACCCGCATCCCTTTTCTCGCTAATTTTCGTGCTTGAGTCAATGATAATTCCTTAGCCGACTGCCAGCCATGATAGTAGACGACCAAAGGCAAAGCTTTGTTTTTTTCTTCTTCTGAAACAACTTCAAGTACAGGAATTTTTTTGATATAGCGATGTCGAATACTGATTTTCACTCTTATCACTCCTTCATCGATGATTCAACGAAACTGCTTTTTCCTCAGTCTGCGTCTTTTTCTTCTCTTTAGAATAACTCTTAAACGCAACAATATCAAAATTGCTGCAAATAGCCCCAATAGCCATTTTAACATCAATAATGCGACTGCCGCTATTTTATTCGCACGCACTGGCGTCTTATAGCTGTTTTCTATCTCTTGTAATTTTTTTTGCGGAATTTGATATGTCGTCCGCCCTTCTTTTAAAATATCGAGGGCATTCGCATAGTTTCCTAAACCATCACTGGCTCTTAGATACATTTTACCTGGCTGACCCTCTCGGTGTAGATCAATCGTAAATTTTCCATTGTTTTCTACAACAACTTCCTGATAATGATACTCATCATGATCTGTATAAAACAGCTCTACTTGATAGGTACTTTTAGAAGCAAACATTTTTATCTCTCCAGATATCTTTGTTTTTTCCTTATCAAAATCGATGCTAGAAAAAAAAGCCGTTGGCTGATCACTACTCACCACATAGGGAACATTTTTATAGTGATAGATTTCATCATCCTCTGAAATGATATATAAATCTGTTGTAAAAATACCTAGTTTATCCGTTCGAACGGGATTCTTTTCATAGTAGATTTGTTTGACTTTGAGCTTATCTCTATAATAAATCGTCTCTACAAATCCAGCATAAACATTGGCTGGACTATTTAGTACAAAATTTGCAAAATACTGATATGGTCTTTTTTCAAATGGAAATGTTAAATATGTCTCTCCTTTTTTCTTTTTGATTTTTGTTGTCTTACCATTGAGTACTTGTTTTCGCATATATTTCCTCGACAGCTCATTCGACGAATCAAACTTGCTTTCAGAAGAGTCCGTTACGTCTTCTGCATAAGAAATACTAGGAAAAAAAAGTACCCATAAACTAATGATAACAATCAATTTTTTCATAGAAACTCCTCCAACACCTTTGTACCTACCCTTTGAGATGAACGTTCATTTAATGACATCCTTACATTCCTTATTAAATAACAGTTGTCCCTCTAATTAGAGTATAAAGAATTTACAGCGTAAAGCAATGGATATTTGATGTTTTTAAAGTAAATATAGGAAAATAAGAAACAGTTTGACTTCTTAAACTTAATCTAATAGTATAAAAAAATGCACAAAACCTCTTTCCAGAGATTTCATGCACTCATGAACTATTTTCAGTTTGTGAATAACTTTTGCTCAATAAAAATCGTCAGCTGTAAATCATTTTGATTTAGCTCATCCTTCAATGATCATCAAAATCATCCACATCTTTCCAAAAGGTTTTTGTTTGAGAATGAACCTTAACAGTATAGACTTCAAAAGAAAGAACGACTGGATTCTCATGATTCAACTCTTTTTGATAGTGATTCAAACGATCTTTGAGTAGTTTGAATTCTTCGATGTCCTCAACGCTGAAAATCCCTTTTAACAAAACACTTTCATGCCTGGCTTCATCAAAGCAACAAACATTGCCTTTTTTATTATGCAGAATATTTTCCACTGTTTGACCATTACCATTTACATAAAATTTAAGATTGTAAAAACTCGCTCTAATGATGGGTTTTGACACTACGATCGTATTTGGAAATCCGTTCCGATCATTTGTGGACAGCAAAAATGAGTCACACGTTGCCAATAATTCTTTTGCATGTTCGATTATTTGTTTATCCATATGCTTCACCTTTACATTCTTTTCTAAAATATAACATGAAATGGCAAATAGAAATAATGATATGATGAAGAATGGAGGAAATTTATAATTAAACATAAAAAAGACCCTGTTTCCATTATTCATGGTACACAGCCATTCATTTCAAATCAAGACTCTTATTTTAAAACATTAAGTATAGTTATTGTTCAAACCCTTTGGCAGTTTCTTTAAATGATTGCTGAGCTGTCTTAACCCATTGTCCTTTTGCGGTAGCATTAAATTTCTCTATATAGGCACTACTATCCGCCTGTATTTCATCAAATGCTACTGTTTCCATTTGCTTCGTGATTAATTTTGCATTTTCAGAGATCGTGACATGCTGACTAGCCGTAACTGTGCGAATAATCGTTTTTTGTAGCTTTTTCTGAATCTCTTTAAATGCTTTACCGACACCATCAAGCATCTGCCTCACTCCTCTCTTTTTGACAAGCAATTATTTTCTCTTCATAGTCAAGTGTTTGTTTTTTATGCTCGAAAGCAATTTCTTCTTGCTTATCTTCTAGCAATCGTTCTTGCTCTTTCGCCAAAAAAAGACCTTCTTCCTGTGCCTCATCAATGAGATGATACACCTGAGATAATTCTATCGGAGCTTGTTCCTCATGTCTTCCTAGCGTATAACGAACCGCATTACCTGTCTCTTCCATCTCTCGAATGAAACGTTGTTTTTCTTGAAAAAGTTGGTCAAATTGATCCGAAATCTTTCTATTTTCTCGGATAAAATCGTCCTGTACCTGCTCTAATTCTCTTCTGTATTGTTTTTCTTGTTCCATCTTAATTCATCCCCACCAGTTGCGCCAAGCTTTTATCTGCCTGTATTTGTTCGTCTATTGCTTGTTTAGTCTGTTCAATCAATTGATCGTACTTCTCTTCATGGGCGGTTAATTTCGCAAGGGATGATTCAAGTTCTGCCTTAGGTTGGTGGCGTATACATTCTTCAGTTGCCCTACCTTGGTTTAAGCTCTCTAATTGCTCCCCACTAGAAAGAACAAAACCCACCGTCCCCGCATCAGATAAAGTATCTATCCAGTGTCTGTCTTTATCCGACATTGCTTGCTTATATGCTACTTTTAACCCATCTATAGTTGTTTGTAGGGTTGCTTTCATGCCACGCGTTAGCGCCAATGCTTCGGAAGCATCTAAATAAATTTCTTGTGAAGAAGTCAAACGTCCGCCACCTTGTTTTAGAAATTTCTTTTTCAAATTTGAGAGCTCCTTTAGTTTCTGCCTCGTAGAAGCTTCTGCCATTTGTTGACCAATAATTTTATTTACTGTTGTATATTTTCCTAAAGATGAGCGAATAAACTGTTGTTCTTTGTCTGTCAAGAAGCCTGTAATCGAATGCCCTTTCCCATTAGGGATCGTTACCCGTTGCCCAAAATAATATGCTTTACCAAGATCAGACAACCCCGTCAACATATCTTTACTAGAAGCAATATGGATCACGTTTCCTTTATAATCAAAGAAGCGTTGCTTCATATCTGCCGCAGAAAACGCTCGCTCGCCTAATTTCCACATTGGGCTATTAAAAGTTGTTAGTAATTGTAAATAATCATGTGAAACAGGAGCGGGGTTATAGGTCACAATATTCGGAATATCATTTCCCACACCTAAAATAACGCTATCTCTTCCGCCTTTTGAATGCCCTGTGATCGTACCTACGGGGTATTTTTCTTGCAATTTATTGATAAAATCATTTCCAGATGCAAAATAATTAGAAGATGGGTTTGACCCATTGAATGCGATTGATGCATCGGCAAGATAATCTTTCATAGAATCGATCGTTCCATTGTCGGCATTCGTTCCTGCTATACCAACGGTAACAATGCCTGTATTACGATCTCTAAAAGCAACACCGCTTAGACTTGTGTTTTTATTTAAAAATGAGTCCACGTATTCGAGGTTTTCTGGAAATTTCCCTTTATCTTGGAACACCTCTATCTGACCTTTTATTTGTCTGTTGCTCAGTCCTGCCTGTTTCGCATTCTCTACCTCATAAGCAATGGTTGAGATAGCGCTAGTTGTTTCCGAATTTTGCTTAAGTCCTTTATCTTTTAATTGATAATCACTCATTTATTATATCCTCCTCGTTTGATCGCTGGTAGTCAATGGAATCGGTAAAATACACAGGCGGTTTTTTTGTAAATTGAAATGTCAATTCTTTCGAGCCCACAGAAGATCCTTCTAAGCTACCTCGCCCACTCAATACCAAAGTTGGTGCTTCTTTGGTAGGAATGTCATATCTTTTTCTTAGCTCTTTTACATTCTTATCGTCATTTGTTAATTGATATTCAAGGTTGTACATAGGAACTTCTGGGTTGTACATTTTTTTAATATTTTTATAGCTATCTAACTTATCAAACACCCCATATTGTACAAAAAATTGGAAGTTCAATATTTTCTCTTTTAATTCAGGGTCAGATACCTCTTTTGTTAAGTGAAACCCCTTTTCATCATAAGTCACTGGGAACTCTTCTTTTGTATCTTTCTCTATATCATCTTCTGTGTAACTTCTTACATAATAGAAACCCTTTGCAGTTCGAGTATTTCGATTCATTCGCAATACTATACCTTCGTTAACTAATGGCGCATCATCGTTTTTAGTAATTCCCATTGAAGAACTTAGAACCCATACTCCCTTATCATCTTTGTCAAATTCATCATCCCTGTAGCCCTCCATGTCATAAAAGTCCAGTAAATTCTTTGTCGGATAAATAGACAACTCTTTTTCAAAACTCTGTTCTAATTCAGCTTGATCTTTTGTTTCACAACCACTCAATACACCTATCATGAATATTCCTCCTATTATGCCTAGCATTATTTTTTTCTTGTTCAACGTTATGACCTCCAGTCTATGTACACAAGATAAGCAACTGAGTTTTACCTGCTTTGCTTATTCTAGAGAAAAACAGGAACTTTACAGCTCCTGTTTATCCTTTTATAGCCCTCTGCCAATTGCAGAAGAGATATTTTGATCTGTTTCTTCCATGATCTGGGCAACCTCGTTTAATTGCTTGTTGATTTGTTCCAACAATTCTGCAAACTCACTCACTTTTGGTTTTAACGCTGTGAATTGATCGTTGAAACTATCAAAACCTGATCCTTCCCAGTTTCCTTGGATTGTATCTTGTTCTGTTTGTAACTTCCGTAAAATGTCGTTCACTTGGTTTGAACCATCCGTATATTTAGTTGCTGAGGTTCTTAGTTCTTGTGGTGATAATTTAATGCGATCTCCTGCCATAGTTCATTATCCCCTTTTTGTTCGAAATGGATTACCATAATAGTTTAACATATCGTGCAGAATATTTTCATCAAATTATTTACTAATCTCGATAATTTTTGATAAAAAACGGTCATACTGTGATGAATAGTTAAACAAAAAAGGTTATACGTGCCGTGAAAGGATTCTATTTAATTGTATTTGCTTTATATGCTTTTTAAAGCTGTAGTCAAGCATAAGAACTGCTTGAACATAGTTCCATTACAGAAATAATGGATATCTATACCTATTTGACTAATAAAACAAAGTAAGAAACTGTTAAAAAATTAATTAGATTTGCTAATTTTTAGCTGATGGTATTCAAAACTATTTATAAACAAACAAAAAACGCTCAATCCCTTATCTGACAAAGGATTGAGCGTATAATTTAAAATCTTATTTAGTTTCACGGTGTAAAGTAACTTTTCTTTCACGTGGGCAATATTTTTGTTTTTCCAAACGATCAGGATTGTTACGTTTATTTTTGCTTGTAAGGTAGTTACGTTCTTTACAAGAAGTACATTCTAAAGTGATGTTTACGCGCATGTGTTTTCCCTCCTATATCTAATTTCGTATTCCTAAGATATTTCTTAGCCTCAAATATCATACCATGTTTATTCATGAAATTCTACCCTTTTAGCTAAATTTGTAAAGGAAAACTACTTTACGAATTTTTTTCGGCTTTATACGCCGCATACTCATTTACGATCGCTGTTACCATTGATTGGTTTGGTCTGCTGCTTTCACTTGTTAAATGCGGTAGAATTACGCTCACAGCGATCTCAGGATCATTCGACGGTGCATAGGCGACAACATTACTATTTACAGTAATATGTTCTCCTACGTTAGTTTCCGCCGTACCAGTTTTTGCTGCAATATCTAAAGCTGCTCCCTGCATATAACGTCCCGTAGTAAAGGTATCGTTGCCGTGAACTACATTATAAAAACCATTCTGGATAATTTGCATTTGTTCCGGTGTGATATCCACCTTATTTAATTCTTTTGGTCCCATAGCTTCTTTTAACTCACCGATCGAACCATCCGAATTGTTGTTATAAATGCCTTCGACAACCCGTGGTGCGTACCGCGTACCACCATTTGCAACCGTCGAAGCATATTGAGCAAGCTGCATCGCTGTATACGTATCGTACTGACCAAAAGATAAGTCAAGTAAATGTCCTGGCATTGGTGCGTATTCAGGATCATTGAACGCTTTGTTAGAAAGTCCTGTTTCTTCTCCCGGTAGGTCTATCCCTGTTGAGACCCCCATACCATATTCCCCAAATGTTTTACGTAAAACTTCAAATAGCGTTGGATCACCTGTTTTATACGGCAGCTGCATGTTGTATTCATAGTCTGTATTCATCATTTTCAAGACTAATTTCATCATATAAGCATTCGAAGAATATTCTAACGCTTTTTCTGCTGTCAATGGAATCTGATTTCCTACTATTTGATTGTTAAACACTGAAGCTTTTTGCTTACTTCCATAAATTTGGATCGGTTCATCGATCAGTACATCATTCCCGGAAATCACACCTTGTTCATAACCAGCAGAAATCGTTGCACCTTTTACTACAGATCCTGGTTCAAATGCTTTATTGATCGTTGCCAATGGATTAGAAGTCAGCTCATTCGTTGCCGGATCTCTATCCAAAGCAACCATGGCCATAACATTTCCATTTTTAGGATTCATGACGACGACATAGGCACCATCTGAGTAATTGGCATTACCGGTTGCTAATAGCTGTTGATACTGTGCACGAACAACTGCATCGATTCTTGCCTGAAAATCCATATCGATCGTCAATTTCAAGTTCTCACCTTTTTCACCATTAGAAATCGGTGTTTGCGTCACGATATTCCCTTCACTATCCAGTGTTACTTCTGAGATAGATTTTTTGCCTTGAAGAACATCTTCATATTGTTTCTCTAAATAACTGGTTCCGACACGGTCATTCAACTCATAGCCTTTTGCCAAGTACTCATCAGCTTCTTCTGCCGGCAGTCCAGTTTTTTCAGAAGAAACTTTCCCAAGTATACTTGTCAGATCTGTCTCATGTGGATATTCACGATCCCAGTCCATTCCTGTGGAAACACCAGCAATTTCTGATGTGTGTTCTCCAATAATTGCGATCTCGTCCTGTGTCACGCCTTCGTTTTTGATAAAGGCTGTATTTAGCTCTTGAACAGCATTCATCCGTTTGAAAATAGTCGCGACCTGCATCGTCTGCTCATCGAAATTGATTTCTTCCGGAGTAACTTTTTCCACGGTTTTGACATATAACGTACCTTCATCGGTAATAGCATTGCCCTTTTCATCCACTTTATCTTTATCCGTCAAACGTTTTTGTGCCGTTTTTAGATTATCTGGATTAGCCAGCCAGAAGTCCTTCTTATCACGTTCTGTTAGCTCATCCGCTGGTACATGGATCAACTCATTTACCTTGTACGCAATATCAACTAAATCCTTTGCCTGCACTTTTTTCCCGCGAGTATAGGTGATAGCTAAATTTGATTTATTGCCGACTAAAATATTGCCTGAAGCATCATAAATTTGCCCACGTGGAGCACTGCTTTTGATTTTCAGAGTCGAATTGGCATCGACTTTTTGAGCATATTCCTGTCCTTCTGCAATCTGTAAATAACCTAAGCGGACGATCAATGCGACAAACAATCCAAAGATGACGAAAAATAATAGATTCAATCGAAATGGGATATGGGATTTTTTGGTCCGCTGTGTATCTGGTTCTTCATTTTCATTTTTTAATTTATCTAAAAAGCTCATTTTTTTCATTTATCCTAGTCCTTCCATATGAGAAAAGTCTTGCCCCTCTATTGTAACGAAAAAATGCAAAAAAAAATAGAGGGAATCCTCTTACTAAGCAAATATTTAAAATTTCTTCTAATTTTGTTCTAAAAAAACAGCGCAAAGGAATTCACCCTTGCACTGTTTCTCTGATCAAAGCATTGTTTATCTTCTGCTGTAGTTTGCCACATCTGCAACCATACTGTCCACAAAGATATTTAGATCCATGACATCCGTCTCTTTGCTACCATAGCGACGGATATTGACAGTTGCATCATCCATTTCCTTATCGCCGACAACAACTTGATAAGGAACTTTTTGTGTTTGAGAAGCCCGAATCTTATAGCCCATTTTTTCATTACGGTCATCTACTTCAACACGTAAGCCTTGTTCTTGTAGACGTTTTTTCACTTCATAAGCGTAATCAGAATGCGCTTCTACAGAAACTGGAATAATAGTCGCTTGGATCGGTGACAACCAAGTTGGAAATGCACCTTTATAAACTTCTGTCAGGTATGCGACAAAACGTTCCATCGTTGATACGATCCCACGGTGGATAACAACTGGACGATGATTGTTTTCACCATCTTCACCTACGTAAGTTAGATCAAAGCGTTCTGGTAATAAGAAGTCCAATTGGATAGTTGATAGCGTTTCTTCCATGCCTAAAGCAGTTTTTACTTGAACATCCAATTTAGGTCCATAAAAGGCCGCTTCTCCTTCAGCTTCAAAGTAATCCAGTTCCATTTCATCCATAGCAGCTTTCAGCATTTCCTGTGCTTTTTCCCACATCGCATCATCATCAAAATATTTATCCGTATTATTCGGGTCACGATAGCTTAAGCGGAAACGGTAGTCGTCGATATTGAAATCTTTATACACCGCTACCATAAGCTCTAATGTACGTTTGAATTCCTCTTTGATTTGATCTGGGCGAACAAATGTGTGACCGTCGTTCAAGGTCATTTCACGCACACGTTGCAAGCCAGATAATGCGCCTGATTTTTCATAACGGTGCATCATACCAAGTTCAGCAATTCGAATCGGTAACTCACGGTAACTATGGATATCATTTTTGTAGACCATCATATGATGCGGACAGTTCATCGGACGAAGAACGAGCATTTCGCCATCACCCATATCCATTGGCGGGAACATATCTTCATGGTAATGATCCCAGTGACCAGAAGTTTTATATAAATTCACATCTGCCATAATCGGTGTATACACATGTTGATAACCTAAACTGATTTCTTTATCAGTGATATAACGTTCGATCGTACGACGAATCGTTGCACCTTTTGGCAACCAGAACGGTAATCCAGAACCAACTTCTTGAGAAATCATAAATAAGTCAAGCTCTTTCCCCAATTTACGATGGTCACGTTCTTTGGCTTCTTCACGCATTTTGATAAATTCTTTTAATTCTTTTTTATCAAAAAATGCTGTTCCATAAATCCGCTGCATCATTTGATTATCAGAATTCCCTCTCCAGTATGCGCCAGCTACAGATAATAATTGGAAGACTTGGATTCGTCCAGTTGACGGTACATGAACGCCTCGGCAAAGATCAACAAAATCACCTTGATCGTACACTGTGATTTCTTCATCAGCAGGCAGATCAGTGATCAGCTCAACTTTATATGGATCATCAGCAAACAATTCCAGTGCTTCTTCTTTTGTGACCACTTTTCGAACGATCGGGTTATTTTCTTTCACGATCTTCATCATTTCAGCTTCGATGGCTGGTAAATCTTCTGCCGTTACCGCATTCTCTCCATTATCAGTGTCATAATAAAAACCTGAATCAATTGCAGGACCGACCCCGAATTTAATGTTCGGAAATAAACGACGAAGTGCATTCGCCATCAAGTGCGCAGTCGAATGACGTAAAATTCCTAACGCATCTTCATGATCAGGTGTCACGATTTCAAGACTTCCGTCTTCTTCGATCGGACGAGTTAGATCGATTAATGTTCCGTTTAATTTCCCAGCTAAAGCTTTTTTAGCTAAACTGTTGCTGATACTTTTAGCGATATCCAGTGTTGATGAACCAGCGTCAAACTCTTTGACTGCACCATCTGGAAATGTAATATTGATTGACATTTTGTTTCCTCCTTAAGAATGTTTATGATTGAAAAGATCGATTGACACACAGTAGTTTTTTCAAAAATTTGTTGAAATAAAAAAAGTCCTAGCATTCGATCATATAATCGAATACTAGGACGAAAAATTCGTGGTTCCACCTAATGTTTAAACACAGCAAATAGCTATGTTCCTCAAACGTGTTAACGGTACGACCGCCTTTGCTTCGACAAAGGTTGGAAAAAGTGGTCATTCCTTGTGCTGGTCTGGAAAATTTTCAGCCGAGATTTTCCTCTCTAATAGACTGCCCGCAAGTTCAGTTGTCTTTCTCATCAATCATTTATGAATTAATTTAAACACTTCTTTAAATAAAAAGCAAGCATTAATTCAAACAGATCATTTCTTCCACTCGCCGCCTTGAGCATAACGATCTTTTTTTAACTCGTTCACGATCACATGAATATTCTCTTTCGGCGCACCAGCATTTTTTGCAACAGCTTCTGTAATGTCTTTCACCATATTCGTCAATTGTTCTTCGGAGCGTCCTTCAATTAATTCTACATGTACAAATGGCATATTTTTATCCTCTTTTCTATTTTATTTTTCAGCACGAAGAAGAAACATTGAAGCATCTTGTCTCATAAACAATTCTTCTCCGTGATAGAATGTTTTACTTTGAACGGTCTGAAAACCAATTTTTACTAGTTCAGCTTTTAGTTCCGCTTGATCAAAACCATTATGGACCTTCTCATGACTGACCTTTTCATTCGTATCGAAATCAACGATCAATAAAGCTCCTTCTGGCGTTAACACTTGGTACAGAGCTTCTAAAATTTCTTGTGTATTTGGGATATGCAGCAGAACCAACGAAACAATAATCACATCCGCTTTTTGTTGCGGAACATGTTCACTAGAAAAATAGTCTACACTTGTCTTAATATTTTTTAGTTCCATCTGTTCAACTTTCTGATCGACGATTTTGATCATTTCTTTAGATGGATCCACAAGAAGTACATGTTCAAATCGATCAGCTAATTGTAACCCGATCAAGCCAGTGCCGCAGCCGTAATCTAAAAGTGTTTTTCCAGCTGTCAGTCCTAAATGCCTTTCAAGTTCGTTTAGCATCGTTTGAGCTAATTCTAATTGTTTTGGTGAATCATAATGTGAAGCAATTCGATCAAACACACTCACCGTTCATTTTCCTCCATTCCTATACTAGTGAAAAAGAAGCCCATAAAGGACTTCTTTTTGTTCTCTTACGCTGGTTCACCATAATCAACTGGCTTATCAAATTCTCCTGGAGCATCATCGTAGATATGTCCATAAATAATGACTGGCATTCCTGCATACGCACCATTAAAGATTTGTGCAACAGCATCTCCCGGTGTATTGATACATCCGTTGCTTCCAAAGTTTGTTTTATAGGCTTCTTTGTTTCCAAAGTATTCAGCTTTATAATCAGCATCGTGAATACCGATTTGTGTGACTACACCACCATAACTCTTCAAAGGCATCCAATATTTTACTGGCACACTATACTCTGAACCATCCAGCATTTCACCTTCTAGTTTTGTATCTGTGTCTTTATATAAAATCGTATGGAAACCAGGAACAGTTGCCGTTCCTTTATTATAACGACCAGTGATCACATCGGTTTCAACGACTTTAGCACCATCTTTAAAGAAATACATTTTTTGATCATTTAAATCGATCTCAACATAATCTTTATTGACCGTTGAAGATTGAGTAACATCTCCATCGATCGGTACAGTGATTTCTTCTGTTTCTTTTTCACTATTGATTGCTTGAACGATCAAATCTCTTGTTTGCGGCATATTGATATCCCAGCCGTAGCTGCCATTATTCTTATATTTCGTTGTTACACCATGAACGTTTGTAAAAATGATCGGTTTGAAAATCGAACCATATTTTTGATTCGTTTGTTCTACCCAAGCATACACTTTGTTTGGATCAACATCCCCTGACTCATTCATAAATGATTGTAATTCTTCTTTAGTCAGTGTCAATTTTTCACCATTGATATCTAAAGTGATCGACTTGTTTTCTTTTTTAGATAATACGGCTAATTTATCCTGCAGCCCTTTATCATCTTTAGTCACAGCAGGTTTTTGATAGAAGTCTTTCACATCATAAACATATGTGCCTTTATTTTCGTCAACGTCTTTCAAAACCTGAGCGATCAATGCTTCCTTATCCACCGTTGTTCCAAGCTGTTCTGGCACGATTTGATACACACCATCAACTTTTTCGACTTTAGCATCTTGACTTGGTGTTCCTTCTGCGAATGAAAGTGCACCCAGCTTATTTTTCAGCTCGTTTTTATAATCTTCATTGATTGGCAATTTGATGGAACGATTGCTGATGCTTTGTTTCAAATATTCTTCTGTGATCTCATACTTTTCAGGTAATTCGATCGTTTCTTCCTTGCCGTCAGCTTTGATCACTACTGGCTCAGACTTGTTCAATTCCTCTAATTTTTTCTTTGCATCCTTGACACTCAAGAACCCGATATCTACACCATTCGCTTTAGCAGTGACGAAAAAATGAGATTGAAAATAAAAGAGACCAACTGTAAATACCAACGATAAACCGATCAGTAAGCCGACAACCGGTACTAACCAACGGTTTTTCTTTTTGTTTGAATGATTGTTATTTTGAGGGGCTCTTCCATTCTTAGCTGAGCGGCTGACTGTTTCTTCATTTTCCATTGAGCTATCTTCCTTTTTTATGATTTGTATGCTGACTTTGATTCAATACGTTTCCCTAATTAAAATAGCAGAAAAGAAGCCATGCTTCCTTTAATTGTTTAAAATATCTCACGAATATAAAATAAGTAGCTTTATTCGATTAGTGTAGTTAAAATTCTGACAATCTTCAATTAATTTGCTTATATATGAGAAAAATTTATTTTATATGTATAAATGCTTAATTTTACTTTTTTTCAAATATAAAGGAAATCGTATGTATCAAAATTTGATACAGTGCACTTATCATTCTACCACACATCAGGGCTAGGAAAAAAGCCCATTTTCTAATAACTTTCACTAATTTCCAAATTATTTATAAATGATTTAAGTAAAATAAACTCTTAATGTTCTTTTATCCTTCTATTCCATCAGTACTGCTTGTTTTCTGATAATAAGTAGTGTTTTTTTGTGTAAGTCATTACTTTTTCTGCTTGACCATGATCATAACCAAAATGGTTCATTTGTGAAAAAATTCGTGCGTAAGAACAGAATGCCTTTTGTAGTAAAATCAAAGAGTCCCATAGTTGTTCACTATTTGACATCCTCATCGTCTTTGACAACAGCTCATTATGCTTATCCGACAAGTAGTTCGGCAAATATTTATAGTTTTTCCCGACACTGAGTGCATAATCATTTTCTGCCCCCACTTGCCAGCTCAGCAATCGTAAAAGCTCTTTGCGGCAATGTTCATATAGATGATCAGCAGCATACAGTAATTCATTTCGGCACAGTCCTTTGACTACATAAGTACTCACCCACCAAAATTCATTGCAGCAATCCAAAAATTCTTCTTGTGTCGGCTTTTTGACCCAATAATCCTGATCTGTCGCTTGAGATAAAATAGGCAGTATCTGTATTTTATCCAACAAGATTTCCGCCAAACGGTCTCCCTCATTCCAATTGTTTGCCTGCTCTTTTGGACACAGAGTCAAATCGATCCGATTTCCATCCTCAAAAAGCATTAAATATGTAAAACGTCCATTTTTAGTCGCAGGGAACAACGTCATAGTTTCTGGCGTCTGCATGATCAAACGTGTACCGAAGCGATCGATCCACTCTTGATCCTCAATAAATGGGGCAACAGCATCAACGATATAGACAATATCAAAATCTTGAAATGTATCCTTTGGCACCCGCTGATTTGTCCTTGAACCATTCATTCCTACAGCCAAGATTCGAGAATCATTTTTTGCGGTATCTAAAATCAAGCGAAGCATTTCTTGCTCTGTTCTCATATGTCTCTCCCCTTTCATTCAAGTCATATATAGTGTACTATAAATGACTAACGATATTATGCTTTTCTAAAAAAAGTTAAAAATAGTTTAAATAAAATAAATTGCCCGCCACTACTTTCGTTTATCTACTAAACTGAATAATGAAAGGTTGTGGTATGGTGAAAAGGATGAAACAGATCGTGGTCATAATAATTGGTATTGGAACAATATATGCTGCCGTTGTTCTAGCAATGATTTTTAGCGGAACAAAGGATCAACCCATAAAGAATCCAGATACTGTCTTGATTTTAGGTGCGCAAGTCAAAGGTTCTTCAAAAGATAATGCCTATCCAAGTGCTGTCTTAAAAGAAAGACTTGATGTCGCGGTTCCCTATCTGAAGGAGCACCCAGAAGCAACAGTGATCGTCTGCGGCGGCCAAGGAGCTGATGAGCCTGATAGTGAAGCGAATGTCATGGCTGAATATTTAAGAGTCAAGGGAATTCCCGACACTCAAATTTTAAAAGAGGATACCTCTACCCGAACCAAAGAAAACATTCAGAATGCACAAAAAAAACAATCACTCGGCAAAACGGTCATCGTAACTAGCGATTTTCATATCTATCGATCAAAATTATTAGCCAAACGCTTAGGAATTTCTAGTATTAGCGGGCTTCCAGCTGTTTCAAGATCCTCAGCAAAAATCAAAACTTATATTAGAGAAGTTTGTGCCTTAGGATATGGCCTAATTTTTGATCATTGATCGTTACGAATTAAATACTACTATTTCTGCTTCATCTGGTTTATCTCGTATGTCAAAAGATAAATCAGATGATTTTTTTAATAAACGGAAATCTAATAAAAAATAGCCCACCCTCGGGGAAGGGCGGGCAAGGAGTTAAAAATGAAAAAGTGTTTTGTTAGGGTTGTTTGTTTGGTATGAACTAATAATACTGCTCAACTGTGAAGAATTTGTGATATTTATGTTTGCATTCTGTTACTATTGTTTAACTATTTTAAGTTACGTGATATATTCGGACTTATCTATTTTTCTTTTTCATTTAATTGATCGAGATTCTTTTTCAATTCATCATATTTTTCTTGGTGCACTTGCTGCGTCTTCTTCATTTTCTGTTTGAAATAATAAATGATGCCAATGATAACTATAAGAAGTCCGATTCCTACACTGATCACGATCGCCCAAGGGAATTGTTTTTTTGGCTCAGGAGGTAAATTCACAGCTGTTGCATTATATTTTTTTACTTCTTTTTCTTTTATGTCAAATTTCCGTTCCCAAGTCCAATCTTTGTAGCCATCATTCGCTTTGATTTTTACTGTATAATTCCCTGCTACAAAGGGTTGTTCTTTTAAATCGATTCGATAGTTGAAATTGGTGTTGGGAGCCATTGTCAGAGCTTCTTGATGGTTTTCATAGCGCGGCTTTTTCTCCTGCTCATAATAAAGTTTTGCATCTACCTGCAGCTTTTTGATCATTGCTGATTGTTTATTCTGAATATTCATCGTGACAATATTGTTTCCATTGAACTGGTCTGCCTTAACCTCATTTAAAGCTAACTCTGGTCTCACTTCCTGATCCGTTTCACTCAGCAAAACTCCAACGACGTAAGAAAAACGATTCCCGATAGCTACGGCTTCATTTTTATTTGTTTCTTCTGCCTCATCCTTCTTCTGTTCAAAGTATAGTCCGCCTAAAACATAACCATCAAAGGATTTTTCCGGCATTGTAATGACACATTCTACAATTTTTTTGGATTTTTTTGCCAAAACGATTTCTTCCGGCATTTGTGCTATTTCACTAAACGTTATTGCAGCTGATGGGTCTTTTTTCGTCTTCTTATGAGAGTAATCAGCGATTCCATTATCATTGGTAATCGCTGAATTGGCAGACATGATGATCGTGATATCATGGTCCGTATCATTGGTCAATTCGATATCGAGCGTTTGTTTTTGTCCGGGTGTTACCCTCAAATCGAAATAACTGGCATCTTGACTTCGCTGGTTTTCCGGTAAAATGGCTCTTACAGAAAAATCCATTTCATTCGCATAGACATTATGACCAGCAACAAAAGAAATAAAGAATAAAATTAGTGCGAAACCTTTTTTTAACCTACTCTTAGTCATCATAAAAACTCCTTTTAGATACCTTTAATTATGTAATTGAAAAGAGCACGATTCATTTCTTGAATTGTACTCTTTTCAGAAATTACTTAAATCTGTCTTACCTATAATGGTGTATCATCTAAAATCCAAGTCAGTGTTGTTTTGTATTGGCTTGAAGCTACCTTTTTGGTTGCTGTAGGCACTGTTAATTGCACCCCTTGTGCAGCACTTGCACCTGTACCAAAGGCAAGCGTCCAAGTACCCATTCCAGTTGAAGCTGCAGCAGTTGCCACTCGAGAGGTTGCAGCACCTGTTGGGTCTAAGATCACTGGCACTGAAACTGGCGCTAAAGCAATCAACTGAGTTGAATTTGGTGTCGCTGCTAGAAAGCTTAAAACAGCATTATCTAAAACTGCTGGCGTCGTATCGCTTGTCGCAAATTGTGCATCTTGTTTTACTGATAACTTCCAACCTAAATTCAACCCACGTTTATCTGTTACCTGCGCATAGTTTGGTACACTGATAAGATTTCCTCCACTATTTTGAACTTGATCCAGTTGGGCATAGTATGTAGCACTTCCCGGTTTAATTTGCTGTGTGCCAAAATGAAAGTTAGAAACATAGTCGATACTCAATGGGCCTGCGGTTCCAGGCTGATGAGGATCTGCTGGATTTGGTGTCACAGGTTGTGTCGGATCGGTTGGATTCACTGGGGACGTTGTTGAATTGTCTAAAGCGAATGTAATATCTGCATTTGATTTGATCGTACCTGCTTGTGCTGCCTCAACTCTACTTCCACCAAAGAAACTAAAAGAAATCGCTAATGCAGTAAACACGCCTGAGATAAAGAATACCTTTTTCATTTTTACTTCCTTCTTTCCATTTTTTTATTTTAACTTCCTGATTAAAGAAGCTAAAGCAATTTAAATTGGTGTATCAGATAAAATCCACTGTAATTCAGCTGTATATGCCTCATTTACATTTATATTGATATCTGGACCTATTTTTAAAAACAGTCCATTCTGCTGATTCCAAGGGATCTGAACGTTCGTATCATCTGCTGCTGTATAGGCATACACTTCTGAAGCTAACGTAGTAATCGGATAATCAACCCCGCTTTTCCGGTAAGCAAACGCCTGATTGACTGTTTTACTTGTTGTTGTCGAGTGCATCGCTTGACTTTCTCTGACAAGCAAATGCCATTGACTTTTTGTCACACGGCCGTCTGCAATAACAAGAGGAGCGTTTATATTACTAGGACTGTAAGCAGTTGTTTTATTTGGAATCGGTATTTTAGTAAATGAAATTTGTGTAGGAGACTGAACAAATCGTAATGCACCGCTTTTTACTGTTGTAGAAGCGGTACTGCTTTGAGTAGGAATCGCTGTTCCTCCACCATCGCTCCCGTTGATCGTATCTAAAAATGCAAGGGTTTGATCTACAGCTCCATCAGCTACAACTCCTGTATATTGCAAGATAAAACTGGTATTGGCTTCAGTAAAATTATTCGCTGCTAATGTATTTTGATAATACCAATATTGTGTATTTGAATTTGTATCTGTTAAGAGTTGAACACCCAAGACTGGTGTACTGACACCAGCTGCTGATTTTTTCGTCAACGTTGCTGCACTTAATTGCGTTAAACCGGCTGGAATCGACGATTTCAATTGTTGGTTCATCCATGTTGCTGGTTGATTAATTAAAGTAGCCGTCAAGGTATAACGAACAGTTTGACCCGTAACGACCGATGATGCAGACTCCCAACTGCCTTGAGCATTTCTACGTTCAATCGTTTGAACGAGTGAGATTTGTGGAACTGGATAAGGAACTGTCCGTATGAAATCACTACTTGCTAAAAGCTGAGCCCCTGTACGTGTACTTAGACCTTGGATCCAGATTTTGACAGATTCTCCACCTTGGAAAGTGGGTAAGCTGGAAAACAGAAAACTTCCATTAGCATTTAAAGAAGTGGTATAGGTCGTACCGTTGTTTATTTGTAATTTCACTTGATAACTCCCCAGTGAAGTTTGTGTTGCTGTTCCTGATAATTGAGTTGCCCCGCCGACTACTGTGATAGCACTGACTGGATTGATCGTCCAGCTCACTGTTCGAAGTGTTGAAGATGCACTTTGAACATAATCCGTATTTGTCTTGGATCTAGCATAAACGATCGAAGATAGCGTATCACCATATTCAAGCGCGGAAGATAATGTTGTGCTAAAGTTTCCCGAACTGTCTACTGGTATATTGTTAACAATAATCGGTGTCGTTGTCCCATCTGTATGATTGATAGTGAGCTGAACAGTATAATTATAGCCGCTGTCTTGTGTCTGCTGGATATTCCCGGTCACATTTGTTTGAAGATGGGAAAGTGCATTGACGCTAGCTGGCGTGACACGCGGCACTGGATATGTGCCTAAAACCAACTGCGTTTTATTGATCGTCCCTGTTTTAGTATTGTTTCCGACAATGATACTGATTGCCCCTAACCCTGTGCCGACATCTGTAAAGGTTCCTCGAATCGGATAATTTGCCCCTGTGGCTGCTGGAATCGAGATCCCCCGTTTATACATCGCACCAACATCAAAGGAGAGAGAAACAGACCATTTAGTTCCTGGAAGTAAAACTAATGAACTCGTTGGAAACGTCACATAAATGGAATTATAAGCATTGCTGTAGGATAAGCTGACTGAATTCGTCGTACTATGGATATCTTGATTTGTGGTTCCAGGATAGCTGACTGTCCCTGTGAGTAAAGCTAAAAAATCCTGCTGCTTTGTGACATCGTTGTTTATTTGGTTAGCGATCTCAGATGGCAGTTGTATAGTGATGATTGGTTTATCATTGATTGCTAATCCAATAACAGTAATGCTATAGTCATAAGAAATCGTAACGATGTCCTGTCCATATGAACCGCTGGCTACTGAAGAACTGAGTGTACTATTTCCGACAGAAACTGTTCGAGGATCTGGTGCCACATACTCTTTGACATCTGTAGGAACGGTTTCATTTTCTACGACTTCTTCTTCGCTATTGATTGTTTCCTCTGTTTGATCTGTTGATTGGATATTTATTTCTGATGACATCTCACTGGATGATTCTGTAGATTCATTCAGATTTTCCGTAGAAGTTGTCTGAAGCGTAGTCTGACTCTCATCAGCAGTTGCTCGAATAGAGTCTCCAATGACGAATAATAGCAGAACACATAAAGACAAAACAGTTCCTACTCTTTTCAACTTCCTCTCCCCCTTAACCAAATTTACTTTCACAGCCACTTTTATTATTTAAATGTTATTTAGTTATCTATATAAACAATAGTTTTAAATAGATTCTATACTGCTAAAATGATAAAGTAAAATAATTGAAACAGGAATCGCAGAATAATTTCTATTAATAACAGCTTATATTTTGAGGCTGATTTCCTTATGCTACGCTTTGTTTTTTTTAGGATTATTTATTGATTAATACTTGTTATAAATGAAACATAAAAAGAATATTTTAAATTATTTTATAATATAGTACGCTATGGTTTCTTCTCTAAGGCAATCGATTAAATAACGAAAAATTATATAAATAGATTTCTTCGTCTTATAAATTCTCAAAAATTTCTATAAAATGCTAAATATTTGAGAATTTCAAAAGAAAGTGATATTATATTCTTGTTCTTAGTTTTTCATATTGTGTTTCCCTTCATATAGTGTGTGTATGAAGGGTTTTTTTGTCTTCATTTTAGGTACAAAAAAAGACCGGAACAAAACTGTATTCTAGTTTTGTTCCGGTCATTGCTTTTTTTATAAACGATGTTCAAAAGTCAAATTCTTCAGCAATTTTGCAAAAAACGAGCAATACGAAGAACATATTGTTCGGCTGCTACTCCCATTGCTAGAACCAAAGCGGCTTTTGTCTCATTCTGTTAAAAAATCCCTTATTCACCTAAGTCAACGTTGTGGTATACTTTTTGAACATCATCTAAATCTTCCAGCACATCAATCATTTTTTCGAATTTTTCTAGATCTTCTCCAGACAGCTCGACATCATTTTGTGCAATCATTTCTAATTCTGCCACTGAAAATTCTTCGATGCCCTTTTCTTTTAATGCTTCTTGCACTGCATGTAAATCCTCAGGCTCAGTATAAACAATGATTTGTCCATCTTCTTCTGTTACATCACGAACATCGATATCTTTTTCCATCAAGTATTCAAGAATATCATCTGCATCATCACCAGCAAAACCGATCACACCTGTATGATCGAACATGTAAGCAACAGCACCACTGACACCCATATTTCCACCATTTTTACCAAAAGCTGCACGTACATCAGAAGCTGTACGATTCACATTATTTGTCAGTGCATCTACGATAACCATCGATCCATTGGGACCAAAGCCTTCATAGCGTAACTCAGAGTATTGTTCGTCTCCTGAGCCTTTCGCCTTTTCAATTGCTCGATCAATGATATGTTTTGGTACATTATATGTTTTTGCGCGCTCGATAACAAACCGTAATTTTTGATTTGCTTGAGGGTCAGGATCACCCGATTTCGCTGCTACGTAAATCTCGATTCCGAATTTCGCATAAACTCGGCTGTTATTCGCGTCTTTGGCAGCTTTTTTCTCTTTAATATTTGCCCACTTACGACCCATATTCTCACTTCGCTTTCATTCATTATAGTTTTTTTGATTATTGCGCCTTTCTTATTATACTTGTCAATCAAACTTTTGTTAAGTCTTTTTTGCTTTTATGGCAAACGGATTGGACTTCGACCAAAATTTTGTTCCGAAATAGCAGTATTTCCTAAACGATAAATCTGATCACTACGGATATCTAATGACAATCGATCATTCAAAGTTTTAGATACTTTAGTGATCAGCGGTAAGGACACAGTCTTTTTCTTTTCCTTTAAATACTGCTGTCCTTTCTCTGTAAAACCTAATACATGTAAATGACTATGGCGCCAGGAAGCTTCGATTTCCTGTTGACTTACATTAATCAAAAGATACGTCGCTAACCTTTGCAAACGTGTCCAAGTATAGCGCTTTGTTTTTGCTTTTTCTATAAATACAGAAAAAGAATCAGCATCCTTGGCAGCTTCTTTTAGGCGATATTCAATGCCTTCTTTCATTTGATAAATCTCCTGCAACTCTTCGATTGAACTACTGATCAATTTATATTTCAATAACGGCCAATAATTTTCCCATGACACGATAGCAGCTTGTTCCAGATCTTTACTTACTTGTTCAGGTAAAACTTGTCTGATTCCTGAAAGTTCATTAGCAAAAACAGCTTGCCTAATCGCCGTTGCACTAGCAAATCGGCTATGTATCTTCAAGTCGTGATAGCCAGCCTGCTCTCGTTTTAGCGGATATAATACCATCGGTTTATCATAATGGGCATTTTCTTTTGCATAACTTAGGCCTAAGATATGGTTTGGCGTAGAAAAATTAAGTCCGTTTTCAGGATAAATTTTGCGAAAAACTTCCGTCATCTGCTGTGGATAGCTCATCCCATTATTTTTGATCGTTTGATATTGCTGATCGATTTCAGTTTGGTGGTCTTTCACAAACTCACCAAATCTTTGATAATCCATCTCAGAGCGATCATCTGTACCAAAGCATAATGAATCACACTCCAACGCATGAAGAAGCTTGATGCCCCCCCTAGCAAAATAATCTGCCGATTGCACAGCATAAGCAAATGGCAGTTCGACCACTAAATCAACACCATGATTTAGCGCTTCTTTCGCTCTCGTCCATTTATCAATGATCGCTGGCTCTCCTCTTTGCAAAAAATTTCCACTCATGACAGCAATCACTACATCCGCTTGACTTAGTTCCCGAGCCATTTTTGCATGATACTGGTGGCCATTATGAAAAGGATTGTATTCAACGATGATACCGCAGCTCTTCATTTCGTTTTCTCCTTTACCCAGATTATTTTTACTTTCCTTATAAAAAAAGAGCAGGCAAAAGCTCAAAAGCTTCACACTGCTCACACGTCGATCTTAAGTATCTTTTTATTTTTGGCAGACAAAAAACCAGCGTTTACTTTCTTCTGTGGGTGCTTCATCCGTGAAATCAGCATAAACTTCAACATTCGCAAATCCCGCACTTTCAAGCATCATCAAGTAATTATCCATAGAATATGTCCGCTCTTTATGAAGTTCATCCTGACGAATAAACACTTCATCACTCTCATGCTCCTTCACAAAGAAAGTCAGAAAATGCTCAATACTGTGTTCTTTTTCTCCAGGGTAGCTATCCCACAAAAAAGCAAACTCTTCCGTTTGATAATGATAGCTATACTCTGGAAACACATGATCTACTTGATGAACAGAATGAACATCAAAAATAAAAATACCCTCTTCTTCCAACGCTTGATAGGTATCATCAAAGACTTGCTGGACTTCCTGACGATTTTCCATGTAGCATAGAGAATCAGAGAAACAGGTGATTGCCTGGTATTGGCCCATTTCAGATAGATCCATCATATTTCCTTGAACAAACTGAATATGGACCTCTTCTTCTGCCGCTCTCTTGCTTGCCATCATCAGCATTTCTTCAGATAGATCCAATGCCGTTACTGAAAAACCCGCCTTCGCAAAATTCACAGCCAATGCACCTGTACCGCAAGCCATTTCTAAGACTTCTTTTTTATCTTCTGGTAAATGACGCTTTGAAAAAGCCAGCCATTCGTCATAAAGACTGTCGTCCATTACTTCATCGTATACAAAAGCAAATGTTTCATATGCCATGTTACTCGACCCAAGCGTGAAGATCGACCATTGGTGCATCTGACCAAAGTTTTTCTAGATTATAAAAAGTACGCTCTGATGATTGGAAGACGTGGACAATGATCTCACCTAGATCAATCAAGACCCATTTCCCGCCATCTTTCCCTTCGATTCTTTTTACTTCTACTTGTGCTTCTTCTTCTTTTTCAATGATTTCTTCCACAATAGCGTTGATTTGACGTTCACTTGTGGCTTCACAAATCATGAAGTAATCTGCTAAAAGTGAAATCTCATGTACATCTAAAGCGACGATTTCCTCTGCACGTTTTGAATCCGCTGCTTTTACAGCGATTTCTAATATCTGTTGACTATCTATGATCTTTTCCTCTTTTCTTACTTACCCAATAATTGTATGTTTCAATTGTTTTGGGATAAATTTTTTGTTCTTTTTCAATTAAATGCATCAGTGTATGCTTCGTTTCGTAAGCAACAGCTTTATCTAAATCAAGTAAAGCTAATTCTCTTGCTTCCTTCACTCCTGGAAAATCTCGACCAGGTTCAATATAATCAGCAACGTAAATGATCTTATCCAACAAACTCATCTCAGCAGCACCTGTTGTATGAAGACGAATCGCCTGAAGAATTTCTTCATCTTCTATACCAAGCTCTCTTTCCACCATACTAGCACCGACCAACCCATGCCAAATTGCGTTTCCATAGGCTAAAAGCTCAGGGTCATATCCATCCCGCTGAATAATCAATTCAAATTCTTCATCTGGACGTTCTTTTGCATAATCATGAGTCAAAGCTGCAATACTGGCTTTTTCTTCGGAAGCACCGTATTTAGCTGCTAAGGCAACAGCTGTTTCTTCCACACCTAATACGTGTAAAAAACGACGTTCACTCATACGCATTTGAACTTTTTGCATTAGTTCTTCTCGTTTTAAGGATGTATAAGCTCCGCTAAATTTCATCGACATACAGCCCCTTTTCTTCTATATAGTGTATCACACTATCAGGCAGTAAGTAACGAGTCGAACAGCCATTTTTCATTTTTTCACGAATCAAGGTCGAACTAATATCCATTTGCGGAACATCGACCCAAATGATCGGGTACGGTGTGATCGTCCCATAATTAGGTCGGCGAATCCCAACAAAATTGGTAAGTGTCAATAATTCATCGATTTTATACCACTTTGGTAAATATTCTACCATGTCTCCACCAATGATGAAATAATAATCTGTATCGGGATTGTTTTGGGTCAAGGCCTTCATCGTATCATAGGTATAACTTTTGCCTTTACGAAATAACTCAATTGGTTCAATCGCTAAATTGCTGTTGTCAGCAATCGCCAACTCTAGCATATTTAAGCGATGCTCACTGTCGATCGTCTGTTTTTCATCCACATGCGGCGGCAAATAGCTCGGCATCAAATAAACTTTATCCAAACCAAGCTGTTGTTGCACTTGGTCTGCCATCACTAAATGAGCTGTATGAACTGGATTAAAATTACCGCCTAAAATTCCTACTTGCTTTCGTTTTTGAAATAATTCAGCTTCTTCAACAATCACTTGCGTTTTCAATGCAGCATTCGTACTTGTCCCCATTTTTACTTCCCTCCAAGGTTTAAATTGCTTTAACTTCTTTAGAGATCTTTTGGTATTTTTCTTTTGATGATGGTTTAAATAAAACGAGTACACGACCGATGATTTGAACGATGTCGCAATGAATCTCAGTTTTTAAAGATACTGCTACTTCTTCAGCTATTTCATCTGTATTTTGTAATAATGTGACCTTGATCAGTTCGCGCTTTTCTAGTGCTTCGTTGATCTGTACGACCATCGCTGAATTTAATCCACCTTTACCGATTTGAAAGATCGGTTGTAAATGATGGGCTTGACTCCGTAAATAACGCTTTTGTTTTCCTCTTAATTCCACTAATTTTCCTTCTCTCTATGTTCACTCGTTTTTATATCAATGCTTTTCTTCTTAAAACATCGACGCCTTTGGGAGCCCAGCCTGCAACTACACAAGGTTGTGTCACAGTGATCCAACCTAACCCTGCAAAGACGATATCTGTTTTTTCTTTGATCGAAAATTCAAAGCGAACCAACTCTGGAAAGTCTGCCACTTCATTTGGGCGCGGCGGTTGTAACAATCCGCCAACATGTTTTTCGTAAAACTCTGTTGCTTTTGCTAACTTCGTTCTGTGGATAGACAGATCATTAGAAACATAAGCGATAAATGAACTACGTTCTCCCTGAACAAAATCAAAACGAGCTAATCCACCCAAGAATAGGGTCTGCTCTGGGTTCAACTGATAAACTTTTGGTTTGATTTCTTTTTGCGGAGCAATCAATTTCAAATCTTTTTTACCTAGATAATGAGCCATTTGGTGACGATGAATGATTCCTGGCGTATCGATCAAGAAATGACCATCATCTAACGGGATCTCGATTTTATCTAATGTTGTCCCTGGAAATTGCGACGTTGTGATAACATCCTTCACACCAGCCGTTTGCTTGATGATTTGATTGATCAGTGTTGATTTCCCAACATTGGTCACCCCCACTACATAAACATCTCTACCTTCACGATGTTTTTCGATCGTTTCAAGCAAATTTTCCATTTCCTGTGGTTTCTTCGCACTTGTCAATAATACTTCAACTGGACGCAACCCTTCTTCATGCGCCCGTTCTCTCATCCACTGGATCATTTTCGGTTTCTTTAATGATTTTGGCAAGATATCGACTTTATTGCCCACCATCAATACTGGATTATCACCAATAAAACGATGCAGACCTGGAATCAATGACCCGTTGAAGTCAAAAATATCAATGACGTTCACGATCAAAGCATCTTCACGACCTAGCTCATTCAACAGACGTAAAAAGTCATCATCAGTTAAATGAACATCCTGGATATCATTATAGTGTCTCAAGCGAAAACAGCGTTGGCAATAAACCTCACCTGTCTCCAAGCCTTTTTCTAACGCCGCTTTTGGCGTATAACCTAATTCATCAGGAAGTTCTGTTTGAATGACTGCGCCACAGCCTATACAGTGAATTTCTTCAAGTTCACTCATTCTAGTCCGCCTTTCCACACCATATCCGGGTGCTTTTTCGCTAAGTGTTTCATGATTTTACGTTCAAAAAATCGATTGATTCGTGTATTCCAGCCATCCGTATCTACGATAGGACGTACTAAAATGTTTCTGATCCCAGCTGCATTAGCACCACGGATATCTGTCATGATTTGATCGCCCACCATGACTAACTCACTTGGCTTTAAATTCAACATTTTTTCAGCTTCTCTAAATCCTCTTGTAGAAGGCTTCAGAGCTCTTGATACATACGCTAGATCAAATTTTTCGACAGCTCGTTTGATTCGGCTGGATTTATTGTTAGACACAACTACAACTGGAATCCCAGCATTTTTCATCTCCAAGATCCACGTTAGTAATTCTTCTGTGCCGTCAGGGTTGTCCCAGGCAATCAATGTATTATCTAAATCTGTTAAGACCGCTTTGATCCCCATTTTTTTTAATTGATTCGGGGTGATTTTATAGATCGCATCAACCATCCATGTTGGTTTAAATTTTGAAAACATAGAAACTCCTTTCATCCTCACGATGAATTTTCTCATAATGAAAGGAGTACTAGACCAGCACTCCTTAAGTATGTATTATACTGCATTTTCCTAAAAATTTCTATAAATGCTAATCAGAAATTCATTCATGCATAATTTCTGATATAAGCAATCGTTTTCCCTTGTTTTCACTTTGTATGGTACACTTTTTTTAAACAAAATGAAACGAGGAATCTCAATGAGCGTAACGATCAAAAAAGCATCTATCAATCTTTTTGTTCCAAAAACAGAGACAGCCATAAACTTTTATGAAGAGCTGTTTAATGCTAAAAGAATCGAACTGAATCGTTCAGAGGAAGGCAGTTCTGCTCGCTTTAGCATCGGTGAAAGTTTATTCGCATTAGCAGATGAGCAACCTGGCTCCGAAGCAAAGTCTCCTTTAACGTTAAACGGCACACCATTTTGCATCCAGCTCATCTGTGACAATGTTGACGAACTTGTAGAAAAAAGTCTTGATGCCGGCTGTACTTTAGAAATGCCTATAACTATTGTTCCAAACAAATTCAAAGTAGCAAATATCAAAGATCCTTTTGGCTTTATCTGGTCGATCTCAGAAGTCTACAGTGATTGACGGAAAAAACGAGGGACTGGGACATAACTCTATGAGTTACCACCCAGTCCCTTTAAAATGAATAAACGGTGAGAACAGAAGTAACTCCTTCGGATATAAGCTGAAATTCACAAAAATTTGAAGATCGATTTCCGTGAATTCCTTCTTATTTCTCAGAGTTGAACACCTCTGTCTCAACCTCTCTAATTCTTGATAAATAATAGCCAAAAGTCAGGTCCCTCGGCAATTTAAAAAAACTGAGCACTACAAAAAACGTACTGTTCTATTTTTACTCCAATTGCTCGAACCAGTCACATTCCTGTTTTGGCTTAATATTTACGGAAACGTTCATAACGTTTTTCTAGTAACGTCTCTGTATCAAGTTGGGCTAATTCTTTTAATTTACTAATAAGTGCTTTTTGAATCATTCGATTGATTTGAGGTTGTTCTAAAGCTTCACCGTTCATTTCTTCTGGTATCACTCGATCAATGATCGTCAATTCTTTTAACTCATTTGCTGTGATTTTCATCAGTTCCGCTGCCTCTTTTGCACGACTACCGTCTTTCCACAATATCGAAGCAAATCCTTCTGGAGACAATACTGCATAAATCGTATGCTCCAGCATCCAAACTTCATCGCCTACAGCAAGCGCCAAAGCACCGCCGCTGCCGCCTTCACCGATAATGATGGCAATAATTGGAACTGTTAAATCAGACATTTCCAATAAGTTTCTGGCAATTGCTTCACCTTCACCGCGTTCTTCTGCTTCAATCCCGCAATAAGCACCCGCTGTATTAATAAAGGTAATCACTGGGCGACCAAATTTTTCTGCTTGTTTCATCAATCGTAAGGCTTTCCGATATCCTTCTGGATGCGGCGCACCAAAATTGCGATCAATATTTTCTGGTAAATTACGCCCTTTTTGAATGCCGACTACAGTGATTGGTTTTTCATCTAAAGTCGCAATACCACCGACAACTGCTAAATCATCACCAAAATAGCGATCGCCATGAAATTCCATAAAGTCATCAAAAACTGCATCGATATATTCTAAAGATGTAAAACGATCTTGTGCTCTGGCTAGGGTGACAATATCATTGGCTGTTTTTTCCATTTTATTCCCACCCTTTCATCGTATGGAGCTTTATCAATTTACTAAGAACTTCCCGTAATTGATTTCTAGCGACAATTTGATCGACAAAGCCGTGATCCAGTAAAAATTCTGCCTTTTGGAAATCATCAGGTAATTTTTGACGAATCGTCTGTTCGATCACACGACGTCCTGCGAAACCAATCAAACTTTGCGGCTCAGCTAAAATAATATCGCCATCCATTGCGAAACTAGCAGTAACGCCTCCAGTCGTTGGATCTGTCAAAACTGTTACATAAAGCAACCCAGCCTTACTATGACGCTTAAGCGCGGCTGAAATTTTTGCCATTTGCATCAGAGAAAAAATCCCTTCCTGCATTCGTGCTCCACCGGAAGCTGTAAAAATGACTACCGGCAATCGTAACTGTGTTGCTCGTTCAAATAAGCGGGTGATTTTTTCTCCCACAACTGTTCCCATGCTTCCCATAATAAAATTAGCATCCATCACACCGATCGCAATTTCTTGTTCATCAATACGAGCTTTCCCAGTCAAAACAGCTTCATGAAGCTCTGTTTTTTCCTGCATTTTAGTGATTTTTTCTAGATAATCCGGAAAGTTTAGCGGGTCTTTCGTTACGATGTCTGTATCCCATTCTTCAAAACTCTTCTCATCAACCGTCAACGCAAGCCTTTCCCAAGCACCGATCCTAAAACTATAACCACAATAAGGGCAGACTTTCTCTGCCCCCATATCTTTTGTATACAGTGTTCGTTTACAACATGGACACTTGGCCCACATATTGTCAGGAACTGCTGGTTTTTTTACAGAAGATTGGTCCCCCGCGCGATTCGGATTGATTCTAATGTAGTTTTTCTTTTTAAATAAAGCCATACACCTGCTCCTTTTTAATTATCGCTTTCTGGTTTCCAATTTGGTAAAAATGTTTCTTGTAAAAAGCTAGTATCGTATTCTCCAGCCAATACATTGTCGTGAGTGATCAAATCCAGCTGAAATTCAGCATTTGTAATAATGCCATCTGTTACGATCTCATTTAAGGCTCGCTGCATTTTCATCAAGGCATCCATCCGATCCGATCCATGAACAATAACTTTTGCGATCATCGAATCATAATACGGCGGAATTGAATAGCCCGAATACATTGCACTATCTACTCTTAGCCCCATACCACCGCTCGGCAATAATAAATTATTGATCTTCCCTGGTGAAGGTGCAAAATTGAATGCTGGATTTTCCGCATTTATTCGACACTCGATGGCATGACCAGTCATTATCACATCTTTCTGCGTGTAAGGTAATTCTTCCCCTGCAGCAATTTTTAACTGTGCTTTTACGAGATCGATGCCTGTAACCATTTCTGTAACTGGATGCTCTACCTGAATACGCGTATTCATTTCCATGAAATAAAATTCTCCATCTGCATCCATCAAAAATTCAATGGTTCCAGCATTTTCATAGTGAACAGCTTTAGCAGCTCGTACAGCCGTTTCTCCTAACAACTGGCGCTTTTCAGGTGTAATAGCAATAGATGGAGATTCTTCAAGAACTTTTTGATTGTTTCTTTGCAAAGAACAATCACGTTCGCCCAAATGGATCACATGCCCATACTTGTCACCTAAAATCTGAACTTCAATGTGGCGCGCAGGATAAATGATTTTCTCCAAGTACATATCATCGTTACCGAAAGCAGCCTTCGCTTCTTGTTGAGCAGATGTAAAATGCTGCGGCAGCTCATCTTTCGTTAAAACTTTACGAATCCCTTTGCCTCCACCGCCAGCTGCAGCCTTCAACATTACAGGATAACCAATCGTATTTGCGATTTCCAGTGCTTCCTCTACCGAGTTGATTACTCCAGTACTGCCAGGTATCACTGGAACATCTGCTTTTTGCATCAACGTGCGGGCGTTGATCTTATTGCCCATTGCATCGATCGTCTCTGCCTTAGGACCAATAAAAGTGATATTACATTCCTCACACATCGCAGCAAACTGACTATTTTCTGATAAAAAACCGAAGCCAGGATGAATCGCTTCTGCATTCGTAACGATTGCCGCACTCAATACGTGCTGAACATTTAAATAAGAATCTGCTGCTTTGGCCGGTCCAATACAAATTGCTTCATCTGCAAGTTGTGTGTGCAATGCTTCCCTATCAGCTTCAGAGTATACTGCAACAGTCTGAATACCTAGCTCACGGCATGCACGAATAATCCGAACTGCTATTTCTCCTCGATTTGCGATTAAAACTTTTGAAAACATAACTCACCTATCCAATCATAAAGGTCAATTCTGCTTCTGCTACTTTTTTACCGTTCACAGTCGCAGTTCCTTTGCCGATCCCGGCAACTGATTTTACTTTCACAATTTCTACCTCTAGCATCAATGTATCGCCAGGAACAACTTTTTGTCTAAATTTTGCTTTATCAATACCACCGAAATACGCTGTTTTCCCTTTGAAGTCAGGCATAGATAATAATGCTACAGCGCCAGCTTGTGCTAAGGCCTCAAGTATCAAAACCCCCGGCATGACCGGTTCACCTGGAAAATGCCCTTGGAAAAATGGCTCATTGATCGTAACATTTTTTTTAGCGATCACTTTTTCGCCAATAACGATTTCCTCAACTGTATCTAATAATAAAAAAGGATAACGATGGGGGATGATTTCTTTGATTTCCTGAATATTCATACTTACACTCCTTTTGATACACGGAATAATGGCTGATTAAACTCAACAACATCTTCATTTTGTATCAGAATCTCAGTGATTACGCCATCAACAGTCGCAGTAATCTCGTTCATCAATTTCATCGCTTCAACGATACAGATGACTTCACCTTTTTTCACAGTATCCCCAACCTGCTTGAAATTTTCTTTATCAGGGGCTGGTTTCAAATAAACAACACCAACAATTGGCGAAACGATTTCTTCTGTATTTTCTGCTAACGGAACAGGGGCATTTTCAGTAGGCTCATTGACCGTTGTATTTTGCTCCACAGAATGCTCTGAAACTGTTTGAACAGTTGGATTAGAATTCACGGCTGGCTGATTCTCATCAATAGAAACCACTCTTTGCGTACCTTTATTTTTATTCATATAAAGACCAAATGAACCTTCTTTTAAATCAAATTCAGTCAGTGTAGATTGATCGAATTGTGTTAATAATTCTTTTACCTCATTGATATTCATGTTAATCCTCCCACCGTTTTAAGCAAAGTACTGCGTTATGACCACCAAAGCCAAACGAATTCGTCAAAGCATAATCAAACGTATGTTTTTGACTTTCATTGATAACGATATTACCGATTTCGATCGCTTCATCAAGTTGCTCGATATTGATCGTTGGCGGGATGAATTGGTGTTGCAATGCATTAAGTGTTGCAATTGCTTCGATTCCACCAGTTGCTCCTAAAGAATGTCCTGTCATACTCTTTGTACTACTCACTCGAACATTTTTTGAAGCCTCTCCTAGGGCTGTTTGAATGGCTTTCGTTTCTGCTACATCATTCGATGGTGTACTGGTACCATGAGCATTGATATAACCAATCGCAGCAGCTTCTACAGATGCTTCTTCAATAGCTAACTGCATTGCTTTCGCTGCCCCACTGCCATCCGGTCTTGGTGATGTCATATGGTAAGCATCACAGTTAGAACCATAACCAACGATTTCTCCTAAAATCGCAGCTCCACGTTTTTGAGCATGTTCTAGTGACTCTAAAACTAAAATACCAGCACCTTCTCCCATGACAAAACCGCTACGATCCTTATCAAAAGGAATCGAACCACGGTTAGGGTCTTCCGAAGAAGTTACAGCTGTCAATGAAGCAAATCCAGCAATGCCGATTTCAGTAATCGAAGCCTCTGCTCCTCCAGCTAGAATCACATCAGAATAGCCATGCTTGATATTTCTAAACGCCTCACCAATAGAGTTATTGGCTGTCGCACATGCTGTAACTGTAGCAGAACAAATTCCTCTTGCACCCACACGTAAAGCAATATTACCAGCAGCCATATTGCCGATCGCCATCGGGATAAATAGCGGACCAACTCTTTTCGGTCCTTTTTCGTGCATTCGAATCACTTGATCCTGAATGGTTTGCAGGCCGCCAATGCCAGAACCTACCATTACACCAAAGCGATCAACATCGATTTTTTCAGTATCTAAATGACTCATTTCCATTGCTTCTAATGCTGCATAAATGCCATATAATGAAAATAGATCCATTCGTTTGGCATCTTTTTTCACAAAATATTTATCAAATGGAAATTCTTTGACCTCTGCGGCTAATGTTATACCTGTTTCACTAGCGTCAAACTTCGTGATCGGCCCTATGCCATTTTTCCCTGTTTGCAAGCTTTCCAAAAACGTATCTGCATCATTTCCAATCGGTGATGCAACACCGTAACCTGTGATTACTACGCGATTCATGCGATCGCTCCTTTCAAGCATTTTTTAGCCGTTCATTACTAAGCCGCCATCTATATTTAGGACCTGCCCTGTAATATAAGGACTTTTAGCTAAAAAGATCGTCGCATCAGCGACATCTTCGACCTGTCCAAAAGATTTCAGCGGGATTTGCTGACTCATCTGATCTTTTACTTTATCTGATAATACATCTGTCATTTCTGTTTGAATAAAACCCGGTGCGATTGCATTACACGTGATTCCTCTTGCTGCTACTTCTCTTGCAACTGATTTAGTCAACCCAATCACTCCAGCTTTACTTGCCGCATAATTTGCTTGACCTATATTTCCCATCACACCAACAACACTGGACATATTGATGATTCTTCCACTACGTTGTTTCATCATCCGCTTAACTGCATGTTGTGTCATATTGAACGTTCCAGTTAAATTAATTTGGATACAACGAGTAAAATCTTCTTCTGTCATTCTCAATAATAATTTATCATTCGTGACCCCTGCATTGTTCACTAACACATCGATTGAGCCTAAGCTGTCAACGACTTCTTGGATCATCTCACCTGCAGAACCAAAGTCTGCGATATCTCCTGAAACTCCGATACATTTTATACCAAACGCTTCAAGCTCTGCAATTTGTTCTGGATCGATTGCTCCACGTCCGTTTAAAGCAACATTTGCACCTTCTTTAGCAAATGCCAAAGCAACTGCCTTGCCAATGCCGCGTGTACTGCCAGTTATCAATACATTTTTTCCTTTTACGTCCATAGGTTACCTCCCACTCAAAAGATTCTCTGCTTCAGCTAATGTTTTTTCATCTTCCACACGAGCTGTTTGAATTTCTTTGTCGATCTTCTTGATAAAGCCAGTCAATGTTTTTCCTGGCCCAACTTCTATAATTGTATCAACGTCCATTTTTTTGATTGTTTCAATACTATCTGCAAAACGTACGGCAGACATAACCTGCTGTTCCAATAACTGCTTGACCTCAGCTTGTTTCATTACTTGCGCTGTTGTATTGCTGATTACAGGAATCATCATCTCAGTAAACTCAATTTGATCTAATTCGGCCGCAAGCTTTTCAGAAGCTGGTTTTAATAGTGCGGTATGGAAAGGACCACTGACATTTAGCGGGATCATTCGTTTTACTCCAGCCTCTGTCAATAATTCTATTGCTTGATCAACGGCGGTCACTTCTCCTCCAATCACAATTTGCTGAGGAGTATTGTAATTTGCTGGAGAAACGATCCCAAATTCACTGGCTTTTAGACAACATTCTTCAATCAATGAACGGTCTGCGTTCATCACTGCGACCATTTTCCCAGTCCCCGAAGGTGCTGCTTCCGACATAAATTTGCCTCGTTTAGCCACTAGCTGAACAGCCTGTTTAAATGAAATGGCTCCACTTGCAACAAGTGCACTATATTCACCTAAGCTGAGTCCTGCTACGACATCTGGTCGATAGCCTTTTGCCTGCAATAAGCGGAAAAAAGCAATACTTACAGTTAAAATAGCTGGTTGTGTATACATCGTTTCATTGAGACGCTCATTTTCAGTAAAACAAAGTTCTGCCATATCATAGCCTAAAACGTCACTAGCTTCTTCAAACGTGTCTTGAACGATTTTTTCTTTATCAAATAATTCCTTGCCCATCCCACTATATTGAGCACCTTGTCCACTAAATACAAAAGCAGTTCTCATCCTATTACTCCTTACTTTTAAAATCGAAAGAGCTTCATTTCTCAATATTCGTCACCCGAAAACTTTTTCGTTTCATTCAATTTATTTATCATAAAAGCCATGTGAACGACTATTATCCCCACTGGCTATATTTCTCTACAAAAACTTGTTTCATTTCAATAATATACGAATCAATAATTTCTTTTGCTGTTTCTTCTTTTGTAATCATTCCTGCAATTTGTCCTGCCATGATCGAGCCATGATCCACATCGCCTTCAACCACCGCTTTTCGCAATGCACCTTGACCTAATTCGTCAAATTTTACAAGATCTGGTTCAGGATTTCTCAATTCAATTTTTTCTAATCGATCATATTCGTTCGTTAGTTTATTTTTGATTGCCCGTACAGGATGTCCAAAATGTTGGCACGTAACCGTTGTATCAATATCTCGTGCTTTTATGATCCTGGCTTTATAATTTTCGTGTACAGTACATTCTTTTGCGACTAAAAAACGCGTACCAACTTGAACTCCTTCTGCACCTAACATCAATGCAGCTGCCATGCCTCGACCATCACCGATCCCTCCTGCTGCAATGACTGGGATCGATAAAGCATCGACTACTTGAGGTACGATACTCATCGTCGTAAGCTTACCGATATGTCCTCCAGCCTCCATTCCTTCAACAATTACAGCATCTGCACCGATTTTTTCCATTCGTGCACCCAATGCGACTGAAGGAACTACTGGAATTACTTTAATATTATGTTCTTTAAAACGTGCCATGTATTTACTCGGATTTCCTGCACCCGTTGTGACGACAGGAACATTTTCTTCGCAAACTAAATCGACAATATCTTCTGCAAATGGCGAAAGCAGCATGATATTGACACCGAATGGCTTATCTGTTATCTTCTTTATTTTTTGAATTTCTGCCTGTACAACTTCTTTGGGCGCGTTACCTCCTGCGATGATTCCCAAACCACCAGCATTTGAAACTGCTCCTGCTAAGGAAGCATCTGCAATCCAGGCCATTCCACCTTGAAAAATTGGATACTGAATGTTAAGCAACTTACAAATCTGTGATCGCATAAACGACCTCCCTTAAATCCTTAATGAAAAAATAGCTGGAACAAAACTCAATAAGTTTAGTACCAGCCTTTCTAATTCCAACTAACAGTGTAAAAAAGCTAGATTTTCAGCAAGCGTTTGGCTTCCCAAAAATACTTTGTTTTGCCAATTCTATGTGTAAGCAAATGAGCTTGATTATTCTGCTGTTTGTTTTTCTACATATGTCACTAAGTCTTGCACTGTTGTGATGCCGTCTTCTGATTCAATTTTTACATCGAATGCATCTTCGATTTCGTTGATGATTTGGAATAGATCTAAACTATCTGCATCTAACTCTTCTTGGATGTTTGTTGTTAATTTTACTTCCTCCGGCTCTTTACCTAATTCTTCTACAATAATTGCTTGAATTTTTTCGAATACCATGTGTATATTCCTCCAATAAATTTCTTTTTTAATTTATATAGTCACAGTCTTATAGCGTTAAGAGGATCGATCCCCACGTTAAACCGCCGCCATAACCTGTTAACACGATTTTTTGTCCGGAGCCAATTTTCAGTACTCCTGCTTCTACTGATTCATCTAATAATAAGGGAATGCTCGCGGCAGAAGTATTGCCATTTTGTTCCATATTCGTTAAAAATTTTTCTCTTGGAATAGCGAGCTTTCGAGATATTTTTTCGATGATTCGTTTATTTGCCTGATGTAGTAATAAGTAATCGACATCTTCTTCGACGATTTCACGAATGTTACTTGCTACATCTTTTAAAGAAAAATCATAAATATCTCTGCCTGTCATTTTAAGATAATTAGATTCTTCTGAAGAGTCTGTATAAAAAGGACTCTTGTTTTCTAAATATCCTGAAGTTAGCGACTTAGCTCTTTTCCCATCTGCCTGAAGCTTTTCACTAAGGAAATGTTCTTCAGTATCTGCTTCAAGTATTACACCTGCCGCTCCATCTCCAAACAGCACTGCTGTTGTACGATCATTCCAATCGATCACTTTTGACAAAGTTTCACCGCCAATGATCATTCCAAGTCTTTTACCAGTTCGTATCAATTTTTCACCCATACTTAAAGCATAAACAAACCCAGAACATGCAGCACTTATATCAAAAGCAAATGCATTTTGTGCAGCGATACTTCCTTGAACCAAACATGCAACAGAAGGTGTCCCATAATCCGGTGTCATCGTAGCAACTAGAATAAAATCTAATTCTTCCGGTTTTTTACCAGATTTTTTTAATAATTGTTCGGCTACCTTGATACATAAGTCCGAAGTATTTTCATTGGTAACAATATTTCTTGCCCGTATCCCGGTCCGACTTGAAATCCATTCGTCAGATGTCTCCATCATTGTTGATAACTGCTGATTGGAAACAACATTTTCAGGAACATATCGGCCTGTACAAGTTATTTTTGCGAATTGGTTCATTTTGGCCCTCACTTTTTACTTATATTCCTTCAAGAAATCATGAAGATTTTTTAGAGCTTTCAATAATGCCTGCTCTTCTGATTTATCCATTCCGCTTAAAATTCGTTTCACCATTTCTCGATGGAAATGTTGGTGGACTCTGAAAAGTAATTTCCCTTTCTTTGTCAAACCTAATTTAACAACTCTACGATCATCCTCACTTCGAATCCGTTCAACATAACCTTTTTTTACAAGATTATTGATTGCAACAGTCAAAGTGCCAACAGTAATCGACAATTCTTTTGCGACTTCTGAAGAGGTTTTCTTTTTGTACATACCGATCGCTTCGATCGTATGCATCTCTGTAATGGATAGATCATTAAATTGTGATTTTTTTAGCTCAGATTCTTCAATCGTTAAAATATCATTGAAGACACTGACAAGATAATCGTTGACTGTTTCTAAATTAGGTTCCATGTGTGCGCACCATCCATATAGTTTGATAATCAAATCATTTGATGATCAAACTATATCGTATATAAAAAGAGATTGCAAGTAAAATATTTGATTTTTAATTATTCTTAACTAAAAAGCCCATCATATCAAGACTATTTCAAATAAAAAAATTTTTAAATTGGTATTTTCTTGACTTTCTAAAAAAAACATTTGACAGTTTCCTTTCAATTGACTATCATTTGTTTTAGTTTGAATATCAAAGTATTTACATTTTTTTACTAATACAAAGGAGCAAAAATATGTCTTTAAAACCATTAGTAATAGACGGTCTTGTTGCAAAAGTGCCTATCATCCAAGGTGGTATGGGCATCGGAGTCAGCTTAGCTAATTTAGCTGGTGCAGTTAGCCGCGAAGGTGGCATCGGTATTTTATCAACCGCACAAATCGGATATCAAGAAGAATTGTTTGAAAAGTCACCGCTAAGAGCAAACATGATCGCCATCCAAAAACAATTTGAAAAAGCAAAAGAGATCGCTTGTGGCGGACTGATCGGATTCAATATCATGGCGGCAACTTTTCACTATGATCGTTATGTAAAAAGATGTGTTGAAGTTGGCGCGGATGTCATTATTTCCGGAGCTGGGCTACCGATCAATTTACCCGAATTAGTTGAAGGAAGCCAAACTAAAATAGCACCGATCGTCTCCTCTAATAAGGGTGCAAGGGTTCTTCTAAGTACCTGGAAAAAAAGGCACAACAAAACAGCGGATTTTGTTGTGATCGAAGGTCCGAAAGCTGGAGGACATCTTGGTTTTAAAGCTGAAATGATCGAGCAGAGCATTGAACAAATGGACGAAGAGATCATAAAAATCGTTGAAACAGTCAACTCTTTTGGAGCAGACTTCGATAAAAAAATTCCAGTTATTTTTGCCGGTGGTGTTTTTGATCGTAAGGATATCGATCATTATCTCAGTTTAGGTTGTTCAGGCGTACAGATGGCTACACGTTTTGTTGTGACAGAAGAATGTGACGCACCAGAATCTTTTAAAGAGGCGTATATCAAAGCTGAAAAAGAAGATATCACTATCATTAAAAGTCCTGTAGGTATGCCGGGTAGAGCTATAAAAAATCGTTTTTCTGAGCGAATCAAACATGAGCAAATTCCGATCGAAAAATGCCGTAATTGCTTGTCCTATAAACATTGTGATCGCGAAACGATTCCATATTGTATCACTGAGACATTGTTGAATGCAGTGACGAAAGAACCTGAGGATGCATTAGTCTTTGCTGGTTCAAATGCTTACCGCATCAAAGAGAAAACTACTGTGAAAACTATCTTTAAAGAATTGACAACCGCTTAGTAAAAAAAACCTTGTGGCATACAAATTGTATGCCACAAGGTTTTTGAGTATTCTTTTTTATTGAATTAAATCATAGATCTCCATTGCTACAATATCGATATTATCAAATTGATAGCTTTGTTGAGAATCACTTTCTGTTAATTCAAATGTTTCAGTCGATTTATCATAATTCACGATGCATTTTTCTACGCCTTCTTTTTCAAAGCGGCGTACTTGAATTTCGTTGTCTGTTGCTTCAGTCATCGCTTCAAGTCTTTTAATGATCGCCACAAGTTGTGAATGTTTCATAAATGGGCCTCCCTCTGCAAACTAGTTCTGTACCATTGTATCAAAACATTGCGTTTCTTGCATGATATTTCGTCATTTTTTTTCATTTTTTTGCTGTTCTTTAATTTTTGATCTAAGAGCGTTTTCCTTCATCCCACCAAAGTTTGATCAAAGCTTGGGTTCCATCGTTCTCAAAACCTTTATTAGCAAGCTTTTCATAGAGTTCAACCGCTAATTTCGTCGATGGTAGGTCAAGGTCCATTTTTTCTGCCTCATCCAATGCAATCTTTAAATCTTTTATAAAATGCTTTACGAAAAAGCCTGGAGTGTAATCTTCTCTTAGAATTCTTGGACTATAGTTACTTAAAGACCAATTTGCAGCACTTCCACCAGAAAGAGTTTCGATCACTTTGTCCAAATCTAAACCAGCTTTATTGGCATAAACAAGCATTTCAGTCATCCCTGTCATGGTTCCTGCTATCATGATTTGATTTGCCATTTTAGTGTGCTGACCTTTTCCGGCATTTCCATGTAGAGTGACAGTTGTTCCAAACGTCTTAAAAACAGGCAGTAACTGATCATATGCCTCTTTCTCTCCACCGACCATAATTGTTAGTGTGCCATTCTTTGCACCTAAATCTCCACCTGATACTGGCGCATCCAAAGCAACTCCACCTAGGGCACTGGCTTTTTCAGCAATTTTTTGTGCCAATGTCGGTGTACTTGTGGTCAAATCTACAATAATTTTCCCTTGGATATTTCCAGTGAAGATCCCATTATCATCGAAATAAATCGTTTCGACATCTTTTGGAAAGCCAACCATTGTAAAAACAATATCGCTTGATGCAGCGAGTTCTGCTGGCGTCTCCTTCCAAATTGCACCTTCTTTTACAAGTTCATCAGTTTTACTCTTTGTTCGATTATAAACATTGACTTTTAGTCCGTGTTTCATCATGTTTCTAACAATCGAAGCACCCATTACACCTGTTCCAATAAATCCTATTTGTGGCATTTTATTTCCTCCCTATTTTTGTTTAATAAAAAAACTTCTATCCTCAGTATAAACTAAGAATAAAAGTTTTAACATTTATTTTCTTAAAGATGTAAATTTAACTTTAATACGTTCAATTGAAGCAGCAGCTTCTTTTTCCACCAACCGTTGATCATAATATTTGATCATATCTTCGTAAAATTCAAACATTCGATTACCAAAATAAGAAGCAGATATCTCATAAAGTTTTTCTTTTAAAATGGTTTCATCTGGTTTGATCCCTGATTCAACATAGGAAATAAATGCTGATGCAAACTCATCATCGCTCTCAAATGTATGTCCTAAACTTTCATGGTCAAATAGATTATTTAAGTAAGCATTCCCCTCAACTACACATGGAACACCCGAAGCCATTGCTTCAGTGTATGTTAATCCTTGTGTTTCAGATGTTGAGGCGCTGACAAAATAGTCAGCAGCTTTATAATAGATTGCTACTTGATCATTAGGTACTTCACCGACAAATTGAATCTTTTCACGAATATTCAGGTCTTCTGCTAAGCAAGATAGTTTTTCTACATAGGGTCCATCTCCTACGATCACAAAACGAGCATTGGGAAATCGTTCAAATATAATTGGTAAACCTTGAATAATTGCTTGAATATTTTTTTCATATGAGATACGGCTTAAAGATAAAAGCATCATATTCTCTTTAGTTAAACCTAGCTCTTCTCGTAAATCTTCTTTCATTTGGTCGGTGATATCAGGTCTTTCAAATTTTTTTATATCAATACCCGTTGGAATGATCCTCATGGGAGCAGTCACTCCATATTCCCTCAGCTTATCAATGACACGCTCACTAGGGCAAACTACACCTGTTGTATGATTTGCAAAAAAACGAGAAAAATATTTTACATGCGTTGGGCGAACTACTTTGCCTTTGGCAATATAATGTAAATAATCCTCATACATTGTATGATAGGTATGAATAACTGGTATTTTTAATTTTTTACCAACCATTTTCCCTAATAAACCTGCTCCAAATTCTGTATGTGTATGGATTAAGTCTAGTTCCAGCTCTTTAGCAATCAGATAGGCATACCACATTCCCCGAACAACGATTCTTCTATCTTTAAAAGAGACAAAAGGAACACTGGGCATTCGAATCACGTCTTCTTCAAATTCCTTTGCATTAGGATCTGTAGTCGTAAAAATATAGACCTGATGTCCTTTTTTCTCCAATTCTTCTTTAAGTGTTTTTATTGATGTAGCAACCCCACTGACCTGGGGAAAGTATGTATCTGTAAAGAAACCAAATTTCACAATGTTCCCCTCCATTACCTTCAATTTTTTAGATAGATTTGTTCACTTTCATTTGTATGACCACGATTTAATACTGTTTCATAAACTTCTTTTAAATCATGACCGATTCGTTCAATACTTTTTTGCTTGGCCACTTCATATCCTGATTCACAGGTATTTGGCAGTTTTTTTTCGATCAGCGACTCGATCAAAGAAGCAAATTCTTCATTTGTTGAGCCCATGTAACAATTTTCTTTATCTTTAAGCCAGCCTTTATATACTGGAATATCCCTTACTAAAACTTGCTGCTTACTTGCTAAAGCCTCTAATATCACAATTCCTTCTGTTTCTTCATAAGAAGGAAAGAAAAATAAATCTGCTGCTGAGTAGGCACCTTCAATAATATCTCCTTTTATATAACCAGGAAATTCAACATTCTTAGGATGATCTTCTCTAACAAGCGTACGAATCGTTCTTGGAATTGAATACATTGGCGTATGACCAAACCAGATAAAACGATAGTCTGGAAACTGTCTAGCTAACTCAACAAAATCAATGATTCCTTTTCTTTCAAAATATAATCCTACACAAATAATTACTTTTTGATTGCTTGAGATATTAAAATATTCCTTGAATTTTTCTTCTTTTGTTTTCGAACGTTCAAAACGATTCAGATCGATACCATTCGAAATTGAGGCAATCGGGACTTTTATTCCATAGCCTTCTAGCAAATCCTTAGAGTAAGGTGTTGGTGTAATTAAATAATCTGCTTTAGAATACAAACTTACCAAATACTTTTTAACTAAAGGTGATAGTTGATTAGAACCGATAAAGGAGTTTCTAAAGTCTTCTTCAGTTGAATGAGCATGATATATCACTTTTTTTCCCATTTTCCGAGCTTTATTCACCATATTGTGACTATTGATTCCATATGTATTTATGTGCAATATATCGTAATCTGTGCATTCAGCATCCAATGTATACTCTATTCCCACAGCAGAAAGTGCTCGCTTTTGATGGTCAAGTGCCCGGCCAATTCCTGACTTGGCTAATATTTTTTCACCTTCAAAATATAATAATACTTTCACGTTGCTCCTCCTAACTTCTCCAAGCTATTATACCACAGGATGAAGAATCTCCACTCAATCTTAAGACCTAGTTCGTTCGGATTACAAACAATTATATCAAAAAACTTAGTAACAAAGCTAAATTTTTACAAAATAGATCACTGATATGACAAAACTGTTAGATAAAATTAATCGATTTACCTACTATATCATTATTTCATCTTTTCATTATTCTTTCAAAAGATATAATTCTTTTCATTTAAAACAAAAAAAGAACGAAAACTCAAAAAGTTTTTCGTTCTTTTTACTCCGGCAGTAGGACTCGAACCTACGACATCATGATTAACAGTCATGCGCTACTACCAACTGAGCTATGCCGGAATAACAACGAGCGCGGCGACGTCCTACTCTCACAAAGGGAAACCCTTCACTACAATCGGCGCTAAGAAGCTTAACTTCTGTGTTCGGCATGGGAACAGGTGTATCCTTCTCGCTATCGCCACCACACTGGGTGTTGTTGTATTCAATTGAGTGATGATTCACTCAAAACTGGATTGAAGCTTGTAATCACTACTTACCAAGATCATTTATTTTATTTCTTTTGGTTAAGTCCTCGACCGATTAGTATTGGTCCGCTCCGTACATCACTGCACTTCCACTTCCAACCTATCTACCTCATCATCTCTGAGGGGTCTTACTTTCTTAAAGAAATGGGAAATCTCATCTTGAGGTGGGCTTCACACTTAGATGCTTTCAGCGTTTATCCCTTCCCTACATAGCTACCCAGCAATGCCCTTGGCAGAACAACTGGTACACCAGCGGTAAGTCCATCCCGGTCCTCTCGTACTAAGGACAGCTCCTCTCAAATTTCCAACGCCCG